>UQIB01000024.1 GCA_900541015.1 uncultured Collinsella sp. | reverse complement strand
CGCAAGGACGCTAACCCTGCAGACATCGTTGCACTCGGTGATCCCATCGAGGCTCTGGTTCTCCAGAAGGAGGACAAAGACGGTCGTCTGGTCCTGTCCAAGAAGCGTGCCGAGTACGAGCGTGCTTGGAACCGCATCGAGGAGAAGTTCAACTCCGGCGAGAACGTCGAGGGCGAGGTTATCGAGGTTGTCAAGGGCGGCCTGATCCTCGACATCGGCCTGCGTGGCTTCCTGCCCGCTTCCCTCGTCGACCTCCGTCGCGTCAAGGACCTCACCTCCTACATGGGCACCCGCATCGAGGCTCGCGTCATCGAGATGGACCGCAACCGCAACAACGTCGTCCTCTCCCGTCGCGTCGTGCTCGAGGAGTCCCGTAAGGCCGAGCGCTCCGAGATCCTGTCCAAGCTCAAGTCTGGTATGCGTCTCCAGGGCACCGTTTCCTCCATCGTCGACTTCGGCGCCTTCGTCGACCTCGGCGGTATCGACGGCCTCATCCACATCTCCGAGCTCTCCTGGAACCACGTCAACCATCCTTCCGAGGTTGTCAAGGTCGGCCAGGAGGTCGAGGTCGAGGTTCTCGACGTCGACCTCAACCGCGAGCGCATCTCCCTGGGTCTCAAGCAGACCACCGAGGATCCGTGGCGCGCACTGGTCAAGAAGTACCCCGTCGGCGCTATCGTCGAGGGCACTGTGACCAAGCTTGTCCCGTTCGGCGCTTTCGTCGATCTGGGCGAGGGCATCGAGGGCCTGGTGCACATCTCCGAGATGGCCAACAAGCACGTCGATCAGCCTTCTCAGGTCACCCACGTGGGCGACAAGGTTCAGGTCAAGGTCATGGAGATCGACCTCGACCGTCGTCGTATCTCCCTGTCCATGAAGTCCGCTGCTGAGACTCTGGGCGTCGAGATCGAGGTTACCCCGCTGCCTTCCGAGAAGAAGGACGAGGAGACCGACGCCGAGTAAATCGGTTTGACGATCACTTGTTTTAAGGGACCCGTCCGTAATGGACGGGTCCCTTTTTGCATTTGCTGTTGAGGTGCGCGATGCTGCCCGTGCGCAATGCTGCCCGAGTTGTCTGTTTGCTATTGGGTTGTCGGTGCATGAAAAAATGCCGACATCCCGCCTCGGGGAGGAGGCGGGAACGCACCGAGTAGACGGAGGGGTGCGGAGCGCGGTCGCGTCTCGACTGACGACGTTGCCCATCGACGGGACTATTGTAGCGCATGGGTGGTTCTTGGTTTATCGTGTCGAACGCTTGTGTTGTGCCATTGCCTGCGGCAACGGTGTGCTACACTCTTGCACTGCTGAGTGGGCCAGACGGTCGCGCGATGTGCTGCTTGCAGCACGCGTGAGGAAAGTCCGGGCTCCAGAGGGCGGGATGCCGGCTAACGGCCGGGCGGAGTGATCCGACGGAAAGCGCCGCAGAAAAGAAGACTCCCACCTGCGCCGCAAGGCGTAAAGGGAAAAGCTGAAACGGTGGTGTAAGAGACCACCAGCGTCGTGGCAACACGGCGGCTTGGCAAGCCCCATCCGGAGCAAGCGCGAATAGGAACGCTATGGGCCGGCCCGGCCCGCGTTCGGGTAGCGTGCGTGGAGCTGCATGGTAACGTGCAGACAAGATAAATGACCGTTCACGACAGAACCCGGCTTATAGGCCCACTCAGCAACTATGTTGACGCTGCGACGGCGTCAGCTGGCCGATTTGGCGCTCATTCGTCGGTCGCCGCCATAAGGCGTGCTCCCTCCTCTTTCGGGCCAAATCGACTCAGCTGACGCCGTCTCGCTGTTTTTATCTGGTCATCGGCAGCCTCATTTCTGTTGCAATCTCGTCTTTCAAGGCACCTTGCTCGCGCTGACGGGTTCTCGCTGTTGGTGACGGTATCATTGGCGTTTCCGCTCTTGTTGGCGAGGGCAACGGTGCTGTCTTTGCCGTATTATTGAGGCTGTTTGTTGCTTTGCTTGTTGTTGAGGGGCTTTGTTGGACAGCTATTTTACTCTGCAATCGAATATTGAGGCTTCGGGCGAGTTTGTGGACCGAAAGAGCCGGTTTATTGCCCAGCTGGTCCATATTGAGTCCGAGGATGAGGCGAATGCCTTTATCGAGATGGTTCGCAAGCGTCATTACGACGCTCGACACAATGTTCCCGCGTGGATTTTGGTCGATGGACGCGAGCGCCAGAGCGATGACGGTGAGCCGAGCCGCACGAGCGGTATGCCGACGCTCGAGGTACTGCGCGGTGCAGGGCTCAAAAATGTTTGCTGCGTAGTGACGCGCTATTTTGGTGGCACGTTGTTGGGGCCTGGTGGCTTGGTACGCGCCTATACCGCGGCGACGCAGGCGGCGGTGGCCGCGGCTCAGGAGGCCGGGCAGATCGTCGAGATGACGAGCGTCGTACCGGTTGACGTGCATGTGGCCTATCCGCAGTATGAGCAGGTGCTTCGTTTGGCGCAGGATTCGGGTGCCAAGGTTTCGGATACCGATTACGCGGATGCCGTGACAATTCATTTGGCGTTTAAGGCGGGGGAGCAGGAGTCTTTTTGCGCTAAGATGCGCGAGCTTATGGCGGGGCGCGAGGAGATTGAGGCCGGCGCCCCCGAATTTGCCGAGTTCTAACGGCGACGGCTGGCGTACTTTTGGATGGATCCCAAGCGCGCCGGCCGTCGTTTTATGCTGCTGCCGTCTACTCGGCGAGCTGCTTTAGCACATCGCAGGCGATCTCGACGGCATCGTCGATGCAACCGGGGCAGCTGCGGAGCGGACCCTTGTCCGATCCGATGCCCTTGAGCGTACCGCAGACGGTCGTCGTGTTCTTCTCGCCAAAACGCTTGGCGATTTCGCGCGACAGCTTGTAGGTCTGGCCCTTGGTCTTGGGATTTTCCATGCCGTCGCTCATTACAAAGCCCATGATGGCCACGGCGCCCGAGATGGCGCCGCAGGTTTCGGTCATGCCACCCATGCCGGCTCCAAAGCCCTCGGTGAGGATAAAGGCAGTCTGGGGGTCGAGCCCGACGGCAGGTGCGAGCGTGCAGGCGACGGCCTGGGCGCAGTTAAAGCCACGGGCGTGGTATTCGGCAGCCTGAGCCTGACGGGCGGTGATGTCGAGCTGGGCCGTATCGATTTGCTTCATCGTTGTCTCCTTGGTCACGGTGTACCCGCCTATGGTACCCGTGCCGGTGCATGTAATCATCGAGAGCTTCATGTATGCCTCATTTTTATCTATCGAGCAATGCCTAAGGCTTGAGATAAATACCCCCTGATCAATTAGTCCCATAACCTACTTTGGGGATGGGTTGAGAGGGGTGCGGGGTAGCGGTATCGTGAACCGAATAAAACTAAAACCCAGGCAAGGGAGCTAGATATGAGCGAGCAGACCATCGGTACTACATGTGTCCAGGGCGGCTATCACCCGGGAGATGCCGAGCCGCGTCAGGTGCCCATCTACCAGTCCACCACGTGGAAGTACGACACGTCCGAGCACATGGGCAAGCTGTTTGACCTGGAGGAGTCGGGCTACTTCTACAGCCGCCTGCAGAACCCCACGTGCGATCTGGTTGCCGCCAAGATCTGCGAGATGGAGGGCGGTACCGCTGCGATGCTCACGAGCTCGGGCATGGCTGCGAACTTCCTTGCGATCTTTAACGTGGCCGGTGCCGGCGATCACGTGGTCGCAAGCTCTGCCATCTACGGCGGTACCTACAACCTGCTCGCCCATACCATGGAGCGCATGGGTTTGACCTGCACGTTCGTTGCCCCCGACTGCACCGACGAGGAACTCGAGGCAGCCTTTGAGCCCAATACCAAGCTCGTCTTTGGCGAGACGATCGCCAACCCTGCCCTTGCCGTGCTCGATATTGAGCGCTTTGCCAAGGCCGCACATGACCACGGCGTGCCGCTGATGGTCGACAACACCTTCCCGACGCCCGTGATGTGCCGCCCCTTTGAGTGGGGCGCCGACATCGTTACGCACTCCACCACCAAGTACATGGATGGACATGCTGCCTACCTTGGCGGCGTGATCGTCGACCACGGTCAGTTTGACTGGATGGCCCATGCGGACAAGTTCCCGGGTCTCACCACGCCCGACGAGAGCTACCACGGCGTGACGTATGCCGAGAAGTTCGGTCGCGAGGGCGCCTTCATTACCAAGGCCACCGCGCAGCTCATGCGCGATCTTGGCCCCATGCAGAACCCGCAGGCGGCGTTTTTCTTGAACAGCTCGCTCGAGAGCCTGCATGTGCGCATGCCGCGTCATTGCGAGAACGGCCTGGCCGTTGCCAAGTTCCTGCAGAGCCACCCCAAGGTGCGCTTCGTGAGCTATCCGGGCCTGGAGGGCGACAAGTACTATGACCTGGCTCGGAAGTACATGCCCAACGGTACCTGCGGCGTGGTGAGCTTTGGCTTTAACGGTGGTCGCGCGGCGGCGGAGACCTTTATGAAGAGCCTCAAGCTCGCCCAGATTGCCACGCACGTGGCCGACGCCCGCACTTGCTGCCTGCATCCCGCTAATGCCACGCATCGCCAGATGAACGATGAGGAGCTCATCGCCTGTGGCATTTCCGCCGACATGGTACGCCTGTCGTGCGGCCTCGAGGACACGGCTGATCTGATTGCCGACCTTGAGCAGGCGCTCGAGCAGTGCTAGGCTAGCGTTCGTACAAGGTGCCGATGCCGGCAGAAAGCTTCGGCGACCTTTCGTTCCGATTCCGTAGGCGGGACCCCAATCGCGGCTGTTTGCAGGCGATTGGGGCCCCGTTTTTTTGTGTTGCGCCACTCGAAAGGATGGATATGGAGAAAACCGCAGAGCAGCTGCGCCGCGAGCACATTGCCCTTGAGGGCGACACCCATGGCAAGAACAAGTGGGCGATTCTGTTTACCGTTCTCATCATGACGTTTATGGTGTGTCTGGATTCGACCGTCGTGACCGTGGCACTGCCCGTGATGCAAAAGGAGCTGGGCGTGGGCCTCGATCGCATTCAGCTGGTAAGCTCGGTGTATCTGCTTGCGACGTGCGTGGCTATGTTGCCGTTTGGCCGTCTGGGCGACGTGCGCGGCAAGGTGAATGTGTTCCAGCTGGGCGTCATCGTCTTTTCGGTCGGTTCGCTGCTGTGCGGCCTTTCGGCCTCGCTCGAGGTTCTTATCCTGGCACGCATTGTTCAGGGCGTCGGTTGCGCGGCGGCCATGGCTAACAACATGGGTATCATCACCGAGTCGTTTCCGGCGCGCGAACGAGGCCGTGCCATGGGTATTCTTGCGACCTTTGTGGCCCTCGGCATGATGTGTGGCCCCGTGCTCGGCGGCATGCTGGTGGCAAGCTTTCCCTGGGAGAGCATCTTCCTCATCAACCTGCCCATTGGCGTGATCTCGTTTATCGTGGGGCTCTACACGCTGCCGCATGTTAAGCCGGAGGCCGGCGAGCGCCCCATGTCCCTGATCGAGGCCGCTCGTCGCTGCTTTGCAAATTCGGCCTTTACTATTAACCTTGCCTGCATGCTCATCGTGTTCGTTGGTATTGGCGCATCCGAGTTTATCCTGCCGTTCTATTTTCAGGACGCCCACGGCTTTGGTTCTGATATCTCTGGACTACTCTTTTTGGCGCTGCCAATGGTGAATGCCTTTATCGGCCCGCTTTCGGGTACGGTTTCGGATCGTGTTGGCTGCGAGGGCCCCACGGCGGTCGGCCTGGGCGTGTACGTGTGCGGTCTCTTTGCAGTAAGCACGCTCGACGAGCACGCTTCCATCCCTGTGATTGTGTGCTGCGTCGCATTTATGTCGTGCGGTACGTCGATTTTCCAGAGCCCCAACAACTCCCTGTACATGGGCTCAGCCCCGCGCGAGGCACTCGGTTTTGCGGGCAGCTTGGGCAGTTTGGCGCGCTACGCCGGCATGGCACTCGGCATTACGGTGGCGTCGAATATCCTGTATGGGCAGATGAGTGTGGCGATGGGCGAGGCCGTGACCAGTTTTGTTGCGGGTCGTCCGGATGTGTTCTTGTTTGGTTTCCGTTCGGTGTTCTACGTACTCATGGCTGTGGCCGCCGTGGGCTTTGCGCTTGCCATGGTGCGTTTGGTGAAGATACGCGCCCGCCATTAGCGTGTTGGGAGGCCGTCTGTCACGAATCGGGCCTATCTACTAGTCTTGCGGCTTTATGGTGCGATGCGGCTTGTGGGACGGGCGGGGGTCGGTCCGTGGTAGACTATCGAGCAACGTTTATTAATCGCGCGGTATCGTTGCCGCAAGAAGGGGTTGCGCCATGCAGGAGCTTGAGGATCGTATTCGCCATGACGGCATCGTAAAGGCCGGTAACGTCCTTAAGGTTGATGCCTTCCTCAACCACCAATGCGACGTTGAGCTGTTCGACCACATGGGTGCCGAGTGGGCCCGTCTGTTCGAGGGCGTCGAGATCAACAAGATCCTGACGATCGAGGCTTCGGGCATTGGCATGGCTTGCATCGCAGCCCAGCATTTTGGCGGCGTGCCGGTGGTCTTTGCCAAGAAGGCGCAGTCCATCAACCTCGACGGCGAGCAGTATGCCACGACCATCTACTCCTTTACCAAGCAGAAGGAGTACCCGGTCATCGTTGGCAAGCGCTTCCTGTCCGAGGGCGACAAGGTCCTGATTATCGACGACTTCTTGGCCAACGGCTGCGCGCTCGAGGGTCTTATCAAGATCTGCGAGGCTGCGGGTGCCGAGGTGTCCGGTATTGGCATTGCAGTGGAGAAGGGCTTCCAGGGCGGCGGCGATAAGCTCCGCGAGCGCGGCTTCCGCGTTGAGAGCCTGGCCCGCATCGCCGATATGGACTGTGAGACCGGCGAGATCACCTTCGCCTAAGCGCGCAACACAAGCGATTGGTATGCGATGTGACAAAGGGATCGTCCCTTTGTCACATTTTTTGTATGAGGGGAGGTGTTGATATGGATGAGAACAAGATGGGATGGCGCGAGTATGCGCGCTATGCCGAGATGTCGGCCGAGGAATTGGCGCGCGATTGCGAGGTGCAGGTGTTTCGCGCGACGGGTCCGGGCGGACAAGGCGTCAACACGACGGACTCGGCGGTGCGTATGAAACATGGGCCCACGGGGATTGTCGTGACGGCGCGCGAGAGCCGTAGTCAGTTTCAGAATCGTGCGAGCTGTCTGCGTAAGCTGAGGACAGAGCTTGAGCGTCGTGGTCGTCCACCGCGTCGACGCGTAAAGACCAAGGTGCCTCAGCGCTCTCGCCAACGCAGGCTCAATGACAAGCACTTCAACGCCATTAAAAAGGCCAACCGTCGCAAACCGGGCAGCGACGAATGATCTCTTCATAAGTTGCGGTGAAATAGGGACTGTTTTGCGGCTTTAACTGCATAAACAGTCCCTATTTCACCGCAACTTAGGGGTGGCTAGCGGGTGGGGTGCCAGACGTGGAGGGCGCCGCCGAGGATGTCGACCTCGATGCGCGAGGCGACAACGGGCTCGCCGTCGGCTTGGATGGGGTAGTCTGGCTCCTCAAAAGTGAGCTCGGCATGGCGGCATCGGCGCATGCGAACCGGTGGCAACTTGGTATGGTGGCCGTCCTTGGCCGAAAGGAACATGGGAAGCGCGACCGCACGGGGGACGGGGCCGCAGGCGTAGCAGACGTCGAGCATGCCGTCGCAGGGATCGGCATCGGGGCAGATGCGATAGCCCGAGCCATACGTGGGGCCCAGCTGAATCGCCATGATGATCGCCCTCACGCGCTCGGCGGGCGCGCCGTCAAAGCTGACTGTCATGGGGTAGTTGCGATAGCGTAGACCAAACTGCTCAAGTCCCGAGAGGGTGTAGAGCGATGCGCCTGTCAAGCCGGTCTTTTTGCGCAGCTCGGTGGTGCCAAGGCCGATGGCGGCATCGATGCCGACCGAAAGCGTCTGGTCGTAATACTCGACGATCGCCTCGCCGCTGCCGCATGCGGGGTTCCATGAGCGAATCCGCCCGATGTCCTGACGCTGCAGCTCACAGGTGAGCAGCGCGCCAAAATCCTTGCCGGAGAAATCTTCGATGCCGAGCGTTTGGGCAAAATCGTTGCCGGAGCCCACGGGCAGGACGGCAAGGGCGGGGCGGGCGTCCTCCTCTTGCGTCATAAGCCCGTTGACGACCTCGTGAATCACGCCGTCGCCGCCAAGGGCGATAACGGTGCGATAGCCCTGGGCCTGTGCGGCCAGCTCCTTGGCGTGTCCCATGCGCTCGGTTAGCACCAAGTCAAACTGGGATGCGCGTGCAGTCATGTCCAAAAAGCGTTGCAGGCGCTCGGCAACTTCGTGCGCCGCACCCGACTGGGCGGCTGGGTTGGCGATGATGAGCGTGCGGCCAAAATCAGTTGCGTGCATGGGGCGACTCCCGGCGTATGACGTGACGGTGCGGTCGCGCTCAGGTCGAATTGCCCCCGATTGTGGCTGCACGTCGAATACTTACGTCTACTCTATCAGGTCGTTGTGGCGCTCGATAGCATCCGCTACCGTACCGCCCTCATCCACAATAAGCGAACGGCGCTTGGGCGAGATGATGCGCTGGGCGGGGTACACGCCGCGGTGTCCGGCAGTTAGGTAGCTGATAAAGGCCACGATGACAAAGAACCCGGCTGCCGTGCCGTGGAACAGGTCGATGGCCATCATGCAGGTGGTGATGGGCACGTTGAGGCCGGCACAGAACACGCCGAGCATGCCGAGAGCCGCCAGAAAACTGGGGTCGATTCCGACGAGGCAACCGATCCAGCCGCCGAGCGCCGCACCGATGCCAAACAGGGGCGTGACCTCGCCGCCTTGGAAGCCCGCACCCAGGGTAAGCGCTGTGACGACCAACTTGATGGCTGCGTCTGCCAGGGTGGTGTTGCCGGCAAATCCGGCGCCGGAAAGCCACGTGGAAAGGCCGGCGTAGTTCCAGGCGTCGAGAAGGGCATAGGCGGCCAAAACCACGAGTGCGCCTATGAGTGCGCGAACGAGGTAATTGGTGATAAAGCGACCGTACAGGCTCTTGACGGTTCGAACTGACCAGGCAAAGAGGCGTGCCGTCAGACCGAAGATAATGGCGCTGATAACAACGATGACAACCGTCCGTGGTGTCATGTTGGGAACGCTGGCGATAACATTCGCCTCGTACTCGGTACCCAGGGCGAGTGATGTAAAGTAGCCGGTAAACGAGGCGACCAGGCAGTAGATGCCCGCGGTGTAGTCGATCTTGCCGATAAAGCACATCTCCATGCCAAAGAAAGCTCCGGCAAGGGGTGAGCCGAATACGGCGCCAAAGGCCGACGAGATGCCGGCGAGCATGAGGTCGTGGTGGTCATGCTTTTTGAGGTGGGCGAGACTCGAGATGTTGCTGGCGATGGTGCCGCCAATCTGCACCGCAGCTCCCTCGCGACCGGCCGATCCGCCCGTTAGGTGCGTGAGCGTGGAGCAGACGAAGGTGAGGACGGCCATGCGCATATGGATGAGGCGTGTGCCCAGAGCGGAGTCGATGACCAGGTTGTTACCGCGTTTGGCGGCAAGACCGTGGTTTTTGTACACCCATGCGGTGGCAACGCCCACAACGGGAAGCAGTGCGTAAATCCACGCATGGTGCTCGCGATAGTCGGTGGCGATATTCAGCGAGGCCAAAAACGCCCAAGCGGCAACGCCCATGGTGAGCGAGACGATGACGACGAGTACGAGCAACTTGGCGCTCGCGAGTAGGTTGCGGGCGTTGCGGCGCGTGTCGGCAGCCAAGAGTTGCTCGGAGCGGGTGAGCTGATGCCTGCCTGCCATGATGACGTCGTTAAGGGAGAAAAAGCCGCCGTCGTCGAGCGGCTGGGAATGATCCTGAGCCTCGTTTGCGCTTTCGGGTTTGTCGTTTTGAGCCATACGTTCCTCTTTAAGGTTGCAACACGAGCATTATAAAACGCGGTAAACGCAACGAGCAGGTGGGTTGGTTTCCATTCTGTTTCGCGGCCTGCAACCGACAGGTGTATTTGCGGGTACAGACCGAGTCGCGGCCGTGCTTCGGGGGATTATACTGAGACAAGCATAAAGAATTGGCGCCCCTGTTGTGCGCCGTGGCATTAAGAGGTACATATGGTAGAGAAACTCATTCCACTGGAGGATGCGCAATCGATTGTTCTGTCGCACGTTGCTCCGACGGATCTCATCGAGATTCCCGTGTGGCAGGCCGCCGGTCTTCCCTTGGCCGAGGACGCGGTGGCCGATATCGACATCTCGCCGTTTGCCAACAGCGCAATGGACGGATATGCCGTGCGCTCGGCGGACTTGGCGCAGGCATCTGGCGAGGCGCCGGTGACGCTCGACGTTATCGGACACGAGGCCGCGGGCCATGTGTTTGAGGGCACAATCGGCGCGGGCGAGGCGGTCCGCATCATGACGGGCGCGCCGGTGCCCGAAGGTACCGACGCCGTGGTGAAATACGAGATCGTCGATGTGCTCGACGGCGATGGCAACGAGGGCTCGCACGTTCGCTTCTCGGCGCCGGCCAAGGTGGGGGAGAACGTTCGCTCTGCTGCCGAGGAGGCCCATGCCGGCGATGTTGTGATGCGTGCTGGAGAGGTTGTGGCCCCGGCGGGCGCGGGTCTGCTGGCAAGCGCCGGGTATGCAAGCGTGAAGGTGCACGCCGCGCCGCGCGTGGGCATTATCTCGCTGGGGACGGAACTGGTCGCACCGAGTAAGGTACCGGCGCGCGGTCAGATTCGCGACTCCAACTCGTCGGCGTTGATGGCCGAGGCGCTCGATGCAGGAGCCGAGCCCGTGTTCTACGGCATTGCGCCCGACGATGAGCAGGCGATCGCCGAACTGGTGCATCGTGCCGTGCAGGAGTGCGATTTTGTCATTACGAGCGGTGGCGCCTCGGCGGGCGATTACGACTATGTGACGGCGCTCGTCCGGCGCGAGGGCGAGGTGCTGTTTGACCGCATCTCGATGCGTCCGGGCAAGGCCATCACGTTTGGCTTGCTCGGGGGTAAGCCGTACCTGGGGCTTTCGGGCAACCCGGCCGCGGCGTATGTGGGCTTTGAGATGCTTGCCCGTCCGGCGATTCGCAAGATGCGCGGTTTTGCCGAGGTTGCGCGTCCCGTGCAGCAGGCGACGCTCACGCACGGCGTGAAAAAGCGACAGCATCGCCGCTTCTTCGATCGCGCCACGGTTTTGCGCGACCCCGAGACCGGTGAGCTGTTGGTGACCGAGGCCAAGACACAGAATTCGGCGCTGCTTGGAACTATGCAGCGTGCGAACTGCCTGTTGCGTATTGACGAAGGACCGTGCGAGCTCAAGGCGGGAGATGCCGTGGACGTTGTTCGCGTCGACCTGCCCGAGGGCGCCGTGTTGTAGGGGGAATGCTATGGAGCTGAAGATATCGATCGTGACGTGCTCGGACACACGCGATCTTTTGCAGGATGAGGCCGGAGCCGCACTCGAGGAACTTATCGAAGCACAGGGCTGGACGGTCGCCTCACATGTGGTCGTGCGCGACGACGTCAGCGAGATCGGTGATGCCATTGTGGAAGCCGCCGATGAGTGCCACGCCAATGTCGTGCTCACCTGCGGCGGCACGGGGCTTTCGATGCGCGATGTGACGCCCGAGGCGACGCGTTCCGTCTGCGACCGCGATGTGCCGGGTATTGCCGAGGCAATTCGTGCCTACTCCATGACCAAGACGCGCCGCGCCATGCTCTCGCGCGCTATTTGCATGCAACGAGGTCATACACTTGTCGTAAACTTTCCCGGTTCTACGAAGGCCGCCCGCGAAAGCTGGGAGGCCATAGCAGACCAGCTGGAGCATGCGGCTCAGATGACGGCGGGCGGCGGACATACCAACTAAGCGGTTTACCTGCGGCGGGGCGACCTGAACGGCTGCTCCGCCTTTGTTTTCCGCCGAATCGACGCCGAGGTGCATGGTAACTTGAAACTATATTCTCTGACGAGAATAATATTTCACTATCATTATTCGCGCAGAAGTATAATCTGATTGCAGATTAAAGCCCGCGGCGGGGTGCCCGGGCACAAGATCCGAAAGGGTTGAATATGTTCGATATGGTTTCACGCCGCGGTTTTGTCTCGCTTTCTGCTGCTGCCGGCCTTGGCCTTGCCGGCTGCTCCGGCAACAAGACGTCCGAGCCGACTGGCTCCGATGCCGGTTCTGCTAAGGCATCTTCCAAGAAGGCTGTCGAGCTTCAGGTTTTCGCTGCCAACTCCCTCGAGAAGGCCCTTCCCGAGGTCCAGGAGCTCTACACCGACCAGACCGGCACCACCTTTGCCGATACGCAGTTTAAGGCCTCCGGCGACCTCGTTGAGCAGATGCGTGCCGGCGCCACGGTCGACCTGCTCATCACCGCTTCCAAGGGCACCATGGACGACGCTGAGACCGCCGAGCTCGTCGACGCCGACACGCGTGAGGACATGTTCGTCAACGACCTCGTGATTATTCGCGCTGAGGGCTCCGACACCAAGATCGAGGCCATCGCCGACGTCGCGAACCTGGACGGCAAGATCGCCCTCGGCGACGCCAAGACCGTTCCCGCCGGCAAGTACGCCAACCAGGCGCTGGCTTCCGTGGGCCTCTACACCGGCACCGAGGGCGACGACGGCGAGTATACTCCCGAGATCGCCGACAAGGTCGCACTGGCCGATAAAGTGGGCACCGCAGCTGCCTATGTGTCCACAGGCGACTGCGTGGCTGGCTTTGTCTACAGCTCCGACATCTTCCGCTACGACGGCATCGAGGAGGCCT
This sequence comes from uncultured Collinsella sp., assembly GCA_900541015.1. Taxonomy (GTDB): domain Bacteria; phylum Actinomycetota; class Coriobacteriia; order Coriobacteriales; family Coriobacteriaceae; genus Collinsella. Next base: position 30,606 of record UQIB01000024.1, on the reverse strand, counting down.
TTGTGTGCCCCGAGGATTCGCACAAGCCCATCGTGTATCCGGGCGCTGTCGCCGAGAGCTCCGAGCATGCCGACGAAGCCAAGGCGTTCATCGACTTCTGTCTGACCAACAAGAAGGCTCAGAAGATTTGGGCTAAGTACGGCTTTGAGCTTTCCGCGTAGTGCGGCTTGGCGCGATAATTCCATCGTTTTGTGTTTCACTCCGTCCTTGTATTCGCTTGGAGCTTTTCGTGCTTAATAGATTCCGCATGCTTGTCGCCTGTGCTTTGACCTTCGTGCTTTGCTGGGTGCCGGGATTTGCGTTTGCTGGGGACGCTGAGGACGGGGCCCAGGTTGCTGCGACCGCTCATGGGCTTTCCTATGGGATCGAGGGTTTTGAGCGGTTGGCCAAGGGGACCGCTCGTGCCATGGGGGGCCAGCCTGAGGGCTACCGGTTTCCCGTTGACGAGGACGTGGACCTTGTAGTGGCGCCTGCTGCCGATTGCGTTGTGGTGTGGATATCGCCCAAGGCGGTCGAGAGGTATGGGTTGGATCCGCAGGACAACGAGTGCGTATCGGGTCTCAAGGCCCTCGTCTGTGAGCTCGACAGCGCAAACTGCATGGGAGGTGCGCAGCTAGGGGACGTGGATCTTCCTTGGTATGTCACGGCGGAAACAACGTTTGAGACCGGCGGGTATACCTATGGCTTTGACGAGCGCGGTGCGGATGGGGACCGCTATGTGGTGATTGCATCAGCCTCGGGTGAGGCCAAGGGCGGCGCGCGTTGGCTTGATAGCGCTCAAATGGTAGAAGCGTCGTCTATCGTGTTGCGGGACGAGCAGGGGCCCTTGACCTCTCTGACTTCCTTTTTGGGCGGTATCGACTATCGCCCGTTTTGGGTGTCCATAAAAACGAGCGGCCTTGCCCTGCTGATCTCCTTTGCGCTGGGCCTGTTCGCCGCGTGGAAGACTATGGGTACCTCGAGTCGTATCAAGGGTTTGCTCGACTCGGTCTTTACCATCCCCATGGTGTTGCCGCCCACGGTTTGCGGCTTTCTGCTCCTCATGCTGTTTGGCCGCTCGACCGGGGTGGGCCAGTGGCTCATCGCGCACGGCGTCTCAATCGTCTTTACCTGGCCCGCGGCGGTGATATCTGCCGTGGTGGTGTCGTTTCCCCTGGTCTACCGTACGACGCTCGGTGCCTTCGAGAGTCTCGACACGCAGATGCTCGATGCGGCGCGCACGTTGGGCTGGTCCGAGCGTCGCATCTTTGCCAAGCTCATGATGCCGCTCGGCTGGCCCTCTATCGCCGCCGGCACGGTGCTCGCCTTTGCTCGCGCGATGGGCGAGTTTGGCTGCACGCTGTTCTTTGCGGGCAACTACGCCGGTATTACGCAGACCATCCCCATCGCCATCTACTTTGAGTGGATGGGCGGCAATACGTCGGTGGCCCTCTTTTGGGTCGTGGTCGTAATAGCGTTCAGCTTCCTAGTCATCCTGTTCATCAACATGTACACGGCGCATTCGCAAAAGTATCGCGAGCGTGGTCTCTCCCGTGCTGAGCGCAAACAGGCCAAAGATCTTACCGGGCAGGGCGATTCGCTCGACCCGGCGGGCGGCGATGCCTTGCGTATCGATCGCGAGGCGCTGGCCGAGCTCATGCGCGATGATACGGTGCCGCAGGGAGGTCGATAGGCCATGTCGCTCGTTCTGGATATAAAAAAGCACTACCCCGGGTTTATGCTCGACATACAGCTTGAGGCCGGCGAGGAGCGCGTGGCGCTGCTCGGTGCCTCAGGTTGCGGCAAGAGCTGCACACTGCGCTGCATTGCCGGTGTGGAGACGCCCGACGAGGGCAAGATCGTCGTCAACGGCGTGACCTTTTTTGACTCGGCGGCGGGCATCAACCTGTCGCCCCAGGAGCGCAAATGCGCTCTGCTGTTCCAAAACTATCAGCTGTTTCCTAACATGACAGTGGCCGATAACGTATGCGCCGGTGTAAAGGATGCGGGCGACGCTGCCGCGCGCAAAAAGCTCGCCGAGCGCTATCTGAGCATTTTCGGTCTAGCCGATTTTGCCGACCGCTATCCCGCGCGACTCTCGGGCGGTCAGCAGCAACGTGTGGCGCTTGCGCGCATGGTGGCGGCGCATCCGGGCATCTTTATGTTCGACGAGCCCATGAGCGCGCTCGATTCCTATCTTAAGAGCGCGCTCGAGCAGAACATGCTCGACCTGTTCGATGTGTGCAACCGCACCGTCCTCTACGTGAGCCACGACATCGACGAAGCGTGCCGCCTGTGCCAGCGTATCTGCGTGATGCATGACGGGCATGTTGAGGAGATCGGCTCCGTCGAGGACGTGGTTCGCCGTCCGCAGACGCTGGCGGCGCTGCGCCTGACGGGCTGCAAGAACACAAGCCGGGCGCGCAAGATCGGCGACGAAGAAGTTGAGGCCCTCGACTGGGGCATGACCTTTAACGTGGGCCGCGCGGTCCCCGATAATGTGGCGTACCTGGGCGTTCGCGCAAGCTATTTCCATGTTGACAATCGCGTTGAGCGGGGCCGTAACAGCTACGATTTGCATGTGGCCCGTGTGAGCGATTCGCGCTTTGAGCGGCTGGTGCTGCTGGACGTGCCGCGCGCTGATGCGCCCACGCGTCTGCAGTGGAAGGTCAACAAGGTGGGCGTGCCTGTCGACGAGCTGCCGCAAGCAGGCGAGACGCTGCGCATGCACTTCGATGCGAGTAAGATCCATTTGGTTTGTCGATAGCGCCGGGTAATGCCGTCGGGGATATAAGCCTCGGCGGCTTTGTTTTTGTCGTTCGTCGAATGAGAGATGACAGACTCTTATCAATCAAGGTAATAATTTATTAAACGACGGCACACGACGCTGTCGTACGAATGTCAACGGTGTTCGTCTCGACGACAATCGTTGATATAGTAACCTTCGACGAGAAAAGGAGGGCGCGCCGATGCCGCAGAAGACATATTCGCGTCGCGTTGTCGCGCGTGCCCTGTATATGGCTCGGAGCCGCATATGAGCAGGTATGTTCACGGCTCCGGGAGAGACGATGCACAACTAAATAACCGTCCGCAAGGCAGGTTCCCTAAAATTCCGGGTTTGAGCACGGCCGGGCAATCGCCGTCCGTCGTGCATCGATACCGCTGTTATCCGTTTTTGGTTCGAGAGGGGAACCGTCATGGCTGAAGAATTCGATTTCCATCCGATGTGGGAGAGCCTCGGCATGAATCTTGCCGACCACGACATGCTGCTGGGCGCCGTGGGCCAGATGTACGGGGACATGTTCCTGTCGCAGAACAACCGCCCCAAGTCAACGTCCTACCTGGACTTTGTGGCCACCAACATCCATAGCGGCCGCATTAAGGAGATGCTCGACAAGAAGGAGGCTGGCGAGGCCACCAAGATCGTGGGCTCGTTCTGCGTCTACGTGCCCGAGGAGATCGTGCTCGCCTGTGACGGCATTCCCGTGGGCCTGTGCTCGGGTGCCGATTGGGCAACGGACAAGGTCGAGGAGCACCTGCCGCGCAACACCTGTCCGCTTATCAAGAGTTTTGCCGGCTTTAAGTTGGGCGAGGTCTGCCCCTACATTGAGTCGAGTGATCTGGTGGTGGGCGAGAACACCTGCGACGGCAAGAAGAAAGCCTACGAGTTCTTTGCCACGCAAAAGAACATGTACGTCATGGATATTCCCAACGTGCACGACGAGTCGACGCTCGTGACCTGGAAGGCCGAGGTCAAGAAGCTCGCCGCCAAGATCGAGGAAGAGTGTGGCGTTACGATTACGCCCGAGCGCCTCAAGGCCGCCATCCACGCCGTCAATGAGAAGCGTCGCGCCCTGCAGCGCCTCGCAGCCACGCGCGCTGCCGATCCGGCGCCCATCAGCGGTCTCGATAGCCTGCTGACCGTTCAGGCCGCCTTTATGGACGACACGCCGCGTCTGACCGGAGCCATTAACGATATGGCGGCTGAGTGCGAGCAGCGTGTCGAGGCCGGCGAGGGCGTGGCGCCCAAGGGGACCAAGCGCATCCTGTACACCGGTACGCCCATGGCCGTGCCCAACTGGAAGCTGTTCAACCTCATCGAGAAGGCCGGCGGCGTCGTGGTGGGCGAGGAGTCCTGCACGGGCTCGCGCTACTACAAGGACCTGGTCGACGAGTCCGGCGAGACGGTCGACGAGATGCTCGATGCCATCGCCGAGCGCTACTTTAAGATCAACTGCGCTGTCTTTACGCCCAACGACCAGCGTATGAAGGACATTGTCCAGATGGCCAAGGACCTGCATGCCGACGGCATCGTCGACGTGGCCCTGCAGTTCTGCACGCTCTACGAGATGGAGTCGTTTGCCGTGGAGAAGGCCGCCGAGGAGGCGGGCATCCCGTTTATGCACATCACGACCGACTACGCCGGCGAGGATGCCGGTCAGCTCCAGACCCGCATCGAGGCCTTCCTCGAGACGATTTAGCCGCACCTGCGCCAAGCTGCGCCGCCGGGTGTTCCTATCCACGCGATAGGGATTTCTCTGTTGTCATGCCAGTTGGTGTCCGGATGCACCGCAGGGCGCCGATTGGCTTCGCATAGCTGCCGGGGCGGGGATTTCTGCCGTCCCGGCAGATTCTATCCGTTTGTTCAGACACGAAAGGAACTCAATGAACAACGACCTATTCAAGGCGGGCGTTTCCCGTCGCGGTTTTCTGACCGGCTCCGCTGCCCTGTGCGTCATGGCGGGCCTCGGCCTCACCGGCTGCGGCGGTTCGGGCGCCGAGAGCGGTAGCGCCGCTGCCTCCGGCCAGGATGTGGAGTATCGCGACGAGCTGCAGATCGCGTTACCGGCGAGCCCGGACGGTCTCGATCCGCACACCACGTCGTCGCTTGTGACCATGGACATCATCTGCAACGTCGTCGAGCCGCTCTTTGGCCTCGATAGCGACTACGAGCCCCAGCCCGTGCTGGCCAAGGGTTATGAGGTCTCCGACGACGGCCTGACCTACACCATCAAGCTGCGCGAGGGCGTCACCTTCCACAACGGCAAGGAGTTTGGCTCCGAGGACGTCGTGGCCTCGATGAACCGCTGGCTCACCGTCAACGACCGCGCCGCGAGCCTGCTGCCCGGCGCCACCTTCGCCGCCTCGGGCGACCACGAGGTCACCTGCACGCTGACCGAGCCCGCCATCGACTTTCTGATCATCCTGGGCAACCACTCCCAGTATCCGGGCATCTTCCCCTCCGAGGTCATCGAGGCCGCGGGCGATACCGGCGTGACCGAATACGTGGGTACCGGTGCCTACAAGTTGGTGGAGTGGAAGCAGGACCAGTACATCCATCTCACCCGCTACGAGGACTATGTCGCCGCCCACGGCAAGGCTTCGGGCTACACCGGCAAGGTCTCCGCGCCTACCAAGGACATCTACTATCAGTTCGTGACCGAGGCCTCCACGCGTGTGAGCGGGTTTGAGACCGGCGAGTACGATATCGCTGGCGAGATCCCCACCGAGAACTACCACGACTTCGACGGCAACGACGACGTCAAGCTCTACACCCATAACGCCGGCGTTCTGACCGCCTTCCTCAACATGAACGAGGGCGTCTTCGCCGACGAGGAGATCCGCAAGTGCGCTCTCATGGCTATCGACTGCGAGGCGGCCGCTCTTGCCGCCTATGGCGAGAAGGAGCTCTTCAACATCGATCCCAACCTTGGCAACCCCGAGAACACTCAGTGGGCGACCGACGCGGGCAAGAAGTACTTCAACCAGGCCGACGCCAAGGCCGCCAAGAAGGCTCTGGCCAAGACCTCCTATGCCGGTGAGACGGTCAAGCTGTTGACCACCCCCGACTACAAGGATATGTACAACGCCACCGTCGCGCTGCAGGAGCAGCTCGAGAAGGCCGGCTTCACCGCCGAGGTCGACAGCTACGAGTTCGCGACCTTTATGGACATCCGCTCCAGCAAGCCCGAGCAGTGGGACCTCTTTGTGGCCTCCACCAACTACAAGCCCATCCCGGCCCAGTCCCTCTCGGTCTCCAAGGCCTTCTATGGCCTGTCCGACGAGAAGGCGCTCAAGCTCGTGGCCGAGACCCGCACCGCCAAGGACACCGACGCCGCGGCCAAGAAGTGGGCCGAGGCTCAGGAGCGCCTCTATGAGATCGCCGTCATCGAGCCGCTTTGCCACTACGCTTCCATCACGGGCACCCAGGCAGACGTCGAGGACGTCGAGGTGCTCGACGGCGCCATCGTTTGGAATGCCAAGCGTCCGGAGTAATGCAATAGATGGCGTGGCGGCTTGAGGGGTCTGGTCCCCTGTGGCCGCCACGCCCTGTCCACGTTCAGAGGGGAAATAGACGCCTCGCATGTTGAAGTACACGCTCAAACGTATAGGCGCGATGGTTCCGGTGATGCTCATCATCTCGGTCGTCGTGTTTTTGATTATCTATCTCACACCGGGTGACCCGGCCTCTTCGATGCTCGGCATGGAGGCTTCGGCCGACCAGATCGAGCGCGTCAACGATAGCCTGGGACTCAACGAGCCGCTGCCGCAGCGCTACGTTGAGTGGATGGGCGGCGTGCTTACCGGCGACCTGGGCGATTCGTATTTTATGCGCCAGCCCGTCACGCAGGCGATCGCCGAGCACTTTGGCCCCACGCTATCGCTCGCGCTTCTGGCACAGCTCATCGCGCTGTTGATTGCACTGCCCTGCGGCGTCGTCGCTGCCCTCAAACATGGGTCGCGCACCGACGCGGTCTTGCGTGTCGTTGCTCTTTTGGGCGTGGCGATACCCGGCTTTTTGATGGCGCTCATGCTTATGTGGCTGTTTGCCGTCACGTTGCGTGTGTTCCCGGTGGCCGGCTATGCACCGCTATCGAAGGGCTGGTTCAGCCATTTACGCTATCTTGCGTTGCCGGCCATATCGCTTGGATGCGTGCAGGCGGCCCTGCTCATGCGCATGACCCGTTCGAGCGTTATCGAGGCCATGCAGCTCGACTGCGTCAAGACGGCGCGTGCCAAGGGCGTCTCCGAGGTTCGCGTTGTGCTGGCCCATGCCCTGCGCAACGCAGCGCTGCCGATTCTCACCTCGGTCGGCTATTCTTTTGGCGCCCTGATTACGGGCGCCGTGGTGACTGAGGCCATTTTTAACATCCCCGGTTTGGGCCAGCTGGTCACGAGCTCTATCGAGCGTCGCGACTATCCGGTGATTCAGGGCGTGCTGCTGGTCATCGCCTTGTTGAATTCGGTGATCAATCTGGTCGTCGACCTTGCTTACGGCGCTTTTGACCCGCGCGCTCGCAAATGGGGCGATGCATGATGGCAAACGTTAAGAAGGCTCTTGCCAACAAGGGGTTTGTGGTCGGCGGCTGCATTTTCCTGGCGATTGCGCTGATCGCGCTCGTCGGTCCGCTGGTGTGGACGGTTAATCCCAATGCGCAGGAGATGGCGTTGCGACTTTCGGCACCTTCGCCCGCGCATCCCTTTGGCTGCGATGACTTTGGCCGCGACCTGCTTGCCCGCGTCATCGCGGGCGCGCGCGTGTCGCTTGGTGTTGGCATTTCCGTCACGCTCGCGACGAGTGTGCTCGGCTTGGTGATCGGCGCCTATGCGTGCTACAACGAGAGGCTCGATCATATTCTCATGCGCATCTGCGACGGCCTTATGTCCATTCCGGGCGTGCTGCTGGCCATCGCGCTCATGGCGATGATGGGGGCGAGCGTGTGGAACGTCATCATCGCGCTCTCCATCGTCTATACGCCCAGCATGTCGCGCATCGTGCGCTCGCGCGCGATGGTGGTCAAGGAGGAGCCCTTTGTGGAGGCCCTGCGCGTGCAGGGCGCCTCGACCGCGCGCATCGTGTGGCTGCATATCGTGCCCAACGTTATGGCGCCCTTCCTGGTGCAGGCGACCTTCGTCTTTGCCGAGGCCGTGCTCTCTGAGGCCGCCCTCTCGTTTCTGGGCCTGGGTATCAAGGCGCCCGACGCCAGCTGGGGAAACATCCTACAGGCGGGCAAGAACGTGATGCGCAAAGCCTGGTGGATGATCTTCTTCCCGGCTATCGCCATCATCGCGAGCGTGCTTTCGCTGAACCTTGCCGGCGACGGCCTGCGCGACGCCCTCGACCCCAAGACCAAGGAGGATTAGCCCATGGCTCAGCATCTTTTGGACGTGCGCGACCTCTGTATCTCGTTTGTGGGCCGCGATGGCAACGCGCTGGAAGCCGTCAACAAACTCAACCTACATATCGATGCCGGCGAGATCGTTGGTGTTGTCGGCGAGTCCGGCTGCGGTAAGTCGGTGTTTGCCCAGAGTGTCATGCGCCTATTGGAGCATGAACAGAAGATGGCCTATACCGGTCAGATTCTCTTTGACGGGGAGGACCTGCTCGCGCGCCCGCTCAAGCGCATGCGCGAGGTGCGCGGCTGCGATATCGCCATGATCTTCCAGGACCCGTTGAGCTCGCTTAACCCCGTCATGACGGTCGGGGCACAGGTCGTCGAGGCCGTGCGGGCCCACCGTAAGGTGAGCCGACGCGAAGCCCGCAACGAGGCTCTATCGCTGTTGGAGCGTGTGGGAATTCGAGATGCCGCGGCTCGCTTCGACATGTATCCGGGCGATTTTAGCGGCGGTATGCGCCAGCGCGTGATGATCGCCATGGCGCTTGCCGGTCATCCGCGACTGCTGATTGCCGACGAGCCCACCACGGCACTCGACACGACGACTCAAAAACAGATTTTGGATCTCCTGCGCGACCTCAACAGCTCCGAGGGCATGGCGGTGCTTTTTATCAGTCATGATTTGGGTGTCGTCACGAGCATCTGCTCGCGCGTGCACGCCATGTATCTGGGCCAAATCGTAGAAGAGATCGACGCCTGCGGCCTTATGGAGCGCCCGAGCCACCCGTATGCCCAGGGGCTCATCGCGAGCATTCCGTCGCTCGAAGGCGAGCGAGTTGACACGTTGGCGGATATTCCGGGCACAGTGCCGCCGCTTACGGCAATACTCTGTGGATGCCGCTTTGCGCCTCGTTGCGCCCGGGCGGACGATCGTTGCCGCGCGCAGGAGCCTCCGCTGTTTGCCGTGAATGCGTGCGACCGGTCTAAATGCTGGCTTGTCGAGAAAGGGGAGTGCCATGGCTGTTGATAGCGAAGCCCTGCTTAGCGTCTCACATCTGACTAAAACGTATCCCATGCCGGGCTCAGGTTTTAAGCGTCAGGCCTTTACCGCCGTGGACGATCTGTCGTTTGAGATCGCACCGGGCGAGGTCTATGGCCTGGTTGGCGAATCCGGATCGGGCAAGTCGACGATTGGACGCCTGATCTGTGGTCTCGAGCGTGCGGAATCCGGCTCGATTGTCTATCGCGGGCACGACCTCGCCACGATGTCGGAGCGCGAACGCAAACCGTTTCGCCGCGAGATCCAGCTGGTATTTCAGGATAGCTCTACGGCTTTTGACCCACGTAACCGTGTCGGCCGCATTTTGGAGGAGCCGCTGATTATCGCCGGCGTGCGCGATGCGGATGAGCGCCATGAGCGCGCGCTCTCGGCCCTGGCCTCGGTCGGTCTTCTGGCAGAGCATTATGACCGCTATCCGCACGACCTTTCGGGGGGACAGCGCCAGCGACTCAATCTGGCACGGGCGCTTATTTGCGAGCCGCGCCTTGTGGTATGCGACGAGCCGGTCTCGGCGCTTGACGTGTCCGTTCAGGCTCAAGTGCTCAACTTGCTTCGCGACCTGCAGCGCACGACGGGCGTGGCGCTGCTGTTTATCACGCATGATATGCGTGTGGTTCGGCATATGTCCGACCGGATTGGCGTGCTCTACCACGGTCGTCTTGTCGAGGAAGGCGCGGCCGAGGATGTGATCGCGCACCCGAGCGATCCGTATACGCAGGAGCTTATCGACGCCATTCCCTAGAGGATGCTTCCTTTTGGGTATGGCGTGGGTTTGTTGTTTGATTGTCGGTATATCGGTACAAGAGAGGGGAACTACTATGGCCGATATCGAGGAACAGCCGTTGCCGCGCACGTTTGAGGAGTTCAACGAGCAGCGCAAGGCGGCGTTTATTCGCGTCAAGGATTATAAGCAGGCGGGTAATCGCCTGGTCGGCTTTTTGTGCAGCTATACGCCGCTCGAGATTATCGATGCCGCGGGCGCTGCAAGTGTGGCCTTGTGCGGTACATCCGACGAGGTGATTCCCGAGGCCGAGAAGGTGCTGCCGGCAAACCTGTGCCCGCTCATCAAGTCGACATACGGTTTTGCCTATTCTCAAAAGTGCCCGTTTACGTACTTTAGCGACATGATCATCGGCGAGACCACCTGCGACGGCAAGAAGAAGATGTACGAGCTACTCAACGAGCTCAAGCGCACGCACATTTTGCATCTTCCGCAGGGTCGCGATCGCGCCTACGAGCGTGAAGGCTGGTACGAGGAGTGCCGCCTGCTCAAGGAGGAACTCGAGAACTTCTACGGCATTACGATTACCGACGATGACCTGCGCGCTGCCGTCCGTCGTCGCAACCGCTTGCGTGCGGCCCAGCTCGACATGTTTGCGCTGCAGGCCAACCAGCCGGCGGCCATGAGCGGCGTCGACCTGATGAGCACCATGTTTGCCGGTACGTTTAGCTTTGATATCGAGGCCTATACGCAGCAGCTGGAGCAAAAGGTTGCCAAGCTGCGCGAGGCCTATGACGCAGGCGAGCGCCCGGTCGCGGCGGATGCCAAGCGCATTCTGATCACCGGCTGCCCGGTAGGCGGTGTGATCAACAAGATCGGTCGCACCATCGAGTCCAACGGCGGCGTGGTCGTGTGCATGGATGACTGCTCGGGCGAGCGTACGGCCGCCATGATGATCGACCCGGACGCGCCCGACATTCTGCGCGCCATCGCCGACCGCTACCTGGATATCAACTGCTCGGTCATGACGCCTAACGACGGCCGCATGGAGAACACACTGACCATGTGCGAGAAGTACCATGTCGATGGCGTGGTAGAGAGCGTGCTACAGGCCTGCCACACCTTCAACGTTGAGAGCGCGCGCATGCAGGAGGCTGTCGAGGGTGCGGGTATTCCGTATATGAAGATCGAGACCGACTACAGCAACGGTGACATGGGCCAGATCGAGACGCGCATCGCCGCCTTTATCGAAACCCTCTAGCTTCCTCAGGCACCGGATCTTGCTCCTCAAACCGTCGCTTGCGTACCCAAATACGCTGCGCTCCTCTTTCGGGGCAATCTCCGGCACCTGAGAAACCTAGAGCTAAGGCGCCTGAACGCGCCGCTACCTTTGATGTTTAGATTGGGAGAGAGCCATGATAGGGATCGGGATCGATATCGGGTCTACGGCGGCTAAGGCTGCTGTGGTCGACGGGGAGGGTTCGGTGGCGTGGACGTGCGTGCAGCCAACCGGGTTCTCCTCGGTTGATGCGGCCGAGCGTCTGCGCGGCGAGCTTGCCGCGGCTGGCTATGACGTGGCTGCCGACGACGTGCGCGTGATCGCGACCGGCTACGGTCGTGTCGCCGTGCCCTATGCGCATAGGGTTGTTACCGAGATTACCTGCCACGGTACCGGTGCCGTGCGCCTGTTTGGCGATCACGGCACGGTGATTGATGTGGGCGGTCAGGATACCAAGGTCATCCAACTCAAGGGCGGCCGCGTGGCCAAGTTTGCCATGAACGACAAGTGCGCCGCCGGCACGGGGCGTTTTTTGGAGATCATGGCCGACCGCCTAGGCATTTCCCAGCAGCAGATGGCCGACCTGGCGCGTTCCGGCGAGCCCACCAAGATCAGCAGCATGTGCACGGTGTTTGCCGAAAGCGAGGTCATCAGCCTGATCGGTCGCGGTGAGCCGCGCGAGAACATCGCCCGTGGTGTGATCGAGAGTGTCGTGTCGCGCGTGGCGACCATGGCCGGGCAGGCCACGGGTGCCCCGTACTACCTGACCGGCGGCCTGTGCGAGAACGCTTACGTTGTGGAGCGGCTGGCCGCGCTGCTGGGGTCGCCGGTCACTACCTCGCCACAGGCGCGCTTTGCCGGTGCCATCGGTGCTGCCGTCCGCGCGCGGGCGCTGGTTTAAGGGGCCCTGTCGATGCGCATCCTCAACATCTCGGCCCAAAAACCAGATAGCACCGGCAGCGGTACCTACCTCGCCGCGCTCGTGCGCGAACAGATCGAGACGGGGCATCGCGCCGCCGTGCTTTGCGGCGCGGCACCGGGTGATACCCAAGGCGAGCTGGACCGGCGTGCTGCCGTGTTTGCCGTACCGTTCGAGTCGCCCGAGCTGCCGTTTCCCATCTGCGGTATGTCCGATGTCATGCCCTATCCCTCCACACGCTATCGTGACCTGACGCCTTCGATGCTCAAGGCATTTGAGCGGGCATTTGCTGCTGCAATCGATCGGGCGGTGGCTGAGTTTCGGCCCGATCTGGTGCTCTGCCATCACCTGTATCTGGTGACCGCATTGGCGCGCGAGTGCGTCCGGGGCGTGCCGGTTGTTGCCGTGTGCCATTCGACCGACCTGCGCCAGCTGCGTTCGCATGCGCTCGAGCGCGATCGCATCGTAGATGCGGTTCGTCGGCTCGATGCCGTCTTTGCGCTCCATACTGAGCAGGCTGAGCAGATTGGCCTGGTGTGCGGCGTCGATGCCGATCGCATCCACGTGATTGGGACGGGCTACGACCATCGCGTCTTCTGCCGCGACGCAAGCGTGGCGAGGCGGCCGGGATCGCTTGTGTACGTGGGCAAGATTTGCTTTAAAAAGGGCGTCGAGTCGCTGGTTCGAGCTGTGTCATTGCCGATTGACGATGGCGTCCGCCCATCTGGTCTGGTACTTGTGGGCGGCCGCGGGGACGATGCCGAGTACGCGCGTATCGAGCGCTTGACCGCGGCCTCGGATGTGCCGGTGACGCTGGCGGGGCGCTTGGATAGCGATGGGCTCGTGCGTGCCTACCGCAGTTCCGACGTCTTTGTGCTGCCTTCGTTTTACGAGGGTCTGCCGCTCGTGACGATTGAGGCCCTCGCGTGCGGCTGCAAAGTTGTGGCGACCGATTTGCCCGGCGTTCGCCCCTGGATGGAGGCGATGCTTCCCGGTGCTCCTGTGACGTGGGTGGCGTCGCCGCGTATGACGGATGTCGACACGCCCGTGGCGGCCGACCTTCCGTTGTTTGAGCGCGCGCTGGCAGATGCTATCGCGCTGGCGCTTGCGGCGCCGCCTTCGACGTTCGAGCCGTCAGCGGTCTCTTGGGAAGCGTGCCTGGGGCGTATACTTAAAGTCGTTGATTTGTTGGAAGGGGGTTCGTATGGCTGACGATCAGATTAAGCTCACGTCTATGACTGCCGCGAGCGGTTGAGCCGCTAAGCTGGCTCCCGGAGCCCTCGCCCAGGTCCTGGGCGACTTGCCCAATGTGCATAACGACAACCTGCTCGTGGGGTTCGATACCTCCGACGATGCGAGCGTCTTTCGCGTAGGGGAGAACCTGGGGCTCGTGCAGTCCATCGACTTCTTCCCGCCGATGGTCGACGACCCGTTTCTGTTTGGCCAGATCGCTGCGGCCAACTCGCTGTCGGATATCTACGCCATGGGCGGGCGGCCGAGCCATGCCATGAACCTGCTGTGCATTCCGAGCTGCCTGGGCGTCGAGGTTGCCGGCCAGATTCTGGCGGGCGGCGCCGACAAGTGTGTCGAGGCGGGTTGCTCCATCGCGGGCGGTCACACCATCAACGACGACGAGCCCAAGTACGGCCTGTCCGTGAGCGGTTTTGTCGCGCTCGACCGCATGCTCGCCAACAGCGGTGCGCACGTGGGCGATGTTCTGCTGCTGACCAAGGCCATCGGCTCGGGCATCATCACTACGGCCATTAAGGGCGAGCTCATCGAGCAGGACGAGGCCGCAGCCATGTTTTACTCGATGCGCACCCTCAACGAGGCGCCGATTCGCCTGGCCGAGGGACTCGAGCTTCACGGCTGCACCGACATTACGGGCTTTGGTCTGATTGGGCATGCATGCGAGATGGCCGAGGGCTCGGGCGTGCAGGTTGAGCTTGCGTCGGGGTCGGTGCCGCTCTTTGGCCAGGTGCTCGACATGGCGCGTTTGGGCATTATCCCCGCGGGCTCCTACCGCAACCAGGACTTCTTTGGCCCGCGCGTGGCTGCCGACGAGGACCTGGAGCCGGGCATGCTGGATGCGCTGTACGATCCGCAGACGTCTGGTGGCCTGCTCATCGCGGCACCTGCTGCCGATGTGGATGAGCTTGCGCGCCGTCTGCATGCCGAAGGACGTATTGCCGCCGTCGTCGGTCGCGTGTGCGAGCCGGTGCCAGGCGGTCCTGCCGTCCACGTTGTTCGCTAGCCCGCACGTTTATGTAACTGTTTACCGTTCTCTAGAACGGTTCTTTCGAAAGGAAAAACTATGTCTACCAAGATTGAAGTCAATGCCATGGGCGATGCCTGCCCGCTGCCCGTCGTCAAGACGCTCAAAGCCCTGAAGCAGCTCGATGGCGAGGGCGCCGTGGTGACCTCGGTCGACAACGAGACCGCCGTCAAGAACATCTCCAAGATGGCGCAGGAGAAGGGCTGCACGGCCTCGGTCGAGAAGGTTTCTGACGCCGAGTGGCACGTGACCGTGGCGACCTCTGGCGCCGTTGCCGTGGCTGATCCCGAGCAGGATGGCGCTGCCTTCTGTGACGCCAGCGCCGGCAAGGGCAAGCTCGTCATTTCCGTCTACACCGACTGCATGGGCCGCGGCGACGACGAGCTGGGCCACAAGCTCATGAAGGCCTTCATCTTTGCCGTGACGCAGCAGGAGGAGCTGCCCGCGACCATGCTGTTCTACAACGGCGGCGCCAAGCTCACTGTCGAGGGCTCGCCGGTGCTCGATGACCTGAAGGGCCTGGCCGAGCAGGGCGTCGAGATCCTTACCTGTGGTACCTGCCTGGACCACTATGGCATTAAAGACCAGCTTGCGGTGGGCGAGGTCACCAACATGTACGTGATCGTGGAGAAGATGGAGCAGGCCGTGCGCGTCGTGCGCCCGTAGCGTATTGGTTGGAGTTGCCATGAGGGAGAAGCGACCGGCGCTTGTCATCACGTTTCCTACCACGGCGGCCGCCATGGGTTGCGAGTCCCTGTGCATCGAGCGCGGCCTTCCCGGGCGAACGATTCCCGTGCCCGGGGAGGTCGCTGCCGGCTGCGGTCTGGCGTGGAAGGCATTGCCTGCCGATGAGGAGCTGCTGCGCGGCGAGCTTACCGCGGCGGGCGTTCCCACCGAGGGCTATACCGTGATTGATATGTGGGAGGTCGTGCGATGATCTACCTGGATAACGCGGCGACGACCATGCGCAAGCCGCAGGAGGTCATCGATGCCGTGACGCAGGCGATGTGCTCGCTTGGCAATGCCGGGCGCGGGGCCACGTCGGGTGCCCTCGATGCCGCGCGTACGATTCACGCTTGCCGCGCCAAGCTCGCGCGCCTTTTTGGTTGCCCGAGGGCGGACCATGTGTGTTTTACGCCCAACTCTACGGCAGCGCTCAACACCGCCATCTGTGGCGTGGTACGCCCCGGCGACCGTGTGGTCACAACGGTGCTCGAGCATAACTCCGTGCTGCGTCCGCTCAACCGCCTGGCAGCGGAGCAGGGTGTGACCGTTGAGCATGCGGGCTGTGACGTAAACGGTGTGCTCGACTACGACGAACTCGAGCGGCTTGTCACGCCGGGTACGTGTGCCGTGGTGGTGACGCACGCCTCCAACGTGACCGGCAACGCGGTCGACATTGCGCGCGTAGCGGCCATGGCCCATGCGGCAGGTGCGCTTGTAATCGTCGATGCCTCGCAGTCTGCCGGTATGGCGCATATCGATATGCGCGCCATGGGCCTCGACGTCGTGTGCTTTACCGGCCACAAGGGGCTCATGGGTCCGCAGGGGACCGGCGGCCTGGCCGTGGCGGAGGGCGTTGACGTGGCTCCGTGGGCCATGGGCGGCACGGGCGTTCACAGCTTCGATGCGCTGCAGCCGCTTGAGTGGCCCACGCGCCTTGAGGCGGGCACGCTCAACGGTCACGGCATCGCGGGACTTTCTGCCGGTCTCGACTATATCGAGGCACAAGGCGGGGTCGAGGCGATCTCGGCACACGAGCGAGCACTGGCGGATCGCTTTCTCGCTGGCGTGCGCGAAATCCCCGGCATTGCGCTCTACGGTGCGTTTGACCAGCCCGTGCGCTCGGCGATCGTCTCACTCAACGTGGGTGATATCGACTCTGCCGAGATCTCGGACGCGCTCATGCAGGGGTGGGGGGTTGCGACGCGCCCCGGCGCCCATTGCGCCCCGCTCATGCACCGCGCGCTGGGGACCGAGCGCCAGGGTGTCGTTCGCTTCTCGTTTGGGTATTTCAACACGGACGAGGAAGTCGATACCGCGATTGACGCTTTGCGCGATTTAGCCTGCTAAAGCGTATATACTTGCGGGACGGGTCTTTTGCCCGTCCCGTTTTTGTTTTGATTCGAAAGGTGCTCTCATGGCCTCATCCGCCCCGCGCGGTCTGCGCTCCGACCATGTCGTCACCGTCGGCATCGCCCTGTTCTCGATGCTCTTTGGCGCCGGCAACCTCATTATTCCGCCGCTGCTGGCGCTGCAGGCAGGTTCTGCCACGCCGGTCGCCATGCTCGGCTTTCTCATCGCCGCCATCGGCCTGCCCGTCATGGGTTTT
Organism: uncultured Collinsella sp.; assembly: GCA_900541015.1. Classification (GTDB taxonomy): domain Bacteria; phylum Actinomycetota; class Coriobacteriia; order Coriobacteriales; family Coriobacteriaceae; genus Collinsella. The sequence continues at coordinate 13,924 of UQIB01000024.1, read as the reverse complement.
ATCGCCGTGGCGCTTGCCGGAACGGCACGCGAGCTTGCCGGCCGCGTGCACCCCAAGTTTGGCGAGTTCTTTGTCGCGGCGGTGTATCTGGCCATCGGCCCGTGCCTGGCCATTCCGCGCACGAGCTCCACGGCCTTCGAGATGCTGGTGCCGCTGCTGCCCGAGGGCGTTTCGCTCGGCACGGCTCGCCTAGTCTTTGCCATCGGGTTCTTCGTGGTTGCGTTTGCGCTTACGCTGCGCCCGGGCGTCATCACGCGCGTACTCGGTCGCATTACGGGCCCCGCGCTCATTGCGCTCATCGTGCTGGTTGTGGGTGCTGCCGTGATCTCGCCGCTGGGACCGGCTGCCGCGCCTCAGGCTCCCTACGATGCGGGTGCTGCCGTGCAGGGCTTTTTGACCGGCTACCAGACCATGGACCTGCTCGCGTCGCTCGCTTTCGGCATTATCATCGCCGAGACCATTCACGAACTGGGCGTTACCGATGACAAGCGCGTGGCCTTTGAGATTTCGCGCTCCGGTGTGATCGCCGGCGTGCTCATGGCCATCATCTACTGCGGCTTGGGCCTTGCCGGCATGCAGCTCGGCACCGTGATGCCCGACGCTACCAACGGCGCCGCCATCCTCGCCCGTTCGGCCTCCATGCATTTTGGGCTTGCAGGCACGGTTGTGGTCTTCGCCATCTTCTTTCTCGCCTGCATGAACGTGTGCATTGGCCTTATCAGCTGCTGCTCGCGTTACTTCTGCGAGACGTATGTGGTCGATGGGGGAGTGGAGGCCTCCGAGGAGGCCATGCGCCGTCCCTTTGCGATTCTCGCCTTTGTGTTCGCGGCGTTTTCGTGCGTGCTCTCCAACGTGGGCCTCGACGTAATCCTTATGTTCTCGGTGCCTATGCTCAATGCTCTGTATCCCGTTGCCATCGTGCTGGTACTGATGGGCTTGGTGCACGGCTTTTGCGACGCGCATCCGCAGGTGTGGGTCTGGGTCGGCGGCGTTGTCGCGGTACAGAGTGTGATCACCTCGGTCCGTGATGCGTTCTTTGCGGGCGTGTGGCTGCCGTTCGATGCGTTGCCGCTGGCAGATATCGGTGCTGCGTGGGCACCGGTTGCTGTGGTGGCGTTTTTGATCGGTCTGGTTCATAGCCAGTTTGTCGCACATTCGAGGAGCTAAGGCATCAATGCTTGCACAGGCGGGGAGTCTCCCCTATAATTTCCTTCGCTTTGGGACACGCAAGGTTTAGACCTTAGCTGCTCAACACCTTCGGGACGTGGCGCAGTTTGGTAGCGCGCCTGCTTTGGGAGCAGGATGTCGCAGGTTCAAATCCTGTCGTCCCGACCATATCTTGCGGGCGTAGTTCAATGGTAGAACCCCAGCCTTCCAAGCTGATGACGCGGGTTCGATTCCCGTCGCCCGCTCCATAGGATAGTTTTAACGGCTTTGGCTCCATTTGGTGCCAGAGCCGTTTTCATAAGCGTGCCGGGCGACGGGAATCGAACCCGGCAGGGTGCGAAGCTGAGAAAATGCGTGAGCATTTTCCAGCGCAGCACGCAAGGGCCAATGGCCCGCAGCGAAACAAGGGTTTGCGAAGCAAACCCTTGGACTTCCCGTCGCCCGCTCCATAAGATAGATGAATGGCTCTGGTTCCTTTTGGGGCCAGAGCCATTTTCATATACATGTCTGGGATCCCACATCCCCTCCTAAGTTGCGGTGAAATACGGACTGTCTTTTGGCTTTTGCGAACCCGCTGAAGGCCTGAGTTGCTAATTTGGGACGGGCTTTTTTGACTGCTCTAGCGATCGGCTGGCAAATGTGGTCAAAAGCCCGTCCCAAAATGACTGGTCCGGGGTTGAGCCACAAAAACGGCCCATCTACTACGTTTGGCCCGCAGGGGTCGACCATAGCAGCTTTTTCGGAAAATCGGCAAGCCGTCTACCAGCGGTTTTGATTTTTCGGATTTCGGTATGGTCGAGGGTAATCGGTTAAACGTAGTAGATGGGCCCATTTCGTGGCGAACGGTGGCATTCGCGGTCCAAGGCTGACGGTTTCGGATGTCCAACCTGGAAGTTGCGGTGAATTAATTTCTGAAAAGCCCGAATAAGCCTAATCCAGGAACTATTTCACCGCAACTTAGAAGGGGATGGGGTTAGCTGCGAGGGCGGTGGCGGAGTTTGTCGATGGTGGAGTCGGTGCTTCGGCTGCGGGCTTCGGCGGCGCGGTCGCGAGCGTCGGCGGCGCGGTCGCGGGTTTCGGCAGCGGTTTGGCGCTTGCGGCGGTAATCGATCATGCCTTGGATGATGGGCTTGCCAAAGCTCACGACATCATCGTTGTAGATGGCGGTACGGGCGGCAAGCAGACAGTCGGTAAAGTCCATATGCGTTTTGCCGAACAGTTTGACGGCAAGGGCGACAACGGTGGGCTCGTCGACCATGACGTCATCGAGCAGCCTTTTCATAGCCGCAGCAATCTCAACGCGGGGAACCTTATAGACGTCGCGCAGCGTGACCACGACGCGCGTGATGATTTCGGGGTAGACACGAGCAGTGCGCGTGGCGATGACCTTGGCGGCGCGCGGTGACAGAACTTCGTCGTCGTCAAGCAGGTAGCGTAGGATGACGGTCTCGTCGATGATGGTGCTACTCATGGATATCTACTTCCTCGGGACCCAAAATCGAATCGTCGCTTTCTGCAGCAAGGTACTCAATCCAGGCATTGCGCTCCTCGGAGCGGCGATTGGGGTCCCCATATGCTTTGAGCGATCCATAGGCGGCGGTGCCGTCCTTTGAGCGCACGGCGACCGGCTGAAAGGGGAGCTTGCGCATCAAAATGCTCTGCGCGACAAAAAGGCGCACGGCCTCGGCGAGCGATGTGCCCATGGCGTCGTAGAGACGCTCGGCATGCTGCTTGTCTTCCTCGCGAATGCGCACCTGCAGGATGGCTCGTTTTTGCGTCGATGACATCACTGGCCCCCTTAATGAGCGTGCAATAGAGTCGGTCTAATGCGGCATATGCCGACCACTTAGAATCTTATAACCATTACTTTATTTCACTCAAGTAAATATCCATTAACACGAATACAAGCGTAGTACATCCAAAATGAGAGTGCGTAAAAATCTCTTAGGTGTACGCATGTAATACACTCACCTTTATAGCTTCTAGAGAATAATTCCAACCAGCCAAAACCCCTGCAATACACCCGTATTGCAGGGGTTACGCTCTAGTTTGCCCCCTGCAACTGCGTATATTCAACCTGTATACCGTTGGAGAAATTCTACCGAGTGCCTGTTTCGCCGCATGCGCTCGATACGCCGATGCCGGACCACGGGCGGTCCGGGGTAACGTCGACAGGGTCTCTCCGGCATGGGATTCAGGAGGGAGTGAACAACATGGGCAATAAACGAGTCGTGGCTGATTCTTCACGCTGCATTGGGTGCCAAACCTGTATGGCGGCGTGCATCGAGGCACACGATATTCCCGGCAACATCGCCGCACCTCGCTTGCGCGTAACGCGCACCTACGAGATTTCCGCGCCGGTGGCATGTCACCATTGCGAGGACGCTCCGTGCGCGAAGGCCTGTCCTACGGGCGCCTTGTTCTTTGATCCAAAGAACCATCGCATCGGCGTCAACGAGGACAACTGCATCGGCTGCAAGAGCTGCGTCATGGCCTGCCCCTTTGGCGCCGTGAGCGTGGCGACCACGCAGGTCCCCGTCTTGATGGGCGACGTTCGCGTGGGTTCGCAGACTAAGAGCTTCGTGCTCAAGTGCGACCTGTGCGTGGACCGTCCCGGCGGTCCGGCGTGTGCCGAGGCGTGCCCGACCAAGGGCCTCACCCTGGTAGACGAGGAGCGCCTGGCGGAGCTGACTGCCGAGCGTGCCCGCGCCACCATCGAAAACGAGGCGTAAGCGTCGGGCGACAGGCCCAATGATTGTTAAATAAGTACCGAGCATTCGGTAGCAGAGAAAGGAAGGAGGGTGTCATGGAGAAGCATAAAGTGATCTGCCCGTATTGCGGCGCCGGTTGCCAGTTTAACCTCCTGGTCCAAAACGGCCAGGTCGTGGGTACCGAACCGCTCAACGGCATCACCAATCAGGGCGAGCTGTGCCTTAAGGGCATGAGCGGCTACGACTTCATCAACGACACCAAGATCTTGACTCCTCGCGTACTGCACCCGATGATCCGTCGCACCAAGGGCGCGGATCTTGAGCGCGTAAGCTGGGACGAGGCACTGGATTTCACCGCATCTAAGATGCAGGCCATAATTGACGAATATGGTCCTAACGCTGTCATGACCACCGGCTCTTCGCGAGGCGGCGGCAATGAGGCGAACTACGTCATGCAGAAGTTTACGCGTGCGTGCATCGGCACCCACAGCGTGGACAACTGCGCCCGTACTTGACACGGCCCTACTGTCCTCGGTCTGATGGACACGGTTGGTTCAGGTTGCATGTCATGCTCCATCCCCGGTATGGAGGATGCGGGCTGCATTTTCCTCTTCGGCTATAACCCTGCCGATTCGCACCCCATCGTCGCAAGGCGTATCGTGCGAGCCAAAGAAAAGGGTTGCAAGATCATCGTCGCCGACCCGCGCCATATTGAAACCGCGCGTATCGCCGATATCTACCTTCCGATCAAGAACGGTTGCAACGTTGCGTTCCTCAACGCCTTTGCCAACTGCTTGGTCAACGATGGCCTCTACGACAAGGAATTCGTCGCCGAGCACACGAACGGCTTTGACGAATGGTGGGAGACCATCAAGAACTACACTCCCGAATCCGTACAGGACATCACGGGTGTCGAGCCCGCGTTGATCCACCAAGCTGCCGAGATGTACGCCACGGCGAAGCCCTCTGCCATCATTGGCTGGGGTATGGGCGTATGCCAGCAGAAGCAGAACCTGAAGACGGTGCACACCATCGCCTCCATCGCCTGCGTTGCCGGCCAGATCGGCAAACCCAATTCCGGCCTCGCGCCCGTGCGTGGCCAGAACAACGTCCAGGGCTCCTGCGATATGGGCATGCTGCCCAACCTGTACCCTGGCTACCAGAAGGTCACCGACCCGGCAGTGCGTGCCAAGTTTGCCAAGGCTTGGGGCGTACCCGAGGAAAAGCTCCCGCTCGAGGAGGGCTACAAGCTCACCGACCTGGGCCACCTGGTCGACGAGGGCAAGGTGCACTGCTTCTACAACTACGGCGAGGACCCGGTGCAGACCGAGCCCGATTCGGCCGGTATGCGCAAGACGCTCTCCGAGCTGGATCTGTTTATTTGCCAGGACATCTTCATGACGCAGACGACCATGCTCGCCGACGTCATCCTGCCCGCTACCTCTTGGGGCGAGCACGAGGGTGTCTTTACCGCATCCGACCGTAGCTTCCAGCACTTTGACGCGGCTGTTCCGCCCAAGGGCGAGTGCCGCCACGACTGGGAGATCTTCGCGGACCTGTCCACGCGTATGGGCTATCCCATGCACTACGACAACACCGAGCAGATCTGGAACGAGTGCATTAGCCTGTGCCCCAACTTTGTGGGCGCGACCTACGAGAAGATGGCTCCCGAGGGCGGTTACGCCCAGTGGCCGGTCAAGAGCACCGATGTGAACGACCACGGTACGCCCGACATGTTCGCTGGTGGCAAGTTCACCACCAAGGACGGCCGCGCCAACCTGATGGCGCACGACTGGGAGGCGCCCTCCGAGCTTCCCGACGATGAGTACCCGCTCATTCTGTGCACCGTCCGCGAGGTCGGTCACTACAGCTGCCGCTCGATGACCGGCAACTGCAAGACGCTGGCGCTGCTCGCCGACGAGCCCGGCTTTGTCCGCATGAATCCCGCGGACGCCGATGCGCGCGGCATCAAGAATGGCGACATCGTCTCGATTCACAGCCGCCGCGGCCAGGTATACAGCCGCGCCGACGTGAGCGATCGCATCAACAAGGGCACGGTCTACATGACCTACCAGTGGTGGATCGGCAAGTGCAACGAGCTGACCATGCACAAGGTCGACCCGGTCTCGCATACGCCCGAGGACAAGTTCTCCGCCTGCCAGGTCGACGCTATCGCCGACCAGGTTTGGGCAGAGGGCGAGGTGGAGCGTCAGTACACCGAGCTCAAGCAGGCTCTGGTGGATGCCGCCGCTCCCCAGGACGTTGAGCCCGGCGCCGCCAAGTTCGACGACGAGACGCACGTGAATCAAATCGTGTAGTCCCGTTCTCGTTGGCTTTTTGGGCCGGGCGTCCCGTACGTTCGGGAGCCCGGCCCGTTATTTTGAAAGGAAGTGGGGATGAACCGCTTCATCGACATCAACCCGGAGAGGTGCATCGGCTGCGGAACATGCCAGTCCGCCTGTGCCGACGCCCACCGGATGCAGGGTCTTCAGGATACGCCGCGCCTGGCGCTCGTGAAGACCGGCGGTATTTCGGCCGCCCTTGCCTGCCACCATTGCGAGGGTGCCCCCTGCGCCGAGGTCTGCCCGGTGAATGCCATCGAGCACGATGGCGACCGCATCCACGTCAAGGAGCAGGAGTGCATCGGGTGCAGACTGTGCGCCATCGCGTGCCCCTTCGGAGCCATCCATCCCGATGGCACGTCTATCGCCGGTGTCGCAGGCATGTGCGACCCGACCCCTTCGTATCCTAAGTCCCTGAGCAGCCTGCTTACGTGGGCTCCTGGCCAGTACACCTGCGCCGTCAAGTGCGACCTGTGCGCCTTCGATCCGGACGGCCCGCATTGTGTGGCGGCGTGCCCCACCAAGGCGCTGACCGTCATGGGCGGCGCGGCCGATCGCGAGCTCGACGAGGCCAAGCGCCTGCGCTCGATCGAAACCGGTCCGGTCGTCGACGTTACCGCTGTGGCCCAGGGCCTGTTCGAGAAAGCAGAAGGGAGCGTAAACAATGGATAGCATGACGCTGTTTATCGCATCGCTTGCCGTCTCGTGCATCGGTGCGCTCGCCTCGGTTCTGCTGATTAAGGCCGACAACGCCGCCAAGACCGCCGGCTGCCTGATCGGCGCCGTCGCGGCCGTGCTGTCGTTCATCGCGGGCCTCGAGGCCGTGCTTGGCGACGTTTCGTCCCTCAACACGGTCTTCTTCTTCCCGTTCGCCCGTCTCGAGCTCTTGCTCAACGGCCTTGCGGGCCTGATCGTGGTCCTCATCTCGATTCTCGCCTTTGCGGGCTTCATCTACGGTCTGTCCTACTTCGACGAGTACCCGGGCAAGGTCGGGCGCGCCGGCTTCTTTATGAACACCTTCGTCGCCTCGATGATGCTCGTCATCACCGCCGACAACGTGTTCTGGTTCCTGGTCGCCTTTGAGCTCATGTCCCTTACGAGCTACTTCCTTGTCGTTATCGAGGAGAACAAGAACTCCATTAGGGGCGGTTGGCTCTACTTCGTCATCGCGCACGTGGGCTTCGTTCTCATCATGGCGAGCTTCCTGCTCATGACCAACGGCGTGGGCGGTTCCTTCAGCTTCAGTGATTTCCGTACGCATGACTTTGGACCCGCCGTCTCCTCCGCGTGCTTCGTCCTCGCGTTCTTCGGATTTGGCGCGAAGGCCGGTATCATTCCGCTGCACTCCTGGCTGCCCCAGGCGCACCCCGAGGCGCCGTCCAACGTGTCCGCCCTCATGTCCGGCGGCATGATCAAGATCGGCATCCTGGGAATCCTCAAGGTCGGTCTCGACCTGCTCGCGGGTTCGGGCGTCCAGCTCTGGTGGGGCCTCATGGTCCTGGTCTTCGGATCCATCTCGTCGGTCCTGGGTGTCGTCTACGCCCTCCACGAGCACGACATCAAGCGCCTGCTTGCCTATCACTCCGTCGAGAACATCGGCATCATCTTGCTCGGTGTCGGCGCGTCCATGACGGCGCACGCCCTGGGCAACGACGTCATCGCGACGATCGCGCTCATGGCCGCCCTCTACCACACGCTCAACCACGCCATGTTCAAGGGCGAGCTGTTCCTCGGTGCGGGCTCCCTGCTCTATGCCACGGGTACGCGCAACATGGAGAAGATGGGCGGTCTGTTCCGCCGCATGCCGGTCACGGCCGTCTGCTTCCTCATCGGTGCCCTTGCCATCTCGGCCATCCCGCCGCTCAACGGCTTCGTTTCCGAGTGGTTCACCTACCAGTCCCTGTTCAACATCTCGACGCTCTCCGACCCGGTCGTCATGGTGTTCGCCGTCGCCTCCGCGGCCGCCCTCGCCATCACCGGTGCCCTGGCCGTCACGTGCTTCGTGAAGGCCTACGGCGTCTCGTTCGCGAGCAGCCCTCGTTCCCAGGAGGCCGCGAACGCCAAGGAGTCCCCGGCTCCGATGTTGTTCTCGCAGATGCTCCTCGCGGCCATCTGCGTGGTACTGGGAATCGGCTCCCCGGTCATCGCCCCGGTTCTGGGCGACGTCGCCCAGAGCGTGCTTGCCGGCTCCGCCGTCACAGCCACCTCGGGCGTGTCTCTCGTGAACGAGATTTCCGGTGCCGCCACCTCCACCCCCGCGATCGCCATCGCGCTCGTGGTCCTCACCGGCCTCGCGTTCGCGTTGAGGTCCTGCCTCGGCGCCAAGGCCCCCGCTAAGAAGACCGACCCTTGGGCGTGCGGCTACGAGCCCAACGAGCACATGCCCGTCGTCGCCACGAGCTTCGCGTCCGACGTCGAACTCTTCATGGGCCCGCTCTACACCCTGCGCGAGGTATGCACCAAGATCTGCTGGTCCATCGCGCACGTGTTCCAGAAGCTCACCGGTGTCGCCCAGGGCGTCGAGCCCCTGCCCGACCGTTTCCTGGTCGATGCACCGAGCGAGGGTGCCGACAAGCTGGCCGGCCTCGCCTCCAAGATCGAGGGCGGCAACTACTCCGTATACATCTGCTACATCGTCGCGGCGCTCGTGGTCTTCCTCGTGCTCGCCGTGGTCATGGTCTAGAGAGGGGAGAGGATATTATGAACATCGTTCTTGCGATGGCGCAGGGCCTCGTGGTCATGCTGGTCGCGCCCTTCTTCTCCGGCCTCGCCCGTGTGATTCGCGCGAAGATGCACAATCGCCGCGGTCCGTCCATCCTTCAGGATTACCGGGACCTCGCGAAGCTCATGGCGCGTCCCGAGTCCGTGAGTTCCGACTCGAGCTTCGTGCTGCGCATCATGCCGCCGCTGTTCCTCGCGGTGTCGTTTATGCTCGCCATGGGCCTGCCCATGTTCACGCTCCAGAGCCCCATGCCCGTCTTTGGTGACGCCATCACCATCATGTACGCGCTCGCGCTGTCCCGCTTCTTCTTCGCGCTGTCCGGCGTGGATTCCTCCAACGCCTACGCGGGCTTCGGCGGTATCCGCGAGCTCCTCATGAGCGTGCTCATCGAGCCGTCCATGCTCATCGCGCTGTTCACCGTCGCCATCGTGTGCGGCTCCACGGACATTGCGACCATGGGTCAGCACATCGTTACGGGCAACGTCTCGAGCGTCGTCGCCGTTATCCTCGCCGGCGTCGCCTTCGCGGCCGCCTGTTACATGGAGCTCGGCAAGCTTCCGTTCGATCAGGCCGAAGCCGAGCAGGAGCTCCAGGAGGGCCCGCTCGCCGAGCTCTCCGGCCCGTCCCTGGCCATGATGAAGCTCGCCATGGGCATGAAGCAGGTCGTGGTCGTCGCTTGGTTCACCTCCATCTTCATCCCCTGGGGAGAGCCCGCGACCATCGGTGTCACCGCTCTCGTGGGCGCCGTCGTCTTCCTCGTCAAGTGCCTGGTCGATTTCGTCGTCTGCGGCGTGCTCGAGAACTCCGTTTCCCGTTCGCGCTTCAAGGTGCTCGGTAACCAGACCTGGGCCGTCGTCGGCATCGCGGTCCTCGCGTTCGTCTTCGTCGTCGTAGGCGTGTAGGGAGAAGGGAGAAACTATGTCAATCGAATCGAGCTTGTCCCTCTTTGCCATGGTGGCGATCGCCGTCCCCATGCTGGGCTCCCTGCTCATCGTCATGCTGCCGCGTCCCTACGCTAAATGGATCTGCGCCTTTGCCGGCGGCATCGCCACGGTCGCTTCCGTTGGCTTGGCCGCGACGTTTGCCGGAAACGGCATGAACGCGGTCGATGTAACCTGGGCGAGTATGGGCCAGACCTTGGTCATGGGCTTCATATTCGACCGGATGAGCACGCTGCTCGCACCCGCGTTCGTCGCTATCGGCCTGCTCGTCGTCATCTATTCGTTCCCGTACATGAGCGATAAGAATAAGGAGCATCCCGACGCGCCCCGTCGTCGCTTCTACGTGTACTTCTCCACGTTCATCGGCGCCATGGCCGGTCTCGCCTACAGCTCCACCATCGTCGGCCAGCTCGTTTTCTTCGAGATCACCGGTGTGTGCTCCTGGGGCCTCATCAGCTACTACATGACGCCCACGGCCAAGAAGGCCGGTATGAAGGCGCTCATCATCACCCATATCGGCGCTCTGGGACTCTACATCGGCGCGGCCTTCCTGTTCGCCGGAACCGGCACGTTCGCGCTGGGCGCGATCTCCCAGCTCGATTCCGGTATGAAGACCGTCGTGCTGCTGCTCATCCTGTTCGCTGCTTGGGCCAAGTCCGCCCAGTTCCCGCTCTACATGTGGCTGCCCTCCGCAATGGAGGCCCCCACGCCCGTTTCCGCCTACCTTCATGGCGCGTCCATGGTTAAGGTCGGCGTGTGCGTGTTCGCCCGCGCTCTTGCGAGCGCCGGCGATATCCCCGAGATCGTCGGTTGGGTCGCCATCATCGACGCCGTCGTGACCATGCTCTTCGGCTTCCTCATGTACCTGCCCCAGAAGGATATGAAGCGCCTGCTCGCCTTCTCGACGATCGCGCAGCTCGCCTACGTGTTCTTTGGCCTGGGCCTCTCCGTGTTCGGAAGCCAGATGGCGTTTAACGGCGCCGTCGAGCACATCTTCAACCACGCGTTCACCAAGACCCTGTTCTTCCTCATCGCTGGCTCTCTCAGCTTCACGCTGGGAACCCGTATGCTGCCCAAGATCCAGGGCCTCATGAAGAAGTACCCGGTCACGGGCGTGGGCTTTGCGGTCGCCGCGACCGCTATCGCCGGCGTGCCCCCCATGAGCACGTTCTTTTCCAAGTTCCAGATCATTTCCGGTGGCTTCGCGGTTGGTGCTACCAACACAGTCATCTTTGTCCTCGTGTGCGTCATGGTCGTCGAGACCGTCGCCACCTTCGCATGGTTCCTGCGTTGGATGGGTAAGGTCCTGCCCGGTGAGCCGAGCGAGACCGTGGCCGCCGGCCAGCCCCTTCCGCGCGCCATGGCGTTCGTGTTCGTCGTCCTCATGATCATGGTCGTCGTCGCCGGTCCTCTGTCCTCTAGTTGGATGGGTTAGGAGGTAGGACATGGGTTATTCGTTAGTCAATATCCTGGGCGGTCTTCTGATCGTGACCTCCACCACGGTGGTCGTCTCGAAGACCATCCCGTCCGCCATCAAGTGGTACGCGATCCAGTCGGTTGTCCTGGTGGGCGTGCTGCTCACCCTGGGCCTCACCACCGGTGCCACCGAGCTTCTCATGTGGGCCGCGTCGGCCTTCGTCACCAAGGTGATCCTCGTTCCGTTCATTCTCAACCGTGCCTACAAGAAGATGGGTTCGCCTGCCGATAGCACGCTGACCTCCTCCATCAAGCCGGCCTGGACCATCATCCTCACCGGTCTGGAGGTGGCCGTCTGCTTCGCGGTGGTCACGCGCCTGAGCCTGCCCACCGCCGAGGTGGCCACTCCGGCCCTCGCCATCAGCTTCGCGCACTTCTTCGTCGGCCTCACGTGCATCATCTCCCAGCGCAACATCCTCAAGCAGATCTTCGGGTACTGCCTTATGGAGAACGGTAGCCACGTGACGCTCGCTCTGCTCGCGCCCACGGCCCCCGAGATCATCGAGATCGGCATCGCCACCGACGCCATCTTCGCCGTCATCATCATGTCCGCCGTCGTCGTGAGGATTTGGAACGACACCAAGTCGCTCGACTCCCACGACCTGACCGAATTGAAGGGGTAGGCCATGGATGTTTCAATGCTGACGGTCGCCCTGCTCGCTTGTCCTCTCGTGTTCTCCCTGATTATGGCTGCGCTCCCCAAGACGACGTCCTACAACGTCTTCGCGGGGCTCAACACCATCTCCGTCGCGGCGACCCTTGTCCTTTCGGTCGTCACCGCGGGAACCATGCTCTCGAGCGGGCAGAATATCGACGCTTTGGGCCTGTGGCTCCATCTCGATTCGCTCTCGTCGATCTTCGTCCTTCTGGTAGGCATCATCGGGTTCATCACCGGCGTGTACTCCATCTCCTATATCAAGATCGATATCGAGGAGAAGACCATGCCGGCCGAGCGCACCAAGCAGTACTACGCGCTGTTCAGCCTGTTCGTCTTCACGATGCTGCTCGCCTGCCTGTCCAACAACATCATCCTCACCTGGGCGGCGGTCGAGGCCACTACGCTGTCGACCGTGTTCCTCGTGGGCATCTACAAGAACAAGCAGGCGCTCGAGGCGTCTTGGAAGTACGCGATGGTCTGCACCGCCGGTGTGGCCTTCGGCCTGTTCGGCACGCTGCTCATCTACGCGAACGCCGCCGATATCATGCCCAACGCGCATGAGGCCGCCTTCCTCACCTCCATCATGCCCTACGCCGACCAGTTCGACCCGATGCTCGTGCGCCTCGCGTTCGCGTTCATCGTCATCGGCTTCGGCACCAAGGCGGGCCTGTTCCCCATGCACACCTGGCTGCCCGACGCGCACTCCCAGGCTCCGAGCCCGGTCTCCGCGCTGCTCTCGGGCGTGCTGCTCAAGTGCGCCATGCTGGTGATCATCCGCTTCTACTCCCTGTCCATCATCACGGTGGGCGACACCTATCCGCGTACGCTCCTGCTCATCCTGGGCACGCTGTCCATCCTGGTGGCCGCCCTGTGCATCTTTAAGCAGGACGATATCAAGCGCCGCTTCGCGTACTCCTCCGTCGACAACGTCGGCGTGGTCGCGCTGTGCCTGGGTATCGGTGGTCCGCTCGGTATCGCCGCCTGCCTGCTGCACTGCATCTTCCACGGTTTCACGAAGGCGCTCGCCTTCTGCATGGCCGGTAACATCCAGCACATCTACCACACCCGCGACCTGAACAAGATCAAGGGCGTCGTCGAGATCGCTCCCGTCACGGCAGCGCTCACCATCATCGCCCTGCTCGCGCTCGCCGCCTTCCCGCCGTTCGCCCTGTTCATCTCCGAGTTCCTCACCTTCGTGGCCGGCGTCCAGTCCGGTCCCATCTGGGTGGTCGTGCTCGTGGCCATTGGCCTCACCGGCGTGTACTTTGCCCTTACCGGCATCGCGCTCAAGTCCATCTTCGGCAAGGCGCCCGAGGGCATGAAGCGCCACGAGGTGCCCGCCCTCATGATCATCCCCGAGATCGCCCTCGCGATCGTGGTCATGTGGTTCGGTATCGCCACCCCGGTCGCCATCACGAGCGGCGTCGAGGATGCAACGTCCGTCGTTTTGAACCAGAGCGTCGAAGAGCTCCACGAGGCTCCTCTCTACCGCATGGTGTTCAGTTCCCAGACCAAGACAAGCGAGGTGAATTAGCACCATGGCAGAACCTGAAAAGAAGGACTACGCTCGTCGTTGCGAAAGCCACGTCGAGGCCCTGCGCGCCGCAGTGCCGGGCGCTATCGAGAAGGTTGAGTGGCAGTGCGAGGACCAGCTGACGATTACCGTCAAGCAGGACAAGCTGCCCGAGGCCGTCCACTACCTGTATTACGAGCGCTACGGCTGGATTCCTGTGATCATCGGCAACGACGAGCGCAGTCTGTGCGGCCGTTACGCCGTGTACTACGTTATCTCCATGGAGGGAGAGGACCCCGGCTGGGTGACCGTGCGCACCGAGGTCGATCCCGCCAAGATGACGTTCCCGTCCGTGACGCCGTTCGTCCCCGCCTGCGTGTGGGGCGAGCGCGAG
>UQIB01000023.1 GCA_900541015.1 uncultured Collinsella sp. | reverse complement strand
GAGCGAGCAAGGTGCCTTGAAACAAGGCGGCATTGACCTTCTGGTCATGCCGCCGAAGTTGAAAGGCAGATTGCCGCGCTGGCGGGTTTGCAGCGTCGACCGGTTACGCGGTTTGGTAAAACCGCGTAACTAAAGGGCCGGAGTCGGGATTCCCGGCTGCGGCCCTATTGCACATGTTAAGTTGACCTACTTGCTAGACCAATTTGAAGCCCTTGCGCTTACCCACAGAAAGGGTGTCGCCCAGCTTGAGGGCGCTGGGATCGATGTTATAGCTCTTGGGAGCCACGGCCTTGCCGTTGATTTTGACGCCGCCGCCGTCGATATCGCGACGAGCCTGGCCGGCGCTCGCCGAAAGGCCCAAGTCCTTGAGCAGGCCGGCGAGGTAGATCTGGCCCTCGTCGTTGACGGTCAGCTCAACGTGCTTCTCGGGGAAGTCGGCGAGCTGGCCCTCCTTGAACACACGGTCGAACTCGGCCTGAGCCTCGTCGCCGGCACCGGCGCCATGGTAGGTGTCGCACAGGTCGCGGCCCAGAGCGCGCTTGAGCTCATAGGGATCGGCAGAGCCGTCGGCCAGAGCAGCGTCGATCTTGTCGACCTCGGCCGGGGTGAGCGAGCTCGCCAGGCGGTAGTACTTGCCGATCATCTCGTCGGGGATGGACATGGTCTTGCCGAACATATCCTTGGGAGCGTCGGTCAGGCCGATGTAGTTGCCATAGGACTTGGACATCTTGCGCACGCCGTCGGTGCCCTCGAGCAGCGGCATGGTAAGCGCGATCTGCGGCTCCATACCCATCTTCTCCATGAGCTCGCGGCCGGCGAGCAGGTTGAAGAGCTGGTCGGTGCCGCCCATCTCGACGTCGGCCTTAATCTGAACGGAGTCGAAGGCCTGCATCACGGGATACAGGAACTCATGCAGGGCGATCGGCGTCTGAGACTGGTAGCGCTTGGTAAAGTCGTCGCGCTCAAGGATGCGGGCGACGGTGAACTTGGAGCACACCTGCAGCAGACCGGCCAGATCCATCGAAAGGATCCAGTCACCGTTGTGCACGATGGTGGTCTTCTCGGGATCCAGGATCTTCATGGCCTGGCTCACGTAGGTCTCGGCATTGGCCTCGATCTGCTCCTGCGAAAGCTGCGGACGGGTGGAGTTCTTGCCCGAGGGATCGCCAATCAGCGCGGTACCGTTGCCGATGATGAGGGTGACGTTGTGGCCCAGGTCCTGGAACTGACGCATCTTGCGCAGCGGCACGGCGTGGCCCAGGTGCAGGTCGGGACTGGTGGGGTCGACGCCGAGCTTGATGTTGAGGGGCTCGCCCTTCTCAAGCTTCTTGCGAAGGTCGGCCTCGGGAACGATCTGCGCGGCGCCCGAGGTGATGATACGCATTTGCTCGTCAACAGACAGCATTGGGTATCCTCCTTTTGCTATAGCACCCTCGCCGAAAACGGCGGTGCTGGAAGTCCATAAACTCTCTTATGATAACAAACTGACGCGACGCGGCACCTACGACAGGAAAATCCTCGTCCTGCCGCATGCGTCAATGGCAACTGGCAGACGTGTACCGTCACGCTCGACCAGATAGCGTGCCTGCCGACGACGCAAGCAGTCGCGGCAACGGACCTGTCCCGTCGCATCGGTGGCGCAGACGCCCTCGGCGGTCAGTAGGCAGTGCTCGCACACCATAAGCTCGGGACGGTCGGCGTCGACCGGACCCAAGACGCCGGGTTCAGCAGCCAGTTCGTCAATACGCTCCGCATCATTGCCGAGCAACTCGGCCGGCAAGTACACCCGCCCCGCACCGAGTCCGCGCAGCCAGGTAAGCGTGGCCCGATTCGCGCAGAACACCGGCGCCGCCACGTCAAACGTCACGCCCAGCTCGCGAGCGATCACCACCTGTCCCAGGTTGCGGCAGACGACGCGCCCGGCACGCTGCATCAGTGAGCGGGTCCGATCAGCGTCACCCGTGCGGCACACCTCGTCAAGCACCACAACGGCGTCGGACAAATCGAGTTCTCCGCGCGGGTCGGCATCCATCAGCTGCCAAGCAAAAACCATGCGAGTGGGAACCGCGCACTCCACCGACTCCGTCGACGCACCGCCATCCACCGCAACGTCCTCAAAAGGCAGCACCTCAACGGCATGCGCAACGGGCGCAATCGCATCCGCCTCGGCCCGCATGCGCTCTAACACCGCCGCCGTCTGATCCAACACGCCGGCGCTGCGAATCAGGTATACCTCGCAGCCCGTGCCCACCTTACGCTTGCAATGCACGACGACGCGCTCCCCCGCTGCGGCATCCACCGGGCAGGGCACCTGCGGCCAGCGCTTGGGCACATCGGGACGCGCGTCGACACCCGGATAGAACCGAATCTCGAGCGTGTCACCCGCCGCCACGGCGGCGTCGAACTCAACGGTCACCTCTTCGTGGCCCACAGCGACCAAGCGGCCCACGCGCACGCCCTGGTTAATTGCGCGCTCAAAGCTCATCAGCTCGGCACCCGAACGCCCTCGCAGGTACGCATCGGTAAACCCACGGTTAAACGACCTTCCCAGCTCGCGTTCAAGCTCTTCCACGGCACCGGGGTCCCACGCGTCGTCGCGCAGCATATCGAGCGCCCGGCGCCACACCCGCACCACATTGAATACGTAATCGGGGTTCTTCATGCGCCCCTCGATCTTGAGCGACGCCACGCCGGCATCTACAAGCTCGGGCAGATGCGCAATACCCAGATAGTCGCGCGGGCACAACAGGCGATCTCCCTCGACGGCGACAACGCTCTGCCCCACCTCGTCCACCAGGTCGTACGCCAGACGGCACGGCTGCGTGCAGTCGCCGCGCATCGCCGAGCGCCCACGCCGCAGTGCCGAGAACTCGCACGCCCCCGAATAGCCGATGCAAATCGCACCGTGGCAGAATACCTCGATGGGCACGCCCGTGGCACATAGCGCCGCAATCTCGTCGACCGTCAGCTCGCGCGCCGTCGTCACACGCTCGACCCCCAGCCCATCGGCGGCAAGCCGCACGGCGCCTTCGCTATGAACGCCCGCCTGCGTAGACAGGTGAATCTCGACCCCGGGAATCGCCGCGCTCAGCGCGCAGGCCAACCCGGCATCGGCGACAATCAAAGCATCGGCGCCCAGCTCCAGTGCATGAGCTCCCAGCGCCACCGCATCGGACAGCTCATCGTCAAACACGAACACGTTGAGCGTCACGTACACGCGCACGCCATGGGCATGCGCCACGGCGCAGCCGCGCGCAAACTCGTCATCCGTAAAGCCATGCGCGCTCACGCGGGCGTTAAAGCCGCCCAACCCCGCATAGATGGCATCGGCACCCGCGGCGATAGCCGCAAGCATCTGGTCGAGCCCGCCCGCCGGCGCCAGCAGCTCGGGCAGCGCCGCACCGGCAGCATCCAATCCAGTCTCGTATTGTCCGCTCGGCCCCATCGCCCGAATCGCCATCGGCAAACTCCTTACCAAGGTATGCATTCACTCTGAAAAATGCCGTCTTCCAGCATACACGAGGCCTCGCGCGCCCCGTTTGGTTTATCGTGTAATAACTTATGTCCATCCTGCCCCGACGGCACATCCGCCGCCCGGCACGACATACCTGGAGGTCAATATATGGGTCCTCGCCAACGACAGGGACGCAGCCGTTCAAAGACGCATGCCCTGCCCATAATCCTGCTCTCGTTTTTGGGCTTTCTGCTGATTGCGGGCGTGGCGTTTGGCATCGGCATGGTCGGCAACGTCAACCGCTGGCTGTCCGATCTGCCCGACTACACCGACGCCAACGCGTATCTGGTGAGCGAGCCCACCGAGATCGTCGACTGCAACGGCAACAAGATCGCGAGCTTCTACACGCAAAACCGCAAGTCCATCACCAAGGACGAGGTCTCCCCCTACGTGCTGCAGGGCACCGTTGACGTCGAGGACGAGCGCTTCTACGAGCACGGCGGTATCGACCTGTGGGGTATCGCGCGTGCTGCGGTGGCAACCCTCGGCGGCGGGCATGAAGGCGCCTCGACTATCACCCAGCAGCTGGTGCGCAACACCATCCTGCAGGAGGAGCAGTTCGACTCGACCATCGAGCGTAAGGTGCGCGAGGCCTACATCGCCGTCAAGATGGAGGACATGTACTCCAAAGACGAGATCCTCATGATGTACCTCAACACCATCTATTACGGCCACGGCGCCTACGGTATCGAGGCCGCCGCCGAGACCTACCTATCCAAGAGCGCCGCCGACCTCACCCTGAGCGAAGCCGCACTGCTCATCGGCCTTCCCAACTCGCCTTCGCAGTACGACCCCACGGTCAATCCCGACCTGGCACTGTCTCGCCGCAACAAGGTCCTCGACAACATGCTGCGCCTGGGCCACATCACCCAGGAGGAGCACGATGCCGCACAGGCCGAGCCCATCACCCTCAACGTGACCGAGATTTCGGGCAGCGGCGTCGACGTATACTCGCAGCCCTACTTTGTCGCCTATGTTAAGCAGCTGCTGGAGCAGGAGTTCTCGACCGACGTGCTCTTTAAGGGCGGCCTGACCGTCAAGACCACCATCGACCCCACGATGCAGCAGGTGGCAGAGAATGCCGTCCGCGAGCAGCTCGACACGCTCTCACTCGACGGCCTGGACATGGGCATGGTCGTCGTCGACCCCAAGACCGGCTACATCAAGTGCATGGTGGGCGGCTACGACTACAACGCCGACGAGAACCACGTAAACCATGCCACGGCCAAGCGTCCCGTCGGCTCCACCTTCAAGGCCTTTACACTGGCAACCGCCATCCAAAACGGCATGAACCCCAACGTCACCCTCAACTGCAACTCGCCGCTCAAGGCCAAGGGCACCACGACCGAGGTCCAAAACTACGCCAAACATAGCTATGGCAACATCACGCTTAAGCAGGCGACGGCATACTCCTCCAACACCGGCTACATCCAGGTGGCGGAAGCCGTCGGCAACAGCAAGATCATCTCGCTCGTCAAAAAGCTCGGCATCGATCCCGCCAAGGACAACATCGAGGACGTTCCCGTCATGACGCTCGGCACCGGCTCGATCTCGCCGCTCGAGATGGCCGCCGCCTACGCGACGTTTGCCAACGGCGGCTACTATCGCCAGCCGATCGCCATCACCGAGATTGACTCTCGTACCGGTTCGGTGCTGTACCAGCACACCGACAATCCCTCACAGGTGCTTACCGAGGGCGAGGCCGCCGCGGTCACCGATGTTCTGTCCGGCGTCATGCAGGGCGGCGGTACGGGTGCTGCCGGTGCCCTGAGCGTCAACCAGCCCTATGCCGGCAAAACGGGCACCACCGACAACACCACCAACCTGTGGTTCTGCGGTTATACCCCGCAGCTGGCGTGCGCCCTGTGGACCGGCTATTCCGCGGGCGAGATCCCCATCCAAAAATACGGCACAGACCTGCTGGGCGACAGCACCAACCTGCCTGTCTTTAAGCGGTTTATGAACACCGTTCTGACCGGTACCGAGCGCGAGGAGTTTGCGACCGGAACGGCGCCCACCTATAAGAACAACAGCGTCTGGAAGTTCTACGGCACCAACAACACCAAGAAGACGGAGAACGACGACAAGGACAAGGACGAGAACGAGGACGAAGAGGAAACCACCACTACAACGACTACCACGACGACCACGACCACCGAGACCACGGGCGGCGACACCACCGGCGGCACCGGTACGACCGGTGGCTCGACGGGCGGCTCCACCGGTGGTTCGACCGGCGGCGATGGCGGCACGCCTACGCCCACGCCCACTCCCAACCCCTCGCCCACGCCTGACGATACGGTCGGCTAGAAATCATCCGGCCATAAGCAACAAGGCCCCCGAACAGCTTATTCAACTGCTCGGGGGCCTTTTAGTTTAAAGCGACCTGGCAGGCGGTCTTTATACCGGCAAACAAAAAGGGGGTACCGACCATCGTCGATACCCCCTTACAGGCAACTATGTCAGCGCGCGCAGGGCCGAGCGCACGACCCGCACGCCTACTTGCGAGAATTGCTCAGCTTATTGATCAGCGCCTCGAGACGCTCGCCGTCCTCGGCCGTCTGGGCAATAACCAAAATCGTATCGTTGCCGGCAAGCGAGCCAAGCACATCGGGCAGCTCTGCCGCATCAACAGCGGCGGCGATGCCGGAAGCCGTGCCAGGCTGAGCCTTAATCATAACCAGATTATCGGTGCGCAGAACGCCCGTTACGAGCTCGGAAACCATACGCTGCAGGTGCAGGTCCTCTGCCAGAACATAGATGCCCTCAGGGAGCTTACGCAGCCCCATATCGGCAATATCGCGAGAGACAGTCGCCTGCGTGCAATCAAAGCCCATAGCGCGGAGCTCATCGACCAGCACGCGCTGCGTGCGGACGTCCTTATTGCGCACAATATCTCTAATGGCATCCTGGCGCCCATTGCGTTTTTTAGCCATACAAACCCTCTCTCCAAAAGATGGCGGAGACAATCAATCAGTGATTGAATAGTTTAACGCTATTTGAAGGCTTTTGTGTATAAGAACGCATTTCGAAACAATTCTATGCAAATTTGTTTCGAAATGAGCCGTTTAGGCGGTTTTTGCGCCCGTCCGGTTAAGAAAAGCTGCCAGATGCGTACACATCACGCAGCGCGCGGGCTTGGCGCTGGCGATCGGCCCAAACAACAGACCGAGTCCCCGATGGTTATCCTTGAGCGCGGCGACCATCTGACGGGTTCGAGGCGCCTCGAGCATATCACGCATGCGGGCGGAACGCTCGATTGACGACACTCCATGCGGGCTCAGACACAAATTCTCGATGCAGGCGACCAGTCCGGCGAAGTAGAACTTTTGGCTTGCCAGCTTGAGCCGACCACCGCTATCTGCTTCCGAGAGTGAGTCCGCAAGCTCGTCGAGCGCTCGAGTGTCATCGGATATCCTGGCAAACATGGTGGGATCAAAGGCATCTGTAAGCTTAGGTGCCACCGCGTGGAAACAAGCGTCGCCGCAGCCGGACACGAATCGTGCCTGCGAGAGCGCATAAGCCATAAACTCAACCGTACGGTACGCCTTGCCGCGCGACAGGCATGCCTCAAACAGCGGACGGCTATACATCACGCCAGAGGCCTGAGCGACTAGGCCGCCCAAAATCAACTGGGGCAGCTCAGTCACCATAGAAGACTCGTCTTCTATGGCAATAGAGGCAGCATCCAAGACGTGCGAATGACGCTCGCGATGCGCATCGTATCGATCGAGCGACACCGAGGGGAGCACAATGTCTGCCGCAGCATCGCACGCGATATCGACCATCTTGGAAAGGGCCTGCGGAGCAAACCACTCATCGGCGTTCATGGCGATGATTTGAGAGCCGCGCGAGGTATCAAAACCGGCACGAAGACAAGCGCCGCGCTTCGCGTCCTCGACGTCAATCAAATCAATATGGATGTCCCTGTCGGCAGCAACTTGAAGCGAATGGCGCACACCGGGCGCAGCATCGCGGCAGACAACGACAATCTGCAAATCGTAGAGGTCTTGGTTCTGGATACTCTCGAGCGCACGCATCGCATAGCTGGGCGAACCTTCTACTACAAGGATCACCGAAAGTCGCGGATGCGAGCCACGTCGAACCAAGTTATCCGTCCTCTCGACAGCAATGAATCAAACTGTCGTTCATGGTACACCCCGGCAATAAAAGCAATGAGACACCGGTTGCACTGCACGCCAAGAACAGATGTTGCACACGCGCAGCCCACAGATGACAGGTGCCGACGAACGGCGCGTCGAGCCCTCCCCTAGTCGAGCACGACAAGCTCGGCGGGATCGTAATCCACGCCCATAAACGTAAGGCCGCAGGCAGGAGCCGTGGGGCCCGCAGCGGTACGGTCGCAAGCATCGATGACCTCGCGCATCCACTCGGGTTCACGGCGATGCATGCCAATCTCGACAAGCGTGCCAACGATCGTACGGACCATCGAATGCAGAAACGCATTGCCCTCGATGGTAAACGTCAGGATGTCCTCGCCAAACGCAACCTCATGGCCAAACTCGGCGCGCATTACGCAGCGGTGCGTAGGTTTGCCCACGGCAGAGGCAACCTTGCAAAAGCTTTTAAAGTCCTGCTCGCCCAAAAGCGCAGGGCAGGCGGCCGCCATCGCATCGACGTCGAGGGGATAGCGATGCCACCACACAGCACCGCGTGACAGCACGGGCCGCACATCACGATCGGCAATGCGATAGGTGTAAGTGCGAGAGCGCGCGTCAAAGCGCGCAGAAAAGCCCTTACGAGCCTTGTAGACCTCGTTGATGGCGATATCTTTGGGCAGCAGGGCATCCATAGCCCGCAGCCACCTACGGCGCGTACACGCGAGCTCAGCGTCCGTTACGGGCACGCTGATGTACTGAGCCACGGCATGCACGCCGGCATCGGTACGACCCGCGCACGTCAGATCGATCGGACGGCGAAGCAGCGTCTCGATGGCTCGACGCAGCTCACCCGCAACCGTCGTCTGTCCCGGCTGCTCGGCAAATCCGCTATACGACGAGCCATCATAGGCCACGCGAAATACGAGCGCGGCGTCAAGCTCGGGGGTCGAATTGAAATCAGACGGCGCAGTCATGGGCGCTCCCAACAAACAAGTAACGGTATCGCGACAAAAAAAAGAGGGGTACGCGAACGTACCCCTCGAATATAGCCTATGCAGACGGAATGTCTACTCAGCGGTCTCCTCAGCAGGAGCCTCCTCGACGGCCTCGACCTTCTTGGGAGCAGCGGCCTTCTTGGGGGCCGGAGCAGCCTTCTTGGCCTTAGGCGTGCAAGGCTCGGTGACGAGCTCCATGATAACGATGGGAGCGTTGTCGCCCTTGCGGTTGCCAAGCTTCATGATGCGGGTGTAACCGCCGTTGCGGTCCTGCCACATGCCCTGAGCAGCCTTGTCGAAGATCTCGGCAACGAGCTGCTTATCGCCGAGCTTAGCGATAGCCAGACGACGAGAGTGCAGGTCGCCCTTCTTGGCCCAAGTGATGATCGGGTCGACGACCGAACGCAGCGCCTTAGCGCGGGTCTCGGTGGTCTTGATGCGGTCGTTCTCGAAGAGGGCCTTAGCAAGGCTCTTCTTCATGGCCTTGGTGTGGCTCGCATCGGTGCCGAGCTTCAGGCCCTTCTTAACGTTGTGACGCATGGTCTAGTTTCTCCTCAAATATGCGAAGCATTAAGCCTTCAGGCTCAGGCCCATGGACTCAAGCTTGTCCTTCACTTCCTCGATCGACTTAACACCGAAGTTACGGATGTTGAGCAGATCGTTCTCCGAGAACTCAACGAGCTGACGGACCGAGTGAATGCTGGCGCGCTTAAGGCAGTTGTAGGAACGGACGGAAAGGTCCAGATCCTCGATCTGCTTGTCCAGCTCGGCGTTGTCGTTGGTGACCTCGGGAGCGAAGATCGAAGCCTCCTCCTCGACCTCGGGGGTCTCGGCAAGGTTCATAAAGGCAGCCATATGCTGGTTGATGATATTGGCAGCCTGGACCACGGCGTCGCGCGGGGCGATGGAGCCGTTGGTCTCGATCTCGAGGACAAGGCGGTCGTAGTCGGTGTGCTGACCGACACGGCAAGCCTCAACGAGCTTGGCGCAACGGGAAACCGGCGAGTACAGCGAGTCGACGTGGATCACACCGATGGGATCGTTGTCGCGCTTGTTGGCCTCGCCAGAAACATAGCCGCGGCCATAGCCGATGCGCATGCTCATGGTGAGATGGCCACCCTCGGTGAGCGTAGCAATGTGCTGCTCGGGGTTGACCAGCTCAAACTCGGACGGAATAAAGAAGTCCGCACCGGTGACCTCGCAGGGGCCGTCAACCGAGATGGTGGCGGTCGCCTCGTCGGTCGTGCCGAGAGCCCTGAAGACAAGACCCTTGACATTCAGGACGATGTCGGTGACATCCTCGACCATGTTAGGGATGGTCATGAACTCGTGCTGCGCACCATCGATCTGAATAGCCTCGACGGCGGCACCCTCGAGCGAGGACAGAAGAACGCGACGAAGGGAGTTACCCAGCGTATCGCCGTAACCACGCTCGAGCGGCTCGACGGAGACACGAGCAGACGTCTCGTTGATCTCTTCGACCTGAACCTGAGGCCTAATGAATTCTGACATGTATTACCTCCAGCCTCAGCAGCCCGGATGGACTACTTAGAGTAGAGCTCGACGATGAGCTGCTCGTTGATATCACCGCTGATCTGCTCACGCGTCGGCAGAGCGAGCACGTTACCAGACAGCTTCTCGATATCGACCTCGAGCCAGCCAGGGACCTCAAAGCGCTCGGAGGAAATCAGGGCCTCCTTGATGGGGAGGAGGTCACGGAACTTCTCGCCGACAGCGACGACGTCGCCGGCCTTGACGCGGTAGGACGGGATGTCCACGCGCTTGCCGTTCACGGTGAAGTGACCGTGACGGACGGACTGACGAGCCTCTTTGCGGGTGCGGGCGAAGCCAAGACGGAAGACGACGTTGTCGAGGCGAGACTCAAGAATGATCATGAGGTTCTCACCGGTGACGCCGTTCATCTTACGGGCCTTGTTGAAGTAGCCGTGGAACTGCTTCTCCAGAACGCCATAGATGAACTTGACCTTCTGCTTCTCGCGCAGCTGCATGCCGTACTCAGATTCCTTGCGACGGCGCTTGGGCTGACGGATAGATTCCTTCTTGCTGCTGTAACCGAGCTCAGCGGGATCGATCCCGAGCTGACGGCAGCGCTTAAGAACAGGAGTCCTGTCGATTGCCATATTGATACGATCCTTTCAGTTACACGCGGCGACGCTTCTTGGGGCGGCAGCCGTTGTGCGGAATGGGGGTCTTGTCCTGGATGCTCGAGACCTCGAGGCCAGCAGCCTGGAGGGAGCGGATGGCGGTCTCACGACCGGAGCCGGGGCCCTTGACGAAGACGGAAACCTTCTTCATACCGTGCTCCATGGCCTGCTTGGCAGCAGCCTCGGCAGCCATCTGGGCAGCGAACGGCGTGGACTTACGGGAGCCCTTGAAGCCCACCTGGCCAGCCGACTTCCAGGAAATGACGTTGCCCTGGGGATCGGTGATCGAAACGATCGTGTTGTTGAACGTAGAACGAATGTGAGCCTGGCCCACGGAAATGTTCTTACGGTCCGCGCGCTTCAGACGGGCAGCGCGAACGTTCTTCTTAGCAGTAGCCATCTATCTAGCGCTCCTTATTTCTTCTTCTTAGCACCGATCTGACGCTTCGGGCCCTTGCGGGTACGAGCGTTAGTGTGGGTGCGCTGGCCGCGGACCGGGAGGCCCTTGCGGTGACGAAG
Source organism: uncultured Collinsella sp. (assembly GCA_900541015.1). GTDB lineage: Bacteria > Actinomycetota > Coriobacteriia > Coriobacteriales > Coriobacteriaceae > Collinsella. Next base: position 35,235 of record UQIB01000023.1, on the reverse strand, counting down.
GCCGCGGTTGCAGCCGATGTCCATAAGGCGCTTGACGTTCTGGTTGCGCTCACGGCGGAGGTCGCCCTCAACCATGATCTGGTTCTTGTCGATATAATCGCGGATGGCGTTAACCTCATCCTCGGTGAGGTCCTTAACGCGCGTATCCACGTTAACGTTGCACTCGACGCAAATCTTCGTCGCAGTGGTGCGGCCGATGCCGTAAATGTAGGTCAGACCGATCTCAACGCGCTTCTCACGCGGGAGGTCGACACCATTAATACGGGCCAACGTAGTCTCCTCTCTTAACCCTGACGCTGCTTATGACGGGGGTTCTCGCAAATGACGAGGACCTTGCCATGGCGCCTAATGATTTTGCACTTATCGCACATCTTCTTGACCGAAGGACGTACCTTCATCGTTCTTCCTTTCGGTAGCGCTCAAACTACTTCCCTACTATCTACTCGCCCAGCCGCAGGCGTTTAAAACTATGGCTGGTCTTCACACACAATCCGACCGTAGGTTGAGCTAAGCCTGCAGTCGGAAATGGAGTGCGTGTATGCGTGCCGCTATTTGTAGCGATAGGTGATGCGGCCGCGGGTCAGGTCGTACGGGGAAAGCTCCACGACAACCCTGTCACCGGGGAGAATACGGATGTAATTCATTCGGATCTTGCCAGAAATGTTGCACAGAACCGAATGACCGTTCTCGAGCTCGACCTTAAACATGGCGTTGGGCAACGGTTCCTTTACCGTACCCTCGAGCTCAATTGCGTCTTCCTTCTTCACAAGCAATCATCTTTCTCTAGAAAACGACAGCGATTGAGTATTCTACAACACGTATGCACGCATCGTAATAACTTCGTAATGGCTCCACAACTAAGTGGAACTTGTTACATTTGAAATGTAAAACAAAGCCGTTCCCTGATGCCCAAGATCGCCTTGAAATGAGAAGGCATAGACCTTGGGGTCATGCCTTCGAAATTGAAAGGCGAGGTTGGGCATCAGGGGGCGGCGACTTTTACATTTCACCGCCTTGCAAGGAACACCAAGCACCTTGCGCATCCGTGGTGAGAATCACCGGGCCGTCATTGGTAATGGCGACGGTGTTCTCGTAGTGCGCGGCGGGCAGGTGGTCGTTGGTCGTGACGATCCAACCGTCGGAACCCGTGCTCACATGGTTGGAACCCATCGTAACCATCGGCTCAATGGCAATGACCATGCCGGCCTGGAGGCGAACGCCCCTCCCCTTCTTTCCATAGTTAGGAACGTTGGGGTCCTCGTGCATCACGCGGCCAATGCCATGGCCCACATAATCACGAAGCACGCCGTAACCGTGAGACTCGGCGAGGGACTGAACGGCATAACCGACGTCCCCGATATGGTTACCGGGAACAGCCTGCTCGATGGCAGCCTTAAGGCAATCGCGCGTGACCTCGCACAAAGCCTTGGCTTCGGGCGTGGGGGTGCCGACGAAAAACGTCCAAGCGTTATCGCCGACCCAACCGTCAACGACAGCTCCCGTATCAATGGAGATGATATCGCCATCGCGCAGGATCATGTCGGGGTTGGGAATACCGTGAACCACGGCATCGTTGATCGATGCGCAGATGGTTCCCGGGAACCCGCCGTAGCCCTTAAAGGCCGGGGTGCCGCCATGCATGCGGATAATCTGCTCCGCGAGCTGATCGAGCTCAAAAGTCGAAACGCCGGGGCGCACCATGGCTCCAACGTGGCGGAGCGCCATCTTAGATAGCGCTCCTGCCTTCTTCATCTGCTCGATTTGCGTTGCAGACTTAATCTTGATCATAGACCGAGAGCCTCTTTGACATCCCCGTACACGGTCTCGCGAGCCTGGTCACCGTTGACCGACTTGAGCAGACCCTGGCCACGATAGTAGTCAACGAGCGGGCTCGTGGACTTCTCGTAGACGTCGAGACGGTTCTTGATGGTCTCGGGCTTGTCGTCGTCGCGCTGATACATCTCGCCACCGCACTTGGGGCAGGTGGCATCGGCAGCGGTGCCGGTGTAACCGCAGGCGCGGCAGGTGCGACGCGAAGACAGACGATCGATAATGACCTCGGGGGCCACATCGACCAGAAGGGCGCAATCGATCTCGCGACCCATGGCGGAGAGCTCGGAATCGAGCGTCACAGCCTGGGCGGTGTTGCGCGGGAAGCCGTCGAGGATGAAGCCCTGCTGGGCGTCATCGGCGGCAAGGCGCTCCTTGACAAGGTCGATCACGAGCTGGTCGGGAACGAGCTCGCCAGCGTCCATGTACTTCTTAGCCTGAATACCAAGCTCGGTGCCACCCTTGACGGCAGCACGCAGCAGGTCGCCCGTGGAAATATGGGCGACGCCAAACTCGGCGACGAGCTCCTGTGCGACGGTGCCCTTACCGGCACCCGGAGCTCCGAGCAATACGAGGTTCATGAGCAATCCTCCTCTAGCCTATTTAAAGAATCCATCGTAATCATACATCTTGATCTGGCCTTCGAGCTTATCGACCGTGTCGAGCACGACGCCGACCATGATGAGGATGGACGTGCCGCCAAATGCCTGGATCAGATGGTTACCCGTGAAGGAGAAGATGATCGAAGGCACGATGGCGATGAGCGCCAAAAAGACAGCGCTGGGAAGCGTGATCTTGTTGAGCGCGTTCTTGATGTAGGCCGCGGTAGCCCTACCCGGACGGACGCCCGGAATAAAGCCGCCCTGCTTCTTAAGGTTGTCGGCCGTGTCATCGGGGTTGAACACCATGGAGGTGTAGAAGTACGCGAAGAACACGATGAGGACAACGTTAAGCACCCAGTTGAGCCAACCGGTCGAAAGCGCGGAGGCAACTGCCTGAATCCAGCCGATGCCGGGGAAGAACACGGCAATCTGAGCCGGGAAGTACAGCAGCGCCGAAGCGAAGATGATCGGCACGACACCCGCGGTGTTGACCTTGATGGGCAGGTAGGTGGTCTGGCCACCCATCATGCGACGGCCCACGACGCGCTTAGCGTAGGAGACCGGGATGCGGCGCTGGCCGCGCTCAAGGAAAACAATCAGCGGGATAACCAGCAGGATGATGGCGCAGATGATCACCATGGTGATGATGCCACCGGCGTTGCCCTCGGTGCTGGAGAAGATAGCCTGCGGCAGACCGGCCATGATGTTCGCGAAGATGATCAGCGACATGCCATTGCCGATACCGCGCTGGGTGATGAGCTCACCAATCCACATGATCAGCATGGCGCCCGCGGTGAGCGTACCGACGATCATGAGGTCGAAGATGATCTCGGGAGCGCCGGCGCCATTGAAGCTGATGCCGAAGCTCTTAAAGAGGAAGAGGTAACCCACGGAGTTGAGGATTGCCAGAGCCAGGGTGAGGTAACGCGAATACTGCGTAATCTTGGTCTGACCGACCTCGCCCTCGCGGGCAAGCTCATGCAGGGAAGGCACGACGGCCTGGAGCATCTGGAGGATGATCGAGCTGGTGATGTAAGGCATGATGCCCAGCGAAAACACCGACACATAGCTCAACGCGCCGCCAGAGAAAAGATTCAGGAGGGCCATAGCACCTGCGGCGACCGAATTGTTATCGGTCGAGAAAAGGCCCAGCATCCCCTGGAAGGGAATGCCGGGCACAGGAACGTGCGCACCAATGCGGTACACGACGAGCATAGCTATGGTAAAAAGAATCTTTTCGCGCAATTCTTTGATGCGGAAAGCATTCTTAAGACCATTTAGCACGGCAGCTCGACCTTTCCGCCGGCGGCCTCGATCTTGGCCTGCGCAGAAGCGCTGACCTTGTCGACCTTGACCGTGAACTTCTTGGTGAGCTCACCATTGCCGAGCACCTTGACGGGCTCGAACTCGCTCTTGGTGATGCGAGCGGCCTTAAGAGCGGCACCGTCGATCACAGCGCCGTCCTCGAACTTACGCTCGAGACGCTCAACGTTAACAGCGGTGTACTCGATACGACGGGGGTTACGGAAGCCCGGAAGCTTGGGCAGGCGCATAGCCAGCGGAGTCTGGCCACCCTCGAAGCCGGCACCCTTGGTGCCGCCAGAGCGGGAACCCTGGCCCTTCTGACCGCGGCCAGAAGTGGTGCCGTGACCCGAAGAATTGCCACGGCCGACGCGCTTGCGGTTCTTGGTGGAACCGGGCGCGGGAGTAAGATCGTGAAGCTGCATTTGCTACTCCTCTACAATCTCGACAAGGTGCTTGACCTTGAAGATCATGCCGCGGACGGACTCGTTGTCAGCAATCTCGCGAACCTCGCGGATCCTGTGGAGACCGAGGGCACGGACAGTACGGACCTGGTCCTGCTTGCAACCGTTGGTGCTGCGGACCTGCTTGATCTTGATGGTGTCAGCCATGCTTAGTTCTCCTTACCGACGAACATCTCGGAGACCGTCAGGCCACGGCGAGCCGCGACGTCCTCAGGGCTGGAGAGCTCCTTGAGGCCCTCGACGGCAGCCTTGATGATGTTGAGGCCGTTGTCGGTACCGAGGGACTTGGACAGGACGTTCTTGATGCCAGCAAGCTCAAAGAGGGGACGCACAGCGCCGCCGGCGATAACGCCGGTACCCTCGACAGCGGGCTTGATGATGATGCGGCCGGCACCAAAGTGGCCGAGAACCTCGTGCGGGATGGTGCCCTGCTCGGTCACCGGCACGTGGAACATGTTCTTCTTGGCATCGAGAGATGCCTTGGAGATGGCCATGGGCACCTCAGCGGACTTGCCCATGCCAACGCCGACGTTGCCCTTGCCGTCGCCAACGACGACGAGAGCGACGAGGCTCATGCGACGACCACCCTTGACGGTCTTCGACACGCGGTTGATGTAAACGACGCGCTCCTCGAACTCGGAGGCCTCGCGCTGCTGCTTCTGATTACGAGCCATGTGCTACATACCTCCTAGAACTCGAGACCGGCGGCACGAGCACCGTCGGCGAGGGCCTTGACGCGGCCATGGTAGATACGGCCACCGCGATCGAAGGCGACCTTGGTGATGCCGGCCTCGATGGCGCGCTTGCCAACGAGCTGACCGACCTTCTCCGCAGCCTCCTTGTTCGAGGTGTGGGTGCCCTTGAACTCGGCCTCGAGGGTCGAGGCAGAGACGAGCGTCAGGCTGGAGCCCTTGCTGTCGTCGATGATCTGGGCATAGATGTTGGCGTTAGTACGGGTCACGCGAAGACGCGGACGCTCGGAGGTACCCGAGACCTTGCCGCGAACACGACGCTGACGACGCTTGAGGCCTTCCAGCTTCGCCTTATGCTTGTTCATACGTAAACTCCTAAAAAGGTTGATCTTGCCAGCACCTGACGGGGTGCTGGTCTTATGCGAGTGAGTCGGTTACGACTACTTGGCGGCCTTACCCAGCTTGCGGCGGATGTGCTCGCCAACGTAGTGGATACCCTTGCCCTTGTAAGGCTCGGGAGGACGATGGCCGCGGATCTCAGCGGCGATCTGACCGACCTGCTGCTTGTTGATACCCTTGACGTTCACGTGGGTGTTGTCGGGAACCTCGAAGGTGATGCCCTCGGGAGCCTCGACGATCACGGGGTGCGAGAAGCCCAGGGAGAACTCGAGGTTCTTGCCCTTCTGCTGCACGCGGTAACCGACGCCGGCGAGCTCGAGCTTCTTCTCGAAGCCCTCGGAAACGCCAACAACCATGTTGTGGATGAGGGCGCGGGTGAGGCCGTGGCGGGCACGGGTCTCACGCTCGTCGTCGGGACGGGAAACGGTGAGGACGTTGTCCTCGACGTTGATAGCGAGCTTCTCAAAGACATCGAGCTCGAGCTGGCCCTTGGGGCCCTTGACGACAACGTTGTTGCCGTTGACTGCCACTTCGACTCCGGCGGGAATCTGGACAGGCTTATTACCGATACGAGACACGGTGATCTCCTTTCCTTCTACCTACCGAGCGAATTACCAGACGTAAGCGATGATCTCGCCGCCGACGTTGTGCTTGCGAGCATCGCGGTCGGTCATGACGCCATGGCTGGTGGAAATAATGGCGGTACCAAGGCCACCGCGGACGCGGGGCATGTCGGCAACGCCGGTGTACTTACGCAGGCCCGGCTTGGAAATGCGGCGGATGCCGTTGATGACCTTAGCCTTCTTGGGACCATACTTAAGCGTGATGTGCAGAGTCTTCTGGGGAACGGTGTCCTCGACATCGTAGCCCTCGATGTAGCCCTCCTCGTGCAGAACACGAGCGATCTCGACGAGCTTCTTGCTGCTCGGCATGGAGACCGTGGCCTTGTTCACAGAGTTAGCGTTACGGATGCGCGTAAGCATATCTGCGATCGGGTCTGTAAGGTTCATACAGATTCTCCTTCGTTCTTGATGAACACGTGCTCTTGGTTCTTCGCCGCCCTTAACGGCAAAGCCTTTTTAGCGCGTTTTCCCTGTTCCAAACTGATGCTTGAAACGCTGGTAGTGACTTACCAGCTGGCCTTCTTAACGCCGGGAAGCTCGCCCTTGAGTGCAAGCTCGCGGAAGCAGACACGGCACAGGCCGAACTTGCGGTACACAGAGTGCGGACGGCCGCAGCGCTGGCAGCGCGTGTACTCACGAGTAGAGAACTTCTGCTTGCGATTGCACTTGACGATCATCGATGTCTTAGCCACTTATATCCTCCTCACATAGAGTATTGTTCGCCCCAAGCGCCGCCCCCTTGTGGGAACGGCGCTTATAGGGCAGGTGAACCTATTTCTTGAACGGGAAACCGAAGGCGTCCAGAAGGGCCTTGGCCTCCTCATCGGTATTGGCGGTGGTCACGAAAGTGATGTCCATACCGCGCTGGTGATCGACGGAGTCGAAGTCGATCTCGGGGAAGATGAGCTGCTCGGTGACGCCCATGGAGAAGTTACCACGGCCGTCGAAGCTCTTGGCGGAGATGCCGCGGAAGTCGCGGATACGGGGGATCGCGACGGAGGTCAGACGATCGAAGAACTCCCACATACGGTCGCCACGCAGGGTAACCTTGCAGCCGATCGGCATACCAGCGCGCAGGCGGAAGGTAGCGATGGACTTGCGGGCACGGGTGATCATCGGCTGCTGGCCGGTGATGGCGCGCAGGTCGCGCACGGCACCGTCGATGGCCTTGGAATCGGTAGCGGCCTCGCCGACACCCATGTTCACGACGATCTTCTCAAACTTGGGGATCATCATGACGTTCTCGTACTGGAACTTGTCCTGAAGCTGCTGCTTGACCTCGTTGTTGTACTTGGTCTTCAGACGCGGCACATACTTCTCTTCTGCCATTGTTCACTCCTTCTTGGGGTTTTAAGCACGGGGCGTGGCCACGATGGGTTGTCCTCGTGCCTCCTGGCTGCATCCGCGCCGCTCATGGCATTTTGCGGTTTGGACTCGACGCAGCAGGAGCCGACAAAACAATCGGTACTATACGCGCATCGGGAGCGTATTTCCAGAAAAACATCGTCTGCCTGCACAACTCCACAACTCCCCCGCACAAATGGATCCCAAAAAGCAGTTGCGGTGAAATAGGGACTGTTTGGCGGCCTAACAGGCTTAAACAGTCCGTATTTCACCGCAACTTAATTGGTGGGGATGCGATTAGCGCTTGCGGGGGACGAGTTTGGTGCGGCGCAGGTGGATCATCTCGGCGGCGATGGAGATGGCGATCTCTTCGGGGTCCTCGGCCTCGATGGCAACACCGATCGGAAGGTGCAGCTCGTCGATCTGGTCCTGCGTAAAGCCTTCCTGCTCCAGGCGGGCACGCACAAAGGCCGTCTTGCGGCGCGAGCCCAGACAGCCCAGGTAGGCAGGCTTGGCACGCATGGCCTGAATCACCACGTCGATATCGGACTTGTGACCCGCCGTGGCGACGACCACCAAGTCGCGCGGACCGATGGGACACAGCTCGCTCAGGTTCTTGTAATCGACCAGGCGACGATCGTAGACACCGGGCACCCATTCGAGCGTCAACGTGCCGGGGCGGTCATCGCAGGCCACGACGGCAAAGCCCGCCGCCGTGAGCACGCGCGCCGTCGCGGCGCCCACGTGTCCGCAGCCAAAGATGTAGGTCAGGCCTTCGGGGCAGAGCGTCTCGACGTGCGCCGCGGGAATCTCAGAGGCAGCGTTGGTGTAGGTGACGTTACTCCCCTCCTCCACCAGTGAAAGCCCGGGGCAGCCCGCAATGGTATGGCGCGATGCCTCGCCATGGTACTCGGCCACATCGCCCTCGAGCGCGCTCGCGATAAACGGCTCAAAGTCGATGACGAAGTCGCCGATGCGCCGATAGACCAAGACGTCCGCAATTTCCTGGAACAACGGTGCCTGGGTCGCATCCAGATGCAGGTAGCACAGGCAGATGGCTCCGCCGCAGATCATGCCGGTATCGGAGTTCTCGCCGCCCATGGTGTAGCGGACCAGACGCGACTGTCCCGCGCTCAGGAGTTCGCGCGCCTCATCCAGCGCAAAGAGCTCAATCTTGCCGCCGCCGATAGTGCCCGCCTGGCTGCCATCGGCAAAGACGGCCATCCATGCGCCCACACCACGCGGTGACGACCCCGCCGTGCCGGCCACGACCACGAGCTCGCACGTCTCGCCAGCACGCAGGGCGACAAGCGCCGCATTCACAACATCGAGCTTTTCCATTGCCGCCTTCTATCCTCTAAAGATATCGGTGAGCATAGCGAGTGCCTCGAGCACGCCACCACCGACCGACGTCGCCTTGTCCGAAATGTAGTTGATATAGCTGGCATCGCCGCGCGGATCGACATCGGCGCATTTAAAGCCCTCGGTCACCTGAACGCCGTCGGCCAAAAGCCCGCGCAGACAGCCATCGATCTGCGTGCACATGGGCGTATCGCCCGCGTAGCCAATCACGTCTCCGGCGCGCACGATGTCGCCGATTGCGCGGTCGGACCGAAACACGCCGGCGGCGGGGCTGTGGATAACACGCTCTTTGCCATAGCCAGCGATAATGCCCGGCACGCCCGTGTTGGGCTGGGGTGAACCTTGGGTAATGACACGGCCCAGGAAATGCCCGCGCATGGTCTCGACCACGGCGTCGCAATCAACCGGCGCGGTAAAGCCCGGCCCCACGGCAATAACGGTAGGCGCCATGTCGCGCGTGGTGCCCAGGTTGCGCTTGGCCAAAATCGCGTCGACCACAGCCGCGGGTTTAAGCTCATCGAGCATCTTGGCCTGAGGGTCCACCACGACGGCAACATCCCCCGCTTGGGTAATCTCGAGCGCCTCTGCCGGCGTCTGCGCCAAGCGGGCGCGAATGCCCTCGACCTCGACCTCGCCCAAGCGAATGGCCTCGCAAAAACTGATTGTGCGACGGATGCACGTGGGGACCGCGATATCGGCCATGACGACCGACACGCCGGCGCGCACCAAGCGAGCGGCGACGCCCGTGGCGATATCGCCGGCGCCGCGAACATAAACGAGCATTCCCGAGGCACCTCCCTGTGCTACGGTTTGAGCAGAGCAAAAGCGGTTCGACCGCTACTCTGATGATTATTTATTATCACAGTATTATACGGCGGTGAACAGATGGAAACGGTTAGCGGCAATCTTGCCTCGGCGCTCAGGATCGAGCCGGGCATTACCGCGATTATCGGCAGCGGCGGCAAGTCGACCTTGCTCAAAACGCTCGGCCTTGAGCTTATGCGCGCTGGCGGCCGCGTGCTCCTCTGCACCACCACGCATATGTTCCCCGTCGCCGGCGTGCCATGGGACGGGTCGAATCGTCGCCTGGACGCCGCGCCTTGGAAGCCGGGCGCCTCGCATGTCCCCGGTTGCACCTGCGAGGCCTGCGCGGGCCTTGCACGCGGAGGCATCTGCCAGGCAGGCATCTTGGACCCGGAGACAGGCAAGCTCTCCGCCCCCGCGGAGCCACTCGGCGAGCTGGCACAGCGCTTTGACTATGTGTTGGCCGAGGCAGACGGTAGCAAGCGACTCCCGCTCAAGGCGCATGCCGCCTGGGAGCCGGTAATTCCCGCCGCCACGGCAAACGTTGTCTGGGTCGTCGGCGCCTCGGGACTGGGCAAGCCCATCAACGAAACCGTCCACCGCCCCGAGCTCTTTTGCGAGCGTTGCGGCTGCGAGCTCACCGACACTGCCACCCCAGAGCGCGTCGCCCAGGTGCTCAATGCCGAGCTGCGGATGCTGAACCTCAACAATGCCCGCGTCATGCTCAACCAAGTCGACACGCTCAGCGACCCCACGATGGCCGACCGCTTCGAGGCAGCCCTCGGCCGCCCCCTCATCGCCACCAGCCTCAAGTAGCCGGCCCCATCTCGTCAGTTGCGGTGAAATACGGACTGTTTGGCCGCCAAACGGCCGCAAACAGTCCGTATTTCACCGCAACTGCGGAGGGGACACGGCATCTTTGCTGCTAGCGGGGGACGTAGCGGCCGGGTTGGGCTCCGGTGGGCTCGCCGTCGCGTGCCACCAGCACGCCGTTCACAAACACGGCCTTGGCGCGGCCATGTGCCTCAAAGCCCTCGAGCGGCGTGTAGTCCACGGCCTGATGCTGTGTCGCGGCGCTGATCGTCCAACGCGCGCACGGATCCCACACGCACACGTCGGCATCGGCGCCCTCGGCAAGACAGCCCTTGCGCGGGTACATGCCAAACACGCGCGCCGGGCTCTCGCTCATCAGGCGGCAAAGGTCCTCGGGGCCCAGCTGTCCCTCAAAGCTCGTGACAATCGCGACGGGACGATGCTCCACGCCGGGCCCGCCGTTGGGAATCGCGCGGAAATCGTCGCGCCCGCGGTCCTTTTGCCCGTGCAGGTTAAAGCTGCAATGATCGGTCGCAATCGTATCGATCTCGCCGGCCACAAGCGCCTCGCGCAGTGCCGCACGGTCACCGGCATGGCGCAGCGGCGGGCTCATCACGTACTTGGCGCCCGCAAAGCCGTCCTCGCCCTGCTCCAGATAGCAGGTGTCGTCGAGCATCAGATATTGGGGGCAGGTCTCGACATAGATATTCTTCTGCCCGCGCGCTTTGGCAGCGCGAATGGCCTCGAGCCCCAGCTTGGTCGAAAGGTGCACCACATTGACTGGGGCGTCGCCGGCCAGGTGCGCCAGATACAGTAGGCGGCTCACGGCCTCGGCCTCACACACATCCGGACGGCTGAGCGCATGCCCCTCGGGCCCATGAATCCCCTGCTCGTACACGCGCTTCTGCAGTTCATTCACCAACGTGCCGTTCTCGCAATGCACGCACAGGATACCGCCCACGCGCTTGAGCTCCTCCAGTACCTCGAGCGTCTCGGCATCGTCCAAGCGCAGGTGGTCATAGGCAAAGTAGGTCTTAAACGACGACACGCCCGCCTCGCGCATGGCCGAAAGATCGGCGCGGTTGCGCTCATTCCACTCGGCGAGTGCCATATGAAAGGCGTAGTTGGCGGTGCAGGTGCCGTCAGCGCGATGATGCCACTCGGCAAGGGCATCGGGCATGGTCACGCCGCGATCGGCCGTCGCGTAGTCCACGATGGTCGTCGTACCGCCGCAGGCAGCCGCACGCGTACCGGTCTCAAAGCTATCGGCCGTCCAATCCATGCCAGTCCAGCACTGCATGTGCGTGTGGCCGTCGATAAAGCCGGGGAACACCCAACAGTCCGTGGCGTCCTGGACGGTATCGCCCTCGCCCGGCTCGATTGCCGTGGCAATCCGCACAATCTTGTCGCCCTCCATGGCAAGATCGGCGCGGCGAAGCCCCTGTGGCGTCACGAGCGCGCCGTTTTTGATGATGATCATGTTGCTCCTTATTGATTAATACAGTTGGCCACGCGATCAAAATACGAGCAGGCCGCGATATGCTCCGTTATGCGTCGCTGTCCCTCGGCGGTATCGACATCCCACAGCTCATAGGCGCGCGCTTCGACCAGCGCAACGTCGACGCGGCCTTTGAGAATCGAACCGCCGCCGTCCTTGCCCTCAAGACACATAAGTGCATCGAACAGTTCCGCCGGAAAGAGCACCGGACTCGAAGGCTCACCGTTGCACGCAAGACGCACCGGATGCTTGCGGCCACGCTCGTCAAATGCACGAACCATAGCCTCAAAAGAATCCGAACTCACGAGCGGCTGGTCGCCCGGCAAAAAGAGGCAACCTTTCCAGTTGCGTTCGACTCCCCACGAAAGGCCCGCACGAACGCTTTCGCTACGCAGCTCGCCATCATGCAGCACGCACGGGCAATGCTTGTCCTCGCAAATCTGAGCGACCCCGGGCCAACGCGTCGAAACCACGACGTCAAAGCCCCGGGGAACCGAATCGATGGTCCGGGCAATCAGCGGCTCGCCATAGATATCGGCAAGCATCTTGTTAGAGCCAAACCGCCTGCCCTCGCCCGAAGCCATAATGACGCATCCAAGTTTCATGGTGATACCTCCCCTGAAACCATCGTACCCATAACTCGCGCCGCGGGCATCTACATCGAAAGCGCTTATCCCGCACGCCCGCGATGCAAAAAAGGGGGCACCCCGCCGGTTGGCAGAGCACCCCCTTTACATGGCTTACCTCAACCCGGCTTTAGGCCTGGAACCAACGAGCGGTGTTGCGCTCGTCGAGGGCCTTGAGGGTAGCGGCGGGATCGGCAACCTTCTGCAGGAACATCATGGCTGCGATGGCATACGGCTTGTAGCTGGCCTCCTTGTACATGCCCACGCGGTGCATGTCGAAGACGTCGGCGTTAACCTCGCCGTGCTCGCAGGAGACACCGGAGATGTCGGCGGGCAGCGGGTGCATAAAGATAGTGTCCTGGCCGTTGGCGGTCTTCTCCATGAGCTCGGTCGTGGAGCACCAGTCCTGATGGGTGGCGTTCTGGGCGAGCAGCTCCTTCTCGAGCGCTGCGATGCCGGCGTCGTCGCCCTCAGCGTACAGGTTGGTACGCTTCTCCATGGCGGCAAACGGAGCCCAGCTCTTGGGGATCACGATGTCGGCGCCCTCGAAGGCCTCGGCCATGGTGTTGACCTGCTTAAAGGTGGTGCCGGACTCGGCGGCATAGCCCTTGGCGCGCTCGACGACCTCGGGCATGAGGTCGTAGCCCTCGGGGTGAGCAAGGGTGACGTCCATGCCAAAGCGGGGCAGCAGGCTGATCAGCGACTGCGGGCAGGACAGCGGCTTGCCGTAAGAGGGCGAATAGGCCCAGGTGACGGCAACCTTCTTGCCCTTGAGGTTCTCAAGGCCGCCAAACTCGTTGATGAGGTAGAGCATGTCGGCAGAGGACTGCGTGGGGTGATCGGAGTCGGACTGCAGGGAGATGAGCGTGGGACGGTGATCCAGAACGCCGTCCTCGTAGGCCTGCTGGACAGACTCGGAGACCTCTGCCATATAGGCGTCGCCCTTGCCGATGTACATGTCGTCGCGGATGCCGATGACGTCGGCCATGAAGGAAATCATGGTAGCGGTCTCGCGGACGGTCTCGCCGTGAGCGATCTGGGACTTCTTCTCGTCCAGGTCCTGCAGCTCAAGGCCGAGCAGGTTGGCGGCCTTAGAGAAAGAGAAGCGCGTACGGGTGGAGTTGTCGCGGAACAGGGAGACGGCCAGGCCCGAGTCGAAGATCTTGGACGAGACGTTGTTCTCGCGCAGATCGCGCAGGGCGTCGGCGACGATGTAGAGAGCCTTGAGCTCGTCGGTGGTCTTGTCCCAAGTGTGCAGGAAGTCGCTACCGTACATACCCTTAAAATCGAGGCCGTTCAGCTGCTCGACGAGCTCGGTAAACTTAGCGTCCATGGAAATGTCCTTTCTAAAGATGAAACGATCGCAATGAGTAGATGTGCTCCGGCATGCGCGTGTGGCTAGAACATGCAGAGCACCATGACGAGGACCCGCCACCGTCGAGGAAGCATGGGAGATAACGACCGCGGGCCCCAAGTCAACAGGGGGTGCCGGGGACACGAGCAGCCCCCGGCTCAACAAAATCGAGGAATGGGACTAATCGATCTTGTTGTTGGTCAGACCGGCGCGGAACACGGTGGCGTCGCCATCGGCCTTGCTCGGATCGTAGAGGTTCAGGGCAGCCACGTACATGGCGGCAGCGGTGACCAGGTCGTCCTTGTAGGTGACCTCGTTGGGAGCGTGTGCCTGAGACTCGGCACCCGGGCCAAAGCCCACGCAGGGGATGCCATAGCGGCCCTGGATGGAGACGCAGTTCGTGGAGAAGGTCCACTTGTCGCACAGCGGACGACCGGTGCGCTTGTCCATGCTGGGCTCGCAGCCGATGCGCTCGTCACCGAACATGGCCTTGTGGGCGTCGACGAGGGCCTTGACGTGCGGAGCGGTCTCCTTGTTGATCCACGTGGGGAAGTAAGCCTCGGTCTCGTAGACCTCGCCGGTCCAGGACGGACGGTCGTACATGTACATGGAGACCTTCACGTCGTCGCCGTACTTCTTGGCGGCCGGCAGGTTACGGATCTCGTCCAGGCAGGACTCCCAGGTCTCACCGGCGGTCATGCGACGGTCGATGGAGATGGCGCAGGAGTCAGCGACAGCGCAGCGGCTGGGGCTGGTGTAGAAGATCTGGCTGACGGTGCAGGTGCCGCGGCCCAGGAAGCGGGCGTCCTCGAAGTGCTCGGGGTTGTACTTGGGGTCGAGCATCTTGACGAGGCCCTTGATGTCGGTCGACTCGTCGCAGCCGTTGTTGTTGAGGGCGCGGACGTCGGCGATGATGTCGGCCATCTTGTAGATGGCGTTGTCACCGCGGTCGGGAGCGGAGCCGTGGCAGGAGGTGCCGTGAACGTCGACGCGGATCTCCATGCGGCCGCGGTGACCGCGATAGATGCCACCGTCGGTGGGCTCGGTGGAAATGACGAACTCGGGCTTAATGCCGTCCTTGTTGTAGATGTACTGCCAGCACATGCCGTCGCAGTCCTCTTCCTGGACGGTACCGACGACCATAATCTTGTAGCCCTCGGGGATGAGGCCCATGTCCTTCATCATCTTGGCAGCGTAGGTAGCAGAAGCCATGCCACCCTCCTGGTCGGAGCCACCGCGGCCGTAGATGATCTCGTCGGTCTCGTAGCCCTCATAGGGATCGGCGTCCCAGTTCTCGATGTTGCCGATGCCAACGGTGTCGATGTGGGAGTCGATGGCGATGATCTTGTCGCCCTCGCCCATAAAGCCCATAACGTTGCCCAGGCCGTCGACCTTGACCTCGTCATAGCCAAGGCTCTCCATCTCGGCCTTGATGCAAGCGACAACCTCGCCCTCCTCGCAGGACTCAGAGGGGTGAGAGATCATTGCGCGCAGAAAGCGAGTCATATCAGCACGATGGGACTCAGCAGCAGCCTTGATAGCGTCGAAATCGAGTTCTTTAGTCATAACAGTCAACCTTTCTACAAGGGTTTACCTACAGGTAGATATTTCAGATAGATCACTTGTGCCAAGTAGCGTGAGGTCGAGCACCCCACAAGCAAGTAACCATAGGAGGCGGACGGAGGACTTTGCTCCGTCGCGAGTTCCGCACGAGCCGGAGAGCACTTAATGTGCTCTCCGTGCGAGCAGGACTGTCCGAGCAGGGAGTAAAGTCCTCCGGCTGCCTCCGGACAGGTCATCCTGCTAGCAGGTCGGATACTCGCCCTCCCAGACGATGCGACGGTACTGATCCGGATCCGTGTCACCTTCCGTGGAGAAGCAGAGCACGGAGCTCGTCTTGTCCAGGCCGATGAGTTCCTTGAGCTCGGCGTACTCGGGATCGAGCATGAGGGTCTCGACCAGGCCGGTGGTCACAGCGCCGGACTCGCCGGAGATGACGCGCGGGTCGCCCTTCTCGGGAGCGCCCAGGGTGCGCATGCCGCGAGCGGTGACCCAGTCGGGGCAGGACACGAAGGCGGTGGCGTGGTTGCGCAGGATATCCCAGCCCAAGATGTTGGGCTCGCCGCAGCACAGACCGGCCATGATGGAGGGCATGTCACCGTCCACGATGCGCGGATCGCCGTCGCCGGCGGCAGCGCCCTTGTACAGGCAGGCGGCAGGCGCGCACTCAACCACGACGAAGGTGGGCGGGTTATCGGGATACAGGTTGGTGAAGTAGCCCACCACGGCGCCGGCGAGCGAACCCACGCCAGCCTGGACAAACACGTGCGTCGGGCGGTTGATGGCCATCTCGCGCAGCTGCTCGGCAGCCTCGGAAGCCATGGTGCCGTAACCCTCCATGATCCAGGACGGGATCTTCTCGTAGCCCTCCCAGGCGGTGTCCTGAACGATGACGCCACGCTCGCAGGCGTCAGCCTCGGCGGCGGCCATGCGCACGCACTCGTCGTAGTTGACCTCTTCGATGGTCACCGTGGCGCCCTCGGCGGCGATGTTATCGAAGCGGGGCTTGGTGGAACCCTTGGGCATATGCACGACGGCCTTCTGGCCCAGCTTGTTGGCAGCCCATGCCACGCCGCGGCCATGGTTGCCGTCGGTGGCGGTAAAGAAGGTAGCCTGGCCAAAGTCCTTGGCCAGCTGATCGGAAGTCAGGTAATCGAAGGTGCACTCGGCAACGTCCTTGCCGGTCTCGTCGGCAATGTAGTTGGCCATGGCAAACGAACCGCCCAGAACCTTAAAGGCGTTGAGGCCAAAGCGATAGCTCTCGTCCTTAACGCACAGGTTGGACAGACCCAGGCGCGCAGCCTGGCCGTCCAGGCGGGCAAGCGGAGTGACGGTGTACTGGGGGAACGACTGGTGGAAGGCGCGGGCCTTCTTCACGTGGTCGAGACTCATGATTCCCAAGTGCTTGTCATCGCTCTTGGGCATCGTGTTGCCCGCCCACTGGATCTTATCGGCCATACGGTGAACTCCTTAAGTCCTCTCTTGCCGGCCCCCGCATACGCGTTTCAGCCCGATCCCATTCACACGGCTGAACTTTTATGTGGATGCCAAACAAAAAGTTTGTTAGTAATGTTCTATCACACTTTTTGATTGGCATACCTAACGAATTGTTTGTTGCCGTAATCGGTACTTTTTCGCCGCCGAACGGTCATGAATTGCCTTGTTGATGGATTTGTTTGCGGTCAAGTGTGGTTTATGGCAAAGTGTGCCCAAACTAATTTTTAGGAAGGCACCCATGACCCCCGCACAGATTGAGTTTTACAAGCGCCTTGCACACGGCCTGGCGCTCCAATTTGGCCCCAACTGCGAAGTCGTCGTCCACGACCTGGAGACCGAGGACGTGGACCACTCCATCGTAGTGATCGAAAACGGCCACGTCAGCGGGCGCAAACTGGGTGACGGCCCCAGCCATATCGTATTTGAGTCCATGCACGAGGGCACCACCGACGTGCACGACCGCGAGCCATACCTCACCAAAACCACCGATGGCAAGCTGCTCAAGTCCTCTACCATCTTTATCCGCAACGACGAGGGCAAGCCCGTCGGCATTTTGGGCATCAACTTTGACATTACGCTCATGAAGGCTTTTGAGCGTTCGCTCGACGCCTTTACCGGCACCGGCGGCACGGGCTATACCGAGCCCGAGCCCATTACCAAGAACATCGGCGACCTGCTCGAGGACCTGCTGCACGAGTGCGAGCAGTTCGTGGGCAAGCCCGCGGCACTCATGACCAAAGACGAGCGCATTCGTGCCATTGGCTACCTCGACCGTCGCGGCGCCTTCCTCATTTCCAAGTCGAGCGAGCGCGCCTGCGAGTTCTTTGGCATCTCCAAGTACAGCTTCTATAGCTACCTCAATGAGGCCAAGGCTGCTGCCGGCGACAAGTAGGCACTCGCCTGGATTGCCCCTCCCCTTTTGGGCGCGAGTTCTGGAAAGCGCGAATCCAAGACCGAGCCGCTTGGGAAGTTCCATATAATCGATGTCATTAGTATTTCGAAAGGATGGAACAGAATGGCGTTGAGCAAGGCATCATGCACCGGTCGCGGATTGATTCCGGCAATTGGTGGACATGTGCACCGCATGTTCGATGAGGGTGAAGACGACCTGTTTTCGCTGAGCCTTGACGACGTGATGGATGATCGCCCGTGGACCACCGACGAACTCATGGGCGGCGGGGCTCGCCCGTCAACCCCCAATCCCGCACTTGCGCCTAAGTCCGCACCTGCGCCGACTCCTGCGCAGTCGCCTGTTTCGACGCCCGCGCCTACGCCCGCACCCACTTCGGCGCCCACGACCGCTCCCCGCCCCGCAAGCGACCCGTCCGAGACCGCGGCATTTCTCGCTGCAGCGACGCAGGGCAAATCGGCCGACAGCACCGTTATGTACAGCGCCCAGCAGTTGCCTGTTCCTGCGGCACGCAAGCCTCCGATCGCAAGGCTCGACGAGCCCGTTGCCCATCAGGTTGCCTACGATTCCTGGGCCACAGCCGATCTGGATGAGACCTCTACCGGCATGCCGGCGCTCGACGTTCCAGTTAACCCGCTTTTTGCCACCAACACGAGCGCCGTGGACTATGAGGGCGGTGCAGCATATTCCGATTATTCCGATGACTATGCTGGCAATGGTCGCATCGAGACAGAGGATTATGGCACCGCATCGAGCGATTATCTCAACGATCCGTACGCTGCCACGCCTGCACCGGAATATGACCCGGAGGCCGCGTCCGCGCCGGCGTATACCAAAAGTACGGGCGAAGAGCGCTTCGCCGATTATTACGCCGAGGAAAAGGCGCTGCGTTTCTCGGAATTTCCGCAGGCAGTCAAGGTTGCCTTTATCGCCATTGTCATTGCCCTGCTCGGCGCCATTGCGTTTGAGGGATTCCAGCTGTTCCGCGGCCCCACCCAAGCGGAGTCGGAAACCCAGCAAAAAGAAGACGATAACCAGTACCTGGACATCAACACCCTCAAGGGCGACCCCAACGACGGGGACGACGAGTAGCGAGGGCTGAAGGCAGCCGCAGGATCCCGCATCCAGCACCGGCTTCTAAGTGCTGTTTTGTCATCCAACTACACTTTTCCGAAGTTTTAAGGTGCCTATTTCGACACTTTTCCGGATTTTATACTCTGTCCCTCCAGATGCGCTTTACGGTGCAGGCGTTGGAAGAAGGGCCATGTGCCGCTGGCGGCCCACATGTTCTGCAGATCAAGCTGCTCGGAGACGGCTCGCGCGAGCCGTCCAGCTGGAAGCTCTTTGCCGACGGCGCGTGCGTTGCGGACGGATCCGGCGCCTTTGCCCGCGAGTGCTTCTGCGAGGGCGCCGAGGTGTTTCTAGACCTGTGCCGCGACGCCGTACGCGCGACCGAGCTGTACCAGTGGAGCCAGAGGGAGTACGAGCTGCTGAGTGCCGCGCGTGGGATTGCGAGGGTGTAGACGAACGCACCCGCCACGCGAAACCGAATGGCGTTCTCAAAAGGCCTACCTCCCCTCCGCCTTCAGCCTCAGCAGCAGGTCGCCCAGCTCAGGACACTTGCTGGAGAAGCGCGTCTGGACTCGCTCGCCTATCCCCCATCGTTGGCGGATCTCCTGGGTGCGCGGACTCACACGGTAGTCCCCGTCCATCACCTGCTTGAGCAACTTGGCAGTCACGCACGCATCGGCAAGGGCGCTGTGGGCGTGGCCCGTCGACTCGTCAAACTCGATGCCAAACCACGTCGCCGCGTCACTCAAAGAGACACGCCCGTGGCTGCCCACGTCCATGATCGAGGTGTAAAACGCCTGCAGATCGGCCCAGTCCGTAGGAAATGCGGCAAGGTCGATATGCTTTGCCTGGCACTCGGTCAAAAGCTGTCGACGATCCGTCCCGCTCCAGCAAACTATCTGAGCGGAGTAGCGACCGATCCAATCGCTGAGCCTTTTGATCACCATGTAGAGCGGGTCGGCCATCGCGGTGTCCACGGCCGATATCCCTGTGAGCTCGCGGACGGGAAACGCAACGCCTTCGGTAAATTCCGTCTGCACAAACTGCGAGAACTCGCCCATAACGTTGCCGTGGTAATCGAGCTTGACGGCGCCGACCTCGATAATCTCGTTGCGCAGCCCACGTCGCTGGCGCTGTTTTGGCACCGGCGCAAACTCAAAGTCCAGCACAATCTGGCGCGCAAAGTTCGTCGTATCGATAGCCGAGATACCCGGCGTCTTTTCAGCTGACACGGTTAGGGCCTTTCTCCGTTGCTTGCCGCTTGTTACATAAGCGGCTACATTGCCGTAAGGATAGGTGGCCGCGCGGACATGAAAGCTGGGCGCAATACCATGCGCTAATCACACGCCATGCAGACGGCCCCAAGAGAGTCGCCCGCTCTATTCAAATGGATGAAAAGATTTAGGCCCGGTGACTTGAATCAGCGGTCATCCCGGGCCCATCAATATGCAGTGTACCTACAGAGGGCTGGTTAATCAAACGGGCTTTCGGTGACGAAGACCTGCGCGTCTAGCCCCAATCGCCCAGCGCCGTCTTCTGCCGCCCTTACGAAAGGCTGCTATTCGAGGGAATCACGTTGCTGTTATTATCGAACATATATTCGTATTTATGACCGCGCTTTGATAGAATGGCAGTTGTTGACGGCAGTTCCATGTGCCGGGCAGCGCCCTCCATGCGACGGGAGGTGATGCCCATGACCGATCTGATTGATTTCGTGAAGCTCCTGGCCGCTTTGGTCTCGCTCCTCACGGCGCTTATCGGACTTTCCGAGGCACTTAAGCAGCGTACGAAGCAAAAGAAGAGGGGTCGACGCCGTTAAGGCATTGACCCCTTGAACTAAGTAACGGCGCCGCCCAGCTATCACCCTTGGGCTGCCGTCGACTTTATTCTACCCACGGTTGCCAGGTTTAACAAATGAATTTTCAGTAATGGAGCCTCGGAGCCCGCTCGCTCAACCACCTGGCCATCGGATTAGCCGGATTCTGGGACATGCCTTCCGTCCCAGGCCTCTACCGGAAAATGCGTCCCACCCTGAGGCTCGATTCCGGGACACGGTTTCCGTTTGAAGCCCCGATGGGAAAGCGTATCCCGTTCCGAGAGCTCATTCCGGGATGCAGTTTCCGCTAGAGATGCCACCGGGAAAGCGTATCCCGTTTTGGAGCCGAATTCCGGGTCGTAGTTTCCGCCTGAGGGCCGATCCGGAAACGGCATCCCATTCTGAAGCCGAAATCTGGAACGCACTTTCCGCCAAAGGTCGCAAAAGGAAAGCACATCCCATTCCCAGCATCAAATCAGGACGCGCTTCATTATCCCCGCCCTCACATCTCGGCAAACGAGATCAGCTTGGTATCTCCCCTGTTCGCCGCAGCTTCCTGACATCCTTGCGTAAAGCCACGCTTCGAGAAGATCACGTAGCTTTTATGCTGCCGTCTAAAGAGCTCGCTTCGGTGCACGAGCTTTTGCAGCACGTCTTCGCCCACCGGTTCATTGCGCCATTTGCACTCCGCAAACAGCGCAGTGTCCTCGCCATCGTCAACAATCAAGTCGATTTCTTCCTGCGTATGCGTGCGATTATCCGTCCCCCACCAGCGCCCGACGCTCGCCGGAACCACATCGAGCTGGCCCGCGCGCGCGAGTTCGTACACGTATTGTCTGCATATAAGCTCAAAGACCGTACCCATGTAATCCGATACGTGCGGCTCAATGCGCTTATACGCCATCTCGGCCATATCGTTTTGAATCAGCCCAATGTTCTGCGGAACAAACTTGTACCAGAACCTAAACATCTGGTCGCTCAGCAGATACACGGCTCGCTTATTGCTCGTCTCGTTTAGGGGCAGCTCGCGCTCGACAATCCCAAGCGACGCCAGCTTATCCACATAGCTCTTTACGTTGCTCGCAGGGATTCCCGTAGAGCTCGCAATCTCCGAGATCCTCGAGCGTCCCTGGGCAATTGCTTGCACAATCGCATCATATTGCTCGGGATTGCGGCACTCTTGCAACAGCAGGTTACTCGGCTCCTCAAAGAGATAGCCCATAGGAGTAAGAAAAAGACGTTTGATGTTGTCCTTGAGCGGCGCAGCAGGATCGACTTTCTCGATATATGCAGGAATGCCGCCCGTCATGCCATAGCAAACCGCAGCGTCTTCGCGACCCATGCTCTGCCACAGGCCGAGGGTCGTCGTAAAATCGAGCGGCATGATCTTAAACTGGGCCGTGCGCCTACCGTATAGCGGGCTCTCATAGCCCAACACCTGCTCTTCCATGAACGAAAGCGACGACCCGCACAGGATAAGCATGAGCTTGGTCTCTTTGTACAAGTGATCGATCTTATCTTGCAGCAACGAGCTGATCTCGGGATTCGATTGGGCGAGATAGGGATACTCGTCAATCACGACAATCAAACGTTCCGCGCGAGCCATGGTGGCCAATGCATCGAACGCCTCGTCAAAACTACGAAACGACACGCCTGCAGCACCAACCGAACCCGCAAGTATCGCCTGGCTAAAGCCGTGCAGGTTTGCCTCTGCATTGGTACGACGAGCTTGAAAGTAAATAGCCTTCTTGCCTTGAATGAACTCTGTGATAAGGCGCGTTTTGCCCACGCGACGGCGGCCGTAAATCACGGGCATCTCAAAGGAGCCCGTGCCATACAGTCGATTGAGCTCGGACATTTCCGCCGTTCTTCCGATAAACATAGGGCCATCCTTCCTTTACGTTATAGCTAGCTATATTATACCTTCCTATAATATAGCTAGCTATAACGTAATTCGATAAGCGACGCACGTAAAAGGAGCGGTACACCACCACACGTGAGCTGTTCCGGAAAGCGCATCCCGTCCTGGAGCCAAAAACTGGGCCGTAGTTTCCGCCAAGCATGCCATTCGGAAATCGCGTCCTGCTCTAAGCCTGAATTCTGGGATACACTTTCCGCTGAAGCTTCTACCGGAAAATGCATCCCATTCCGAGCGCTCATTCCGGGACACAGCTTCCGCATGCGGCCCCGTTGGGAAAGTTCATCCCGCTCTGAGGGCTCGTTCCGAGATGCAATTTCCGCTTGAGGCCCGATCCGGAAACGGTATCCCACTCTGGAGCCAAATTCCGGGATGAAATTTCCGGTTGAGGGCTGCTCCGGAAAATGCATCCCATTCCGAGCGTCGAATCCGGGTCACAGTTTCCGCCGACACAGACGACGATCCGCCGCCCTTATCACATGCCTTCAAATATGCGGTCCAGAAACACAAAACAGCAGATAGATTGCTCTTTTTCGGAAAAGTACACGTCCCGAAACTTACCAAGGTTTCATATCTAGCTACCGTTCACGGTCGCCGATTACCGCCCACCGATTCAAACAAGAAATATGTCGCCAAAAGCAGGTCATCTACCTGCATGGTTAGATTTTGGTCAGCTTTTGGTCAGCTGAGCGGCAAGTTCCAGCTGATACGTTTTTGCTACCCAAAAGGAGGCGGTAGCTCATGACCCATTGCAATGACCAGCTCATCGACCAACTGCTCACCCAAGCCGAACAAGAGGGGCGCTGTCTGATTCCCCCGAGCACGGCGATCCGAAAAGCGCTCCTTCGGCGCACCAGCGGCACGGTTGTCTCGCCCATGCCGGGGTTGTTTGCGCGAAAAACGCGCTGGGATGAACTCAACCGAGCGCAACGCCATTGCGAAATCCTCCGCGCCCTTGCGATCATCCATCCCGATTGGACGTTCTGCTCGTTTTCGGCAGCTTGCCTGCTGGGGCTCGAGGTCTCGTGGCGACACCTGAACGTCGTGCATGTTTGCAGCTCGACAAAGCCGTCGGCTCGTCCGGGCGCACATATTCAGCGACACCAGATTGAGCCGGCCGGAGCAATACGCAGAGCCGGCATATCGGTAACGCCGCCCATCCAAACGGCCACAGATTGCCTGCTGCAAACCGGTTTTGCCGACGGCATGCCCATTGCCGATTCGGCGATCTCAAAGCTCGGCCTTACGCGAGAGCAGTTGATGAAGGCCGTCGAGCAACGAGCGACTGCCCGCAATGGTCGCGCGATTCGCACCGCCCTCACAACGCTTCGATATGCCGACGCCCGCGCCGAGAGCGGCGGGGAATCGGTCGCCCGAGCCGTCATGATCGAGACGGGCTTTGCGCCCGACTGGCTTCAATACGAGCTGACGGACCCCTTCGATTCGGCCAAGCCCATACGAACGGACTTTGTCTGGGAGCGCCAGGCGCGGGAACTCACGCTGGGCGAGCTCGACGGGCTCATCAAATATACCGACCAGACCATGCTGGCCGGACGCACCACCGCCGAGGCGCTCGTTGCCGAACGACAGCGCGAGGCGCACCTATCGCTCTACGGCCACCCTCTGCTGCGCTTTACCATGAACGAGGTCCGCTCGGCAGGAATGCTCGCCAAAAAGCTGCAGACGGCAGGCATCCGGCAGACCGCGCTGCCGACATGGCTCAACGAGGTGGACCTGTAGGAGCTGCTAGGCCACGCATCGCCGAATCGCATCCCCCCTATCTGGGCCGCGTTTTCCCAACGGCCACGCCAACGAAAAGCGCGTCCCAGCCTGGACACTCAAAACGGGATGCGCTTTCCGGATGGCGGGCCTAGCGGAAAGCGTGTCCCAGAATCAGGTCTCGAAACGGGTCGTGCTTTCCGGTTGAGTCCTTCAGCGGAAACCGCATCCCGGAATAAACGCTCAAACTGGGATGCACTTTCCAAACGGCCGGCCAGCGAAAACACATCCCATTCTGAGGCACGATTCCGGGACGCAGTTTCCGCATGCGGCCCCGTTGGGAAAGTTCATCCCGTTCCGAAGCTGGATTCCGGGACACAGTTTCCGCATGCGGAGGCGCTCCAAACAAAAGGCCCCGGCTCGAGATGGAGCTGGGGCCAAAGGCGCAGCGTATGTAGTTGATGTTGAGCGCGAACAGCTCGTCAGTAATGACTGTCCGCGCTCCACCCTACCCGCGGTGACGGGCACGGCTGTAGGGCGTATCCACCATGGGCAGATCCGGACGCAGCTTGCCGTCGAATGCGCGATAGGCGTTCTGTACGGCGGGCGCCGTGGGGATTGTTGCGATCTCGCCGATGCCCTTGCCGCCGTATGCCACGGGCAGCAGCTCGTCCTTCTCCACGTAGATGGCGTGGATATCCGGAATCTCGGGCGCACGGAACAGCCCGAGCGTACCGTACCTTGCCTGGGGCACGCAGTCCTTGAGCGGCCAGTCCTCGGTAAGCGCATAGCCCATACCCATGAGCACGCCGCCTTCGATCTGACCTTGGATCGAGATGGGGTTGACCACCTTGCCGGAATCGTGCGCGGCATAGACCTCGCTCACGCGACCGTCATCATCCAGAATGACCACATGCGTGGCAAAACCGTAGCAGATGTGGCTCTTGGGGTTGGGAACATCCGCGCCCAGCTTGTCGGTCGGCTCCAGATACACGTAGCCAAACTCGCATCCCTCGAGCGCCTTGATGGCGGTCGCGGGATCCTGAGGATGCATACCCTGGCCAGCGACGAGTTCCTGCGTGCGCAGCTGGTAGGCGCGACCGTCGTCGTACTCGATCTTGACGCCGTCGCCATGCGCATTCACGGGAGCGGCGGGCGCAGACTTGCCGGCCTCGATATCAAGCATGGCATCGCGCAGCAGGAAGGCGGCACCGCGCACGGCCTCGCCGGTCACGACCGTCTGACGCGAACCAGACGTGGTGCCGGAGTCGGGAGCGTTCTCGGTGGAGCACTCGCCGTTGGCGATGCAGCGAAGCGGCAGGCCGCATGCCTCGGCAACGTCTTGCAAAAAGACGGTGTTGCAGCCCTGGCCGATGTCGGACGTGGCGGCATAGACCACAGCCACGCCGTTCTCGATGCGGATCTTGCAGCGGCCGGCATCGGGCAGGCCAACGCCCACGCCAGCGTTCTTCATGGCGCAGGCGATACCGGCGTGTCCGGGATGCGCATAGTAGGCATCCTTGACCTCGAGCAGCGTCTCTTTAAGCGCCGTGGAGCAGTCGGCAATCTGGCCGTTGGGCAAAACCTCGCCCGGCTCGATGGCGTTACGGTAGCGGATCTCCCACGGATCCAGGCCGACCTTCTCTGCCAGCAGGTCGATCAGGCTCTCGAGCGCAAACTCGGACTGGCAAACGCCAAAGCCGCGGTACGCGCCGGCGGGCGGGTTGTTGGTGTAGTAGCCATAACCGCGAATGTCGGTGTTCTGGTACTTGTAGGGGCCGACGGCATGCGTGCAGGCGCGCTCGAGCACCGGGCCGCACAGCGACGCGTAGGCGCCGGTGTCAAAGTTGATCTCGCAGTCCAGACCGGTAAAGTTGCCCTCGGCGTCGCAGCCCAGCGTAAAGGTACCGTCCATGGCATGGCGCTTGGGATGGAAAGCGAGCGACTCGGCGCGCGTGAGCTTACACTTCACGGGACGCTGGAACTTATATGCGGCGAGCGCGGCCAGGTGCTGGATGGACACGTCCTCCTTGCCGCCAAAGCCGCCACCCACGAGCATGGTCTCGACGACCACGCGCTCGGGCTCGTTGTCCCAGCCAAACATGTGGGCACACTCTTTGCGCGTGTCGTAGGCACCCTGGTCGGTCGACTGCACCTTGACGCCGTTCTTGTACGGGAAGGCAACGGCACACTCGGGCTCCAAGAAGGCATGCTCGGTAAAGGGCGTGGTAAAGCGCTGCGTCACGGTGAACGCGCTTTCGGCCAGCGCCTTGGCGGCGTCGCCGCGCGTCACATGACGGCTCTGGCACACGTTGTCCTTGAGCTCCACTGTGTTGCCAAAGGCAAAGAAGCTGTCATGCAGGCGCGGGGCGTCGGCGGCCCTGGCCTCGACAATGTTGCGCACGGGCTCCAGCGGCTCGTAGTCAATCTTTACGAGCTTCTTGGCCTTCTCGAGCGTCGCCTCGTCCTCGGCAACCACCAGCACGATGGCATCGCCCACGCAGCGGGTGATGTCGCCCTGGGCGATCATGACGTCCCAGTCCTGGATAAGGTGGCCGACCTGGTTGACCGGCACGTCCTCGGCGCGCAGGATGCCAACCACACCGGGTAGGGCCTCGGCCTTGGAGGTATCGATGGAGAGCACGCGGGCACGCGGATACTTGGAGCGCACGGCGCTGGCGTAGGTCAGGCCCGGCTGGTCGATCTCGTCGATGTCGTCGGGGTACTTGCCCTCGCCGAGCACCTTCTTGCGCACGTCAATACGGAAGGCGCGCTTGCCCACGCCGTAGTCGTCGCCGCGCTCCAGATCCTCGTCGATCTGCTTTTCGCCGCGGAGCACCGCAGCGGCCAGCGCAATGCCCTCGATAATCTTTTTGTAGCCGGTGCAGCGGCAAACATTGCCGCGGATGGCGTACTTGATCTGCTCCTCGGTAGGCTCGGGATCCTCGGCGATGAGCGCTGCACCCGCCATGACCATACCGGGGATACAAAAGCCGCACTGCACGGCGCCCACGGCGCCAAAGGCGTACACAAAGGCCTCGCGCACGTTCTCGGGCAGGCCCTCGACAGTCACGATGTCGCGGCCGGCGGCAAGGGCGGTGGTCAGCACGCACGCCTTGACGGCCGCACCGTCCACATGGATGGTGCAGGTGCCGCAGGCGCCCTCGGAGCAGCCGTCCTTGGCGGAGTGAATGTGCAGGTCGTCGCGCAGATAGCGCAGCAGCGGTTTGTTTTGGGTCGTCGTGTGCTCGACGCCGTTAACGGTAAAAGTGAATTCCTGTGCCATGGTGATTCCCTTCTACACGCCGGCGGCGATGCCGGTGCGGTCGTGGATGGCGCCATGCGGGCAGACGACGGCGCACATGCCGCACGACAGGCAGTCCACGCCGTCGATATGGGCGCAGTTGTCCTCGATGCGGATAGCGCCGGCAGGGCACTTTTTGGCGCACATACCGCAACCGATGCAGCTCGTGTCGCAGACCTTGCGCGCAATGGCGCCCTTATCGGTGTTGTTGCAGCGCACCAGAATGTTCTGGTAGCCGGGAACGAAGGCAATCACGCGCTGCGGGCACGCCATGCCGCACAGGCCACAGCCCGTGCACTTGGAGCGATCTACGCGGGCGATGCCATCGACCAGCGCAATGGCGCCGTGGGGGCAGGCCGTGACGCAGGCGCCACAGCCAATGCAGCCCTCGCTGCAGTGGGCGTCGCCGCCTGCGGAGGCGCAACCGCTTCCGCAGGCAACGTAGGCCACGTTATGTTGAATGGATTTGGCCATAAGAGACTCGCCTATTTCTTAAGAAGGTACGAATAGTTGTCGCGCACAGCCCTGATGGTCAGGCGGACGGCCTCGGGAAGACCGGTGTTGACGGCATCGACCGAGACGGTGCGGACCGTGCCGGCGACGCGAACCTTAAAGTGGTCCTCGTCCACGGCCAGGAAGCCCTCGTTCTCGGAGTTCTCCATGTCCTCCTCGCTCCAGAACAGGGTGAGCTTGTCCTTGTAGGGACGACCCTCCTGGTAGGGGCAGAACACGGCGCAGTTGCCGCACTCGTTGCACATGCCGTCGACATGGACGACCTGATGCTTGGCCAGGCCCGGCACCTTAATTGCCACGTTGGCGCGGTTGGGGCACACGTCGCAGCAGACCTCGCACACCGAGCCGCAGCCCAGGCAACGGGTCTTGGTGCAGTTGCGCTTGTCGCGGCACAGCGACCCCTTGCGCTCGTAGCAAGTGTCCTCGCGGCCGGCCTGCTCGTTGCAGTCGGCGTACTTGTTAAAGTCCACGTCGGCGATAGCACGGGCGACCTCGGCGGCATCGGCGATAGCCTCGACCACGGTGGCAGGACCGCGGCGGCAGTCGCCCGCAGCCCAGACGCCCTCGACGCCGGTGGAGGTGGCGGCAAGGCGGCCGCGACGGTCGTGCTCGACGCCCGCGGCATCGTACAGGCTGACGTCGATGCCCTCGCCCACGGCGCAGATCACCGTGGTGGCGGGAAGCTCAACAGTCTCGCCCGTGGCGACGGGGCTGCGACGGCCGCTTGCATCCGGCTCGCCGAGCTCCATGACGTCGCAGGTCAGCACGGCGCCGTTAAGTGCCTTGGGCGCCAGCAGCTCGCAGAGCTCAACGCCGTCGGCAAGAGCAAGATCGAGCTCTTCCTCGTCGGCGGGCATCTGCTTCTTGGTGCGGCGATACACCAGGCGCACGTTCTTCACGCCAGCCAGACGCTTGGCCACGCGGGCCGCGTCCATGGCGGTGTTGCCGGCGCCAATGACCACGACGTCCTCGCCCAGCTCGAGTTTCTCGCCCTTCTTGGCGGCCTCGAGGAACTCCAGCACATCGAGCTCGGCACCCTTGCCCAGGCCCGCAGAGCCGGGCATCCAGGCACCGGTGGCCACGACCACGTCGGTAAAGCCCTGGTCCTTGAGCTCGTCAATGGAATCAACGCGAGCGTTGAGCTGCACCTTGGCGCCAAAGGCTAGGCAGAGCTCGGCATCGTGGGAGATATCGTCGCTCGCGATGCGGAACTCGGGAATCACGTGACGGACCACGCCACCGAGCGAATCGCGGGCCTCAAAGATGGTGACGGGCACGCCGGCACGCGTCAGGAAGAACGCCGTCGCCAGGCCGGCCGGGCCGCCGCCGATAACGGCAACGTTGCGCTCGCCGTCGTTTGCGATGGTCTGGGCACGCAGCTTGGGCAGCACGGCGGTCATGGCCTCGCGGGCGGCCTTGAGCTTGCTGGCGCGAATCTGGGCGCCCTCGGGCTCGTAGAACGCACGCTCGCAGGCACGGCCGCAGGGATGCGGGCAGATGGTGCCGGTAATGAACGGCAGGGCGTTGCGCTCGATGATGATGTTGAGCGCGTCCTCGTAGCGGCCCTCGTCAACAGCCGCCAGATAGGCGGGAATATCCTGCTGGATGGGGCAGCTCGTGCGGCACGGCGTGGTAAAGCAATCGGAAAGCGGACTCTTGCCGGCGACCTTGCGGTCGGGCAGCGGGCGCAGCGGCTTCTTGTAGAGCGGGTTGGTGAGTGAGTCGGTCTGGATCGCGGTCACAGCCTCGAGCGAGACGCCCGCGAACGGCTTGCCATCCAGGTCGGTAAACTCGCCGGCCATCTGGCTAAAGCGCTCGTAGCCACCAGGCTTGAGCACGTCGGTCGCCAGGGTGACGGGCCAAATGCCGGCATCGTACAGGGCGCGGATGTTGTAGACCGTGGCACCGCCGGAGTAGCTTATGCGCAGTTTGCCATCAAACTGC
The DNA here is from genome assembly GCA_900541015.1 of uncultured Collinsella sp. Lineage (GTDB taxonomy): Bacteria > Actinomycetota > Coriobacteriia > Coriobacteriales > Coriobacteriaceae > Collinsella. Next base: position 5,270 of record UQIB01000023.1, on the reverse strand, counting down.
TCGGTAATGCGGCGGGCAGCCTCGATGGTCAGCGAGAACAGCGAACGGCCGGACATGTACATCTCGGTGGAGGGCAGCTCGTTCCTCGTCACGTCGACGGGGAACGTGTTGGTCAGCTTGACGCCAAACTCCAGGCCGTGCTCGGCGCACAGGGCAATCAGGCGCTCGAACATAGGCACGGCATCGGCCCACTGCAGGTCCTCGCGGAAGTGCGTGTCATCGAAGACGATGTAGTCAAAGCCCAGCTCGTTGAGGCGCTGGCGGGCAAACTCATAGCCCAGCAGCGTGGGGTTGCACTTGATGTAGGTGTTGAGACCCTTCTCGGTAATCAGATAGGTCGCGATGCGCTCGATCTCCGCCGGCGGGCAGCCATGCAGGGTGGACTCGGTGATGGAGTTGGAAACGCGTGCCGGGATGGACTCGACAAACGCGGCGTCGACATGCTCAAACTTGTCCAGGTTGGCGAGCGCCCACGTGCGGCACTCGTTCCAAACCTCGGAGCCGCTGGCGTCCTTCATGCCCTCAATGTACGCATCGACCTTGGGGCTCTTGATGCCCTCGAGGTCATAGCCCACGGACATGTTGAAGACAAAGCCGTCCGGGCTGCCCAGACCATACTCGCGGGCAATCAGGTGGCAGGCAAACCATGCCTTCACGTACTCGGCAAAGGCCTGCGGAACCTCGAGCTCGGTCGACCACTCGCAGTTGTAGCACTCGTCCTGCGCCACGATGCAGGGCTTGTTCACACACTTGGAGAGCTCCTCGCCGTCCATAACCTGAACGGTCTTGAGCTCAAAGAAGCGGGAACCGGCCACGTAGGATGCCACGATGTTTTGGGCAAGCTGCGTATTGGGGCCGGCGGCCGGGCCAAACGGGGTCTCGATGCGCTCGTCAAAAATGGGAAGCGCACCCTCCTGGTTGGTCGTGACCATCTTGCGCACGCCAAAGACGGCGCCCTGAGTCTTGTGCTCCTCGATGATCCAGTTCATCAGCTGCGAAAACGGGATCGGCCTCATGATGTCGCTCATAGTGAGCTCCTCTCTGTAACGCCCGGCGAGACCGCGCGGCGGGCGCAAATACGGTGTAGCGCTAGCACAGCGCCGGCGACCCCGCGGAGGTCGCCTATACGCGCGTCGGATGCGGCGAAACATCCGACGCGCGTGAATCTACTTGTAATTAGTAGGCGCGATCGTTGAGCGTGCTCCAGAGCTTCTTGGACTCGGCCATGGTCCACGCGTTGATCTTGTCCTCATCAATGCCAACAAACTCGCGATCCTTGTACAGGACGCGGCCGTTGATGATGGTGGTGCAGCAGTTTTTGCCCATCATGCCAAAGAGCATGTGGCCGTCGATGTTCTCCTCGCTCAGCGGCGTAAAGGGCTTGTAGTCCATAACGATGACGTCGGCGGCAGCGCCGGGCTCAAGCACACCGAGCTTGCGATCGAAGTACTTGCTGGCCATCTTGGCGTTATTCTCGAACAGCATGGTCATGGCCTCGCACCAGCCCACGTTGGGCATGGCGGCGTTGTGGCGCTGAATGATCAGGAAGACCTTAAGGCTCTCGAGCATGTCGTGGGTGTAGGCATCGGTGCCCATGCACACGGGGATGCCGCGGCGGAAGAACTCGAGCACGGGAGCGCAGCCAACGGCGTTACCCATATTGGATTCGGGGTTGTTAACCAGCCAGGTGCCGGACTCCTTGACGATATCCATCTCGGCGGGCGTCACGTGAATGCAGTGACCCAGCATGGTGTCGGGACCGAGCAGGTTGTGCTGCAGCAGGCGCTCGACGGGGCTGATGCCGCCGCGGTTGAGGCGGGAATCCCACACATCGTTCATGCCCTCGCACACGTGGATGTGGAAGCCGGTCAGGCCGTTGTTGGCCTCGGCCATCTTATCCATAGTCTCGTCCGACAGCGTAAAGGTGGCGTGACCGCCAAACATTGCGGCGATCATGTGGTTGTCGTTATCGCGACGCTCCTTGGCGGCCCACTGGGCAAACTCGGCGTTCTCGGCAATGGCCTGGTCGCGTTTTTCCTGACCGCGGCGGTCGGAGACCTCGTAGCACAGGCACGAACGCATGCCCAGCTCCTGAGCGGCGTCCTTAATGGTAAAGAGGCTACCCGGGATCTCGCAGAAGCTTGCATGGTGATCGAAGATCGTGGTGACGCCATCGCGGATGGAGTCCAGAATCGTGGCATAGGCGCTGGCCTTGGTGCCGTCGAGCGTCAGGTTGTCGTCAATCTTCCACCACTGCTGCTCAAGATTCTCCAAGAAGTTGGTGGGGTTGCAGCCCTTAATGGCAAGACCGCGGGCCAGACCCGAGTAGATGTGGGTGTGGCAGTTGATAAGTCCGGGCATGATGAGGTTGCCCTGGGCGTCGACGTACTCGGCATCCGGGTACTTAGCCTTGAGCTCGCACTCGGGGCCCACTTCGACGATCGTATCTCCGTCAATAGCGACTGCACCGTTGGGAATGAACGGAGTCTGAGCGTTGCGGGTAAAGACGGAACCGTTAGCGACCAGAAGCATAAATGCTCCCTTCAACATCAGAGGCGGGGTTTGACACCTCTGACATGGCGGAAGTGCGAAGCGCCGGCCTACACCGGAAACGGGCCCTCTCCCGTCAACGCTTCACCAAAGGGACAAGCCCTTTGAAGTGCGGCTTGGCGCCGCATGGCGCCGGCGGACGAGGCGATGCGTCCGCCGGCGAATAGCACCGAATTGGTTACTTCTTGCTCTCGGGCAGGACCAGATCAACAGCGGCATCCTTGGCGGCATCGATGTGCTGAGCCACGACCGGCGTCTGCGGAAGGATCAGGTTAAGGACAATGGCCATGATGGCGGTGGGGGTTACGGCATTGGAGCCGATGACGGTGGACACCCAGGTGGGCATACCCTCGCCGGCAAGGCAACCGCTGGCCATCCAGATACCCAGGCCAAAGACAACGGAGGTACCGACGATGGTGGTGGTGCGCTGCGTGAGGCCCTCGCGGGTGAACATGCGCACACCGTTCATGGTGATGGTGCCAAAGACGCCGACGGTCGCGCCGCCGATGACAGGCTGCGGGATGGCGGAGAGCACGGCAGAGAGCTGCGGGAACAGACCGGCGATGGCAAAGACGGCCGCGATGATCACAAAGACCCACTTGTTGACGACCTTGTTGGAGCAGATGATGCCCACGTTCTGGCCAAGGGCGCTGGTGGGAAGACCGCCCAGCAGGCCGCCGACCATAGAAGTGAGGCCCTGGGAGACGATGGCACCAGAGAGCTCGCGCTCGGTGGGCATACGGTCGATGGAGCCCAGGCAGGCGGCGGAGACGTCACCGATAACCTGGATGGCAACCATGGGGAACACGACGGCGAGGGTAATGCAGACCTCGGGATTAAACTCGAGCGCGTAGGGCATGAGCTTGGGAAGGGCGAAGACCTGGGCGGTAGCGACGCTGGAGAAGTCGATCATGCCAAAGGGGATGGAGACGATCATGCCAACGATCATGCCAAAGAACACGGATCCCAGCTTGAGCGTGCCCTTGCCAAAGTTGGCGAGCGCAAAGACCACGGCGAAGGTGATAAGAGCGACGCACCAGGCCTGCGGGGTGCCCCACAGCGGCGTACCCATGCCACCGGCCATGTACTTGACGGCCGTGGGATAGAGAGAGACGCCAATGGAGAAGATGACCGTACCGGTCACGACGGGCGGGAACAGCCACTTGATCTTGCTGTAGGCCAGACCAAAGAGGACCGCAACGGCGCCGCCGACGATCTCGCCGCCCAGCAGCGCGCCAAAGCTAAAGCCCGAGGCGCCCATGGCCTGAAGGGCCGGCAGGAACGCGAACGAAACGCCCATGACGATGGGCAGGCCGCCGCCAATGCGACGGAAGGGAGCGAAGGCCTGAAGGGCCGTGTCGATTGCCGAAAGAATGAGCGCAACCTGAATGATGTCGGTGCTCTGCTGGCTATTAAAGCCGTAGACGCCGGCCATGATGACCGCCGGTGTAATGATGCCGGCAAACGATGCCAGTACGTGCTGAAGGGCACACGGGATCATTTCCTTAACGGGCGGCATGCCTTCGCGAGTGAACAGGGCTTCAGTGCCGTTCGTAACCGTCTCCTGGGTCATTTGACCACCAATCCTCGAAGTAGTTGTTTTCGCATCTAACGCTCTATTGTGACGCAGTGCGGGGTTGAGGTTGTGCCTTCGTTGCTTATCGTATTAAAGATGATTCTCATTCTCAATAATAATTTTTTGTTATCAGACTATTCTTCAGCTGAGATAACGCATTTCCGCAGGTCAGGAAAGTGTCTGATCAAAATAACATCTAACTTTTCTTTTGGTCAACCGTTTACCGCCAAATTCCTACCGTTCGTCTGTATTACGCAATGTACCTGCGGATATACGAGATGATGAGCAGCGTGTTACCATGATAAAAAATTGTTATGAACACTTCGATAGAACCCAAAGGAGTTGCCCGTGAACGAGACCGTACGTCGTTTTTTGCCGATGGTCGATTTCCTGGAGCAGATACTCGGCAAAAACAGCGAAATCGTGCTGCACGATTTCTCGGATCCCGACCACGCCATCGTCGATATTCGCAACGGCATCGTAAGCGGCCGTAAGGTCGGCGGTCCCGCCACCGATCTGGCGCTCAAGATCATGCACGACGCTAAGTATCGCGACCTGCCGTTTATTACGGGCTATGAGGGCCGCGGTGCCGGTGGCAAGACATTGGAGTCAGCGACGTACTTTATCCGCGAGAATGACGAGATCGTCGGCATGCTCTGCGTCAACACCGACCTCTCGACCGTGCGCTCCATCAACGCCATGGCGCAGCAGCTCATGGCGTGCTTCGACGCGGCGCCTAGACAGGCAGAGCCCGCGTCTATCGAGGTCGAAAGCCTTTCGGAGTCTACGCAGGAGCTCATCGACCGCAGCATTGCCGAGTTGCTGAGCGCGCGCGGGCTGGATGTAGCATCGCTTGGTCAAAGCGACCGCGTGGACGTCATTCGCCACCTCAACGGCAACGGGGTGTTCATGCTCAAGGGTGCCGTGGCCTGCGCCGCCACCGCGCTGGGCATCTCGGAGCCCAGCGTCTACCGCTACCTGCAAAAAGTCCGCAAGGAAGGCTAACGAGCAAAATGGAGTGCGACTCCACAAGCGATCCGTCACTTGATAAAAGACCCTGCAGCTCGCACGCGCTGCAGGGTCTTTTTGCATGTCATGTTTAGTTGTGGCCAACGCCTTAGAGAGCGGCAACGACCTCGATCTC
>UQIB01000022.1 GCA_900541015.1 uncultured Collinsella sp. | reverse complement strand
TGCGGCTACATCGGTACCCAGTTCTGGAACCAGGGTCGAACCGAGGAGATCCGCGACCGCGTGCTGCATCTCTAATAACCATCCCAGGCCGCCCCGTAGCGAGGCCCCGGACCTTTACTCGCTATTTCGGACAGTCCTGGCTCACGACGGAGGCGCCACTGGCGCCTCCTGTTCGTGCGGAACTCATATCGAGCAAAGGTCCGGGGCCTCGCTACGGGGCGGCCAAGTTGACGTAGCTGAGATGCAGCATGAGGCCTGCTCACTCCTCGAAGTTCTTAGCGGAAATGAGTTGACTTGCAACAACGCTTTGCTTGCGAAGTCGGTTGAGCTGCAACTCAGTATTTATTAGACCTCGAACCCTATACTCGATGTTCGCTTTGTTCACCGAGTATCGCTCGCGAGGGGTCTGGAGTATATCGTCCCGCCCGCAGTTCTGCAGCGAGCGCAGCGAGCGAAGCTGTTTGAGGACGGGATGATATACTCCAGACCCCCAGAAAGGTTACCTATGAACTACGCGAACATTAAGTATTTCGACATTGCTGATGGGGAAGGCGTTCGTACTTCTCTGTTTGTGAGTGGGTGCCGTCGTGGGTGCAAGAACTGCTTTAACTCTGTCGCGTGGGACTTTGCTGCGGGCGAGCCGTTCGATCGTGCCGTTGAGGACAAGATTATCGAGAGCCTCGATCATCCCTTTATCGATGGCTTGACGATTCTGGGCGGCGAGCCTATGGAGCCCGAGAACCAGGCGGGGCTTGTTGACTTTATCGAACGCGTGCGTGCGGCCTATCCTGCGGGGTCGGGCAAGACCATTTGGTGCTTTACCGGCGACGTGCTCGAGGAGCTTATGCCGGGCGGTCGCCACCATACCGAGGTCACGGACCGTATCCTTGCCTGCCTCGATATGTTGGTGGACGGCCCGTTTGTTCAGGACCTGTACGATATCTCATTGCGTTTTAGGGGCTCGAGTAACCAGCGCGTGATCGATATGAACGCCACGCGCGACCGTGCTGAGCGCGAGGGCGTTGCGCTTTGTGATGCGGTTGAACTTTGGCGTGATGATCCGGTCTATTCGACCCATACTATGTAGCTTGTGGTCGATGCCGAAGGGCGTGGTACCATAGCGCGAACGTGAAATTGGAAAAGTGAGGCCCAGATGGTCGATCAGGAAAAAGTCGAGGCCGCCATTAAGCTGTTGCTTGAGGGCATAGGCGAGGACCCAACTCGTGAGGGCCTGCTGGAGACCCCGGCGCGCGTTGCCCGTATGTATGGTGAGATCGCCGGCGGTATGGACCAGAGTGCCGAGGAACACCTGTCCAAAACCTTTGCCGTCGCTTCGAACGATTTGGTTATCGAGCGCGACATCACGTTTTACTCGCTGTGCGAGCATCATCTGCTGCCGTTTTATGGCAAGGCTGCGATCGGCTATATCCCTAACGGTCGCGTGGCGGGTCTGTCTAAGCTCGCTCGCACGGTTGAAGTCTATGCCCGTCGTCTGCAGCTGCAGGAGCAGCTGTGTGCGCAGGTTGCCGACGCCCTCATGGATTATCTCGCCCCCCAGGGAGCGATTGTGCTCATGGAGGCTGAGCATATGTGCATGACCATGCGCGGCGTGCAAAAGCCCGGCACCAAGACCGTGACGCTCGCTCGCCGCGGCGTCTTTGAGACCGATCCGTCGCTCGAGGAGCGGTTCTTTAGGATGCTGGGCCGTTAGCATGAGGGTCGTCAACGACTTTACATCGAAGACCGATAAGGGGACGCCGCGTCGCGGCTTCATGGCTTCGGGCCTGGCCCCCTTTGATGCCATGCCTCGCGTTGATTACATTTGTGCCAACGGGCTTTTCCGGCGGCACCTGGGCAACATTGCACAGTTGGAATCGGGGCGCATCTTCTGCCGCCACGGTATTGACCATCTGCTCGATGTCGCTCGCATTATGTGGATCAAGAATCTCGAGGAGCAGCTCGAATTTGACCGCGAGGTTGTCTACGCCACGGCACTTCTTCACGATATCGGCAAAGATGAACAGTATGAATCGGGTATATCCCATGATGTTGCAAGCGAGCGCGTCGCTGATGCAATTCTCGGCGGCATGCCCGATGACGTGGCGTTTGAGCCGGCCGATGCCGCAGCCATTAAGACGGCCATTCTGGGCCATCGAAAGCTGCGTGTGAACAGCCAACCGCTTGAGCGTCTGCTCTATGCAGCCGACAAAGCGTCGCGCGCCTGCTTTGCATGCCCCGCGCGCAATGCTTGCAACTGGAGCGATGATAAAAAGAACCTGTCGATTCGCGTGTAGTTAGTTTGCGCGGTCGGGGTTCTAAACGAAGGAGACGATCGCGATGAGCAACAAGAAACTGCCCGAGAATGCAACCAAGACTGAAGGCGCCGAGCTCGCCCGCCGTGGAAGGGGCGAAATATCCACCGCAACGGCGGTGCCCCACGTGAGTTATGACGATCTGCGCCATGCTGACCGCATTACTATCGACGGTCTCGAGGTCTTTGCCAACCACGGCGTGTATCCCGAAGAGAATGCGCTGGGCCAGAAGTTCATCGTGTCCTTGGTGCTCTATGCCGACCTGCGTGCAGCGGGGGAGCACGATAACCTGGACGCTTCGATTGACTACGGCTCGGTGTGCCACGATGTCGATGGCTATCTGCGCGAGCATACGTTTAAACTCATCGAGGCGGCAGCCGAGGGTGTGGCCCAGATGCTGCTGCGTCGTTACCCCTTGCTGCTTGGCGTGCGTGTTAAGCTCGATAAGCCTTGGGCTCCTGTCGGTCTTCCCCTGGCAAGCTGCGGCGTCGAGATCGAGCGCGTGCGCTAACCGGTTCTAATACGTCTCTATGGGCGGCTGCTTGAGCCGCTGCGATAGAGCTCTATTGTTGGGACAGTACGTGTCGAGCAGGGCGTGAAACCGCTGATTGTGGCTTGGCTCGAGCAGGTGGACGAGCTCGTGGGCGACAACCATGCCGAGACACTCGATGGGATAGGCGGCAAGTTCGCGTGCGATGCGAACGGCACCGGATTTGGGCGTGCATGAGCCCCAACGCGTTTTCATGCTACGTACGGAAACGCGGGAAACGGCGACACCCATTGCGATTTCGTACGCGCGTACCATATCGCGCAGCGCCGTGGTGACCTCGGATGCATAGAGTTGGTCGATGCGGGTCTGGAGCTCATCGGACGTCAGGCCGTCGAGGGTTGCGCGCCGCTTGGCCTGTGGGCATTCGTTCGATTTGTCGGCACCTATAAAACTTGCGAAGGTGGCCTGCTTGGGCCGCGGTGCGGGTGACTTAAAGTTGTGATCGAGCGCATCTTGTACCGTGATGGGCTTGCCCCAAAGCGCAATGATGGACGAGGGGCTGAGCGGCTCTCGTGACGTTGCCTGACGTTGCTCGCGCTGGGCAAGTCGTCTGATAATCCAGGCACTGTTGCGCTTCACAAACGCTTCGATATGCTCGCGGCTGGCGCCGAGCGGTGCGCTGGCGTGGACCTCACCGCTCGATGTGACGCGTAGGTTGAAGTTCTTGACGCGCTTTTTGGTAACGACGACGGGGATGGATGTGCCATCCGGTCGGGATACGGTAATCGTAAATTGCTGCGTCAAAAGCGGTCCTTCAGATTGCGGACGGGCCGGCATGTCGACCGTTCGGCATGCCGGCCCGCTCAAGGGATGTGAAATTAATAACGCTCAAAGAAGGCGAGCGCGTTGTCGCTGCAGAGTTTTTGCATCACGGTCTTGCCGAAGTGCTTGGAGAGCATGTTCTGGAATTCGGGCATCTTGCTGGCATCGGAGAGGAAAGCGGGCACCGTGGCGCCGTCCCAGTCGCCGCCGAGCGCGATGACGTTTTCGCCACCCAGGTCGAGCCAGTGTTCGATATGTGCCGCCAGCTGGTCGAAGGTGACGTCTGCGGCGGTCTTGTCGGTTGCGTCGCTGGAAAGGAACTCGCTGCAGTAGTTGAGGCCGACGATACCGCCCATGTCGCGAATGGTACGGAACTGGTCGTCGGTGAGGTTGCGCTTGACGCCGCAGACGGTGCGGGAGTTGGAGTGGCTGGCGACGAAGGGGCGCGTGGCGTGGGCGACAACCTCGTCAAAGCACTCATCGTTGAGGTGGGAGACGTCGAGTACCATGCCGGCGTGCTCCATCTGCGTAAGTGCCTCGATGCCGGCGGCGGTGAGGCCGGCGTGGGTATCGTGCCCGCTCGCGAGCGGTCCCTGCGCGTTCCAGCTGAGTGACGACATAAGCACGCCCAAGCTCTTGAGCACCTCGATCAGCGCGGGATCCTCGGCAAAGAACGTGGCGTTTTCGATGGTGTGGATGCAAGCGACCTTGCCGTCCTTGAGCGCGGGGCGAATGTCTGCGGCGCTGCGTACGTTGACCATGCGGTCGTGGTTGAGCATTGCCTGGCCGCTCATATGCGCCATGATTTGCGCCTGGAAGCGCGCGGCGTGGGCGGTGGGAATCTCGTCGGGGACAAACGTGGCGAAGCACTGTGCCCACGGCGTGTTGCCGATCTTTGCGAGCGAGATGGCGCAGGCGTTGCCCTCGATGAGGTCGAAATCTTGCGGATGCGTTTCGTCGCCGGGGAAATAACCGTCGGTGCCGGCGGTAAAGCGCAGGTCGAGATCGAGTGTGGCCCAGCCGATGCGGTCAGCGGTGTCGCAGTGTAGGTCAAATACGGGATATGCCATGGTTCCTCCGGTTGCAGCGTTTCTTTGCAAACTGTCATTGAATTGTATGACTAGGGTATAGTTAGCGCCATATGTTCATGGCGGCCCGTGTTGTGCGCCGCCCTTATTACGGAGGTTACCATGTCCAACCAGGGCAAGAAGGTCAAGACCCATTATCGCGGCACGCTCGATGACGGCACGCAGTTCGATAGCTCCTACGATCGCGGCGAGCCGCTGGAGTTCACCTGCGGCGCCGGTCAGATGATCAAGGGCTTCGACGCCGCTGTTGTCGACATGCAGGTGGGCGAGAAGAAGACCGTGCACATTCCTGCTGCCGATGCCTACGGCGAGCACAATCCCGAGATGGTTATTACCTTCCCGGCCGAGCAGGTTCCCAACATCGAGCAGATCGAGAAGGGCATGAAGCTCTTCCTGTCCACGCCGAGCGGCATGCCTGTCCCCGCCGTCGTCATTGACGTGACGCCCGAGGCCGTGACGCTCGATGCCAACCACGAGCTTGCCGGCAAGGATCTCAACTTTGATATCGAGCTCGTCGAGGTCGAGGGTTAGGCTATGCCTGTAAATCTGGTTTCGACGACATGCTTGGGAAATCTCAACGATCCGTCCTATGAACTCCTGCTTCGCCGGAATTTGGGCGGCGTCTTTGAAGTTGACGAGCTGCTGCTCGATTGGGACCAGGCTGATGTATGCGCGTTTGTGGGCGTGACGGAGCTGGGGCGCACGGTCGATGTTCGGCTGGATACTGCCGACGGCGGTCGTCTTGTCGACGGCGACGTGCTCGCCGTCGACCACACGGGTGCGGTACCCGTGGCGGTTGTCGTGCGCCTGCGCAGCGCCGAGGTTTATTTGGTCGAAGTTGACCGCATGGACCCGATTGCGCTCGCGCATGCGTGCTGGGAGATCGGCAATATGCATGCGCCGCTTTTCCGAGGCGATTCGGACGAGCATACCGTGCGCATGTATACGCCGGTGCAGCCTGTTTTGGGCCGCATGCTCCGGGGCGTCGAGGGCGTTCGGCTCTCGAGGGTTATCCGTGAACTCGATTCGGACCGGCGCTTTGCGTCGAGTGCGGCGGATGCCGTTGTGAGTATGGCTCCAGACTTTACGATCGTAAAGAAGGCGCGCGGTTAACGTGCGTATAAGTAAGACGGACTTTGAGAGGCAACTATTCAAAGTCCGTCTTTCTGTTGATGAGATGCTGTGGGGGAAAGCATATGGGTCTTGAGGGAATCAAACTGATTGCATGCGATTTGGACGGCACGTTGCTGCATCCGGGGGAGCGCGAGCTGCGTTCCGAGGCCTTTGAGCTTATCGATGAGCTGCATCGTCGCGGTATCGTGTTTATGCCGGCGAGTGGCCGTCAATATGCGAGCTTGCGCTACCTGTTTGCCCCGGTGGCCGATGAGCTCACCTATGTATGCGAAAACGGAACCCTGGTGATGAGCGAGGGGCGTGCCGTTGTCAAGCGCTCTATGGAGCGTAGCCTTGCTATGGCTATCGCGAATGCCGTGGTTGCGTATCCCCATACCGACGTGACCCTTTCGTGTGAGGGGCACATCTACGCCATGAGCGGTAACGATGCGTTCGTCGACCATTTGCGCTATGTGGTCCACTGCGATGTGGCGGTGGTCGACCGTCCCGAGGACATCGACGAGGATGTCATTAAGATTGGCTTCCAGACGCCCGAGGTGGATTATCCGGCAGCCCGGGAGTATTTCGAGCGCCTCTTTAGCGATCGTGTCGAAGTGATGACGTCGGGAACCGCATGGACGGACTTGATCGGTTTCGGTTCGGGCAAGGGCTCCGCGCTTGCCGATTACGGTCGTGCCCTGGGTATTTCGCCCGATGAGATGATGGCTTTTGGCGACAATGAGAACGATCGCGACATGCTCAACGTCGTGGGCCATCCCTATCTGATGGAGAGCTGCAACCCCACCATGCGTGGCGTCAACGACCGCGTCCGTTACGTGCGCACGGTCGAAGAAGAGCTGCGTCGTCTGCTCGCCGAGTAAGTTTTCGGGACATACCTAGAAATCTACTTTTTGTTGCAGAGTGCGGAAAGGTGGATTTTAAGGCATGCCCCAAACATCTACCGGCAGTCGGGGCAGAGACCCTCGAAGATGGTGTAGTGCGACGTGACGTGCCAGCCGATTTGCTCGGACGCCTTGGCGTCGAGCTGGGCATCGAAGGGGAGCGGTACGTCGATGACGCGGCTGCACGAGGTGCAGATGATATGCGCATGCGGCTCGATCGTGCGATCGAAGCGGCTGCCGCCCGGCGTCTTGATGGAGAGAATCTCGCCGGCATCTGCCAAGAGATTGAGGTTGCGGTAGACCGTGCCGCGGCTGATCTTGTCATCCTGTTCGCGCACGGCGTTGTAGATTTCGTCGGCGGTGGGATGGTTATAGCTTTGGCGCACGGCGTCAAGAACCAGCTTTCGCTGCTTGGTATTCCTTCTTTGCACCGCCATGCGCCTCGCCTCTTTTCTATTAACGGTCGTAGGTAAATGATACCGTATTTAGCACACAATACTAATAATGAGGACTGAAACCGTCTTCATTGGCAAGTGGGGCTCGGGCCTGGGCGTCTACAAGGCGAAAACGCGTTCCCATGCGCTCGTAGGAGGCATGAAGCGCCTCGAGATGAGATAGGACGTTTGCCGGAGTTCCCTGCATCTCCATCTCGACTGAGCCGTCTTCCATGTTACGCACCCAGCCGGTGAGTGCGCGTGCCTGTGCGAGGTTGGTGTTGGTAAAGCGAAAACCAACGCCTTGGACTTGCCCCGCCCAGCGCAGGAAATAGCGCAGGGGAGTGTCTTGAGTGGCCTCGTCGCTTGCGAGTACGGTAAGCCTGCGGCGCAGCTCGAGCTCGACGTTTGATGGTTTTTGAGGCTCTTGACTGCCGCCGGTGACGCTGGAGAAGAACGTATCGAAGAGGCCCATCGCTATGCCTGCTTGCCTGCGTCGGCCGGGAAGGTAATGCCGGCCTGCTGGCGCACGGCATCCATGATGCGCAGTGAGACGAGCGTGACATCGCGGTAGTGGCCAAGCTCGTGGCGTCCCGCCGGGGTCTCCCAAATCTCTTCCTTAACGTTATCGATGCCGTCGATGGCGGTGATAAAGTCCGTGAGTTCGTATTCCATAGTGTTGCTCGATTTGGGCAGGTCGAGCACGCGGCCGTTGTCGCCCTGTTCGCGCGGTGCCTCGGTCGCCGAGCCGCGTACGACATCGCCGCGATAGTCGATGCGGACGTTGCGGGGCGTGGACAGATGGTCGATCTGGATAGTGCCACGCTCGCCTTCGATCTGCGAGGGCAGCAGGTCATTCGTAATTTTGGAGTGCGCGAGCTCGACGGAGATGCGGCCTCCGCCGTAGCTGGCGAGGATGGAACCGCAGCCGTCGATGGGGCCGTGCGTGAGCTGTCGCGTGGTGGGGTCGAGCAGAGTAGTCATGCTCGTAAGGCCGGAGGGCATGCCGAAAATCTCGACCATGGGCTCGACGGCGTAGACGCCAATGTCCATGAGGGAACCCGATGCCATATTGCAGTCAAAGATATTGGTGGCGCGTCCCGCGAGAATCTCGTTGTAGCGCGAGGAATACTTGCCAAAGCGCAATGAGGCGCGGCGGATGGGGGCGATCTCGCCCAGGGCGTCCTCGATGGCGTGGAAGGCGGGATCGTGGAGGGGACGCATGGCCTCGAGGGCCACGACACCTGCTGCCTCGGCAGCGCGGAAGACTTCCAGCGCCTGTGCTTCGGTGGCGCAGAAGGGTTTCTCGACGATGACGTGCTTGCCACCGGCGATGCAGGCGAGCGCCTGCTCGTAATGGAGCGCATTGGGGCTGCCGATGTAGACGGCATCGACGCCGGCGGCTGCCGCAAGCTCATCGAGTGACGTAAAGTTTCGCTCGCCGCCGTGCTCGGCAGTAAAGGCGGCGCCGCGCTCGGCATTGCGCGAGAGCGTGCCTACGAATACGGCCTGGTCGTTGGCATTGACGACCTGAATAAAGTCGTCGGTGATCATGGACGTGCCGATGGTTGCGATACACAGCATGTGTCCCCCTTGCGTTGTTTGGCCTACAGGACGAGTGTAGCGCGGGAGGACACAAAAGCGTGCGAAAACGCCGTTACAGGTCGCTCTCGTTAAAGCCGGTGTCGATATCGAGGTTACTGCCGTCGGCCGCCGTGGTGGCGAGCTCATCGCAGCGCTCGTTGAGCTCGTGGCCGGCGTGGCCCTTAACCCAGATGAACTCCACCTTATGCTTGCTCCTTGCGGCAAGCAGGCGCTCCCACAGGTCACGGTTCTTAACGGGCTGCTTGTTGGCAGTTTTCCACCCGCGCTTTTTCCAGCCGTCGATCCAGTGTTTATTGAAAGCGTTGACGACGTACTGCGAATCGGAATGGACCTCGACCTCGCAGGGGCGGTTGAGCGCCTCGAGCGCCACGATGACCGCCATGAGCTCCATGCGGTTGTTGGTGGTCTTGGCGTAGCCGCGTGAAAGCTCGGAGGTGAAGGTCTTGCCGGCGGGGTTGGTGTATTTGAGTACGGCGCCGTAGCCGCCGCGTCCCGGATTTGATCGGGCCGAGCCGTCGGTATAGATGATGACCTTCACGGGCTTCCTTTCGTTGGGTGCGTTTCGTGTGGGTGACCATTGTAGCGCCATGCCCGCCGGGGGCTAGCAATCTACGATTTCTGCCCCGTCTTCCGACAGTTAGTTGGCATGGATGATGCGGTTGAGCTCGTCGAGGTATTGCTGCAAGAGGGGAGAGGGCTTGCGCTCGTCGTGCATGATATAGCCTACGTGCATCGTTGGGGCGTCTGCTAACGGGATCGATGCCATACCCCATTGCATTTCATTGGAGAGGACACCGGTCGACAGGGTGTAACCGTTCGACGTGATAAGTAAGTTAGTAAGTGTTCCGCGGTCCGAGATTCGTATGTTGCGGTCGCAAGGGATATAGCTAAAAGGTTCCTCGGCGTAATAGAAGGAGTTCGAGGTGCCTTGCTCAAAGCTGTAGCGCGTATAGGGTGTAAGGTCGGCAAGGGACAGCTGAGGGCGGCGTGCGAGCGGGTGGCGCTCGCTAACGAAGACGTGGACCGTCGCGTCGAAGAGGGGATGGAAGCTTGCGCGGGCATCGGCGAAGGCCCTCTGCAGAACGCGGGCGTTAAAGTCATCCAGATACAGAATGCCGATATCGCTGCGAAATGCGCGGACGTCATCGATGATCTGCGATGTGGTGGTCTCGCGCATGATGAACTCGAACTTGCTGTCGCGGCAGCGCTCGACCACGTTGACAAAGGCCTCGACCGAAAAGGCGTAGTGCTGGGCGGAAATGGCGAGGCGGGCTTGCGGGGTGCCGCCGTCCTCGTAGCGCGCCTCGAGCATGTCGGCCTGCTCTACGACCTGGCGCGCATAGCCCAAAAGCTCGGTGCCGTCGTTGGTGAGCGTGACGCCGCGGCTGGAGCGCGTAAAGATCTCCAGGTGGAGCTCCTGTTCCAGGCTTTTGACGGCGTTTGAGATGTTGGACTGAGCGGTATAGAGGCGTTGAGCTGCGGCATTGATTGAGCCGGACTCTGCTACGGCGATCAGGAAACGAAGCTGCTGGAGGGTCATCGGCGCTGTCCTTTCGAGCGTTATCTATAAAACCGATAACAGGTTAGCGCTTTTAAGTGATTGACCGAGCGAAACAATGCTCGTACTATTCAAAACACACAAAGGCGGTAGGTAATTAAACCGACCACGGAACCGGGATGCGAAAGGAGGCCCGCATATGAATTGCTTACCAAGACGAATGCCGGGCTCCTGTTTGCGCCCGTCGGCGTGATCAGGAGACAGCGACTTACTTCTCTCTTATTTATTTACTTTTGTTCGATCAAGGAGATCATCATGAGCCAGTTCATCAACAACCCCGAGCACACCTTTGGTTTCGATACCCTGCAGCTTCACGTTGGCCAGGAGAGCGCCGATCCCGCATCCGACTCCCGCGCCGTGCCTATCTACCAGACCACGAGCTATGTGTTCCGCAACTCCCAGCACGCCGCCGACCGCTTTGGTCTTGCCGACGCCGGTAACATCTACGGCCGTCTGACCAACTCCACCCAGGGCGTCTTCGAGGATCGTATCGCCGCACTCGAGGGTGGCGTGGCAGGTCTCGCCGTCGCCTCCGGTGCTGCTGCCATCACCTATACCCTGCAGGCTCTTGCCCAGGCCGGTGACCACGTGGTGGCTCAGAAGACCATCTACGGTGGCTCCTACAATCTGCTGGAGCATACGCTCTCCCAGTTTGGCGTCGAGACCACCTTTGTCGATGCCCATAACCTGGAAGAGGTCGAGGGTGCCATCAAGGACAACACCACGGTCATCTATCTCGAGACGCTCGGCAACCCCAACTCCGACATCCCCAACATCGACGCCATCTCCGAGATCGCCAAGAAGCACGGTTTACCGGTTGTCGTCGACAACACCTTCGGCACCCCGTATCTGTTCCGTCCGCTGGAGCATGGTGCCAACATCGTCGTCCACTCCGCAACCAAGTTTATCGGCGGCCACGGCACCTCGCTGGGCGGCGTGATCGTCGACGGCGGTAACTTCGATTGGAAGGCGAGCGGCAAGTATGCGCAGATCGCCGAACCCAACCCCTCCTACCATGGCGTCTCGTTTGCCGAGGCTGCCGGTCCCGCCGCCTTCGCAACCTATGTCCGCGCCATCCTGCTGCGTGACGAGGGCGCCTGCATCAGCCCGTTCAACGCTTGGATCCTGCTCCAGGGCACCGAGACTCTGTCGCTGCGCGTTGACCGTCATGTCGAGAACACCAAGAAGGTCGTTGAGTTCCTGGCTGGTGACAGCCATGTCGCCAAGGTGAACCACCCGAGCCTGTCTGAGCACCCCGATCACGAGCTCTATCAGAAGTACTTCCCCCGTGGCGGCGCCTCGATCTTTACCTTTGAGATCAAGGGTGGCCAGGAGGCCGCCTGGAAGTTCATCGATCATCTGCAGGTGTTCTCGCTGCTCGCCAACGTGGCCGACGTCAAGTCGCTCGTCGTGCACCCGGCTACCACCACGCACTCCCAGCTCTCTGCCGAGGAGCTCGCCGAGCAGAACATCACGCCCTCCACGATCCGTCTTTCCATCGGTACCGAGAACGCCGAGGATATCATTTGGGATCTGAAGCAGGCCTTCGCCGCGCTGGACGAGTAAGGCGACTTGTGCAAGGACCCCTTGCGACTCGATAGGTATAACTGCATAAAATGCCTGCTCAAGGCGCCTGTGCGAACAATGGTTGCACAGGCGTCTTTTTTGCATAGAGAGGGCGCAAAAACAGGGTTTTTGACACGCTTTATGCATTCGAGTTGTGGAAAACTCCTGTTGAGAGGATGTGAGTTTTACGCAATTGACGTGCGCCTTTTGAGTAAAACCGCAGGTCGCGATTTGCTCGGGGTACTATGCAGCGCGATCGAATCACACGCAGCTCAAACGCAGCAAAAACGCACTACGGAGGTTTCCAGCTACATGAGGATCGATTCACGAAAACCGAAAGCCGCCGCCCTTTCCGCCGCTCTGATCGTGGCACTTTTGGCGGGCGCCGGTGCAACTGATGCCCACGCGGCAACACTATCCGACACGGTCGGATCCACGCCGTCCGAGGCGACGCTGGTGCAGCCCGTCGACTATCGCAGCGACGGCTTTGGCTCCATGCAGGAGTGGAACGCCTCGATGGAGGCCAAGCGCGATTCCCTTGAGATGCGTGCTCAGATCATCATGAACATGTACGGTGACTATGCCACCGATGACGAGCGCGCTGTACTGCAGGGTTGTATCGACGGTGCGGGCAGTCTTTTGACGATGGAGGAGGTCGACGCGAAGTCGACCGAGCTCGATGAGCTGCGCACTGCACTTGAGGATGCCAAGCGCGAAGCGCTCGAGGTTGCTGCCGCCGAGGCGGAGGCTGCCGAGGCCGCCCAGGCTTCGTACTACAACGCCGGTTACACTCCGTCCTACGCGTCTGCCGCGTCCTACGCGAACGGATCGGGCCTGACGCGCTCTGCGGGTGTCAATAACTACAACGGTCGCCGCGAGACCTATTACAGCAGCAATGTGCTTTATCACTATCGCACGGGCGAATGGACTCAGGATTCTGAGGGCTTCTGGCGCGATTCCGACGGCTATTACGTTGTTGCCGCGGGCGATATGGCCCAGGGCTCGACCTTTACGGGCTCCAAGGGTGATTGCAAGGTCTATGACTCCGGCTGCGCTGCCGGAACCACCGATTACTACACCGGTTGGTAATTTTTCTGCATCACGGATATTTGGCGGACGGGCGTCTTTACCGAGCTTTAGGGCAACGTAAGGACGTCCGTTCTATGTATGCGTTTGAGTTAACAGAGCCCTTACCGTGGCGGTACGCTGGGCGTATGGATGCGGGGCACACTGGTTCTTGAGAAATAAGGTCTTTCTCTTGGAGGAAGTGGTCTTGTGAATGCTCGAGATATTGCCGTTGCCGCCGTCGCGTTGATGCTTGGCTGCCTTGGTCCCACGGCCGCGCTCGTCGCGGGCATGCAGGGGACATGCGGGGCTGCTCCTATCGTGGTCGGCGCGCTGATCGCGGCCACGCTGCTGGGAAGCGCAGGCGTGGTTCTTTGCCGCGACGATGAGGACGAGGTGCCGGGGTCGCAACGCTAACTGTTGTGAGATCGGCCGCCGGTCATAGACGAAGATGAAGGCCGCCGCAGGGGAAAGGTTCCCTTGCGGCGGTTTTGCTGTTAAGGCTGTTGAATGCGGCGCGTCGGCGCTACCAGCTTTTCTCGATATCGCGGATGCGCCGATAGAGCCACTCGTTTTGCGGTGCCTGGATATCGTGTTTGGTTGCGAGGCGGCAGATGGTGCCCGCGAACTCATCAACCTCGGTTTTGCGCCTTGCGATGCGGTCTTGAGCCATCGAGGGCATACCGGCGGGGTCGATTCCCTCGATGAGGTGCACCATTTGCGTCAGGTCTGCCTCGGTCAGTTCAACGCCCTCGGCGTTGGCGACCGCAAGCGTTTCGCGCATGGCGGAAACAAAGCAGTGACGCTGCTCGGAGCCCGGCTCCGTGGCGCTTCCGTAGGTCCCGCCGTAGGCCATGCAGGTCTGGTTGATGCCGTCGTTGAGCATGAGTTTGGCCCACATGCGGTGGGCGATGTCGTCCTCGACGGTATGGGCGATGCCGCAGCGCGTATAGAGCTCGTCGATCGCGGTGATGGTTGCGGGGTTCGTGCCGGCCGCCGCGCCAAAGCGGATTTCGCCCGCATTGGTAAAGGTGAGCGCGCCGTTGAGAAACACGGCGTCCATGCCCTGGCAGATACCAAGAACGGTATGCTCCCAGCCAAAGCGTTCGGCAATCTTTTGCTCGCTCGTAATGCCGTTGCACAGCGAGGCGATGAGCGTGTTGGGTCCCACGACGCGCTCCATAGTCTTGAGTGCTTGGTCGAGACCGGTGGTCTTGACTGTCAGGATGACCAGATCGGCGGGCGTCGCCTCGCTGGCACGGACGGACGTGAGATCGCAGGGCTTGCCGTTGACGGTGAGCGCGTCGTTCGCATGACGCTCAAAACGGGCATCATCCATGACGTATTCGACGGCGTCGTTGCCGAGCGCCCGGGCGATCATGCTGCCGTAGAGCAGGCCGACGCCGCCCTTGCCGATAAAGGCGACCTTGTTGATCTGCATGTGAATCATCTCCCCATGTAAAAGGCGCCCGCGTAAGGGGCGCCTGATGGATTGTATGCTGCCAGGGTGATTGGTGGGTGCGCGGGGCGGCTGTTATAAAAAAGAAACGTTTGCCTGGACGCTACGCTGCAGGGCAGACCGCAAAGACGCGGGCGGGGTATCCGACGCCATCGCGGACCTTGGGGAAGGTGCAGAAGATGACGGCACCCGTGGCGGGAAGCTCGTCCAGATGGTCCATGACCTCGATCTGATAGCGGTCGACCGAGAGGATGTATTGCTCGCCGGGGTAGGGGGTAGGCGTCCTCGCGCGTGGTCATGCCCGGCTCCTTTCATCGGGCTTTTTGCTGATGTTAAAGCGGTGCCGTGACGGCTCGATTTCTGCTGCGTTACGATACGTTCTCAATTGCGATTCCGATGTGTTTCGATGACGTGGCCGTTGTGTTTCGCCTCATTAGGGCTTCGAGGGGAGAGGAGGGGCCGTGCAATATCGCGTTGACCCCAAAAGCGGCAACCGTATCTCGGCGTTGGGGCTGGGCTGCATGAGGTTTCCCGGTGCACCGGGGCACCCCGATGCGAAGACAGCCGATGCCATCATTTCCCGTGCGGTGGAGCAGGGGATTAACTACCTGGACACGGCCTATCTCTATCCCGGCAACGAGGCGTGCGTGGGTGCGTCGCTTGAGCGCCTGGGCTTGCGCGACCAGGTTTTGCTCGCAACCAAGCTGCCGCATGCTTCGTGCAAATGCGCGGAGGATTTCGACCGGTTCTTCGACGAGCAACTGCGCCGCCTACGGACTGACCATATCGACTATTACCTCATGCACAACATTACCTCGCCCGCCCAGTGGGAACGTGTGGTGGCGTTGGGCATCGAGGACTGGATCGCGCGTCAAAAGGCGGCGGGGCGTATTCGCCAGATTGGTTTTTCGTACCACGGCAGCGCAGCGGACTTCCTGACGATGCTCGATGCATATGAGTGGGACTTTTGCCAGATCCAGTACAATTACGCTGGAGAGCGATATCAGGCGGGAACAGCGGGGCTCATGGCCGCCGCCGAGCGAGGCCTCGCGGTGTTTGTGATGGAGCCGCTGCTGGGCGGGCGTTTAGCGGGCAAGCTGCCGCCACGGGCCCGCGCTGTGCTCGATAGTGCCCGTGACCCGCATTTGCGCACTCCTGCCGCCTGGGGTCTTTCGTGGGTGTGGAATCATCCCCAGGTGACCATGTTGCTTTCTGGTATGACCGATACCGCGCAGGTGGATGAGAACTCGTCACTGGCAGACCTCGCGTTGCCGAATTCGATGACTGCCAACCAGCTCGACACGATCGCGCACGTGCTGGATGAGTTTGAAAAATCGAATCGCGTGCCCTGCACGGGATGCGGCTACTGCATGCCATGTCCCAAGGGTATCAACATTCCCGGCTGCTTTGCCGCCTACAACGCGAGCTATGCGCACAGCTGGTTTACG
Organism: uncultured Collinsella sp.; assembly: GCA_900541015.1. Lineage (GTDB taxonomy): Bacteria > Actinomycetota > Coriobacteriia > Coriobacteriales > Coriobacteriaceae > Collinsella. The sequence goes on along the minus strand of UQIB01000022.1, from coordinate 31,425 downwards.
GGGCTGTCGCAATACTTTACGGCGAGTGCGGTGCGCACAAGCGAGGCCAAGCTGGCGAGCAATTGCGTCAAGTGCGGCAAATGCGCGCGCCACTGCCCGCAGCATATCGATATCCCCGAGCGTCTCGATGACGTGCGCCGGCGCTTCCAGCCGGGCCCCGTAACGGCCATGCTTAAAGTCTTCGGCAAAACTCGCTCCTCATGACCCTTTTATATCTTGTGATGGAATAGTTCCTGTTTGCGGCAGAATAAGGCATCAACAGGAACTATTTCACCGCAACTGATGGGAGGCTATCGTGGGTGACCGAGGTTTACGTAATGATTCGCGTGAGGTTCGTTGGGGCATTTTGGGCGCTGGGCACATTTCTCATCGATTTGCCCCGTCGCTCAAGAAGGTCGACGGGGCACGGCTGGTGGCTGCGGCCGGCCGCACTCCTGCACATGTCGAGGAATTTTGCCGAGCGTTTTCGATCGATGCTGCGCATGGCCATGCCTCGGTCGACGATAACGGCAATGCGGCTTATGACGCGCTGATTGCCGACACCGATGTCGACGCAATCTACTTGGCTCTTCCGCATGGCATGCATGCGCGTTGGGCCTGTCGCGCGCTGCGCGCCGGAAAGGCCGTGCTGTGCGAAAAGCCGGCCGTTTTGAGTGAGGAAGAGGCTCTCTCGATTGCCTCCGCCTCTCGTGAGCGCGGCGTGCTGTTTATGGAGGCGATGAAGAATCGGTTTTGTCCGATGCGCACTCGCGTGAAGGACTTGCTTGCGTCGGGTGAGCTTGGCCGTATTGTCTCGATTGAAAGCGTGCAAAAGCTCGATTACGGCGAGCCTCCTTCGGGCTATCTGCTTGATTCGTTGCAGGGCGGCTGTCTATATGACATGGGCTGCTATGCGGTCGGTTGGTTTGAGGATTTGCTCGCGGGCGCGTGCGAGGTTTCATCCCGTGAAGTTCGCTGGCGTGACGTATCAGGCGGCCGCGTCGATTGGGCCGACGAGATCCGTATGAGCGTCGGCGGTATACCCATTCATATGGTGTGCGACGGCAAAGCAACATATGAAAGCCGCTTAACGATTGCCTGTGAGCGAGGCTCGTTGGAAATCGAGCGTCTCCATCGCCCCGAGCTCGCCCATGTGAAGTATTCCGACGGTCGAGTACTCGAAATCGATGCACCATTTGAGGTTGATGATTTCTACGGCGAAATCCAGCATGCGACCCAGCTCATCCGGGCGGGGAAACTCGAGAGTCCCGTCATGCCCCTTGCCGCCACGCAGCGCTGCGCGCGCATTATCGATGCAATCCGTCTAGCCCTCTAGGACTTGGCGCTGACGCGTAGGGGATCATGACGCCGGCGCCCGTGGTGCCTGGCGGCCCACATCTCTGATGCCCCTTTTATAACTTGCGGTGGAATACGGTCTGTTTGCGCCAAAATAAGGCACCAATAGACCGTATTTCACCGCAACTGATGAGGGGGAGTTGGAGATGCTGACGATCGGATGTCATCTTTCGACGACGAAGGGCTATCGGGCAATGGGAGAGACGGCGTTGTCCATTGGCGCCAATACCTTTGCGTTCTTTACGCGCAACCCGCGCGGTGGCAAGGCAAAAGACCTTGACATGGATGACGTGGCGGCTCTGCGCGAGCTTATGGCGCAAAACGACTTTGGACCGCTGGTGGCGCATGCCCCGTATACCTATAACCCCTGCTCCGCTAAGGAGCGAGCGCGCGAGTTTGCCCTGGAGGCCATGGCCGAGGATCTGCAGCGCATGGAAGCACTGCCCGGCAACTACTACAATTTTCATCCCGGTGCGCATGTGGGACAGGGGGCAGACGTCGGCATTCAGATGATTGTCGACACGCTGTGCCAGGTGATGTTTGAGGGACAGCAGACGACGGTATTGCTTGAGACCATGGCAGGCAAGGGCACCGAGGTGGGCCGTAGCTTTGAAGAACTGGCGTGCATTATCGAGGGCGTTGCCGCCAAGTGCCCAGAGCTGTCCGATAAGCTGGGCGTTTGTTTGGACACCTGCCATGTGAGCGATGCCGGCTACGACATCATCCATGATCTGGACGGCGTACTCGACGAGTTCGACCGCGTGGTGGGTATCGATCGCTTGCATGCCGTACACATCAACGATTCGAAGAACCCTTGTGGCGCCCATAAAGATCGTCACGAGTGCATCGGCAAGGGATACCTTGGCGGCGAGGAATTTGGTGGCGGTATGCAGGTTATGCAGAATATTGTATCGAATGGCCGTTTGCGTTCGCTGCCGTTTATTTTGGAGACTCCGAACGAACTTGCAGGTTATGCAGCTGAAATTAGACTATTAAGGTCATTGCAGCAGTAACGACTGTCACAAAGTAGAGTATTCAATTCACGTTATGGGTTTGTTTCAATCAGTTTTCTCATTGCAGATTCGTAATTCCGGGTGCATAATAGCCAACAGTTTTTGCAGACCTCTGAATCAAACGAGGTCACCGGAAGGAGACTGATTATGAAGCTGAAGAAGCTTGGCGCATTTGCGGCCACGGGTGCTATGGCGCTCGCCCTCGCTCTGACGGGCTGCGGCTCGTCCAACGCCACCTCTGGTTCTAATGCCGGTTCCAGCAGCTCTGACGACGCTAAGGTCGAGAAGGTCGACGGCTCCAAGGAGTACGCACTCGTCAAGGACGGTACGCTGACCGTCGGCACCTCTGCCGAGTACGCTCCGTTTGAGTACAAGGATGACAACGGCGATTATCAGGGCTTTGACCTTGAGCTCATCAAGGCTATCGGCGACAAGCTGGGCCTGGATGTCGAGTATGTCAACAATGACTTTGACACGCTTGTTCCGGGCGTCGCTTCGGGCGCCAAATATGACGTCTCCATCGCGGCTATCACCGACACGCCCGAGCGTGAGAAGGAAGTCACTTTCTCCGATTCTTACTACATGGACGATCAGGCTATCGTGACCAAGGTCGATAACACCGACATCACGGCCGACAACTACAGCGAGAAGCTCAACAACGCCGACGCTACCATCATCGTCCAGTCTGGCTCGACCGCCGAGTCCTTTGCCCAGGAGAACTTCCCCAAGGCCAAGATTGTCCCCTACAAGGACGCCACCGAGTGCTTCAGCGCCCTGCAGTCCGATAAGGGCGACGCCGTAGTCACCAACCGCTCCGTTGCCAGCCAGCTGACCGCCGAGCAGTTCAACACCTGCCAGACCATTAAGCAGATTAGCACCGGCGAGGAGTACGCCATCGCCATCAACCAGGGCAACACCAAGCTCAAGGACGACATCAACCAGGCCATCAAGGACCTGACCGACGACGGTACCGTTGACGCCCTCATGGCTAAGTACAATATCAAGTAAAATAGCTACTTGATTGCTCGCGGGCCCTTTCCGCTTTGGCGGAGAGGGCCTTTGCGCTTCTCTTGACGGAGAGCATTTCCGTCTCGTTTTGCCGGCAACTTCTACGATAGGAGCCACCTTGTCTCGACTGAACAAAGGGGCTGCGGAGCAGCGTTTTCCACTGCCCGCCTTGCTCCAAAAGCTAGTCTGCGTCATGGCCGTGGCGCTCGCGCTGGTGTGTGTGGGGACATATGCGCCCACGACCGCCCAGGCGCTTGAGACCGCAAAGATTACCGCTCGACCCAACACCGGTTCGGGCAGCGCTGTGGTCGGCGGTACCGAGACGCGCATTACCTGGGAGGTCCAGGCCGATGCCGATGAGGAGCTGAGCGGTCTTTCGCTGACGTTTGTCGACGGCACGACGTTTGGTACCGATGACACGCGATTGACGATGCTCTCGGGCGAGGACCTCATGGATCGTACGCCCATGAAACCCACGTGCAAGGCTGACGGCCAGACGCTCAAGATTGACTTTGGCGAGACGGCGCCTGCCGGCGGCTTTTTCCGTGTCGAGGTTTATGGTGTGACGTTTCCCGTCGAGGGCGGCGATGAGGCCTTTGGCGGCACCTATACGCTCGCTGACGGGTCGACCAAGAAGATCTCCAAGATTCCGTCGGTGGAGATCAAGGGCGTGACGGCCTTCGATAACTTCCTGGCCGATCTTAAGGAGCAGCCGTGGGTCGAGGCCTGGAACTCCAATATGTTCCTGCGCCTGTTCTTGAACCCGGTCATTTTGGTCCAGAGCCTGCCGATCGTCTTCAAGGGCTTCCTCATGTCGCTCTCGATCGTGCTTGTGGCGTTTCCGCTGGCAATTCCCTTCGGTTTCGCCCTATCGCTCATGCGCATTTCCAAGTCGCGCATCCTGCGCTGCCTTGCCGGTATCTACGTGAATATCATTCGCGGTACGCCGGCATTCCTGCAGATCTATATCGCGTTCTTCGGTCTGCCGTTGGCCGGCGTCAAGGTTGATGACTACGTGCTCGGCGTCATCGTCATGGCCATGAATTCGTCTGCCTATTTGTGTGAGATCTTCCGCGCCGGTATTCAGTCGATCCCCAAGGGCCAGAACGAGGCTGCGCGTTCGCTGGGCATGAATGCCTTCCAGACGCTGCTCTACGTTATGATTCCGCAGACGTTCCGCAATGTTTTGCCTACGCTGACCAGCGAGTTTATCTTGCTTTACAAGGATACGTCGCTGCTTGCCGCCGTGGGTGTGGTCGAGATCGTCATGAACGCCCGTACCATCGTGGCCACGACGGGCTCCATTACACCGTACGTGGTTGCCGCCCTGTTCTATCTGGTCATCACCCTGCCGCTCGCTCGCTTGGTGAGCGGTCTTGAGGCGAGGCTTTTGGGCACGGCCGAGACCAAGAAGAAGCGTCCCGCAAAGAGCGCCGGACAGGTTGTCGCGACGCCTGCCGATCACATCGCCGGTCTGTAAGGAGGTCCTATCATGAGCGAAACCAATAACTCGAACGAGGTCGTCGTCAGCATCAAGAACCTCCAGAAGGCCTTTGGCGACAACGTGGTCCTGCGCGACATAGATCTGGATGTGCACAAGGGTGAGGTCGTTGTGGTCTTGGGCCCCTCGGGCTCGGGCAAGTCGACGATGCTTCGCTGCATCAATCGTCTGGAGCATCCCACGAGCGGCTCGATTATCGTTGAGGGCGTGGATGTGTGCGCCAAGGGTGTCGACCTCAACAAAGTGCGCACGCACCTGGGCATGGTCTTTCAGCAGTTCAACCTGTTCCCGCACCTGTCGGTCAAAAAGAACGTCATGCTTGCGCAGCAAAAGGTGCTCAAGCGCAGCAAGGAAGAGGCCGAGAAGATTGCCGTCGAGGAGCTGACCAAGGTCGGTCTTGCCGAGCGTATCGACTTTATGCCGAGCCAGCTCTCGGGCGGCCAGCAGCAGCGCGTTGCCATCGCCCGCGCCCTGTCGATGAACCCGCACGTCATGCTCTTTGACGAGGCCACCTCGGCGCTCGACCCTGAGCTCGTGCGCGACGTCCTGGGCGTCATGCGCGACCTGGCGCACGACGGTATGACCATGATCGTCGTGACGCACGAGATGGGCTTTGCCCGCGATGTCGCCGACCGCGTCGTCTTTATGGACGGCGGCGTCATTGTGGAAGAGGGTACGCCGAGCGAGGTCTTCGACCACCCCAAGAGCGAGCGCACCAAGGCGTTCTTGGGCAATATCTCGTAGCCGCTTTATATGACTGACATAGCAGAAAACGGGAGCCGGATGTGATCCGGCTCCCGTTTTTGTTGGGACGCGAATGTGTTTTGGTGCAGAGCGCGTTACGGGCGGGGCTCATTGCCGCTAGGCGAGCTCGGCTCCAAGGGCGCGGCAGGCCGCCTCGCCCTCATCGTCGGGGGCGTCGTAGCAGATGACGGAATCGACGACGTTAACACCCGCCTCGTCGGCGTCCGCCTTCCAGTTGTCCATCCATTCGCCCTCGGCCCACGAATAAGAGCCAAAGAGGACGACCTCCTTGTCGCCGAGAGTCTCCTTGACCTCGTTCCACATCGGCTGGAACTCATCGTATTCAAGCTCCTCGGAGCCCATGGCGGGGCAGCCGAAGGCGAAGGCATCATAGTCGGCGGCCTTGTCGGCAGAGAAGTCGGCGCAGGGGATGACTTCGGCCTCGGCGCCCGCGGACGTGGCGCCTTCGGCGACAAAGTTTGCCATGGCCTCGGTATTGCCCGTGCCGCTCCAATAGACGACGGTGATCTTGCTCATGTTTTGTCCTTTCGGTCGTGCGGCGCTGGCCGCAGCTTGTACGTTCTATCGGGTTGCCTGGGCAAGTTGCGCCAGGCTGCAGCCCTGCTGATAGACAAGGGTGAGGTATTGGGTGCAGGCACGGTAGGCATCAAACGTCGCAAGCGCCTGCTCGACATTTTCGTAGACCTTCCAGGCCCCAAAGACCTTGTAGTTCTCGCCGCGCTGGACGATAAACTCGTGTACGTCGTCGTAGGGGTATCCAAGGAAGTAGCCTATTTCGTGCGGAAACTCGCAGGTGCAGTCGTTGCTGCAGCTAGTTTGCTGGGGTAGTGCGCATCGAGTCTGGCTACAGGCGCATTCCGCGACGTTATTGCTCGCGCGCGTGATGCGTGATGCCAAATGCACAAGGCATGTCGAAAGGTCTCTCGTGTCGTAGCCTTCCGAGGCGAGCGCCGTTTGGGCGCGAGGGTCTGCGAAATAGGTGGTGAGGCTTTTGGCTCGGTACATATACATGAGCGCTCCGCAGGGCCGCCAGACCAAAACACTCAGGTGGATACCGAACGGGTCAAGCTCGCGATTGCACTGGGCGATAACGTTGAGCAGGCGTGCTCGGCGTTCTGCGATGGTTTCGGTTGCGGTCGAGCCGTCCCCGTGGGCGTAGGTGCCTGGATAGGTAAAGAGCGATGCCGGCTTGATGCCCGCGAGCGTGGGAGAGCAGTTGCGCACGATCGCTGCCTGAAACGTTGGAATGTCTATGGTTCGGGTCACGGCGCTCCTTACGGATCTAAACTGTTAGCCTAGGAAAACTTATACACGAAAGTAAGCCATGGTCAACAAAAAAGTTTGAATAGGGAAACTAATTGACCGAACCGACATGATTTTGGGTTAAGATGGGGACACCCCATGAGGGTATCTAGATAGGGCTACTTGAAAGGGGAACGCATGAGCGACTTGCTCAACCCTGCGAATCTCATCGTGCTGGCCGTCATTGCCGTCGGCATGTTTTTTGGACTGCGTCGCATTGCCGCTTCGACACACGGGAAGAGTTGTTGCAGCGATGGTACGAGCGGCAAGAAAACCAAAAAGGTTGTTGTGGTGGATACCGATGCATCGCACTATCCCTATAGCGATGAGCTGCTCATCGGCGGCATGAGCTGTGACGGCTGCGCTCAGAACGTGGCCAATGCCCTGAATGCGCTGGATGGCGTGTGGGCAACGGTGACGTATGCGGATCACACGGCACGTGTGCGCTCTAAACAGCCGGTTGATCGTGGTGTCCTCGAGACGGCCGTGAAAGACGCGGGCTACTACGTCATGACGCTGTAAGCGCCGCCCTGGATGCGCTTCCTTGGCTAGGCTCGTCCGCGCAGTTCGATGTCTTGGATGTCGTCGAAGTCGATGGCGATGTCTTTGAGCTTGAGGAGCTTGAAGGCGGGGAGCGCCTCGTCGAGGATGCCGGTGCGGCTGCGATAGCCGTATGTATCGTAATAGGTGACACGAACCAAGTCGCCACGTTTGAGACCCTCGAGCTTTTTAGAAAGCACGAGGGCTTTTTCTTCCGTGAGCTCATGTTTTGGCTCGACGGTGATTTCCTGCTTGCGCACGAGTTCGTAGTATCCCGTGAGGGCGGCAAAGGGCATAAACTGTGCGGCGCGGTTGGCGCGCACGGCACCGTTGGCTGTGAGGTTGGGGTCGGCGGCGCGGCGTCTGCCCTCGGGGTCCGCCAGGCGCTCGAAGACGGTCGGCGGGCGCACGGGCTGTTGTTTGGGTTTAGGCACGGTGTCCTCCAACTTGGTCGTTGCGTTCGCGCGCGGTGGCGCCGGCGGTAAAGCTTAATCCCTTGACGAGTGCGTTCTTGCCGTATTTGCTTTTCACGGCCAGGACGGCGCGCGCCAGGTCGCGCTCGCGCTCATCGGCCTCGATATCGCTAAACAGATCGATAGTGGCAAATTCCTCGGGCACAAGATTGCCAAAGCCCAGGTTGATGCGCTTGACCGGTCGTTTAGGGTCGACGGTTTGCGCCCAGAGATCATCGAAATAGCCCATGATCTTCTTAAACGAATTGGTGCGCTCGGGTAGCTTTCGCGAGGCGTTGGAGTGCGCAAAGAGTGCGGCATAGCCACCGCGCGGTTTGCCGCCATGCTCTCCCACAAAGATGCCATCGATTGCCTGCGCTTCGCGCACCAGGCGACGCCTTTCGTCATCGCGCTGGACGGGCTTGGGAGCACGGGGCGCGAGCCCGGGGCCGGCGGTTGCGGTGGGTTCGATGCTCGACGTGCTCGAGCGCAGGTGCCCGCATCCGTCCACATATTGCGCTGTGCCGCTGGCGTCGAGGCGGCGTATGTCGGCACGCTCGCTCGCATAACCCACAAAGAGCGAGATGCTGTCGCAGACCACGTGCTTATCGACTAAGTCCAACACGGCGTTGTCGACCATCTCGCGTAAGACGGTGTAGGCTTGCTCGTAGGCATAGCCCTTCGAGAGCACCTGTCCTGTGGTGGTTGAGGTTGCCTGCGGGCGATAGGCTTGGATATCGGCGATGGTCGTTGGCTCGCGCCCGAAGGCGTGGTCGATGAGATATTCGGCGTTGACGCCGAGCTCGTCGTAAAGCAGGTTTTCGTCGAGTGCCGCGACGCCCATCAGATCGTAGACGCCGTATTTCTCGAGACGGGCCGCCACGCCGGGGCCGATGCCCCAGATGTCGGTGATGGGGCGATGGGGCCAGATCTCCTTGCGAAAGGTCTCGTCGTCGAGTTTGCCGATGCGACTGGGTACGTGCTTGGCGGTGACGTCGAGCGCCACCTTGGCCTGGAATAGGTTGGGGCCGATGCCGACCGTCGCCGTGATGCCGGTGCGCGCCAAGACCTCGTCGCGCAGCGTGCAGGCGAGCCCTTCCGCATCTGTGTGATAGAGGTCCAGATAGGGCGTCACGTCGATAAAGCACTCATCGATGGAGTAGACGTGCACGTCCTGGGGGCTGACGTATTCCAGATAGATACCGTAGATTTTCGCCGACACCTCCATGTAATGCTGCATGCGCGGTACGGCCGTGATGTAGTCGATGCCATCGGGAATCTCAAATAGGCGGCAGCGGTTGTGAATCCCTAAGTCCTTCATAGCCTGTGTGATGGCGAGGCAGATGGTCGTGCGCCCGCGCGATTCGTCGGCAACGACCAGGTTGGTGGTGAGCGGATCGAGCCCACGGTCGACGCACTCGACGCTGGCATAAAACGTCTTGAGGTCGATGCAGATATAGGTGTGCTGCTCGTGCGCCATCCGTGTCCTTTCATCAAACACATGTTCTTATCGAATATCTGTTCGATAATACCCGCTCGTCCGGACATCGTCAAAACCTGTCAAAAAGGGACTGGTTTGTTTTGGTAGGTATGGTCGTGCGGTTGCATCGGGTATTTAACGCAGCCCTAAAGAGTGTGAAACAGCTCGGAAAACCTCGCTTCGTAGCATGAGCCTAGCGATTGGTGCCACCTACATGCACGGAAGGGTTGTGGAAACGATGGTCAATTATGGGTTTGGTATGCCGACGCGCCTTGTTGCGGATGGAGACGTGGCTCGCTGGTGTGGACGACTGGTCGCTCACTACGGCGGCACCAAGGCGCTGGTGGTGCTAGGCGGTGACAAACATACGCGTGATGAGCTCGTCTCGGCGGCGCTCAGCTCGCTTGATCGAGCCCTACTCGAGCGCGTACTTTTCCGCTGCGGCTCGGTTGGGGGCGACGGGGGAGACGAGCTGATCGACGAAGCCGTGGCCCTGGCGACCGACGAAGGCGTGGACTTTGTCCTGGCGATCGGCGATGCCGATACTGCCGGCTTTGCGCGCGAACTCGCGCGTCGCATGGCGGCGCTCGATGCCGGCGAAGACGGTTTTGTCCCTTATGGATGTATTGTCTCGGAGGGCAAGGTGCCTGCCGTCGCGGGAGCCGGCGAGGTTCCCGTTTTTGCCATTATCGCTCCCGAATTGCTTGAGGGCATTGGGTCTCCTCTGCGCGAGTTGCTCGGTAGCGTGTGTGCCGCGGCCTAATATTTGGCATAAAAAGACGGGTTATTTTTGATTGGTAAAGCGTTTGACCTGCCAAAATAAACCTGTCCCTATTTGGTCGGTTGCCGTTTGGGGGCCGATTGGCAACGCTCGCTGATTATAGTCTTGACCTGCGCTAGAATAGTGGCATCTGAATGTCCGGGCGCATGGAGGCGTGCGCCCGTATGCTGAGGAGGACTCTATGGCAACTGTTGCCGCACCTATCGATGCTACGTCGACTGCCGCTTGGAAGGCACTCGAGGCCCATCAGGAGAAGCTCGAGGCCGAGGGTATCGACCTCAAGGCCTGGTTCGCCGCCGATGCCGAGCGCGTGAACAAGCTGAGCTTTGACGCCGGTGACCTGCACTTCGATCTGTCGAAGAACCTGGTGACCGATGAGACCGTCAAGCTGCTGTGCGATCTTGCCCGCGAGGTGAAGCTCGAGGAGCGCCGCGACGCCATGTTCTCCGGCGAGCACATCAACACCACCGAGGACCGCGCTGTCCTGCACACCGCGCTGCGCCGCCCGGCAAGCGAGAAGGGCCAGCTCATCGTCGACGGCCAGGACGTCGTCGCCGACGTGCACGAGGTCCTGGACCGCATGTATGCCTTCGCCGAGCGCGTGCGCTCCGGTGAGTGGAAGGGTGTTACCGGCAAAAAGATCGAGCACCTGGTGTCCATCGGCATCGGCGGCTCCGATTTGGGCCCGGTCATGGCTTACGAGGCTCTGCGCCCCTATGCCGACGCCGGTATCGACTGCCGCTACATCTCCAACATCGACCCCAACGATCAGGCAGAGAAGCTCAAGGGCCTCGATCCCGAGACCACGCTCGTGATTATCGTCTCCAAGACTTTCACCACGCTCGAGACCCTCACCAACGCCCGCGAGGTCAAGACCTGGATGCTCGAGCAGCTCAAGGCTCAGGGTGCCATCGACGGGTCCGATGAGCAGAACGCCGAGGCCGTGGCAAAGCACTTCGTCGCCGTCTCCACCGCACTCGAGAAGGTTGAGGCCTTCGGTATCGACCCCGCCAACGCCTTCGGTTTCTGGAACTGGGTCGGCGGCCGCTATTCCGTTGACTCCGCCGTGGGCCTGTCGCTGATCGTCGTGCTCGGCCCCGAGCGTTTCCAGCAGTTCCTCGAGGGCTTCCATGCCATCGACGAGTACTTCTGCAACACGCCGCTCGAGAACAACGCCGTCGCGCTGATGGGTCTGTTCAACGTCTGGTACGTCAACTTCTTCGGCTCCAAGAGCCACGCCGTGCTGCCGTACTGCCAGTATCTGCACCGTTTCCCGGCCTACCTGCAGCAGCTCACCATGGAGTCCAACGGCAAGCACGTCCGCTGGGACGGCAGCGCCGTGACCTCCGACACCGGTGAGATTTTCTGGGGCGAGCCCGGCACCAACGGTCAGCACGCCTTCTACCAGCTGCTGCACCAGGGTACCGTGGTGGTTCCGGCCGATTTCATCGCCTTCGCCAACACTGCCAACCCTGCGACCGACAGCGGCCAGGATGTCCACGAGCTGTTCCTGGGCAACTTCCTGGCCCAGACCAAGGCGCTCGCCTTTGGCAAGACGGCCGATGAGGTGCGCGCCGAGGGCACGCCCGAGCAGATCGTCCCGGCCCGTTGCTTTGAGGGCAACCGCCCGACGACCTCGATCTTCGGCGACACGCTGACCCCGTTCGCACTCGGCGAGCTCATCGCCCTGTACGAGCACATTACGTTTGTCGAGGGCACGGTCTGGGGCATCGACTCCTACGACCAGTGGGGCGTCGAGCTGGGCAAGCAGCTTGCCAAGCAGATCACCCCGGCCTTCCACGACGACGCCGCCAAGGCCGAGCAGGACGCTTCGACCCAGGCGCTCATCGAGTTCTATCGCGCGCATCGCAAGTAGTCGCTGCTGTTAACGTATCGCGCCTTATAGTCAGGGGCCCGTATCCTATCGGATGCGGGCCCCTTTGCTTTTGCCGTGGTCCCGGGGCGCACGGCCTTTGTGGAACATCGCCGGGGCGTCGCGCGCTGCGAGAACCCTGCGCCTAGATCTCGGCCTCCGCATGGCCTCGCTGCGCCTCGGGCAGCTCCCCGTAGAGCGGATGGTCTTCGAGCCTAAAGCGCTCGACCTGTTCGGGAGTGCGACCGCGTACAAAGAGCCACGAGCGATCGATCGGCGTCGCCATGAGCGTGCTGGGCAGCGCGTCGGCGCGGTCGGAAAACACCCGGGCACTCTCGGGATCCTGGAACGCCAGCACCAGATGCGTGTCGCAGTTGCCCATGATGGAGCGTGCGCGTGCCTCGCCATAGAGCGCATCGAGCTGGTTGGTCGACTGCAGCAGCAGCGTTGCCCAGATGTTGCGGCTTCGGATAATCGAGAGCACGTTGTCGATCTGGGGGATCTGCAGATTTGCGAAGTCATCGAGCATAAAGCGCACGGGCACGGGCAGGCTGCCGCCGGGCTGCCTATCGGCCTCACGAATGAGGCCCATAAACGCCTGCGAAATAAAGAGGCCGGTCAGCGGATCGAGATTGCGGTCAATATCGCTCACGGTTACAAACAGGGCGCAGGGGGTGTGTCCCATGGAAGCGAAGTCCACCTGATGGCACTCACGATAGAGCTGTGCCGCACCGTCGAATCCCAGACACATGACCTTTTCGGCAAGGATGCCGACGATGCTCGCGTGCATGCGCTCGGCATTTTGCGTAATGGCGTAGCGTCGCCATAGCGAGAGGGCATAGCTTTGGGGGTCGGTCGTGATCAGGTCGTCAAACAATCGACCCGTGGCACCGTCCTGCAGGTGCTCGATCAGCTTGATGACCGAGCTGATCGTCTGCTCGTCGGCGGGTAGCTGTTCGGTGACGTAGGCGATAAGACACGACAGCAGGTTTGCCGCCGCATGATCCCAAAAAGGCTGGTTGTTGTCCTCGATGGGGCAGATGGCCTTTGCTACCGAGAGGATGTCCTGCTGGTTGGGCCTGCCGTCCGCCTTGCGGCGAATGTGCCTCAGGGGGTTGTAGCCGCAGCGCTCGATGCCGGGCGCAAGGGCCGGGACGGTGTTGAGGTCGGCGAAGTTGAGACATTGCACGCGGTAGCCGTGGGCTGCCAGCACGGGTCCCACTTCGCGACAGAGCGTGCCTTTGGTGTCGAGCACGATGTAGCTTGCGTTCATTTGCAGCAGGTTGGGCTTGAGGACGTTTCGGGTCTTGCCGGCTCCCGAGGGGCCGATCACAAGTGCGTTGTTGTTGAGTCCCGTCTGGCGGGTGTCGCAGGAAAGCGTTCGATCCTTGGCGAGGATGGTGGACGATGCGGACTCAGATGCGGCGAGGCGGCTGGTGAGGTTAGACATGGGCGACCTCCTTGGTGGTCGAGAGGATTTCGTGGGCAAAGCCGAGCTCGACGGCGCGCTCGGCCGAAAGGTAGGTGTCTTTTGCAGTGAGGGACTGGATGCGCTTGGGCGTGAGGCCGCTGCGGTCCGAGAGGATTTGCGTGAGGGTCTTGCGGGTCTGCATGAGACGCCGGCTGGTTTCCTGCAGCGCAAGTGCCGAGCCGCCTGCCCCCTGGGGGATCAGCGGGTCGTGAATCATGAGCTCTGCATGGGGCGCCATACGGCGATCGTCGCCGCCCATAAAGATCACGGCGCCCATGGACGCGGCGAATTCCAGGCAGACGGTGCGGATGAGGCACGATGCGAGGCGCATGGCGTCATAGATCGCAAGACCCGATCGCACGCTTCCGCCGGCGCTGGCGACAAATATGGTGATGGGGCGGCTGGGGTCGGTGGCATCGAGCAGGCGGATCTGCTGGCATAGGTCGTGGGCCATCGGGGTTTCGATGTTTCCCATGACGGAGAGCTCGCGACGGGCAAGCATCTCATCGTAAATGCTGGTGAGCGTGATACCTCGGGCGGATTCACGCATGGTGAGGGGGCTGATGATGGGGGAATGATTGGTGTCCATGAGGACTCCTTTCTGTTGGTTGTGTTGTGGAATAGGATTGTTGCCCGCGGAGGGGCTGGCGGGCTACAGGGTTCGTCCGAGCCTGAGATCGAGCTCGGTTGTGGGGCAGGCTGCCTGTTCGTGCGGCTCGCAAGCGCCAAGGGCTCCAAAGCGATGGAGCGTTGCGACGGGCGTGGTGTAGGCGAGCCGCAGCTGATGCTCGGCAGGGGCACATCCGTCATTTTTGTAATGAGCCGCGTAGTACTGCGCGATGCTGGCGTTCATCTCGCTGCCATTGCGATGGCGCTCAAACTGGCGTCTGCAGGTCTCGATGATCTTTGCTACCGACTTGGGTGCCGTCGCGGGAACAAGGGCGAGATAGCCCTCAAATAGCTCGTTGATGCTCAGGAGGCACAGCAGGTCGATCAGCGTCCTTATGGCTGCTCCCTCGGCGGAAAAGTGCGCGGTCATGCGGTTATATCGGTTGCGGTCGACGATGGCCGCATGGGGTCTTGGAGTTTTCTGCCCCGTGGTCCCGGGCTTTTGCCGCGCCTGTGTATTGAGCTCGACGTTGCAGCGCTTGAGGCCGTCCAACGGAAGGAACAGTGCGGTGCGCAGGGTGTTCCGCTTGCTTTCGAGTTCATGACGCTCGTCGGGTTCCCATTCGAGCTTGAGTTTCGTGTCGAGCGCCGTAAGCATATGGGCTAGGCAGCCTACGGTAAGGACGCACGAATCGTTGTCGCGTTTTGGGGCATAGGGGTCTGTCAGCTTGCGAATGTCGGGGTCGCCCATGATCTTTGTGCAGCGCTTCAGCAGTTGAGGGTGGTCGGCCAAGATCGTCGCGAGCGGTAGCGACGCGTAGTTCTTGATGGTCGCGGCGGCAAAGGCGGCGTCATATTCGTTTGCATATGCTCGCTCAATTCGGGCATCCAGAATGCTTTTCTTACCGCCGTCTTCAGCGCGGTGGTTTGTCATAGCTTCTCCAATCGGTTGATGTTCGTGCTGTTTGTTGATGTGTTGGTTGTCGTGAGTGATGTGCTTGCCGTGGGTGATGTGCTGACGTTGGGGTGCTATGCGGTTTTCAATGAGCCCGTGAGGCAGTTGCTGCAGGGGTGGGATGGAACGGCCCATGCAAGGCGGAAGGCATCGTGCTCAAAATCGAGACAGCAATGCCCTGGGTGCCTCACATGTGGCAGTTACCTCATTAAGTTGTCATTGCGTTTGGGGTTGTACTTTGCCGATC
Organism: uncultured Collinsella sp.; assembly: GCA_900541015.1. Taxonomy (GTDB): domain Bacteria; phylum Actinomycetota; class Coriobacteriia; order Coriobacteriales; family Coriobacteriaceae; genus Collinsella. The sequence continues at coordinate 16,093 of UQIB01000022.1, read as the reverse complement.
TTCCTTTTCTTACACGCTAAAACTCAAACTTCATATGCTCGATCTACTTAAAACCGCAACGGCGGTCTTTTATCAACTTATATGTCGGAACGCGTCTTTGCAAGTACTTTTTTGCCTTTGTTTCAAATGGGGTGGTTTTGCAACCGTCATACGCGCGCTGTGCGAACGTGCCCCGGCTCGGATAAGATAGTGCGCGATAAAAACGATGCAAGGAGGCACATATGGCAATTAAAGCCATCGCAATGGATATCGACGGTACGCTTACCAACGATCAGAAGGTGATCAGCCCGCGTACGCGCGAGAAGCTGCTCGCGGCGCAGGAATCGGGTATTAAGCTCATCTTGGCTTCGGGCCGTCCCGCATGGGGGCTACATGCTCTGGCACAGGAGCTCGACCTCCAAAACCATGACGGTCTGCTAGTCGCTTTCAATGGCGCGCATGTGGTCGCCGCTCAGACCGATGAGGTCCTTTTTGACCAGGCCATGCCAGCTGACGAACTGCACCGTCTGATTGATCACCTGCAAAACTATGATGTGATCCCCATGATCTCGCTCGGGCGCGACCTGCATGTAGAGGACTCGTATCGCTGCATGATTACACTGCCGGACGGCTCGCAGAAGAATATCGTCAAATACGAGCGCGATGCCTGCGACCTTAAGATCCGCGAGGTCGAGAGCTTGCATGAGGTCGTGGACACTTATCCCGTGGACAAGCTGCTGACGGCGGGCGACCCGGCCTATCTGCAAGCGCATCACGAGGAGATGTACGCGCCCTTTACCCAGACGCTTTCGGGTATGTTTACGGCCGACTGGTACTTTGAGTACACGGCGCCCGGTATTGACAAGGCCCGCGCGCTTGAGGGTGCCCTGCCCAAGCTCGGCATCGATGCCAGCGAGGTCGTCTCGTTTGGCGACGGCCAGAATGACAAGTCTATGATTGAGTGGGCCGGAACCGGTGTTGCCATGGGCAACGCCGTCGATGAGGTCAAGGCTGTGGCCCAGATGGTGACCGCCAATAATAACGAAGACGGCATTGCGGTGGCGCTGGATAAGCTGCTGGGTTAGAATCGCCGATAGTGCATGGCTCGGGCGTCCGCTTGCGGGCGCCCTTTTGTTAGGGAGGGTGCCGTGTCCGCATTTCCGTTCGACGCCGTTATCTTTGACATGGACGGCGTCATTGTCGATACCGAGTATTACTACCTGGGCGAGACTGCCGCGTTTGCCAAGGAGCTTGGGCTTAACCTGACTCAAGAGGAGTTGAACGGGCAGGTTGGTACCTCGCATCAGTTCTTCCTGCGTATGCTGGTCGATTGGTTTGAGCGCGCCGGGAAAGGGCATTTAACTGGCGAGGAAGCGTTGATCCGTTGGGATGAGTGGGCGCATAAGCGTCCGCGCGACTATCAGGCTTTGATTAACCCAGGCGCCGTGGAAACGATTCGAGAGCTGCCGCGCCGTGGCGTTCGCGTGGCGCTTGCCAGCTCGTCTCCCATGGATAGCATCGAGGAAGTGCTCAATGCGTGCGGGCTGTCGGATGCCTTTGAGTATGTGGTGAGCGGCGAGCAGTTTAAGGAGAGCAAGCCCGAGCCCGACATCTACCTGCATGCGCTGGACCTGCTGGGGCTGCCCGCGAATCGCTGCTGCTGCGTTGAGGATTCGGTGCCTGGCATCACTGCCGGCAAGCGAGCCGGCCTGACAGTTATTGCCAAGCGCGAGGAGCGCTTTGGCTTTAGCCAGGATGCCGCGGACAAGATTATCGACCTGCTGCCGGAGCTGCTCACGCTTTCTTAGGAGCGCGGTAGTTGCGCGTTTTTCGGGTCAGATGAGTAAATACCCGACATTTTGGTGCGGCAGCAAGCATACTTTATGCTAATGCGGGCTTAAGGGCTTGTTGAATGCCCTTAAGCCCGCTTTTGACTTAATTGGGCTGGGAGAGGGTATATGCCACCGACTGAAGGACTAACTGACGGTAAAGCAGCGATACCGCTGTACCAACAGGTTATCGATATCATTAAAAACGAAATCAATTCCGGTGCCTACAAGGCGGGCGCGCGGATACCCAACGAATTCGAATTGGCTGAGAACTATAAAGTTGGCCGCGTTACCGTGCGACGCGCTATTGAGGAGCTCGTCCAGCAGGGCTATCTAACGAAGCGGCAGGGGAAAGGCACGTTTGTCAATGCCCCCAAGCTTAAGCGCAAGATTCGCCAGAAGGATGACGTCCAGAGTTTTTCGGACGCATGCCGCGTTAACGGAATGGAGCCGGGGGCGTGCGTCATTTCGAGAAAGATACTGCCGGCAGATTCTACCGAAGCGCAGTTCTTTGGTGTTCCCGTTGGAACTGATTTGATTTGCGTTGAGCGTGTACGTACTGCCGATGGAGTCCCCGTCATGCTCGAGAACAACATATACGTTTACGAGGACAACGCCTATCTATCAACGGCACCTCTATCTAACCAATCCATTTTTGAGTTCGTGCGCAACCGAACGGGCCGCACGCCCGCGTTTACCGACCCGTGCACGCTCGAGATCGCGTGCGCGTCGCCCGAGGTCGCTCGGCTGTTGGCAGTTCCCGTTGGCGAACCCTTGTTTTATATGGAAGCCTTCTTTTTCGATGAGCAGCGGCGGCCGTTTATCATCGGTCGTCAGCGGATCGTTGGGTCTCGCTACGTTTTTGACATCTAGGACATTGCGAATGGAAACGCCCGGTGGATCATCTCACCGGGCGTTTCCATACCGTTCACGGCGCGAACACAACCGTTCAACCGCGTTGCGGCAACCAGTTTGAAATTATCTTGATGAAGGAAAAAGCTGCTGGTAATCTATGGGACGTCATAGAACGTTTGCCTTATGCAAACGTTGAAGCGAGATGCGATGCAGTCTCGAGTTCTTTGGAGGTATCTATGTCAGATACGAAGGCGAAGAAGACAAACAGACGTTTTAAGTTCAAATTACCGCATGTCTATACGATCATGTTCTTGCTGATCGTTGTCTTTGCGGTCCTGACTTGGATCGTTCCCTCTGGTCAGTATCAGCGCAAGACGATTTCGACAGCGGCGGGCGAGCGTGAAGTCGCCGTTGCTGGAACCTATGAACAGGTCGATAAGAACTACACCGATTCCGAGACCGGCGAGACCATCAATCTGGGCCAGGATATCTTCGCGGTTCTGCAAGCGCCCACCAAGGGTATCCAAGAGGCTGCCGACGTCGTTGCGTTCGTCTTATTGATTGGCGGATCGTTCGCGATCATCACCAAGACCAACGCTTTGAATGCCGGCATGAGCCGTGTGATTAAAAAGCTCAAGAACAAGGACATCCTCATCATTCCCATCACGATGACATTGCTGTCCATTTGCGGCACTACGTTTGGCATGTCTGAGGAAGCCCTGCCGTTCTATGCCATCTTCATTCCCATCATGATGGGTATCGGTTATGACTCGATGACGGCATTCATCATCTGCTTCCTTGGTCCTAACCTGGGATATTGTGCTTCGACCATCGACCCGTTTAATGTTTTGATCGCCCAAGGCATCATTGGCATCGAGGGCAATCCGCAACTGTGGCTGCGCGCCGTTTCTTGGGTCATCTTCACTGCCGTCGGTATCGCATGGGCCATGCGCTACGCCATGCGCGTCAAGAAAAACCCCGAGTCGTCCATTGTGTACGAGGACGATAAGCTCAAGCGTATTGAGTTTTCCGTGACCGATGCCTCCATCGAGGAAGAGTTCACTATCCGTCAGAAGCTCGTGCTTATCGATTTTGCTTGCGGTATGGGCATTATCGTCTGGGGTCTTGTTACCCAGGGCTGGTACATGAATGAGATTTCCGCCGTGTTCCTTGGCATGGGCTTGCTTGCCGGTATCCTGGGCGGCCTTGACCAGCAGACGATCGCAGAGGAGTTCGTTAAGGGTCTCGCCGACTTTGCGTACGCTGCCATCGTTATCGGTATCGCTCGCGGTATTCTGGTCATCGCCGAGGGCGGCATGATCATCGACACCATCCTCCAGGCGCTCGCTACCGCGCTTGCCGGTGCACCCGCCGCCGTCTACACCACGTTTATGTATATCGTCCTTGGCCTGCTCTCTTTGCTGGTTCCCTCGAGTTCTGGCCTGGCGGCGCTCACCATGCCCGTTATGGGCCCCCTGACCGAGCTCATGGGCCTCAATCCCGAGGCGGCCGTCACCGCGCTCCAGTTTGCCAACCAGACCATCAACACCATCAGCCCCGTGGCGGGCATGACGGTCGCCGGTCTTGCCGTGGCTAGGATTTCGTTTGGCCAATGGTGGAAGACCATTTGGAAGTTCTTCATTTTCATGGTCGTCTTTGGCCTGATCGTAACGGCAATCTCTGGCATGCTTCCGGTGTAGGTGGTTGTGATGTCTGATCGTTTGACGGTCCTGACGTCTAAGAGCGTCTTTACCGGTACGGGGGACCTGCCGTTTGAAGGTTTCGTAGCGGTCCGTGGCAATCGAATTGAGGCTGTTGGCACCAAGCGTGAGGTAGCTTCGTATTTGACCCAGGCGGACGAGGTAGTTGACCTGGGCGACCGCACTGTCATGCCCGGCCTGATCGATGTGCATACCTTCTATACAGGTTGGGCGCTGCGGACGTTGGGGACTGATCTGTCCGGCATCGATGATGCCAAAGAGGCCGTGTCGCTCTTGCGTGCATGGAAAGAAGATCATCCGGATTGCGCGGCGGCTTTTGGCCACAACCTACCCGAAACGTTGGCATCGGATGCCGAGAACGCAAATACGGCAGCTGTGTTTGACGATTGTTTTGGCGATATCCCTGTCGTCTGCTTTACACCGGGTGCGGAGACCTGCGTTCTCAATGCTGCCGCCAGTGCGCGATACGGCTTTACACCCCAGGCGTGCTATGCCGAGAAGATCTGGCGCATGATGAGCGATTTCCTCGCGCTGCCCGAGGTGCGTGCCGGGTATTCGGACTACATGAGCATGCTTAACGAGCGCGGCGTTACCGCCATCAAGGAGATGGCGTTTGATGACTACTACGGCTTTGCCGACGAAATGGCTCGCCGTGAGGAATCTGGTGAGCTGACGGTTCGCGTCTCTATGATGTCGCAGCCGGTGGGCGCCGGTGCAAATCTGGCATATGCCCGCGAGGCACGAGAGCGCTTCCGGGGACCGTTCGTTCGTTTTTCTGGCTTCAACCGTATGACCGATCGCGGCGTATGGGCGGGGCTTGCCGAGATGATAGACCCCTATGAGGACTCGGCCGATGCGGGCGCTGCCGGCAAGACGGTCGTCGAGGAGCCAGAGTGGGATCTGATTGAGAACGAGCTGCGTGCAATTGATGCTGACGGCTTCCGATATTCCTTGCATTGCCAGGGCGATGGCGCCGTTCGTCGCACCGTGGCGCTCTATGCCTCGCTGCCTCGAGACGAGCATGGACGGATGCTTCGCCGCCATGCGATTACCGATCTCGAGAACTCTGACCCGACCGACCTTGTCGAGTTTGGCAAGTTAGGTGGAATTTGCGAGGTCTATCCGCAGATTCTGACGCTGGACCGGCGCGAGGATTGCCTGTCGATGATGCGTCGACAAATTGGCGAGACGCGACTTTTGCACAGCTGGAATCGCCGCGGCATGGAAGATTCCGGATGCACAGTGTGCTGCGGCACGGATTTGCCGCTGCTGATTCCGAGCCTGGGCGAGTCAATCTACAGCGCGTGCGGCGGATTCTTCGCCGACGGACTGCCCGTGAATGAGGTCAACACGCTGACGCTTGTCGAGCTCTTGCGCGCTTGGACTGCCGGGGGCGCGTACGATCTGATGCGCGAGGACGAGCTGGGTACGCTTGAGGTTGGCAAGCTTGCCGATATCTGCGTGCTCGATCGGGATGTGTTCGACCTCGATTATCGCGACGCACGCGATCTTGCGGTTGATATGACGATGTCGGACGGACAAATCGTGTTCGATCGAAATAAGGAGGCATAAGATGTCTGAATCCAAACCGACGCTGCGCCGCGAGCAGATTGCGGGCATGAATATCCACTACATCATGTGGTCGCTCGATTACTTCCTTGATGTGCAGCAGCGTTTGGGCTTTGAGTCCATTGAGCTGTGGTGTGCAGAGCCGCATGTGACGCTCGACCACACGGGCTACTTTGAGGCTGAGGTCCTGGCGAAAAAGGCTGCAGACCGTGGGCTTAGGTATCGTACTCTGTGCCCCGAGAACGTTGTCTATCCTTGGCAGTACTGCGCACGCAAACCGCTGCATGAACAGCGCAGCCTGGCGTACTTTAAGCACGGCATTGAGCTTGCCGAGGTACTTGGGTGCGACCGTATGTCCGTCAACTCGGGCTGGGGCGACTGGGACGAGGACCGCGAGGAAGCCTGGAAGCGCAGCCGCGAGCACTTGTCCATTCTGGCGGAGTATGCCGGCGAGCACGGTCTGGTGCTTACGATGGAAAGTCTGCGTCCCGAGGAGAGCAACCTTGTGACGACGGTTTCCGATGCGAAGCGCATGATTGACGAGGTCGCGAGCCCGTACTTACAGCCCATGGTTGATACAACCGCGATGGGCGTTGCAGGCGAGACGCTCGAGGACTGGTTTGCCGCCTTTGGTGATGGGGCAATTCACGAGATGCACTTTATCGACGGTGACCCGTATGGCCATCTGGTGTGGGGCGATGGCAAGCACGATATGGACGCCTTCGTCGCCACGCTCAACGCCCATGGTTTCGACGGCATGCTGGGCCAGGAAATCACGGACGGTCGTTACTACGATGATCCGGCGGCGGCAGATGCCAAGAACATGGCCGCATTCGAGAAATATCTGAATGACTAAAACAACTATCGGCCACGCAGCCAACGTCATTGATTGCGGCCAAACAAGAAAGGAACTGGATATGAACGCACACGATCTGATCAAAGAGGCAATTGCCGAGAAGGGCAAGTTCGACAGCGTCTACTGGATTGCTTGCGGTGGCTCCATGATCGATTTGATCCCGGCCCATGAGCTTCTGCAGCGCGAGGCAACCACCTTCACTTCGTATATCTATACGGCTCGCGAGTTCGATATCATGCGTCCGCGTCGTCTGGGCGAGAAGTCCCTGGTCATCGCTTGTAGCCACAGTGGCAACACCCCCGAGGTCGTCGAGGGCTGCGAGATTGCCCTTGCTGCCGGCGCTACGGTGATTGCCCAGACCGACAACGCTGGATCCAAGATCGACTCCGGCAAGTGGACCACGTGGGTCTACCCATGGGGCGAGGGCGTGCCGCAGGCCGAGGTCCCCGCTGGCATTTCGCTGTCGCTTGCAGCAGAGCTGCTCGATCAGCAGGAGGGCTACGCCGATCTTGCCGATATGTATGCCGGTATTGCCGAGATGGATAAGATTCTTCCCCCGGCACGCGAGAAGGTAAATGCCGAGCTGGGCGATCGCTTTGCCAAGCTTTGCCAGGAGCACGAGTTCTTCTATATTCTGGGCAGCGGTCCCAACTTTAGCCAGACCTACGGTTTCGCTATCTGCTCTCTTATGGAGATGCAGTGGCAGCACTGCAGCTACATCCACTCTGCCGAGTACTTCCATGGCCCCTTCGAGGCTACTCAGGATGGCGTATTTTACTTCCTGCAGATGGGCTCCAGCGAGTGCCGTGCTATGGACGAGCGCGCCCTGGCGTTCCTTAAGACGCATACCGATACGCTGATGGTGCTCGATGCCAAGGAGTACGGTATGGAAGCCGTGCCGGCGAGCGTCCGTGCCTATCTGGACCCGGTGCTGTTCTACGCCATGAACTGCGAGCTGCGTGCTGCACGCGGCAAGGTGTTTGATCACGATCCCGATTTCCGTCGCTATATGGGTGTTGTCGAGTACTAGAAGGGGCAAAGGCCATGGCATTTAACGTTAACGCGCTCGGATTTGGCGACAACGTCGTCGATCGCTACGAGCATATCCATACCATGTATCCTGGCGGCAACGCGGTTAACTTCGCCGTTTATGCCAAGAAATGCGGTGCCGCACGTTCTGCATACATGGGCATTTTTGGCAATGACGCCGCTGCCGAGCATGTCATTGCAAGCCTCGAGGATGAAGGTATCGAGCTTGACAAGTGCGAGCAGATGATTGGCGAGAACGGAGCGGCTCGCGTGACCGTCGTTGACGGTGACCGTGTCTTCCTTGGCTCCAACGAGGGCGGTATCCGTGGCGATGCGCGCTATGTCCTCGATCGCTTTGATCTTGCGTACATGAAGCAGTTCGATGTGGTTCATTCGGGCAACTATTGCTTTACCGAGCGCGAGCTGCCCAAGCTGAAGGCTGCGGGCGTCACGGTCTCTTTTGACTTTTCGGACGACTCCACCGACGAGTACTACGAGCAGATTGCGCCCTACGTCGATTTCGCTTTCTTTAGTGCGGCGGATGCCGCGAGTGAGGACGAGATTCGCGAGCGTCTGGCATGGGTGAAGGGCCTGGGTCCGCGTTTTGTGTCGGCTACGGCGGGCGCCGAGGGCTGCATTGCTTACGACGGCGAGCGTTATTACCGCCAGCTGGCTAAACCGGTAACGGACATGAAGGACACCATGGGGGCGGGCGACTCGTTCCTCACCTCGTTTTTGATGTGCTATCTCGATTCCGCCAAGCGCGGTGAGGATGGCGCCGAGGCCATCGAGCGCGCGCTCGACTTTGCTGCCGGGTTTGCCTCGACCGTGTGCGGCATGGAAGGTTCTTGGGGCCATGGAGCGCCGATCGTCGAATAGCTTAAGAAAGCGTATGGCGGTCTGGTTATGAGGCCTTGGACAGCCGATGCAAAACAATAAGCGGAATGCGAAAAGGGGGCTCGCCATGTGGTGGGTCCCCTTTTGAACATTGGAGAAGACCATGGGTATTAAAGCGTGTGCGGCTGGTTTTTGCTGCGCGGACGTCTATCAAAACATCGGCGTGTTCTATCCGACTGGTAACGGCATTGACTGGGGTATCCATCTTGCACGAATGGGCGTTTCGGTATCCGCCGTGTCGGTTGTCGGCAAGGACGAGTACGGAGACAAGATGAGAGAGGCGCTGGCCGCTGAGGGGTTTGATATCTCTCATCTGCGGGTGGAGGATGGCGACACCTCGGTGATGCTCATGGCATTGAAAGACGGCGTCGATCGCGTGCATCTCGAGGCAATCGATGGCGTAATGGAGACATATCGTCCGAATGAAGACGACCGGGCGTTTATCCTAGAGCATGACATCATTCATACCGACCTGTTTGGCAATTGTTTGGACCTCCTGCCCGAATGGCATGATGCGGGCAAGACGGTGGTAATGGACTTCTCGGTGTTCAGCCAGGATCCCGAATATGCCTGTGAGACTCATTTTCCTTACGTAGACTACGCGTTCATGTCGTTTGAGGAGGACACTCCGGAGCTGCGGGACTGGGTACGCCACGTGCAGGAATTGGGACCGCGCGTTGCGGTTGCCACGCTTGGCGAGAAGGGGAGCATTGCCTATGACGGTGAGCGCTTCTATGAGTGCGGGATCGTACCGGCGGAGAAGGTCGTTAATACCGTGGGTGCCGGCGACTCGTATATTGCCGGGTTTACCAAGGGCGTGATCGATGGCCTTGATATTCCGGCGTGTATGAAGGCGGGCGCTGAGCTGTCGTCCCGAGTGATTGGTTCGTTTGAGCCGTACTAGGGTCAAATGCCTGGAAAGGAGTATGAAATGGTTATCGACATGTTGGTCCATCCTATGCTCTACGGCGAGATCTGTACGCCGGGTGATGAGCCTGATGGATTCGGTTTTTGGTCACGAGAATTTGGTATGGGGCATATGGGTCCCATGGATTGGGATGAGCTTCAAGTCGAGATGGATGTCTGTGACGTGCAGAAGAGCGTGCTCATGCCGCTCGATGTAACCACGGCATGCGGAGGGCACTTTGGCACCAATGACCAGATTGCCATGCTGGTTGCCGCGCATCCCGATCGTCTGTGGGGATTTGCGAGCGTAGACCCGCAGGTGAGCGGTGCCGCAGACGAACTGGAGCGCGCCTTTACCGAGTTGGGGGCAAAGGGGCTTTGCCTGCATCCTGCAAAGCAGGGTTTTGCCCCCGATGATGCTGTGGCCGAGCCGCTTTACGAGCTGTGCGAGCGCTATAACAAGCCGGTGGTTTTCCATGCCGGTATGTCTTGGGAGCCTGGCGCAGAGCTCTCGCGCAGTAACCCGCTTGCATTTGAGCACACAATCGCAACGCATCCAAATGTGCGCTTTAGTTTGACTCACTTTGGCTGGCCCTGGGTACGCGAGACCGTGGCGATGCTGCTCAAGTATCCCAACTGCTACACGGACACCTCTATCACTTACATCGATTCGCCCGAGGAGATGATGCAGCGTCTTTTCACGGTCGATATGGGGCCGCTGTGGTATGAGCGCGCGCTATCGCACCAAGTGATGTTCGCCAGCAATACGCCGCGCTTCCGTGCATTCAAACTCAAGCGGGCGCTCGATACCGTGCCCATGCGCGATGATGCGCGAGAAAGGCTCTACTGGGGTAATGCCCTGCGTTTTCTTGAAGGGGATGAGTAAACATGGTGACGCTCGAGACATTGAGCTATCTATCGACTGCTCCGGACCAGTTCATCGATATTACCGAAGATGTGCACGCTGCTATCGAACGCAGCTCGGTGACCAATGGCTTGGCAGCGATTATTTTGTCGCATACGACCTGTGGAATCGTGGTAAACGAGGGGCTGCCCTGCGTGGAGACGGATCTTATGGAGACGCTTGATCGCATCGCCCCACTCGATGCCCCCTATGCGCATGCACACTTCCTGCCGAGCTATGGAGCCACCGGCAACAACTCCTGTGGGCATATCAAGAGCATGATTTGTGGAAACAGTTGCTTCTTTCCCGTCCAAGATGGCCACATCGTGTGCGGAAGTGCCCAGAACATCTATCTTGCGGAGTTTGACGGTCCGCAGAAGCGAAAAGTGTACGTCGAGGTGCTGGGGGAGTAACGTCCCTGCAATAACTCTATGAAGGAGCACGTTATGTCGTTTCTAACCTCGATGTTCAAGACCGAAAAGCCGATTATCGGAATGCTGCACCTGCGTCCTCTGCCGGGCGATCCACTGTATTACCCGGGCGGAAGCGTGTCGCAGGTCGTGGAAGCCGCCAAGCGCGATCTCGAGGCGTTGCAGCAGGGCGGTGTCGATGGCATTTTGATTACCAATGAGCTCTCGATGCCCTATGAGCAGCACGTTTCTCCCTCAACCCTTGCATCGATGGGCTATGTAATCGGGGCTCTATCCCATGATCTGTCGACCCCTTGGGGAGCTGAGGCTATTTACGATGGTGATGCCACAATCGAGCTGTGCGCTGCCGTCGACGCGCAGTTCACACGCTGCAATTTTTGCGGTGCCTGGGCCGGTGATCTTGGGCTGATTAACCGAGATTTCGCTCACACCATGCGTCGCAAGGCGGCGCTGCGCTTGGACGACCTCAAGCTTTTTCACTTCATCACGAGCGAGGGGGAGGTTTATCTCAACGACCGCACGACTGCGGACATTGCCGATTCACTTCTCTTTAATTGCCTTCCGGATGCAATGGTCATCGGCGGTTCGGCTGCCGGTCGTGGCGCTTCGGGCGAGCTTGCCGATGAAGTCCGCGAGCGTGTTGGCGAAGTACCCGTGGTATGTGGCACCGGTTGTCGCGAAAATACCGTGGCTGACGTATTTGCTCACTACGATGGCGCGTTTGTCGGCACCTGCTTAAAGCGCGACGGAAAGCTGGATGCCCCGGTTGATGTTGAGCGGGTAGCTCGTTTTATGGCTGCCGCTCGTACGGCGCGAGGGGAGTAGGCACCTATGGCGCTCTATCTGGGTATTGATATTGGGACAAGCGCCTCTAAAGGCGTTTTAATCGATGATCGATGCAACATCGTTTGCCAAGCCTCTTGTGGACACGAGACGGACAACCCGTGTGATGGATGGTACCAGCATGATGCGGAGGCAGTTTGGTGGGGCGATTTTTGCCGCTTGTCGCGCGAGCTGGTGGCGCGATCGGGGGTTAACGCGGCACAGATCGGATGCGTGGGCCTTTCCGCATTGGGTTGCGACTGTGTGCCGGTCGATACCGAGTGCAACGCGCTGGCGCCCGCGATTTTGTATGGAGTCGATGCACGTTCGAAGCCGCAGATTGACGAGCTCCTTTCCGAATATGGGTCAGATCGCGCACGCGAGCTTTTCGGGCATGATCCCTGTTCGTCAGATATTGCTCCCAAGATCTTGTGGTTTAAGGAGAATATGCCCGAGGTGCACGAACGTGCCGCGAAGTTCCTGACGGCGTCATCGTTTCTGTGCGCAAAGTTGACGGGGCGTTTTACGGTGGACCGTTATTTAGCGGAGGATTTTCTTCCCCTATACGACCGCTACACCTGGAAGGTTGATGCTCGGGAATGTGCTCGTTTCTGCCGGCCTGACCAGATGGCGGAGGTGATGTCGGCTACCGATATTGCCGGGGTGATTACGCAGCGTGCGGCTGAGGCGACGGGGCTCGCGGCAGGGACACCTGTCTTAGTGGGAACGGGCGACTCTGGTGCCGAGGCCATTTCGACGGGTGTATTCCGTCCCGGCGATATGATGGTTCAGTTGGGGAGTACGGCGTATTTCATCTACCTAGCTGATCATATGATCGATGATGCCCGCCTGTGGCCGGGGACGTTTATCATTCCCGGAACTTACGGGATCTGCGCGGGGACCAATACGGCGGGCGCACTCACATCGTGGCTGCGCCAAGAGCTGTATCGCGACGCCGTAGAGGCCGAGGGCCACGGTGGTCCCGATGCCTATTCGGTTATGGCGCATGATGCCGCCGATGTGGCGCCGGGTGCCGATGGGCTCCTGTGTCTGCCGTACTTTGCGGGGGAGCGTACTCCGCTCAACGATCCCGAGGCGCGTGGCGTCTTCTTTGGCCTGACCGGAAGGCATACGCGAGCCCATATGGTTCGCGCCGCCTTGGAAGGCGTCGCGTATACCGTTGCATCCCATGTCGACATTATCGAGCGAGAGCATGGACTGCCAATTGGGCGCATTATGCTTGTCGGAGGTGGAACCAAGAATCCAGTTTGGATGCAGGCTATCGCCGACGTATGCGGGCGCGAGGTCTCGGTTGCCAAGGTTACGGTGGGCGCATGCTTCGGTGATGCCATCATGGCAGCTCTCGCAGGTGGCGCCTATGCATCATGGGATGAGCTCGCCCAAGTCCTTGGCGTTGCGCAAACAATCGTGCCCGATATGGCTGCCCACGAGTTATATGCATCGCGTCGTCATATCTTTGACGAATTGTATGCACGCAACCGTGATCTCATGCACGAATTGGTGTAATGCTGCCGAATTGTACTGCCTACCAATAGGGACTGCGTTGTGCGATTCGCATGTCCCTTGGCATTTTTGCCCACAGGGGTTAGCGAAGGTCAAAAACAGAGTGCGCATTTGCTAAAACTACCGACTCGATGCGCTTTGCGTCACAGTTTTTGAGTGAGGCAATGCGCATCGAGGTCCTTGTGAGCGATCTGATGAGCGACTGTGCGCTTGTTTCTGTGTTTGGCTCGGCTGGCGCATCGGTCTCGAGCAGTAAACGATCGAGTGGAATCTGTCGTGCGTATTCGCGTCCTCGTTTAGACGCGAGCATGCGTTCGTTGACGGAAAAATAGCAGCCTGCATCGCGCGCGCGGACAAGCTCGTCCGAGGTGCCGCTAAACCAGTGGAAGATGATAACGGGGGAGCTGGGGTTTGGGATGAGTAGTCCATGCGATTCGAGGATATCCAGTACGGTTCCTGCCGAACGAACGGCGTGAATTGATATCACACGCCCGGTAAGAGGATGCTGCGCGAGAGCCTCGCAGAGCCGGTCAAGTGCCTGTATTTGAAGCGGTTCGCTTCCGGCAAAACGCGCGGAAAAGTCGAGTCCCACCTCGCCGATGTAGCGCTCTTGGGCTGCAACTTCGCAAAGCAGATTGATTTCGTCAAAACCACAGTGGCCATCGGCGAGCCACCAGGGGTGGAGGCCGATGCCCTTGATGACGGTAGGAGGGCGACGGGTTCGCCCATGTACGCTAGCGAAGTCGCGTGGATCGACGCCGCAATCAAATAGACCCAAGCCCAGCGCCGTCGCCTCATCGGCAACGGCGTCCGGGTGAGTCATTAAATCAAGATGGCAGTGTGCATCAAATAACCGGGGCTCCATCTCGGTGCGCTCCGCTAGTCCAGACGTTGGCCATCGGAGCGTACGCGCTCAGTGCCGCGGCCGCTGATCTGGCGGATAACCTCGCCGGCAATCATCTGACCCATGATTGGCGGCATAAAGCTGGCGGTTCCCAGCTCGGTACGCTCGTGGATATTGGAAGGGTCGCGGGGCTGTGTCTTAACCGATTCCTCACAGCTAAACAGTACATGCAGGCTCTTGATTCCGCGCTTCTTGCATTCTTTGCGCATAATGCGGCTCATGGGGTCACGTACCGTATCGAAGATGTCGGCAAAGCGGAGGCACTCGGGATGGAGCTTGTTGGCCCCGCCCATGGAGCTAACCAAACGAATGTCGTGGTCCTGAGCATATTTGGCAATGGTGAGCTTGGCCGAGATGGTGTCGATGGCGTCGACGACGTAGTCGAGCTTGCCGTCCGTCTGCTCCAAAACGCTCGCGAAGAACTCGTCGATGTTGTCGCTCAGCAGGTATTCGGTGCGTTTGATGACGGTAGCGGTAGGGTTGATGTCGTGAATCATGGCCTCCATGACGTCGACTTTGCGCTTTCCGATGGTGCTGTGAAAGGCGATGGCCTGACGGTTGATATTGCTGGGCGCGACGACGTCCTTATCCAGAATGACGAAATGACCGATGTCGCCGCGGGCGAGTGCCTCGCAGCAGTTGGAGCCCACGCCTCCGCAGCCGAGCACCAGCACCGTAGCATCGGCGAGCTTGTCGAGTGCCTCGCGGCCCATGATGATCTCGAGCTTGGTGTCGCGTGTCTCGATGGGGGCTGCGGCTGCGGTTTCGGTCATAGATATCCTCCGATGGGGAGTCGGTCGTGTTTTAGCTATCGCCATTATAGGTATTATTGCGATTCCATTTGAGCCCTTGGAGCTTGTTGAAATGGGATCGGGATTCGCATAAGATTGAAGCAGATGGCACCCGTTGCAGCGGGTTGGCCAACTCCCAAACACGTTTGTAGCGTGAGAAGTGGCCGTCTTCGCATTACGCGGGGGCGGCTATTTCATTCGACCTCCAATGTGGATGCCGAGCTCCACGGCCGCGATTACAAGCAACAACAACGTCAGGACATCGTCAATACTCATAGTCCATCTCCTTCTCGGATAGAGGGAGCTGGCCCATCTGCTTCAACTTCCATTGTAGCTAAATACGAACGAATGTTCTATAGATGTTCCTGTATTAGATAGTTAGACAAACATCTAAATATCGAGTATAGTGTGCGCGTCGAACGAAATAATGAGAGGAGGTCTTATGCCGGGAGAGGGTTTTAAGGCGCTGGCCGATCCTACACGGCGTCACATTTTGGAACTACTGCGCGAGGGCAATCGCACGGCCGGGGAGCTTGCCGAGCATTTTGACATCAGCAAGCCGTCGTTGAGCCATCACTTGGCGACGCTCAAAAACGCCGGGTTGGTAACCGACGAACGTCATGGCCAAAACATCGTTTACAGCTTAAACACCACCGTCATGCAGGACTTGATTGGTTGGTTTATGGGCTTTACAAACACGGAAGGTGATAAGGATGAATAACGAAAACAAGGGCATTCACCCCACGGGGGTATCGTCGCGCGTGTGGATTGCGCTGGTCGCTCTGTGCGTCGCCAATGTCGTAGCGCACCTCATGGTGATGCCGAGCTTGCCTGCGCAGATTCCCACGCATTGGGGCGCGAACGGCGCCGTCGACGGTTGGGGTCCTAGCTGGATGGCCTCCGTGCTCGGCGTGCTGCCTCTGGCGCTTCTCGCAATGTTCTGCGTGGTGCCGCGCATCGACCCCAAAGGTGAGGCATATCGAACCTCGGGCAAGTTCTACCAGGGCTTCGTAATCGCCTTCACCTTGTTCATGTGCGCCATAAGCTGGCTGGGAGAGCTTACGGTCTGGGGCGTG
>UQIB01000021.1 GCA_900541015.1 uncultured Collinsella sp. | reverse complement strand
AGGCTGATCTTGCCCAAGAGTCCACATCGACGGCAAGGTTTGGCACCTCGATGTCGGCTCATCGCATCCTGGGGCTGGAGCAGGTCCCAAGGGTACGGCTGTTCGCCGTTTAAAGCGGTACGCGAGCTGGGTTCAGAACGTCGTGAGACAGTTCGGTCCCTATCCTCCGTGGGCGCAGGAGAATCGATGGAGGCTGCCCCCAGTACGAGAGGACCGGGGTGGACGCACCTCCGGTGAACCGGTTGTCGACCAACGGCACGGCCGGGTAGCCGCGTGCGGCGCGGATAACCGCTGAAGGCATCTAAGCGGGAAGCCGTTCCAGGGATTAGTTCTCCTTCCGGTAAGGGCCCAGGTAGACTACCTGGTCGATAGACGGCAGGTGCAAGGGCGGCGACGTCCTCAGCCGAGCCGCACTAATCGCCCGAGCTCTTCCGGAACCGCACCTCGCGGCCCGCGGGACCCAGCGCTCCATGCGCGGTCCGGGCACGAGGATGCCCCCGAGTCATCTCCCCTATGCGCCATGCGGCCCCCAGGGCACGTGTATGCGATACCGGATCACCGTAACGGTGGGCGCCGCCCACCGGTCAGCGGCCAGAGCATGGGGGGCACGCCCGGTCCCGTTCCGAACCCGGAAGCTAAGCCCCATCGCGCCGAGAGTACTGCGGGGTCAGCCCGTGGGAGGCCAGGGCGCCGCTGACCGGTGGACGGCACCGAGCCGTACGCTTGAACTGAGAAGGGGGAGGCCTCGCGGCCTCCCCCTTTTTTGCGTTGTATACACGTTGTACTTTGGGACCTAGCTCCCCCGTATGTGCTCTTACTGTTTGGCTGTATTTTGAGTCCATCTAGTGTATTTGAGCGATAATTACTCGCATTGGCGTTAGGGAGGGCTTGATGTTTACCGTATTTGTCTTGGGCAATATTGCTTCGGGTAAGTCGACTGCCTGCCGCTATTTCGAATCTCGTGGCGCTATGCTTATCGATCTGGATGAGCTTGCAAAATCGCTGTATGTGCCGGGCTCTGATATCGTCAATACACTCGCGGATGAATTCGGTTGGGACATTTTGGATGAGGAAGGCGGCATTCGCCGCGGCATCCTCGCTTCTCGAGCTTTCGCTTCTCCTGATTCGGTCGCTCGGCTCAATGGCATTGTGCATCCCGTTCTCATTGAACAGCTTTCGCTTAGGATTCTCGATCCGGTTTGTTGTACGGTTTCGTCTCCCCGTTATCCCTTTGCGGTAGTCGAGGTTTCTGCTCCGACTGGTTTTGAGGATGCATTTGGTTTGGCTGATGAAATTCTGGTCATCAGCGCCCCTTTATCAGTTCGTCGCGAGCGCGCTATTCAACGTGGTATGGAGCCATCTGATTTCGATGCCCGTTCTGCTTGCCAGCCCGAAGAGTCTGCGCTGTGCAATCTCGCTGCAACGGTGATTGACAATGCGGCAGGCGATAACTCGCTCTTTGAACAACTGGACGCATGGCTTGCGCGCCATGGGTTCCGGGATGTAGCGGATAAGGAGGAGGCCGATGCCTAAGACACGTTTCCTTACATGGTATCGCCTTATACCGCTGACTGCCGTTTTTGCCTTCGGCCTTATCTCATTCGTTTACTCGTATGCTCCTGCCGCTTTCTTTAAGCCGCTGTATCCGATTGACTACGAGGCGTATGTAAAGCAATCCAGTATTTCGCATAATCTGGATCCGTATCTGGTGTGCGCTGTCATTAAGTCGGAATCGAATTGGGATCCCGAGGCCGAGTCGAATCAGGGTGCTCAGGGATTAATGCAGCTGATGCCCGAGACTGCCCAGGATATGATCGCCAAGGGCCTTGTCGACGGTGGCGAGTATTCGGCCGACAACCTTAACGATCCGGCTACGAATATCGAGTTTGGCTGTGCGTATCTCTCGTATCTTCTGGCGTATTTTAACGGGTCGACTGACAGTGCCATTGCCGCCTATAACGCCGGCATGGGCAATGTCGACGGATGGGCGCAGCAGAGTACGTCGCTTCATAATGCAATCACCTTTCCCGAGACGCAGGCGTATCTGATTCGTGTCAATAATGCCTGGGCTCGCTACAAGACCCTCTATCCCGATCGGTTCGTATAGGACTATGCCTGCCGCCTGCGTATACTGCAGATATATGAGTTAGGAGTATCCATGGCGGAATTTGAAGTAGAACGCGTTGGTGGTGAACTTAAGCGCTTTGGCGTTGAAGGCTCTGACGTGCCGTTTAAGGTCGTGTCTCCCTATGAGCCTGCCGGTTCCCAGCCTAAGGCCATTGAGTCGCTTGTGCAGGGCGTGAGGGACGGAGACCGCTATCAGGTTTTGCTGGGCGTGACTGGTTCGGGCAAGACCTTCACGATGGCAAAGACTATTGAGGCCCTGGGAAAGCCGACGCTGGTCATGGCTCCGAATAAAACGCTCGCCGCTCAGCTTGCGAGCGAGCTCAAAGAGTTCTTTCCCAACAACGCTGTGGTCTACTTCGTCTCGTACTATGACTACTATCAGCCCGAGGCGTATGTGCCGCAAAGCGATACATATATCGAGAAAGACTCCTCGATTAACGAAGAGGTCGAGATGCTGCGACATCAGGCGACCGCATCGCTGCTCTCTCGACGCGATGTGATCGTTGTCGCATCGGTCTCGTGTATCTATGGCATTGGCTCTCCTGAGGACTATGCGGGTCTGGCTCCAAACGTCGACAAAAAGGTGCCGCTCGAGCGTGATGACTTTATCCATGCACTTATCGACATTCAATATGATCGCAATGACTATGACCTGGCACGCGGCACGTTCCGCGTGCGCGGCGATGTTGTCGACGTGTATCCGCCTTATGCCGAGCATCCGTTGCGGTTTGAGTTCTTTGGCGACGAGGTCGAGCTGATTGCCGAGATCGATGAGGTCACCGGTGAAATGCTGCGTGAGTACGAGGCCATCCCCGTATGGCCGGCATCGCACTACGTGACCGAGAAGCCGAAGGTCAAGGCGGCTCTGAAATCGATCAGCGAAGAGTGCGAGAAGCGCGTCGCGGAGCTCAAGGCGACCGACAAGTTGCTCGAGGCGCAGCGTCTGCAGCAGCGCACCGATTATGATCTTGAGATGCTCGAGACGATGGGCTTTTGCAACGGCATCGAGAACTACTCGCGTCATCTGGACGGTCGCAAACCGGGTGAGCCGCCGTTTACCCTAATCGATTACTTTCCCAAGGATATGCTCTGCATCATCGATGAGAGCCATGTGACGGTGCCGCAGATTCGCGGCATGCACGAAGGTGACCGCTCGCGTAAGGTGACGCTGGTGGAACACGGTTTTCGCCTGCCCTCGGCGCTCGATAACCGCCCGCTTCGTTTCGATGAGTTTGAGGCAAGGATACCCCAGTTTATCTATGTTTCGGCCACGCCGGGCGACTACGAGCTGCGGGTGAGCCAGAACGACGTGGAGCAGATTATTCGTCCGACCGGCCTGCTCGACCCCAAGATTGACGTGCGTCCAGTACGCGGCCAGATTGACGATCTTGAGGACGAGATTCGCGAGCGCGTTGCCCGCAAGGAGCGCGTGCTGGTGACCACGTTGACCAAGCGCATGGCCGAGGACCTGACCGACCATCTGCTTGACGCGGGCATTAAGGTCAATTACATGCACTCTGATACGGCGACAATGGACCGTGTCGAGATCCTGCGAACGCTGCGCGAGGGCAAGATCGATGTTCTCGTTGGCATCAACCTGCTTCGTGAGGGCCTGGATCTTCCCGAGGTCTCGCTGGTGGCAATTCTCGACGCCGATAAGGAAGGCTTCTTGCGCAACCGCCGTTCGCTGATTCAGACGATTGGCCGCGCGGCCCGTAACGCCGATGGCGAAGTCATCATGTATGCGGACGTTGTGACCGATTCGATGAAAGAGGCCATCGAGGAGACGCGGCGCCGCCGCGAGATTCAGATGGCATATAACGAAGAGCATGGCATTGTGCCCAAGACGGTGCGCAAGGCCATCAACGACATCTCAAGTTTTATTGCCGAAGCCGAAAAAACCGTGGGTTCCAAGGGGCGCTCGAAGGGCGACTCCCTTGGCCATGGCGCATTCTATACGCCCGATGAGTCGGGCGAGGGCGGCGTGCCGGAAACGGTGGCACCCGAGCAGACACTTGCGGAGCAGTTGGAAGAACTGCCGCATGACGAGCTTGTGCGGATCGTCGAAACCATGGAAGAGGATATGCGCAACGCTTCTGCCGCCATGGACTTTGAGGAGGCGGCGCGCCTGCGCGATGCCGTCGTTCAGATTCGGGCGATGCTCGAGGGTGCGTCTGAGGACGAGACGATCGAGCGCTTACGTTCGCAGGCCCGCAAGGGTTCCACGTTCGCATCGGGCAGAAAACGCCAGGGTGCACGGTTTAAGAAATAGCGAACAGGCCCCGAGTTCCCTGTGGAGCTCGGGGCCTGTGTCTTTTGCGTGCTGGAATTCGTGCGCTAGAGGTCTGCGATCAGGGCTTCGGCACAACGAATGCCGTCGGTGGCCGCGCTCATGATGCCGCCGGCATATCCAGCTCCCTCACCGCAAGGGTAGAGTCCCGGGGTCGACACGGCATGGCACGTTCGGTCTCGGGTGACAGTAACCGGTGAGCTCGAACGAGTCTCCACGCCGGTAAGAACGGCATCGGGGCGGTCATAGCCTCGTAGCTTTTTTCCGAGTAGGGGAAGTCCCAGGCGGAGCGAATCGATGATATGCTGCGGCAGGGCTTCGTCAATTGCCGTCCAGGTCACACCGAGCGGATAGGTGGGCTTTACCTTTCCGGGCGCCTTGCTGGCGCGTCCTGCGAGGAAATCTCCGACGAGTTGTGCCGGTGCGTTCCAGTTGGAACCACCCAGGCGATAGGCGGCCGCCTCGCAGGCACGCTGGAGCTCGATGCCGGCGAGCGGGTCATCGTTGGGAAGGTCCTCAGGCGTGACGTTAACGAGCAGGGCGGCGTTTGCGTTGCGTCCGTCGCGGGCATTGAGGCTGGCGCCGTTGACGCACAGGTGGCCCTGCTCGGAAGAGGCGGCGACAACCTGCCCGCCGGGGCACATGCAAAACGAGAACACGCTGCGGCCGTTGGGAAGATGGGCGACGAGCTTGTAGGGGGCTGCTCCGAGGGCAGGATGTCCCGCCGAGGCTCCATATTGGGCTCGGTCGATGTCGCGCTGCGGATGCTCGATGCGAACGCCCATGGCAAAGGTCTTTTGTGCGAGGGCCACGTTGTGGTCCTTAAGGAGCTCAAAAATATCGCGAGCAGAATGCCCGCAGGCGAGGATGAGGTGCTTTGTCTCAATTGGCTCGTAAGCGGCGTCTTGGGACGATTGGACATCGATACCGGTGATGGCGCCAGACGCGTCGATGCGAATGTCGACGAGCTTTGTTCGATAACGGACGACACCTCCGAGCTGCTCGATGCGCTGGGATATAGCGGTGACAACCGTGGGAAGGATGTCGGAGCCAATGTGCGGCTTGGCATCCCACAGAATATCGCGGGGCGCGCCCGCCTCGACGAAGGTTTCGAGGATAAGGCGATGGGCGGGATTTTTGGTTCCCGTATTGAGCTTGCCGTCCGAGAAGGTCCCCGCGCCGCCCAGACCAAACTGAATATTGCTCTCGGGGTCGAGGATGCGCTCCTTTAGAAAGAGGTCGATCGCCTGCGAGCGGCGAAATGCCGGGTCGCCGCGCTCGATAAGCAAGGGCTTAAGACCTGCTTTGGCGAGCGTGAGCGCAGCGAAAAGGCCGGCGCATCCGGCGCCGACAACGACAGGGCGTTCTTGAGGTGCGTCGGAGACGGGGGAGGGGAATGAAGGCCCATCGTCTTCTATCGTGCGTACGCGCGAGCGGTCACGCTCGGCAACACTGTCGACCGCTTCTCGCTCGAGGTGGGGACTAGTCAGCTCAACACGAAAGCTCAGGATAAAATGGACGTCTCGTTTTTTGCGAGCGTCGATTGACTTGCGGTGGAGTTCGATGGACTTGATTTCGGAGTCCTTGCAACGTAGGATGCGCTTGGCGACTCGCTTGCCAACAATGAGGCAGGCATTTTCATCGCCGGCTTCATCGAGCGACGCGTTGACTTGGGTGATTTCGATCATCGAGGTCTCCTTAGAGGCAAGAAAGGGGCCGTCCGGTATCCCAGACGGCCCGAATGCGTTTTTGATTATAGACTGCGCGGCTACAAACTGCTTGCAGCGCGAATGCCCGAGAGCCAGGCCCACGCAAGGTTAAAGCCTCCGCAATCGGCGTCGATGTCGAGCGCTTCGCCGCAGAGGTAAAGCGGGGCGTCGACAGCGCTGCGCGCGCGTAGACTGGGTATTGAGATGCTCTCGACAGATACGCCACCACGCGTGACCTGCGCCGAGCGCTCCTCGGCTGTTCCCTCGACGAGCAACTTAAAGTGTTTGAGGATCGAGGCCAGGTGGATGACATCGTTGGAGTCTGGATGGCACTGCTCGAACGCCGTGCAGACGACGCGGGAGAGTTGCGGGGCGAGCATGCCGTCGAGCCAACGGGGATCGCGGGGCGAAAAGCCGCCGAGCAGCTCAACGCGCCGGTTGAGCATATCGAGCAGCTCGTCTTTGGAGAGGTCGGGGAAAACGTCGAGCAGGATCGTATCGCCGCGCTGGATACGACGGGAGAGGTTGAAGACAGCGACGCCCGAGATGCCGAAGGTTCGAAACAGGACTTCACCGTCTTCGTGCCAGAGCTCATTATGATTGCGGGCGAGCGTCAAGCGGGCGCGGACGCGCAGGCCATCCAACGTCTTGAGTGCCGCCCGATCGCCGACGACCGTTGCCGATACGGGGCAGAGGATGGGGCGCAGCGAAGTGAGGGGGAGGCGAAACGTATCGGCGATACCGGTGGGGTTGCCGCCCGTGGCGATAATTACGGCATGTGCCTGCAGGGCCTCGTTCTTGCGAGGGACATCGGCGAGCGCTTTCCGAAGCGAGCGGAGCTCCGATTTTCGGTCATCGTGCTTTTTTGCCTTGAGCGCCCGCGCTGGACGGTCTATTTGGAGTGCCCAGCCTTCGGAAGTTTTGTGTGCCGAGGCAACGTTGGCTCCGCAGATTAAGGTGATACCCAGGCGGTCGCAGACGTTGAGAAGCGCGTCACGCACCGATTCGGCACGAAGGGAGCGTGGGTACAGCCGGCCGTCCTCAGAGGTTGTCGTGATGCCCAGCGAGGAGAAGAAACCCATAAGCTCTTGTTCGGGCTGGGGGCCCATAACGGATTCAACGAATGCGGGGTGGTTATACCGCTGTGGATCAATCGATTCGTTGGAGAGGTTGCAGCGGCCGTTGCCGGTCGCAAGGAGTTTAAGGCCGCAGGCGACATCGCGCTCAACGATGCAGACGCTTTTGCCAGCGCGTGCGGCCGTAATGGCGGCGGCGAGGCCTGAAGCCCCGCCGCCGATTACCAGGACGTCATAGAAGGCGCTCGTGTTCACTTAGGCCTCGTCGGTCTCGTGCGGGGTAATAATCTCGACGGCAGAGACGGCCTTGGGCAGCATGCCATCGGGCAGCGCGGTCTCGACCTCGCCCTTATCGCAGGCCTCGGCGAGTGACGGATTGATGGGAAGCTGGCCCAAGATTTCGAGGTTGTAGCGCTCTGCGACTTCGGGGAGCTTGCTCTTACCAAAGACCTCGATCTTCTTGCCGCAGTCGGGGCACTCGATATAGCTCATGTTCTCGACGATGCCCAGAATGGGGACGTTCATCTTCTCGGCCATGTTGACCGCCTTGGCGACGATCATCGAGACCAGATCCTGCGGGCTCGTGACGATGACGATGCCGTCGACCGGCAGCGACTGGAAGACGGTGAGCGCGACGTCGCCTGTTCCCGGAGGCATGTCGACCAGCAGGTAGTCGATGGGGCCCCACGAGGTCTCGCTCCAGAACTGCCTAATGGCGCCTGCGATGACCGGACCGCGCCAAAGGACGGGGTCGGTCTCGTTTTGGAGCAGAAGGTTGGAGCTCATGACCTTGACGCCGTGCTCGGAGATTTCGGGCAGCATAAGGTTGCCAAGGGCATGGACGTGGCGTCCACTCATACCGAACATCTTGGGGATAGAGGGACCGGTGATGTCGGCATCGAGGACGCCGACCTTGTGGCCGTGACGGGCAAGCTCGGTGGCGATGGCACCGGTGACAAATGACTTGCCGACACCGCCCTTGCCGGAAAGCACGGCGATGACGCGCTTGACCTCGGACAGCGTGTTCTCCTCAAATTGCGACGGCGACGTTTGTCCGCCGGCGGCCTGTGCGTGTTCGCAACCCATGTATGACTCCTTTGTATATGCTGGGGCCGGGGCCCCGCGATGTGACACGAGCGTCATTGTACCCTCGTTTGCGAGCGGGAGTCATTTGCGATGCGTTTGGGCCGAGCGTGCTTGCAATACGATGGGCCCAAGCGAATGGGCGGGCTTACTGAACTTTGCTGGCGAACTCGAGGTATTGCATGCGCTGCAGCTTGTCGATCGTCGAGGCGTAGGGGCTGTCTTCCGATTCCAAGTCGTAGCGCAGCCCGTCGGCACCGAGATAGCCGGCGACATTGATGGTGGGCACATCTGACCTTGTCGCAAGCAGGGCCTTTTGGTAATTGGTGAGCGGGGCGCCGATCTTATTAAGGGTAATGGCTGCAATCTCGTTTGCCCCGACGGTGTCGTAGACGTTGAGCTCGGTATTGCCGGCGATCTCATAGTTAGCCCAGACGAGATATGTCGACTGATAGATACGGAAAGCTTGGCTTGCCGTATCTTCCTGAGGGTACAGCTCGTCGTTGAGAGTCGTTGCGGCGCTCGGCTGATGGTCGCCAAAAAAGACAAGAACAACCGGTCTGCCGATGTTGCGGAGCTCGTTGATAAAGTACTCGAGGTCCCGGTCGGATGCGTTGATGCAGGTGAGATAGGTGTTGAGCGCGCTGTTGGCGCCTTCGCTGGCTCCCTCGACCCAATAGTTTGTCAGCTCCTCGGCGGGAACGGTGCCATAGTCGTAGCCGCCGTGATTTTGCATCGTGACGTCAAAGATGAACTGCGGGGCTTCGTCGGTTCTAAGCAGGTCGAGTATCTTGTCGTAGGTGGCGTAGTCGCATACGCCGGCATGGTAACAGGGCGCACCTTCGAAATCGCCGATTGAAAGAAAGTCTCCAAAGCCCAGCTGCTGATAGATTTTATCTCGATGGTAGTTGACGGGGTTTTGCGGGTGCATAGCGGTAGCGGTATACCCAAGCTCCTTAAGGTCCTTTGCCAGGCTGTTGACGCCATTCATCTGATACAGCTGATAGGGGATTTTGCCTAATCCGACAAAGGCCGTTGTCGCTCCGGTCAAAAATTCGAATTCGGAGTTCGCCGTTCCGCCACCGGCGACCGAAGCGAGCATGGTGCCGCGAACAAGTGTGTCGGGAAGTGAGTTGTAGAATGCGGGGCCGGTGTACCCGGCCGCCTGGAGCTGCTCAAAGCACGAAAGGTCGCTAAAACTCTCGTTCATGACGGCAACAATCGTCGGCTTGATTTCATTGAACTGGGCAACGGCCGCCGCGCGCTGCTCGCTCGAGCCATACGTGCTGTCGTAGGTGGCGGCGAGCTCCTGCTCGATGCTCTGCGCCTCATCGGGCGTATAGTCTTCGGGCTTCTCAATGGGCAACTCGTTGACCATTTCGGTGAACGAAGTGATAAAACCCTGAGACGCATACGTGGTGATGGGCTGCCAACGGTCAAATCCAAAATTCAGCGCCTGCTCCAAGTCGATGCTGGAAAAGCCCGAGAGCCCCACAACGGTCACTAGCAGAAAAGCGCAGAGGTTAGCGGCGATTGCGGGGAACACATGGGTGGGTGTACGGAGCTTTCTCGGTCGGATAAGCGAAAGAAGCCCCAGGGAAATCTCCAGCAGGGCTAGAGAGGTTACGATTCCGGCGGTAAAGGTAAACTCGTATCCCTCGCTCACTTCCATTGCGGTGCCAAGGGCCAAGATATCGCTTGGCAGGATGGCCTCACCTTTAAACGTTATGACGAAGTGCTCGGCAATGCCAAGGATGCAACAGGCGACGGGCACGAGGGCCATGACGCCTCCATGACGCTGTCCCAGCAAATAAAGGGAGAGCAGAACCGTCGCGAGCAGCCCGACGGAAAACCCGAATGAGTTGGCGGGAATGCGATAGAACGTTTCGTTACAGGCAATTTCGAGTGAAACGAACGAGAGCGCTGAAACAGCGGCGATGACAAGGATGTCGCGGCAAATACAGGCAACCGTTCCCGTCGCAAGGTCGGTTTGGTCGATAAGTCCCGAAACCAAGGGCTCGACAAGAAGTATGACGGCGGTAGCACCGAGCGTCGAATAAGAAAGGACCCATAGGGAATTGTCCTCATTTACGAGCAATTGATTCGTAATCCATGCAGCTACCATGCCGAGCGGGATGAGGAGCGTCGCGCACCAAAAGACGCGGGCAATGGGCGGCTTTTCATTGTGTTTGATTGAAAAATATACGCGCACCACGACGATGGCCACGATAAGGACGGCGATGAATATGGGCAGATTGGCCATGTCGCTCGAAGTGATTTCAAGGGGGATATCTTCGGTCATGGACGTTCCTCTGTTACGGCAAATTAAGTTCAGTATTAGATTACTGTAACCTTTCCACGGCATTTCGAGAAACAAAGCGCCCGATACGCAAAGCTAAAGGTCTGCGAATCTTGTATTACGAACATCTGTGCGCGTCGAGTGCGCTAAACTCATCGACAGTATGATTCGATGCAATAGGAGGCAAGGAGCTTCCATGTCTGATTCTTCTATCGTTATTCGCGGCGCTCGTGAGCACAACCTCCGTGATATCGATGTTTCCATTCCGCGTGACCAACTCGTGGTCATTACCGGTCTTTCTGGCTCGGGCAAGAGTTCGCTGGCATTTGACACTATCTATGCCGAGGGCCAGCGTCGATACGTCGAGAGTCTTTCGAGCTATGCGCGCCAGTTCTTGGGCCAGATGGACAAACCCGACTTGGATTCAATCGACGGCCTTTCGCCGGCGGTGTCGATCGACCAAAAGACGACGTCTAAAAACCCTCGCTCGACGGTTGGCACTGTAACCGAGATTTATGACTATCTGCGCCTGCTGTTCGCCCGTGTGGGCACCCCGCACTGTCCCGAATGCGGCCGCGTCATTGAGCGCCAGACGACCGACCAGGTTGCCGACAAGGTCTTGGCGGCGGGGGAGGGCCGCCGCGCGTTTGTGCTGGCACCGGTGGTGCGCGGGCGAAAAGGCGAGTACACCAAGCTGTTTGAGGACCTTCGCGCCGAGGGCTTTAGCCGCGTGCGTGTCGACGGCGAGGTTCGCTCGCTTGATGACCCTATCGATTTGGATAAGAAATTCAAGCACGATATCGAGGTCGTGGTCGACCGCATCGTGATTCGCGAGAACTCGCTGGGCCGTATTGCCGAGTCCGTTGAACAGGCGACTGCGCTGGCGCACGGCAATGTGAACGTATACTTGCTGCCCGACCGCGACGCTCCCGAGGGGACCGAAGGCGAGTTGCTGGAGTATTCGCTGGCGTTAGCGTGCCCGGAGCATGGACACTCCATCGATGACCTGCAGCCGCGTGATTTCTCGTTCAACGCGCCCTATGGCGCGTGCCCCGAGTGCGATGGCCTGGGCTTTAAGAAGACGGTCGATGCCGAGGCCCTAATCGAAGACCCCTCGAAGTCGATCGCCGACGGGGTCTTTGGCAGCCTGTTTGGCAACTCTAACTACTATCCGCAGATTTTCGCTGCGGTCTGTAAACACTTCAAGGTGAGCGTCGATACGCCGTGGGAGGATCTGCCTCCGCGGGTGCGTCGCGCGTTTTTAGACGGCCTGGGCGATACGAAGATCTCGGTTGACTACCAAAAGCTCGACGGACGTCGTAGCCAGTGGGATACCAAGTTTTCGGGCGTTCGCAACATCCTGTACGAACGCTATACCGAGACGACGAACGAGAACACCAAGGCGCGCTTGGAGAAGTACATTCGCGAGGAACCGTGCTCGAGCTGCCACGGCGCTCGTTTGCGCCCTGAGATGCTCGCCGTCACCGTGGGCGGCAAGTCCATTTACGAGGTTTGTTGCCTGTCGTGCCGTGAGTCGCTCGAGTTTTTTGAGGGCCTGGAGCTCACCGAGCGCCAACAGTTTATTGGCGGGCGCATCGTCAAGGAAATCCTGGAGCGCTTGCGTTTTCTGGTCGATGTTGGACTCGACTATCTGACGCTCGATCGTGCCTCGGCGACGCTTTCTGGTGGCGAGGCGCAGCGTATTCGCCTGGCAACGCAGATCGGCGCGGGTCTCATGGGCGTGCTCTATATTCTGGATGAGCCCTCGATCGGTCTTCATCAGCGTGACAACGAGCGCCTGATCAAGACGCTCGAGCGCCTGCGCGATATCGGCAATACCGTTATCGTCGTCGAACACGACGAGGATACAATCCGTGCCGCCGACTACGTGATCGACATGGGGCCCGGCGCCGGCGTCAACGGCGGACACGTAGTCGCGGCGGGAACGCCTGCCGATATCATGGCGTGTCCTGAGTCGATGACGGGCGCTTATCTGACCGGCAAACGAATGATCCGGGTGCCTGATGAACGGCGCAAGCCCGGTCGCGGCTGCCTTAAAATTACGGGCGCTCGAGCCAACAACCTCAAAAACGTTACCGCCAAGATCGAGTTTGGTACGCTTACGGTTGTTACCGGCGTGTCGGGATCGGGCAAGAGCTCCCTGGTTACCGACACCATTGCGCCTGCCCTTACGAATGCCATTCACCGCTCGACGCGCCCTGTGGGTCCGTATAAGAAAATCGAGGGCATCGAGTGTATCGATAAGGTTATCGATATCGACCAGTCGCCGATTGGCCGCACGCCGCGTTCCAACCCTGCTACCTATATCGGCCTGTGGGATGATCTTCGCGCGCTGTTTGCGAGTACGCCGGAGTCGAAGGCGCGCGGCTACTCGCCGGGTCGTTTCTCCTTTAATGTGAGTGGCGGGCGCTGTGAGGCGTGCAAGGGCGACGGGCAGATCAAGATCGAGATGCACTTCCTTCCCGATATCTACGTTCCCTGCGAAGCTTGTGGCGGTAAACGCTACAACCGCGAGACACTCGAGGTCACCTACCGTGGCAAGACCATCTCGGACGTGCTCGACATGAGCGTCACCGAGGCGCTGGCCTTCTTTGGGAATATCCCGCAGATTAAGCGCAAGCTCCAGACGCTGTACGATGTAGGCTTAGGCTACGTGAGCCTGGGCCAGCCCGCCACGACGCTCTCGGGCGGCGAGGCGCAGCGTGTGAAGCTCGCCAAGGAGCTTCATCGACGCCAGACTGGCAAGACGTTCTATATTTTGGACGAGCCGACGACCGGTCTTCATTTTGAGGACGTCCGCCAGCTGCTCGATGTGCTGCAGCGCTTGGTCGATGCGGGCAACACGGTGCTGGTGATTGAGCACAACCTTGATGTCATCAAGGTTGCCGACCGCCTGATCGATATGGGTCCCGAGGGCGGTAACGGCGGCGGAACCGTCGTGGTTTCGGGCACACCGGAGCAGGTTGCGGACTGTCCGCAGAGCTATACGGGCAAGTTTTTGGCGCCGTTGCTCAGGCGTGACCGGGAGCGTCAGGCTCAACTTGATGCTCAATAAATAGGCGATTCAGTTTATGGGCGCCATCGACTCCTTGTGATTCGATGGCGCTTGCTGTGCCGAAGTGACGTATGCAGCCGAATTGGACATATACTTAATCCTTGCGTCCGAATGCGAGGGAAAGGATATGTCATGGCAAAGGCTGTAAAGACGCCAAAAACCAATGCGATGCGCGAGCTGGAAAGTGCCGGCATTTCCTATGTTCTACATACGTACGAAGACGATGGTGATGAGTCGGTGGGCCTGGGGCTCGCGATTTCGGAGCAGCTTGGCGAGGAGCCCGGTCAAGGATTTAAGACCTTGGTCTGCGTGACACCGTCCAACGACTATGTCGTGTGCTGCATCCCTGTTGCCGACGAGCTCGATCTAAAGTCCGCCGCGCGTGCCGCGGGGGAGAAGTCCTTGGCCATGATGCATGTGAAGGATTTGCTTGCGGCGACTGGCTACGTTCGCGGCGGCTGCAGCCCGGTCGGTATGAAAAAACGCTACCGGACGCTCATTGATGAGACGTGTGTCCTTTGGGATACCATTTTTATTTCGGGAGGCAAGCGTGGTTATCAGCTCGAGCTTGCACCCGATGATTTAATTGCATTTTGCGGGGCGACGGTTGCCGCGATTACGAGAGAGGACTGAGCGATGCCGCAGGAAGAATTGAAGTGCGGAGCTCATTTTGCAAAAGAATCTGCGCCTCAGACGCCCTCATCCGAAGCTTCTTCGTCGCGAGATGACACTGACGACATGGGCTCGTCGGACTACTCCACGGTTGGTCGTTCCGCCGGGCTTATGACCATACTGACCATCGTGTCTCGCGTTACCGGTTTTATCCGAACGTGGGCAATGGCGGCCGCTATCGGCATGTCGCTACTCTCGTCCTCCTATCAGGTAGCCAACAACCTGCCCAATATGCTCTACGAACTCGTGATGGGCGGCATGCTCGTGACGGCGTTTTTGCCCGTGTACATGGGCGTGAGGCGTGAGCAGGGTCGTGAGGCCTCGAACGAGTACGTGGGCAACCTGCTCGGCATTCTGCTTTTGGTGCTGGGTGGCATTTCGTTGCTGGGGACCGTGTTCGCCCCGGGCTTTATCTGGACGCAATCGTTTCTTTCGGGTGACGGCGGCAGCATGGATGCCGCTGCGTTCATGTTCCGTTTCTTTGCCATCCAGATTCTGTTTTATGGTTTGGGCTCGGTGTTCTCGGGCGTTCTCAACGCACACCGCGACTACTTCTGGTCGACGTTTGCCCCGGTCCTCAACAATGTGATCGTCATTGCGAGCTTTATGGGTTTTGCGCCCGTGTCCGCACAGTTTGGCGAACGTGCCGGCATCATCTTGATTGCGGCCGGTACGACCCTCGGTGTCTTTGTTCAGATGGCATGTCAGATCCCCGCGCTTGGCAAGCACGGCGTGCATCCCCATATCCATATCGACTTTAAGGACCCCGCGCTGCGTCAGACGATTGCGCTCGGTATCCCGACGCTGCTCGCCACGGTGTGCATGTTTGTCTCGACTTCTATCACCAACGCTGCCGCGCTGGTGGTCCAGCCCGAGACTGGCCCTTCCGTCATCGCCTATGCGCGCCTGTGGTACACGCTGCCCTACGCGCTGATTGCCGCCTCGCTTTCGACGGCGCTCTATACCGAGCTCTCTCACGACGCACAGGAGAAGGATTACGACAGCGTTCGCACGGGCATTTCGCGTGGCGTCGCCCAAATGCTGTTCTTCCTGATTCCGTTCGCGCTGTACCTGATTGTCTTCGCGCGTCCGCTCAACATGATCTACTGTGCCGGCAAGTTTGATGAGTCCGGCGTGGCGCTGGTGTCCGAGTTCCTTGTCTACCTGGCGTTCTCGCTGCCGCTCTACGGCGTGGTCGTGTTGATGCAGAAGAGCTTCTCTGCCTTGCTCGACATGAAGCCCTATAGCCGCTATTGCTTGTATTCCGCCATCGGCCAGGCCGGCTCGGTTCTGCTGTTTGGCGTTGTGCTGGGCTTCGGTATGCCGGCAATCGCGCTTTCGTATGTCGTCGACTACGTGATCTTGGTCGGTTGTTCGCTGTGGTGGCTGCGTCGTCGTCTGCGTGGCCTTCAGGTCAAATCTATCCTGCATGGCGGTTTCTTTGGCCTTTTGCTCGGTGGCCTGGGCGCTGCCGCAGGCGCCGGCGTCATGTGGGCGCTTGAGCACTTTGTCGGGGCACTTGGCGGCTCGATTCTGATTACTCTTGGCTACGTTTGCGTTGCGGGTGTCGTCTCGCTTGCTGTTACCTTTGGCCTTGCCGTCGTCCTTAAGATGCCCGAGGTCTCGGCGCTGCTTCGTCGCAAGTAGGTGCGTGTGGCCGGTCACGACAACATTCCAACACTCGCCGAGCAGGTTTCGCGCGTTCCCACGCAGCCCGGATGTTACCTTTGGAAAGATGCAAAGGGCGATGTCATCTACGTTGGCAAGGCGAAAAACCTGCGTTCCCGTATGCGCCAGTACGTGACGCTGCAGGATGAGCGTCAAAAGATCCCGCTGATGATGCAGCTGGTGGCGAGCTTCGACTATATCGTGGTGGAGACCGAGCACGAGGCATTGGTGCTCGAGCGCAATCTGATTGGCCAGTACCATCCGTACTTTAACGTCGATCTCAAAGACGATAAAAGCTATCCCTTTATTGCCATTACCAAGAGCGACTTGTTTCCGGCTATTAAATACACGCGAGAGCGTCATAAACCGGGAACGCGCTATTTTGGCCCCTATACCGATAGCCGTGCGGCGCGTGAGACCATCGATACGCTACGCAAGGTTATTCCTATTTGCTCGGCATCCTGTGCGGAATGGCGCCGCTGCCGACGCATCGTCGAATCTCATAAGGGCGAAGAAGACATCGTTAATATGATTTGCGCGCAAAACGGGCGTCCCTGCTTTGACTACCATGTCGGGCGCGGGCCGGGCGCATGCGTCGGCGCGATTTCCCCTGCCGACTATGCCAAGAACGTCAAGCGTGTCGAACGTTTCTTGTCGGGCCATCGCAAGGATGTCGTCGACG
This sequence comes from uncultured Collinsella sp., assembly GCA_900541015.1. GTDB lineage: Bacteria > Actinomycetota > Coriobacteriia > Coriobacteriales > Coriobacteriaceae > Collinsella. The sequence continues at coordinate 32,613 of UQIB01000021.1, read as the reverse complement.
AGCTTACGTCCGAGATGACGGAGGCAGCCGAGGCACTCGATTTTGAGCGTGCGGCGCGCGTCAAGCGTCGTCTGGAAGTCATTAGGGGCCTGGACGATCGCCAACAGGTCGTTTTTCCATCGAGCGTCGATATCGACGTCATCGGCTTCTATCGCGAAGAGACTATCTCTGCCGCCTGTGTCTTTGTCGTTCGCGAGGGCCGAACGGTTCGAACTTGTGAGTTCATCCTCGATAAAGGCCTGGATGTCGACGAGGAAGAGCTTCAATCGGGCTTTCTTAAGCGCTATTACGACGAGACGGCTGATATTCCAGCCGAGATTAATCTCTCTGTCGAGCTTGAGGATGCCGAAGCGTTGGGGGAGTGGCTTGCGGGCAAGCGCGAACGCTCTTGCCATCTCCATAGGCCGCAGCGCGGCGAAAAGCACCGCCTGCTCGATATGGCTTCCAAAAATGCGCGCCATGCCCTCATGCGCTACATGATGCGCACGGGGTATGCTGACGATCGCACCAATCAGGCGCTCCTGGAGCTCGAAAGTGCGCTGGCGCTGCCTGCGCCGCCGTTGCGCATCGAGTGCTTCGATATCTCGACGTTGCATGGTACCTTTACCGTCGCTTCGATGGTGGTATTTACCAACGGCCGTGCCGACAAGGGCCAGTATCGTCGCTTTAAAATTCAGGTCGAATTGGACGAGGCGAACGACTTCGTATCGATGTCCGAGGTTCTGGGGCGTCGCTATGCTCCCGAGCGCATGGCGGACGAGCGCTTTGGCTCGCGCCCCGATTTGCTCGTTGTCGATGGCGGCAAGCCGCAATTGACCGCTGCAATTAAGCAACTTGAGGCGCTTGGCCTCGATATACCAGTTTGTGGCTTGGCAAAGGCCGATGAGGAGGTTTTCGTGCCGTGGGACGAGACTCCCGTCGTGCTGCCGACCGGCTCCGCTTCGCTTTATCTGATCAAGCAGGTCCGCGATGAATCCCACCGATTTGCGATTACGTTCCACCGCGAGTTGCGCGATAAGGCTATGACGGTTTCGGTGCTTGACGACGTTCCGGGCGTGGGACCCACCAGAAAACGTGCCATTATGCGCCATTTTGGCTCGATGAAGCGTTTGCGCGCGGCAAGCGAGCAGGAGATTGCAGAAGTTCGAGGCGTTCCGGCCGATGTCGCCAAAGCGGTCCACGAGGCACTTGTTGCATGGAATGCCGAGCGCGCCCAGGCATCGGCCAGCCGTTCCGAGAACTAAACGCGCTTCTAGACAACTGATATACATGCTTGGCCGATTTTCAATCATTTATTTCGCGGCGATTACCTACTGATTTCGGGTTTTATTAACGCTAAAACGTTTGACTAACCCAAGCGAACGGCCCTGCTATCCTGCGGGTTGACGAAGACTGATATCTCACCTCGTCGATACATACTGTCTGCAGTATCGTTTGTCAACGAATTCGGTGAACGGTAGTAAATACCGTTCAAGCGGATGTATGTATCGGTCGCCGAGCGCGGCACCCAAGTTGGGTTTGTCGGTAGGTAAGGTATATATCGTCCGCAAGTTGCGCGGGGGCAAGTCTAGGTGCTCCCGGGTAAGATTCTCTATTGATAGGAGAAGACATGGCCATCATCAACAAGGGTATGTCCAGGCGTTCGTTCCTCGGCCTCACCGGCAGCGTCGCTGCTGTCGCAGGGCTTGGTCTCACCGGCTGCGGTGGCAGCTCTAGCGACGAGGGTTCTGCTTCCGGTTCCACCGATTCCGCCAACCGTGGCGGCGGCGTGATCACCGCTGGTTCCGCTTACGCTCCGTCCAGCTTCGATCCCGCCAGCACCGGCTCCGCTGTGGGCCTGGGTGCTAACTGGCACGTCGTCGAGGGCCTCTACGGCATCGATTACCACGACTACAGCACCTTCAACGAGCTCGCCACCGACGATCCCAAGTCCGTGGACGACACTACCTTCGAGGTCACCATCCGCAAGGGCGCAAAGTTCTCCGATGGCACCGAGGTCACCGCTGACGATGTCGTCGCCTCCTACACCGCTTGCGCCGCTTCCGCTACCTATGCTCCGTTCTTCCAGCCCTTCGAGTCCATCGAGGCCAAGGACGCCAGCACCGTGACGGTCAAGACCAAGGTGCCCAACTTCTCCCTGCTCAAGGATCGTCTGGCTATCATCCGCGTTACCCCGGCCACTCAGACCGAGGAGGATCGCGCCAAGCAGCCGATCGGCTCCGGCCCCTGGATGTACGACTCTATCTCCGATACCGAGATCACCCTGGTTCCCAACCCCGAGTACAACGGTGAGTATGCTGCCGAGGATAAGAAGATCCAGTACAGCATCCTGACCGACCCCACCGCTCGCGTTACCGCTCAGCAGGAGGGCTCCACGCTCGTTATGGAGCTCGTTACCGCTGACGCCGTCGACCAGCTCGAGAGCGCCGGCTGCAAGATCGATAACGTCCAGGGTTTCGGCACCCGCTTCATCATGTTCAACGTCGCCAAGGAGCCTTGGAACAACGTCAAGGTCCGTCAGGCTGTCATGTATGCGCTCGACACCGAGAAGATGGTCAGCAACACCTTCGCCGGCCTTGCCACCGCTGCCAGCTGCTACCTGCCCAAGAGCTTCACCAACTATCATGAGGCTTCCACGGTGTACAAGACCGACGCCAAGAAGGCTAAGAAGCTCATCGAGGAGTCTGGCATCACCCCGGGTGCCATCACCCTGCGCACCACCGACAACGAGCAGATTAAGGGCATGGCCGCCCAGGTCAAGAACGATCTCGACGCTCTCGGCTTCGATGTGACCATCCAGACCGATACCTCGCCGGCCACCTACGCTGCCATCGACGGCGGCGAGGCCTACGATATCCTCCTTGCCCCTGGCGATCCTTCCTGCTTCGGCGCCGACCCCGACCTGCTGCTCAACTGGTGGTACGGCGACAACGTCTGGATGCAGACCCGTTGCCCGTGGAAGGAGTCCGCTGAGTGGCAGAAGCTCCACGGTCTCATGGACGAGGCCCTTGCCGCCGAGGGCGACGAGCAGCAGAAGAAGTGGAACGAGTGCTTCGACATCATTGCCGACAACGCCGTTCTGTACCCCGTTGTCCACGTCAAGACCGTCTCCGCTTCCTGGGACGATCCGTCCACTGCGCCCAACGGCGAGGCCCTCGATGGCTTCAAGGGCATCGGCACGACGAGCATGTCCTTCAGGGGCGTTGCGACCGTCAAGGCGTAAGACTCGCTTGAGTCTGTATGCAGGATGTCGGTCGTTGGGACCGTATCCTCATAGTTGAAACAAAGACCCGGGCGGCAACGATGTCGCTCGGGTCTTGTAATGAGTATCCGTACTCATATACCAGTTGGTCCTACCGACAAAAGAAAGGGGAGAGAACGTGAACAACTTGCTACGTTTGATTGGAAGGCGTCTTGTGGCGCTGCCGATCATGGCATTGGGCGTCACCGTCCTGGTGTTCTTCCTTATGTCGTTCTCCAAGACCGACCCCGCCTACACGGCGTTGGGTGACGGCGCCTCGCCCGAGGCGGTTGCCGAGTACCATGAGAAGTATGGTCTGGACGACCCCTGGCCCGTGCGCTACGTGCGCTATATGGGCGATTTGATCCATGGCGACATGGGCACCTATGGTGCTGCTCGCAACTCCGTTGCCAAGCGCATCTCCACGGCCCTGCCCGTCACGATGCAGCTGACCTTCATCGGTCTTGCCATCGGTGCGGTCGTTTCGTTTTTGCTCGGCGTCATCGCGGCACTGTATCGCGACAAATGGCCGGACCAAGTGATCCGCGTCTTTTCCATCGCCGGCTTGGCAACCCCGTCGTTCTGGCTTGCCGTTCTGTTGATCCTGCTGTTCTCTTCCTACCTTAAGGTGCTCCCGGCATCGGGTGCTCTGCCTCACTTCACCACGAATCCGGTTGGCTATCTGGGACGTATGATCATGCCCGCTATCGCCTTGGCATTTCCGCTGACGGGCCAGATGACTCGTATCGTGCGTACCGCCATGGTCGAGGAGCTCGACAAGGACTATGTCCGTATGGCTCGTGGCGCCGGCGTTCCCGAGAAGGTCGTCGTCGGCATCAACGTTCTTCGCAATGCGCTGATCACCCCGGTCACCACCCTCGGTCTTAAGATCGGTTACCTCATGGGCGGCGCCGTCGTCATCGAGGTTATCTTCAACCTCCCCGGCATGGGCACCGCGATTCTGCAGGGCGTTCAGGGCAACGAGGCGAACCTGGTTCAGGGCGTCGTCATCGTCGTTGCTCTCGCCTTCATCATCATCAACATCGTGGTTGACATGCTCTACCTGCTCATCAACCCGCGCATCAGGACGGTGTAGATTATGGTAAAGATTCGAGAGAAGCAAACCGAGCAGCTCGAGAAGGCTGCCTCCAAGGGGCTCAAGCTCGGTGGCTGGAAGAAGATGACGCTATCTTCTAAGATTGCCGCCGTCGTGCTGGTGCTGGTCGCCCTGACTGCGATCCTGGCGCCCCTTCTTGCCCCCTATAGCCCGGTCGAGATTTTTACGGCTCGCCAGGCTCCCGGCAACGGATTTATCTTCGGTACCGACGATAAGGGTCGCGACATTCTGTCGCGTATGCTCTACGGTGGTCGTTACTCGCTGATTATCGGCTTTGGCGCCACTGCCATGGCTCTGGTCTGCGGCTCGGTCGTGGGCGCCCTTGCAGCGGTTTCGCGCAAGGCCGTCTCCGAGACGATCATGCGTATCTTGGACATCATCATGTCCATCCCGGGCATCGCCCTCGCGGCCGTCTTTGTCTCCATCCTGGGCAACTCCGTGCCGTCGATCATCTTCGCCATTGGCTTTATGTACACTCCGCAGATTGCCCGTATCGTGCGCGCCAACATCGTGTCCGAGTACGGCGAGGACTATGTCCGCGCGGTCATCGTTTCCGGCGCCAAGGCTCCGTGGATTTTGATCAAGCATGTTCTGCGTAACTGCATCGCCCCGATCATGGTCTTCACCGTTACCCTGGTCGCCGACGCCATCATCTTCGAGGCCTCGTTGACCTTCATCGGCGCTGGTATCCAGGAGCCCACCGCTACCTGGGGCAACATCCTCGCCGACGCCCGCGGCGGCGTGCTCGCCGGCCGTTGGTGGCAGGCGCTGTTCCCGGGCCTGGCCATCATGATCACCTGCCTGGCGCTTAACATCCTCTCCGAGGGCATTACCGACGCCATGGCCGCTGCCCCCTCCGCCGCCCTGGATCCTACCGATTCCTCCAAGCGTCGCGAGGCCGACCTGCTGGTCTCCGACCCCGTTCGCGCCTACAAGGAGCAGGCCCAGTCCCTCTCCGCTCGCCTTGGCGCCCTGCGCGATGTCGAGCTCAAGCGTGACGATCGCCATGTGCCCGACGAGTCTGTTGAACCGATTCTCTCGGTCCGTGACTTCTGCATTCAGTTTGAGCATCACGGTGATATCAACGTCGTCGACCATGTCAACTTTGACGTCCGTCCTGGTCAGACCATGGGCCTGGTGGGCGAGTCCGGTTGCGGTAAGTCCATCACCACGCTGGCCATCATGGGCCTGACCGATGAGGACGAGCACCTTTCCGGCGAGGTCCTCTGGGAGGGCCGTGACCTGCTCAAGATGAGCAAGAAGGAGTGGTTCGGCCTGCGCGGTACCGATATCGCTATGGTCTATCAGGACGCCCTGTCCTCGCTCAACCCCTCCATGCTCATCTCTGCCCAGATGAAGCAGCTCACCAAGCGCGGCGGAACCCGCAGCGCCGAGGAGCTCCTGGAGCTCGTCGGCCTCGATCCCAAGCGCACGCTCGAGAGCTATCCGCACGAGCTTTCCGGCGGCCAGCGTCAGCGTGTCCTGATCGCTATGGCCCTTACCCGCGACCCCAAGCTGGTCATCTGCGACGAGCCCACGACCGCTCTGGACGTTACCGTCCAGAAGCAGGTCATCAAGCTGCTCAACGATCTTCAGGCCAAGCTCGGCTTTGCCATGATCTTCGTTTCGCATGACCTGGCTCTGGTCGCCGAGGTTGCCCATAACATCACGGTTATGTACGCTGGCCAGGTTATCGAGCAGGCACCCACCAAGGAGCTGCTCACCAACCCGATCCACGAGTACACCCGCGGTCTTCTGGGTTCCGTTCTGTCCATCGAGAGCGGTTCGGGTCGCCTGCACCAGGTGCCCGGCGCCGTTCCGAGCCCGCGCGATTTCCCCAAGGGCGATCGCTTCGCGCCCCGCTCGAGCCATCCGCGTATTGGCCTGGACACCCGTCCGGTCTTCAAGCGCGTGCCCGGTACCGAGCACTTCTATTCCGAGCTCCCCGACGAGGTGCTCAAGGCAAATGGTTTGACCCCTCACGCGGAGGTGATGTAGATGAGCGAGACCGCAGTCAACGGCGTCGAGCCGATCATCTTCCTTGATGACGTCCACGTCACCTTTAGGACCCGTACCGGCTCGATTCTGCACCCCAACCTGGTTCACGCCGTCCAGGGTGTAACGATTAAGCTCATGCCCGGTCAGACGATCGGCATCGTCGGCGAGTCCGGTTGCGGTAAGTCCACCACCGCCAACGTCATGTGCGGCCTGCAGGCCCCCACGAGCGGCAAGGTCTACTTTAAGGGCAAGGACGTTACCAAACGTACCGCCGAGGACCGTCGCCACATGGGTCGCGTCATCTCAGTCGTGTTCCAGAACCCGGCCACGGCGCTCAATCCCCGCATGGTCGTTCGCGAGCAGCTGCTCGATCCCATGCGCGTCCACAACCTGGGTACTGAGGCCGAGCAGGAGAAGCGCGTCAAGGAGCTCCTGGAGCTCACCGGTCTGCCCAGCTCCGCCGCCGAGGTTCTTCCCGGTCAGCTTTCGGGCGGCCAGCGTCAGCGCGTCGCAATTGCCCGTGCCCTGTCGCTGAACCCCGATGCCATCATCGCCGACGAGCCCACCTCGGCTCTGGACGTTTCGGTCCGCGCACAGATTCTGAACCTGTTAACCGACCTTAAGAAGGAGCTCGGCCTGGCCATGGTGTTCATCAGCCATGACATCCAGACGGTCCGCTATATCTCTGACGACATCATCGTTATGAATGGTGGCAGGATCGTCGAGCAGGGCGAGGCCAAGCAGGTCTTCCAGCACCCCCAGGACCCCTACACCAAGATGCTGCTCGGCGCTGCGCCGTCGCTGCTGCATCCCAAGCTCGGCGAGTAGCCTCGCTTTCCCTCCCGTGCGCCCGGTTCCCTTGCCGGGCGCACCTCCGTTGCGATTTCGAAAGGTTGGGTTCACGAGCCATGCCAAGTGCTCAGGAGCTACAACATCAATTTGGTGAATACCGAGGCGCCATGCCCCGTCCATCAGATTTCGATCTCTTTTGGAAGGATCGCATGGCCGAGGCCGACGCCGTCGGGCTTGACTATGCGATCGAGACGGCATCGGTCGCCGATGCCGCGACCTGCCAGCTTTTCGACCTCTGGTATACCGGCATGTGTGGCGCGCGCCTGCATGCCAAGTACCTTAAACCTGTCTCGGACGAGCCCGTGCCATTGGTGCTTCAGTTCCATGGGTATCCGGGTGCAAGCCGCAGCTGGTTTGAGCAGGCGTCGTTTGCGGGCATGGGCATGGCACTCATCGCCCTCGACTGCCCCGGCCAAGGAGGTCCCTCCGAGGACATTGGTGGATTTGAGGGCACAACGGTTGCCGGTCATATCGTCGCCGGTATCGACGGCGACCCGGCCAACCTCTACTATGTCCGCTTGCACCAAGATATTCGCATCCTGTGCCGCATCGTTCGCGAGCTCGAGGGCATCGATCTTGCGCGTGTGTTTGTGAACGGCGCGTCGCAGGGCGGCGGTTTGGGCATTGCGACCTGTGCGCTTAACAGCGAGCTTATCAATCGTGCCGCCATCCTCTATCCCTTCCTGTCAGATTTCCGCCTGGTCTGGGATTTGGATGCCGACGACATTGCCTACGAGGGCCTGCGCTATTGGTCTCGCTGGTTTGACGAGGACTCGACTCGTATTGACGAAGCCTATGCCAAGCTGGAGTACTTCGATTCCAAGAACTTTGCCCCTATGGTCAAATGCCCCGTGCTGTTTGGCACCGGCACAGCCGATATCGTCTGTCCGCCAGCTACGCAGTTTGCGGTCTATAACAACCTGACCTGTGAAAAGCGTCATGAGTTCTTTGAAGGCTTTGGCCACGAGGAGATTCAGGATTTTGACGATCTGATCATTCCGTTTTTCTGCAAGGGAGGGGAGGCTCATGTCTAAGTGCGAGAGCAATGTCAATGAGCTGATTGTCCCCGGGCTCGTGGGAATTCCTGGAACGGTTTCGTCAAGGCTCGCAGAATATCGAGACTGGCGCGGTGATGTCCAAGCAGATGTTTCTGATTTAGAGACATGCGCTTCGAATCTTGAGATTCAAGGCCCGGCCATTACGGCGATTGACTTTGTTAACCCCTGCGCCCGTTACTCGGAGGTCTCCTTTGAGCTCGGTGACGATGCGATTCACGCTCGTTTGATCGAGCCTGTCGGTCGTGCCCGAGTATCTGAGCGCGTGCCGCTGTGCCTGATGTTCCACGACATCGATCGGCCTGTGCGCGGCTGGCATCACATGACGAGATTTGCCGCCATGGGGTATGCCGTGCTTGCACTGGATGACGATGTTGCTGGTGCGGACGACCTGCAGAGGGGGATTTCTTCGCCCGCTTTTGTCGAGCGCGTCCGTTGGGGTTGCGCGCTGGCGAAGGTGGCGCGCAATCTTGATGGCATGGACCCCGACCGCATCTTTGCATGGGGTGAGGGTCTTGGCGGCGGAATCGCGCTGGCGGTTTCTGCTCTGGACGAGCGGGGCCTCGCCTGCACGGCGGTTGCCAATCCGCTTCCTGACGGCCTCGAGGCGCTGTCGTCTCGGGTGCGCGGATCGGTGCTCATGGGCACATCGCTTATGGATACCGTGAGCGATCCCAAGGATCAGTTTGCCGTATTCAACGGTCTTGAGTGTGACCGGAGGCATATCATCTATGCCAAATACGCTCACGAGCGCATCAATGCGTTCGAAAACGAAGTCGTCGACTTCTTTAACCAAACGTTCTACCCGTGTTCTTTGGCCTAGACGGCCTGGACACTGCCAACAAGAGTGGGCGGCATAGGGCTGCCCGCCAGACAACTAAGGAGATTCTTGTGGCAACTCAGAAATTCACCGGCGTTATCCCTCCCGTCGTTGTTCCCGATACCGAAGACCACCAGCTCGATGTTGCCTCCTTTGAGCGCAGCATCAACCGCATGATCGATGCCGGCGTCGATGGCTTGTTCTTCCTGGGCTCCTCGGGCGAGGTCGTCTTCTCCACCGACGAGCGTCGCCGTCAGATCATCGCCGAGGCCGTCCGTATCGTCGACCACCGTGTGCCTGTTCTGGTCGGCATCATCGACACCGAGACCGAGCGCATGATCGAGCACGGTAAGGTCGCTCAGGAGCTGGGCGCCGATGCCCTCGTCGCCACCTGCCCGTTCTATGCCCTGCAGGGCATGACCGAGGTCGAGGAGCACTTCCGCATCCTGCACGAGGAGCTCGACCTGCCCATCTTTGCCTATGACATTCCCGTCTGCGTTCATACCAAGCTCCCTTGGAAGCTCCTTGCCAAGCTCGGCGCCGAGGGCGTTCTGGCCGGCGTCAAGGATTCCTCGGGTGATGACATCTCGTTCCGCTACCTCGTTCAGGAGAACGAGAAGAACGGCCATCCGATGAGCATCCTCACCGGTCACGAGGTTGTTGTCGACGGCGCCTACCTCGGTGGCGCCGACGGTTCCGTTCCGGGTCTCGCCAACGTTGAGCCCGAGGGCTACGTGCGTCAGTGGAAGGCCGCTCAGGCTGGTGACTGGGCTACCGTCAAGGCCGAGCAGGATCGCCTCAATGAGATTTCGCACATCTGGGATGTCACCTCGGGCGTCCAGGGTTATGCCGGTGGCGTCGGCGCCTTCAAGACCGCTATGAACCTCATGGGTATCTTCGACAGCCCGACCATGCCGCGCCCGGTGAAGGCCATGACCGGCGAGAACGTCGAGGCGATTAAGAAGGTCCTCCAGGACAACGGTCTCCTGTAAAGCTTTCCCGGGCACCCGATCTTGGGGCTCAAGCGGTCGAGCGTGCCCCATTAGGTCAACGCCCGACCGCTTTCACCCCAACCTCGGGCACCCGGGAAACCTTTACCAAGCTGCGGCGATAACGCAGCCTTCATTTCCTGTAGTTGTTTTTTATCTCCTAAGGAGAGCGACATGGAGAACAAGTACGTCTGCTCTGTCGATATCGGCGGAACTAAGATCGCGACTGCCATCATGGAGTACCCGGCTGACGGCAGTGTGCCCCATCCCGTTTTTGAGGCCGAGGTTCCCACCGAGGCTCAAGAGGGCGGCGAGGCCGTCTTCCAGCGTATCGAAGCGTCCATCAAGGCTGCTCTCGAGGCGAATCCCGATGTCGAGGTCCTTGGCGTCGGCATTGGTGCCGCCGGCGTCGTCGATCCCAAGACGGGCGCCATCGCGTATGCCAACGAGATCATGCCCGGCTGGTCCGGCGTCCAGTTGGGGCCGCGTCTGCGCGAGGACCTCGGTCTTCCCGTTGCCGTTGTAGGCGACGTGCAGGCTCATGCTCTGGGCGAGGCCCACTGGGGCGTCGGCAAGGGCAAGTTCTCCGTCTTGTGTCTTGGCATCGGTACGGGCATCGGCGGCGCATATGTCGAGAACGGCCGCGTGATGCAGGGCTTCCATGGTGCTGCCGGTCATATGGGCCACATCGAGTGCTCGGCTGCCGCCGGCATTCCCTGCGCCTGCGGGCGTTCCGGCCATCTGGAGTCGGTTGCTTCGGGCACTTCCATTGGTCGTATGTACGATGAGCGCTTTGGTCGCGTCGACCCCAGCCGTCCTTCGGTCGGTCGCGATGTGAACGATCTGTGCCGTGCGGGCGACGCAAAGGCGACCGAGGTCATCCATGACGCCGGCTTTGCGCTGGGTGCCAGCTTGGGCTCGCTCGCTAACATCCTGGACCCTGAGGTCATCGTGCTTTCGGGTGGCGTGATTCACCAAGGTCCCGATTGGCGTTCGCAGACGTGGAAGGATTCGGTGCACGAGGGCTATGCCAGCCAGGCGCTCGATCCGCTTCAGGACACGCCGATCCTCATCGGTTCTCTGGAGGGCGATGCTCCGCTCATCGGTGCCGCCGAACACCTTCTTGCATCGTTGAAGTAAACATAACTACCAAGTGCGCCTTCTGAGGTGCCGCAGATTGACGTGAAAGAGGAGCGAAGCGTACTTCGGTACGCGAGCGACGGTTTGAACGTCAAGGTGCGGTGTCTCAGAAGGCTGTTTTGAGAAAGGTTGAGTCGAACATGACCGTCGATCCTTTGATTCAATCCCTGAAGGGCAAGCTCGTCGTGAGCGTTCAGGCGTATATGGGCGAGCCGCTTCGCACGCCCGAGACCATGGCTCAAATGTCTCGCGCTTGCGAGCTCGGCGGCGCTGCCGCCATTCGCTGCCAGGGCCTTGCCGACATTGCCGCCATTAAGGGTCGCTGCGAGGTTCCCGTCATCGGCCTGTGGAAGGATGGGCACGAGGGCGTTTACATCACGCCGACGCTGCGTCACGCTCGCGCCTGCGTTGCTGCCGGTGCCGATATCGTGGCGATCGACGCCACCGATCGTCCGCGCCCCGATGGCAAAACGGTCGAGGATACCTTCCGCCCGCTGCACGAGGAGGGTGTGCTCCTGATGGCGGATTGTGCCACCATCGAGGATATTCGTCGTGCTGTCGACATGGGCTTCGACCTGGTGTCCACCACGCTTTCTCATGGTGTTGCCGCTATCGACTGCACCATGGCCGATGGCCCTGATCTGCCGCTTCTGCGTCAGGCGACCGAGGAATTCCCCGGTCTTCCCATCATCTGCGAGGGCCGCGTGCACACGCCCGAGGAGGCCCGCGCCGCGATTGATGCGGGCGCCTGGGCCGTTGTCGTCGGCACCGCCATCACGCACCCCACGAGTATTACAAGTTGGTTCAAGGCTGCGCTTGAGGCGTAAGACAGGCCTCGTATCCGCTTGGGGCGGTATACTCAATAAAGGCAATTGATCGCGCGGGATCCGCTGGCCGGGTCCCGCGCTTGTTTTAGGAGGCACACATGCAAAAGGGAGATGCCATGGATGCGGCGGAGCGCTCGGAACGCATCCCCGATATCGTCATCATCACCGGAATGTCCGGATCGGGCCGAACGCAGGCCATGCATGTGTTCGAGGACATGGGCTATTTTTGCATCGACAACTTGCCTCCGCGTCTGATCGCCCAGCTTGCCGAACTCGTCGGCATCAATACGGGCGTGGGCAGGCATCTTGCCGTCACCTGCGACCTGCGCAGCCAGGGCTTGTTCGATGAGCTGCTCGATGCCGTTGCCGCGCTCGAGGAGCGCGAGATGAGCTGTGACATCGTGTTTCTCGAGGCCTCTGACGAGGTGCTGATCCGTCGTTATAGCGAAAACCGCCGCCGCCACCCCATTGCCAAGCCGGGGGAGACTACGGCCGATGCGATTCAGCGCGAGCGCCTGCAGCTGCAGGGTGTGCGCGATCGAGCCGATATGATCATCGACACGAGCCGTCTGCGCACCTCTGCCCTGCGCAACAAATTGCGCATGGCGTTCTCCGAGCTGTCCGACCAGCAGCTCATGGACGTTCACGTGTTCTCGTTTGGCTTTAAGCACGGCATGCCCGTCGAGGCGGACATTATGATCGACGTTCGCTTCCTGCCCAATCCGTTCTACGATCCCGAGATGCGCACCATGACCGGTCTCGATAAGAAAGTCTCTGACTTTGTTCTGGACCATCCCAAGACCCAGGAGTTCTGGAAGGCCTGGACGCAGCTGCTCGATACGGTCATGCCCGGCTATATCGCGGAGGGCAAGCCACAGCTTTCTATTGCCATCGGCTGCACGGGCGGTCAACACCGCAGCGTTGCCATCGCCGAGGCCACGGCACGTTATTTGGAAGGCGCCCAATATCACGTGAGCATTTCCCATCGCGACCTGTCGCGCGCCAACACGAAAGCATAGGTCTGCATGTCGTTTACCGCCGAGGTGCGTGACGAGCTCGCGCGCTGCGAACCCGAATGTGAATACTGCGATTTGTCGACGCTTGCCGCCCTGACGCGTGTGAGCGGTACACTTTCGCTGGCCGGCTCCGGGCGGTATCGTTTGACGGTCGCGACCGAGACGGGTGCCGTCGCGCGCACGATGATCACGCTGACGCATCGCATCCTTAAGCTCAAAACGGAATTCACCGTTCGTAAATCGGTCTTGCATAAGGTCCGTAACTATCTCATTACCCTGCCCGATCAACCCGACCTGGACAAGGCTCTGGTGCTGCTGGGCATTCTAGACCGCAGGGGAGGGCTCGTCGCTGGTGTTCCCCGGCACATCGTTGCCCGTCCCTGCTGCAGGCTTGCCTACATCCGCGGCGCGCTCATCGCCGGCGGTTTCGTGGCCGATCCACGCGGCGATTTTCATTTGGAGATTGCGGTGCAGGGCGAGCAATATGCCCGGGGACTTTGCGATCTATTGGAGCAGATTGGAGTCCATGCGCGCGTTAACGCGCGGCGCGGATCCTTTGCTGTCTACATTAAGAGCGCCGAGGAGATCGAGCAGCTCCTAAAGCTGGTCGGCGCCAAGCGCAGCGTTGCCGAGATCGAGGAAGCGCGCGCGGTCAAATTGGTTAAGAACGACGTAAACCGTCGCGTGAATGCCGAACTGGCCAATCAGACCAGAAGTGCGGGTGCCGCCCAGCATCAGCTTGCGTTGATCGATGAGCTCGAACAGCGGGGTTTGCGCGACACGCTTCCGGACGCCTTGGCAGTCTTTTGCGACCTGCGCGAGCGCTATCCCGATCTGTCGCTGCGTGATTTGGGGGAGATGGCTGACCCTCCCTTGTCGAAGTCTGCCCTGTACCATCGCGTTTTGAGGCTTGAAAAGCTCATTGAAGCAAACAAGTAGTTTGAAGTATTGACTTATATACGGATTTAGCTGCTATTTTATTCTTTAAAACGTTTTAACGTAAATTTGATTTTCAATTTCGAGCATTCTCGTGAAATTCAAGTCAAAAAAAAGGTATATTAGGCGAGTGGTTAGTTTGTGGGCCTCAACGGCGGGCGCTGTAGCTCGCGGGGGCCTTACGAAAGGAGACACAATGGCAGTAAAGGTTGCTATTAACGGCTTCGGTCGCATCGGTCGTCTGGCTTTCCGTCAGATGTTCGGTCATGAGGGCTCCGAGATCGTCGCTATCAACGACCTCACCTCTCCCGATATGCTCGCTTACCTGCTGAAGTACGACTCCACGCAGGGCAACTACGCTCGCGATCACGAGGTCGTTGCTGGCGAGGATTCCATCACCGTTGACGGCAAGGAGATCAAGATCTATAAGGAGGCCGACGCCAACAACCTGCCTTGGGGCGACCTCGACGTCGACGTCGTTCTCGAGTGCACCGGCTTCTACACCAGCAAGGCTAAGGCTCAGGCCCACATCAACGCTGGCGCCAAGAAGGTCGTCATCTCCGCTCCGGCCGGCAGCGATCTGCCCACCATCGTGTACAACGTCAACCATGAGACGCTGACCGCTGAGGACAACATCATCTCCGCTGCTTCCTGCACCACCAACTGCCTCGCCCCGATGGCCAAGGGTCTGAACGACTTCGCTCCCATCGTGTCCGGCATCATGACCACCATCCACGCCTTCACCGGCGACCAGATGCCGCTCGACGGCCCGCAGCGCAAGGGCAACTTCCGTCGCTCCCGCGCCTGCTCCGAGAACATCGTCCCGAACACCACGGGCGCTGCCAAGGCCATCGGCCTGGTTCTCCCCGAGCTCAACGGCAAGCTCATCGGTGCCGCCCAGCGCGTCCCGACGCCGACCGGCTCGCTGACCAACCTCTACGCCGTCGTTGACAAGAAGGTCACCGTCGACGAGGTCAACGCTGCCATGAAGGCCTACGCCGAGACCATCCCCGATACCTTCGCCTACAACGAGGACCAGATCGTCTCCCGCGACATCGTCGGCGAGACCCACGGCTCCATCTTCGACGCCACTCAGACCATGTGCTCTGACCTCGGCAACGGCCAGACCCTCGTTCAGGTCACCTCTTGGTACGACAACGAGAACTCCTACACCTCTCAGATGGTCCGCACCATCAAGTACTTCGAGAAGTTCGTTGCTTAATTTAGCTTTTAGCGAATAGCTCGTTGAGCGTCTAAAGAAGGGCGCGGCCTCATAGGGCTTACACCCTAGGGTCGCGCCCTTTTTATAAGAAATCGTCTGCCGTAATGGGAGGCAGACACGTACGAAAGGTAGAAGCAAACATGGCCTTTACCAAGAAGACCGTCCGCGACATCGATGTCGACGGCAAGCGCGTTCTCGTCCGCGTTGACTTTAACGTGCCTATCAAGGATGGCGTCGTTGGCGACACCACCCGTATCAAGGCTGCCCTGCCCACCATCAACTACCTCGTTGAGCACAACGCTCGCGTCATCCTCATGAGCCACCTCGGCCGCCCCGAGGGTACCGGCTTCCAGCCTGAGCTCTCCCTTGAGCCTGTCGCCAAGAAGCTCGCTGAGCTCTCTGGTCTCGACGTTGCCTTTGTCGCCGACACTTACGGCGAGAAGGCTGCCGAGGCTGTCGCTGCCGTCGAGCCGGGCAAGGTTCTCGTTCTCGAGAACGTCCGCTTCGACAAGCGCGAGAAGAAGAACGATCCCGAGATCGCCAAGAAGCTCGCTTCCTATGGTGACGTCTTCGTTCTCGATGCCTTCGGCACCGCTCACCGCGCCCAGGGTTCCGTCGTGGGCCCCGCCGCTTACCTGCCTGCCGTCGCTGGCTTCCTGCTCGAGAAGGAGGTCGACACGCTGACCGGCATCTTCGCCGAGCCCGAGCGCCCCTTCGTCGCTATCGTCGGCGGTTCCAAGGTTTCCTCCAAGATCGGTGTTCTCGATCACCTCATCGACTCCGCTGACACCCTGATCATCGGTGGCGGCATGGCCTACACCTTCTTCCTGGCTCAGGGCCTGTCCGTTGGTCAGTCCCTCAAGGAAGAGGACTGGGTCGAGCGCGCCGGCGAGATGCTCAAGAAGGCCGAGGAGAAGGGCGTCAAGATTCTGCTCCCCATCGACAACCGCGTTGCCGATCACTTTGGCGAGGACGCTGTCCCCGAGGTTGTCGCTTCCGACGCTATCCCCGACGACCGTGAGGGCATGGACATCGGCCCCAAGACCGAGGAGCTCTACGCCGAGGCCGTCAAGGGCGCTAAGACCGTGTTCTGGAATGGCCCCATGGGCGTCTTCGAGTTCGACAATTTCGCTCACGGCACCCAGGCTATCGCCGAGGCTGTCGCCGAGGCCGACTGCACCTCGATCATCGGCGGTGGCGACTCTGTCGCAGCTGTCAACAAGTTCAACCTGGCCGACAAGATGAGCTGGATCTCCACCGGTGGTGGCGCTTCCATGGAGCTCGTCGAGGGTAAGGCCCTGCCCGGAGTGGAGGCGCTTCTCGATGCCTAATCGCACCCTTCTTATCGCTGGCAATTGGAAGATGAACAACGACGTCGCCGAGGCCGCCAAGCTCGCCGACGAGCTGGCTCAGGCTCTGCCCGAGGTTCCGGCTGGCGTCGAGGTGCTCGTCTGCCCTCCGACCATCGACATCACCACGGTTCATGACCGCATTCAGGCTGCCCCCATCGCCCTCGGTGCACAGAACGTGTACTGGGAGGCCAAGGGTGCCTTCACCGGTGAGTCCTCTTGCGACATGCTCAAGTCCGCTGGCTGCACCTACTGCATCATCGGTCACTCCGAGCGTCGCGACTACTTCCACGAGACCGACGAGGATCAGAATAAGAAGGCCAAGGCCCTCGTTGCCGCCGGTCTTGTTCCCGTCTTCTGCTGCGGCGAGTCCCTTGAGGTCCGCGAGGCTGGCACCTATGTCGAGCACGTCGTGAACCAGGTCAAGGCTGGCCTTGCTGGTCTTGAGATCACCTGCCCCAAGCAGGTCGTCGTCGCCTACGAGCCCATCTGGGCCATTGGCACCGGCAAGACCGCTACCGCCGAGGATGCTCAGGAGGTCTGCGGCGCTATCCGTGAGACCCTCAAGGAGATGTTCGGCGAGGAGCTCGCTAACGGCATCCGCGTTCTCTATGGTGGCTCTGCCAAGCCCGGCAACATCGCCGAGCTCGTCGCCAAGCCCGACGTTGACGGCGCCCTCGTGGGCGGCGCTTCGCTCAAGGCTGCCGACTTCGCCTCTATGGTCGTCAAGGCAGGCGAGTAGGACATATGGCACAGCGTCATCTTCCTGCACTCCTGATTATCATGGACGGCTGCGGCCTGGCTCCGGCCGATGGCGAGAACGCCGTCGCCGCTGCCAAGACGCCCTTCCTTGATAGCCTGTACGAGAAGTATCCTCACACCACGCTTGGTGCTTCGGGCGAGGACGTGGGCCTTCCCGACGGCCAGATGGGCAACTCCGAGGTGGGTCACCTCAACATCGGTGCCGGTCGCATCGTGTTCCAGGAGCTTTCGCGCATCAACAATGCCATCAAGGACGGCTCCATCGCCAAGAACGAGGTTTTCGTCAAGGCCATGGACGATGTCAAGGCTGACGGCAAGACTCTCCACCTCATGGGCCTTATGAGCCCTGGCGGCGTTCACTCCCACATGAACCACGTCGAGGCTCTGGTCAAGATGGCTGCCGAGCATGGCGTCAAGACCGTTCGCGTCCACGCCTTCATGGATGGCCGCGACGTCGACCCGCAGTCCGGTGCCGGTTACATGAGTGAGTTCTGCGCCTTCCTGGCCAAGATTTCCGAGGAGACCGGTTGCGACGCTCGCGTTGCCACCGTCTCGGGTCGTTATTGGGCGATGGACCGCGACAACCGTTGGGAGCGCATCCAGCGCGCCTACGACGTCATGGTCAACGCGTCCGATGCTGATACCGACCCCGTTGCCGGTATCAAGGCCTACTACGAGAAGGACCCGCGCGGCGACGAGTTCGTCGAGCCTTTCGCTGCCCACAACGAGGGCATTCACGAGGGCGACGCGGCCATCTTCTTCAACTTCCGTCCCGACCGCGCTCGTCAGATGACCCGCGTGTTCACGGACAAGGAGTTCGACGGCTTTGAGCGCGAGCAAATCAAGCTTTCGCACTTTGTGACGATGACCGAGTACGATCCGACGTTTGACGTCGAGGTCGCCTTCCCCAAGACGTTCCCCGAGAACGTCCTGGCCGACGTTATCGCCGCCAATGGCCTGAAGCAGCTGCACACTGCTGAGACCGAGAAATACGCCCACGTGACGTTCTTCCTCAACGGTGGCATCGAGGAGCCCAAGGAGGGCGAGGAGCGCGTGCTCGTCGCTTCCCCCAAGGTTGCTACCTACGATTTGCAGCCCGAGATGAGCGCTCCCGAGGTTACCGAGAAGCTCGTCGCCGCCATCAACGAGGATCGCGCTGATTTCTACATCGTGAACTTCGCAAACTGCGACATGGTTGGTCACACCGGTGTCTTCGACGCTGCCGTTAAGGCCGTCGAGGCTGTTGACGATGCCCTGTCCAAGGTTGTCCCGGCGATTCTCGCCAAGGGCGGCTTTGCGCTGATTACCGCCGACCACGGCAACGCCGATCACATGTTTGACGTTGCTTCCGACGGTTCCAAGCATCCGTTTACGGCTCACACCACCAACCGCGTGCCGTTCATCATCGTTGATGAGAAGGCACAGCTCACCGGTATCGAGGACGGTCGTCTTTCCGATATCGCCCCGACTATGCTCACCATGGCTGGTCTGGAGCCTTCCGCCGAGATGACGGGCCGCGTGCTCGCCACCGAGGCCTAATAGAAAACAAATACCGTTTTCTAGTAAGGGGGTTGTCCACAACCGGACAACCCCCTTTTTTTGGTATTTCTGCCATTTCCACCCCGTCCTTGAGTGGCAGGTAGGGGAGAGCGGGGGATTGTGGTACAGTACTGGAGTTTGAACTGTTCTATTAAGGAGCTTATCTATGGGTCCGTTCCAGATTCTTCTGTTTGTCGTTTGGGCTGTCTCTGCCGTGGCGCTGACGATTCTCGTCCTGATGCATTCCGGTAAGGGCACCGGCGTTTCGGATATGATCGCTAGCTCGCTGTATAACTCCAGCTCTGCCACGGGCGTCATGGAGCAGAACCTCGATCGCCTGACGGTAATCATGGCTGTCGTGTTTGCCGTGTGCGTCGTCCTGTGCATGTTCTTCTTCCCGCAGGGCATCGTCGGCTTCTAAGCACGAGCCGTATAAATTCTTGAAAAGGGTTCCGCAAGTGCGGGACCCTTTTTGTTTACATATTTGTAACAGAGTCAAAATATCCCCACATACTTCGCCCAACTAAAGAAATTCTCGACCGTTAACCGGAATTAGCCCCAAATAGTGCATAAAATGCGCTACTGTATTGCGAAACGTTGGTCCGTTGTGCATAACCAGCCATAGCAGCGGGCGGCGTTTTGATGGTTCGGATCGGATTGTCTCGACATATGTCCGACTGAACATTTCTTTGTCCTATCTCATAAGGAGGATGGCATGGCTGATTCTATGTTCCACCAGCCCGTTATGGGTCGTCGCGCCTTTGTTGGCGGCACCCTCGCTGCGAGCTCCATGGCTTTTCTTGCCGCATGCGGCAAGAAGGGCGGCGACGCTTCCGGTTCTGAGTCCGGTTCGACGCTGAACTTCTACATCAACAACCCGGTCTGCATCGACCCCTACAATGTCCAGGAGGATCAGGGCACTCAGGTCGAGTACCAGCTCTTTGACGCTCTGACCTCTTATGACGCCGAGAAGGGCAAGATCGTCCCGCTGGCTTGCGAGTCCTTTGAGGCCAACGACGACGCCACCGAGTTTACCTTCAAGATCAAGAAGGCCAAGTTCCACAACGGTGACGACGTTACCTCCAAGTCCTTCAAGCTCGGTTGGGAGCGTCTGGTCAACACCAAGTCGGCCATCGCTACCGAGTACGGCCCTTCCGAGGTCTCCTATCACCTTTCCATGGTCGAGGGCTATGACGACCTGCTTGCCGGTAACGCTACCGAGCTCAGCGGTGTTACTTGCCCCGACGATGAGACCCTCGTCGTCAAGCTGTCTTCCGCTTACGCCGACTTCCCCTTCGTCGCCTCTCACCCGGCTCTGGCTCCGGTTCCCGAGTGCGCCGAGTCCGATGTCAAGAGCTTCTACCTTGCACCGGTCGGTAACGGCCCGTTCATGATGGACGGCAAGTGGGAGGATGGTCAGGAGATCAACCTCAAGAAGTTCGACGATTACTATGGCGACAAGGCCAAGATCGATGGCATCCACTTCCAGGTCATCAAGGACATGGAGACCGCTTACAAGGAGTTCCAGGCCGGTAACCTCGATGTCTGCGACGTTCCCGTTGCTCAGATTGACGCTGCCAAGAAGGATCGCGGCGTGTCCAAGGACGGCTACACCATGGGTGACGGCGAGCGCATGCTGCTCGGCGCCGAGCCTTCCACCTACTACCTGACCTGCAACAACACGGCCGAGCCGTTCAACAACGCCGACCTGCGCAGGGGTATCTCCCTGGCCATCAACCGTGAGGCCATCTGCAAGACCATCTTCAAGGGTACCCGTACCCCTGCCGACGGCATTGTTCCTCCGGGCATCGATGGCTACAAGGAGGGCGCATGGGAGTTCTGCGCCTACGACGTTGACAAGGCTAACGAGTACCTCGACAAGGTTGCTCCCGCTGGCGCTAACGGCGATCGTGGCATTAACGTGACTCTGTCCTACAACCAGGACGGTGGCCACAAGGAGATCATGGAGTCCATCATCGGCGACCTCGCCAAGGTTGGCGTTACCGCTGTCTCCGATACCCCCGAGTGGTCTGCCCTGCTCGAGCAGTATCAGAACTTTAACTATCAGTTCGGTCGTCTGGGTTGGATTGCTGACTACCCGATCATGGACAACTTCCTGTATCCGCTGTTCCACTCCGACTCCCTCGGTGGCGACAACCGCTCTGGTTACAACAACCCCGAGTTCGACGCCAAGGTCGACGAGGCCCGTACCACGGTTGACGACGAAGAGCGCGTCGCTAAGATGCAGGAGGCCGATGCAATGGTCGCTGCCGACTGCCCGGTCATCCCGGTGATGTTCTACACGCACACCATCGCCGGCTCCGATCGCATCAAGCACCTCTATGTCGATCCGCAGAAGCACGCCGATCTGGGTACCGCTGAGCTCGCCTAAGAGTTTGCAGCTTCCGTGAGGGTCAAGTATTTACGTAGACCTCATGGGAAACATACAGTTCTCCCTAACCTGGGGTAAACTGGCTGATGGTAATTTTGGGATGCCGGTCTGGCGATCGGCATCCCATTTAGGTTAATCCCTAGATAGGGGAGTGGTATGGGTAAGTACATCGTTAAACGTGTGCTTCAGTTCATCCCGGTATTTTTGGGCGTTACGCTGATTCTGTTCGCCCTCCAGAATATCGTGCCGGGAGATCCGATCAAGCTGATCGGTGGAGACAAGGCTCTGTCCCCCGAGGTGGAGCTTCAGCTTCGCGTCCGCTATCACCTGGTCCAGTCGGACGAGGACGGCAACGCGATCCTTGACGAGAACGGCGACCCCGTTCAAACGTCGCTCGTGGACCGTTATTTGTATTACATGAACGGCCTCCTTCATGGCGATCTGGGCAATTCGTATCAGCGCAAGCTGCCGGTTACGGAAATCTTTGCCCAGAAGTATCCGTATACGGTCAAACTTGCCGCGTGCGCCATCGTGCTCGAGGCAATCATGGGTATCGGTGCGGGTATCATTTCGGCGGTAAAGCGTTATTCCTTCTGGGATATTTTGGTAACGCTCACCACGTCGATCCTCGTTGCGGTCCCGGCCTTCTGGCTCGGTATGTTGCTGCAGCTGTTCTTTGGCGTCATCCTCAAGGACGCCACGGGCGGTGCATTCTCCATGCCGATCTCGGGTGCCGGCGGTGCCAGCTCTCAGTATCAGGATTGGATGCACTATGTGCTTCCGACCATTACGCTGGCTTCGGTTTCGACCGCTTATGCTGCCCGCATTATGCGCTCGCAGCTGCTTGACGTCATGAACCAGGATTACATTCGTACGGCAAAAGCCAAGGGTCTCTCCAATCGCGCGATCATCATCAAGCATGCGCTTAAGAATGCACTCATCCCCGTCGTTACCTATATTGGTGTCGACTTTGGCGGCATGCTTTCGGGCGCCATCCTGACCGAGACGGTCTTCAACTGGCCCGGTATCGGCTATGAGGTCTATCGCGCCATTAGCATGCGTGACTGGCCCATCGTTATGGGCGGCGTTACGCTCATCGTCGTCGTCGTCATGGTGATCAACCTGCTCGTCGACATTAGCTATGCATTCCTCGACCCGCGCATCCGCCTTGGCGGTCCGTCGGATAAGGCCTAAGGGAGGTACGTCTCATGCAGGAAACTGATCCTCAGTCTCAGGAGCAGGCTACCGCCACCAAGGCCGCATCTGCTCCCGCCAAGTCCCGCACGCTGTGGGGCGACGCTTTTAAGCGTCTTCGTAAGAACAAGCTCGCCGTTATCGGTGTCTGCTGGATCATCATCGTCGTTGTGGTTGCCCTGACCGCAGATCTGTGGGCTAAGCCCTGGCTCGGTTCGCCGACGGCTTCCGATTCGACCACCATGGCCGAGACATCGCTGCTGGCTCCGTGTGCCGAGCACCCGTTTGGCACCGATGCCCTCGGTCGTGACATTCTCGTCCGCGTTATCTACGGTGCACGCGTTTCGCTATCCGTCGGTATTATGGCCACTGCCATCTCCACGTTGATCGGTCTGGTCATGGGCGCCCTGGCCGGTTTCTACGGCGGCATCTGGGATACGATCATCATGCGCTGTGCGGATATCTTCTTGGCGTTCCCGTACGTGCTGTTCGTTGTCGCCATGATCGCCGTTATCGGTCGTGGTCTTCAGAACGTCTTTATTGCCATCGGTATTCTCGGCTGGCCTTCGATTGCGCGCGTCTTCCGCTCTGCAATCTTGACGGTCAAGGAAAACGACTATGTTGACGCTGCGCGCGCGATGGGTGCATCTGATGCTCGTATCGTCGTGCGTCACATCTTCCCGAACTCCGTCGCCTCCATCGTGGTCTACGCGACCATGAACATCGGTGGCGCCATTCTGACCGAGTCCGCTCTGTCCTTCCTCGGCATGGGCGTTATTCCGCCTACGCCTTCGTGGGGCTCCATGATTCAGGACGGTCAGCAGTATCTTCTGACTGCTCCCTGGATGATGATCATGCCCGGTCTGGCAATTCTTTCGACGGTGCTCGCCTTCACCCTGCTGGGTGACGGTCTGCGCGACGCCCTCGACGTCAAGATGAAGGACGCATAAGGATGAAGAAGAACAAGAACTATGTGGACCTGAAGGACCAGCCGGTTCCCGAGGGCCAGCATCTGCTCGAGGTCGATGACCTTAAGATGTATTTCCATACCGAGGACGGCGTCGTTCGCGCTGTCGACGGTGTGTCCTACACGCTCGATCGCGGCGAGACCCTGGGTGTCGTCGGTGAATCTGGCTCCGGTAAGTCCGTGACCGCCATGACCATCATGGGCCTTATCTCGATGCCTCCGGGAAAGATTGAGGGCGGCGATGTTCGCTATCGCGGTCGTTCTATCCTCGAAATGACCGAGGAAGAGATGCAGCACATTCGCGGTAACGATATCGCGATGATCTTCCAGGATCCTATGACCTCCTTGAACCCGGTCTATAAGATCGGCAAGCAGGTGGGCGAGGGCCTTCGTCTGCACCGTGGCTACTCCAAGCAGGAGGCGCTCAAGCGCGCTACCGAGCTTTTGGACCTCGTGGGTATCCCCGAGCCCGAGAAGCGCGTCAATGAGTATCCGCACCAGTTCTCGGGCGGTATGCGTCAGCGTGTCATGATCGCTATGGCTCTTGCCTGCGATCCCGATATCCTGATTGCCGACGAGCCCACGACGGCTCTGGACGTTACCATTCAGGCTCAGATTATCGAGCTCATGCAGGAGATGCAGGAGAAGAACGGCAACGCCATCATCATGATTACCCATGACCTGGGCGTCGTTGCCGATATGGCCGATAAGATCATGGTTATGTACGCCGGCCGTCCCGTCGAGTTCGGTACTGCTGAGGAAATCTTCTACGAGAGCCGCCACCCCTACACCTGGGGCCTTATCCGCTCCATCCCGGAGCAGGCCATCGAAGAGAAGAAGCCTCTTACGCCGATTCACGGCAACCCGCCTTCGCTCATGAACCTGCCTGAGGGCTGCGTCTTCTCTCCTCGCTGCCCCTATGCGACGGACAAGTGCCGCAAGCAGCGCCCCGAGCGCGTTGTCACCGAGTCTGGTCATTACTCTGCGTGCCACTACTCCGGTGACCCCGAGTTCCTCAAGAACGCTCCTGAGACGTCCCGTACGCGCAGGGATTCCAAGAAGGGAGGCGAGGCGTAATGGCAGATACCAACGAGCGTACTCCGCTGCTGAAGGTCGAGCACCTCTCTAAGGAGTTTCCCGCTGAGTCCGGCATGTTCGCCAAGCGCTTCTCCAAGCGTGTCGTCTCTGCTGTGAATGACATTTCGTTCGAGATTTATCCGGGTGAGACCTTTGGCCTGGTCGGCGAGTCTGGTTGCGGTAAGTCCACCACGGGCCGTACCATCATGCGCCTGACCAAGCCGACGGCAGGCAAAGTGTTCTTCCAGGGCAAAGATGTTGCCGAGATGAGCAAGCATGAGATCAAGGACATGCGTCGTGAGATGCAGTTTATCTTCCAGGATCCTTATGCTTCGCTCAATCCTCGTATGACCATCGGCGAGATCGTCTCCGAGCCCATGACCATTCACGGCGTGGGCACCAAGGAGGAGCGCATTGAGCGTGTCCGCGAACTTCTCGACGTTGTCGGACTGAACCCCGAGCACATTAACCGCTATCCTCATGAGTTCTCCGGCGGTCAGCGCCAGCGTGTCGGCATTGCCCGCGCATTTGCGTTGAAGCCCAAGCTGATTATCTGCGACGAGCCGGTTTCCGCTCTGGATGTGTCCATTCAGGCCCAGGTTCTGAACCTGCTCAAGGAACTCCAGGACAAGTTCGGTACCGCATATCTGTTTATTGCCCACGACCTGTCCGTCGTGCAGCACATCTCCGATCGCGTCGCAGTTATGTATCTGGGTAAGATGGTCGAGGTTTCGGACTGGAAGACGCTCTACAGTGAGCCGCACCACCCGTACACGCAGTCGTTGCTGTCTGCTGTGCCGGTGCCCGATCCTGATATCCAGAAGACCCGTAAGCGCATCATCCTTGCCGGCGACCCGCCGTCACCGCTGGATCCGCCGACCGGTTGCCGTTTCCACACCCGCTGCCCGATCGCGCAGGGCATCTGCTCCGAGAAGCTTCCTGAGTTTAAGGAAGTTGCTCCGGGCCACTGCTGTGCCTGCCACTTCGCCGAGCCGTTCCCGATCAAGGAATCGCACATCGACCTGTAGTCGGTTGTCTGTCCGGGCCCGTGCTGGACTTAGTTTTCAGAACGTCCTCGACCATGGAAACCCCCTTATCCTGCTCCTTCGGAGCTGCGGATAAGGGGGTTTCCTGGTCTGCGGAATGTTCTGAAAACTAAGTCCAGCACGGGTCCTGTGTTACCACTGCAGGGGGGTGCGATTCCTTGATCGCTCACTTTTTCTAATAAGAAATTGAGTGAGGCCGGAGCTTTAGCTCCGGCCTCTTTATATAAGGGCTCGGCAAAGCCGAGCCACTAAATTCTAATCAGCCCCAGAACATGTTTGAGAACTGTGCTTGAAGTGCGTTAACGCAGGGTCGGAATGGGGGCAACTTCCCAACGCATTCCGCAGGGGGCGGTACATTTTGTAGCGCGAAGCGCGAATCAAAATGTACCGCATGCCCGAGGACGCGTTGGGAAGTTGCCCCCATTCCGACCCGGACATACGGATCTACCTGCGCATTTACAAATTCGTAAACTTTTTTGAAAAAAGTGCTTGCACAGTTCTCGAATCATAGGTTATTATCTTCCTCGTTGAACGCGCGGGTCCAACAAAACGAACTGCGAATCAACAACATAGCATGTCGGAGTGGCGGAATTGGCAGACGCGCTAGCTTGAGGTGCTAGTGACCGCTTTTTGGTCATGCGGGTTCAAGTCCCGCCTCCGACACCATCGCATTTGAGAAGCCTCTTCGGAGGCTTTTTTGTTACCGATAGACGGTGGGGTCCACGATGGAAACGCTTGAACGCAACGAGTGGGCAGACGTTGCCCAACTAGTCGAGATCACGAGCGATGCTGTCATCATCTGTGAGCTCGACGGAACCATTCTGCATGTGAATAATCGCTTACTTGGTTTGATGTGCGAGGAACGCGCCGACGTCATCGGTGGAGATGTTAAAGACGTCCTGTACTCATCCGCTTTTGAACGTGCGACGGAACATCGTCTGCCATTTGAAACTGATGGCTCCGAGAACGAACTGATGCTCAAGCTGAGTGACGGCTCCTTTATCCCCGTCTTGGTTCGTGCGGGCTCCGTAACGCCTCCACGTATCTTTGGGCGCCGCGCGCCACGTGTCCTGGTGGCGCTCCATAGCATCGAAGAACAGTATTCGCACGACCGTCAGCTCAAGCGTGCGCTTTCGGAGCTTAGAGTGGCGAACAAGCGCCTCTCTGGCACGCTCTCGGTCATTATGAGTACCGTGGGCTCCGATGAGCTGCCCAGCCTACTTGATACCGTTTTGAACCAGCTTGTAGGAACGCTCGATGCTTCGGGTGCCGCTATCTATTTTTCTGAGAGCGGCGGTTTTAAACTTCGCGGTGTTTCCAAGGAGCTGTACGACAGCTACCTGCCTGAGTTTTTGCCGTATGGCGCTGGCATTCCGACGTATGTTCTTCGTGAGTCGCGTGCCTGTCGCTTGTCGATTCAACAGGACCTTGAGGGTGATAAGGCCGCCTCCGGTATGTTCATGGACCTGGACAATCGTTCTAAGCACCTGTTGCGCATGCAGGATATGCCTCCGTACCGCAGCGAGATCTGTCTTCCCGTTTTTTACGGTACGCAGATCCTTGGCGTGCTGGAAGTTGGTTGGAAACGCCCCCAGGCTCCGCTCGCCTATGACGTTAATGTACTCGAGGTCATTTGCGATTACCTGTCTATCCAGCTGGTCGGCATGGCATCGAGCCTTCGCTCCCGTCGCACGGCCGAGCTAGGCCGCTCGCTCAATGTCTTGCGTGATGAGTTGTTTACCTTTCTAGACGATTCCGCCGCGGCCACCCAGGCGGTATCGTCCGAGATTTGCAATATGCTTAACTGCCATTTTTGCCCTGTTGAGTATGATGCCAGTCTGGATTCCTACGTCATAGATTTTGAAGGCGGCAGTCGCGTTGCCTTGCCGGACGACCCTGAGAAGCTTTTCTTTTCCACGACGGCGCCAGCGGCACGTCTGGGGGCTGGCCCTGATGGCTTTGAGGCATCTGTTTTGGGCGGTACGAGTGCCGAGGACCTTAAACACGTCCGTATAACTCGCGTTGACGAATCGATGCCTATGGGAGGTTGGCTTAGGGCGCATGGTCTGCCTTGTCAAGGTCTCTACGTCGACTCCGGCATCGAGGCGGGGCGCCCGCGCTCTGAGGGTGATGGCAAGCACAGTAACGACGCGATTGTTCCTGCTTCTGTTGCGAAGAGCCCGACGACGCGCGCGCTGCTGCTTCGTGATGGTAGCCAAGAGCCGATTGATGACCTTGAATATGACTACTTGGTGCACTTGGCGCATGACTTTGAACTGATCTACGAAGGCGAATCTCAAAAGCGCGAGGAGCGCCATATCGCTCAGACCCTTCAGATTGGCATGAGAAATTCCCTGGGGGATGTTCCGGGTATCGCAACCGATTCGGTGTACCTGTCGGCCACGAACTCGGCGTTGGTCGGCGGCGATTTCTATACGCTCATCCGTCTTCCCGACGACTGCGCCGTCATGATTCTGGGTGATGTGTCTGGCAAAGGTATTGAGGCCGCATCGATGTCCGCGCTCGTCAAGACGGCCCTGACGGCATATGCTTGGGAGGGCGCTGGACCGGCCCGCATGGCACGCTCCCTTAACAGCATGCTCATGGGCTTTTCGAGGGTCGAGACGTTCGTGACGGCCTTTATCGCCAAGATTGACCTTAAGGCCGGACGCGCAACGTATTGTTCGGCGGGCCATCCTCCGACCATGGTCATTAGGCCAGAGTCGATGCCGCTGGGTGGCGGCGAGGCACGTGGGGGAGAGGTCGAGCTACTTGGATGTCAATCGGGTGTAATCGGTGCCTTTGAGAGCATGGTGTACGAGACAGGCGTGTTTACGTTCGCTCCTGGCGACATGCTCTTCATGTATACGGATGGAACGATTGAGGCCCGCGACCGCACCGGAGCGTTCTTTGGCGAGCAGCGCCTTCGTGACCTTCTGCTCTCTGTCTCGGGTGAGGGCGTATCGGGAATCTGCGGCAAGGTCTTGGGCGAGCTCGACCGATTTACCGAATCGGCGCTGGACGATGACATTGCATTGGTGTCCCTTGAGTTTTTGCGGGGTCGTTCATAGACGACGCTGGGCGGGCTGAATCCGCACGGTTGGGGAAACGAATGCATCGAGTGGGCTTTTTTGGGAACCATGGTCGTATGAATGAGTGGAATGACATAGCGGTTTTGACGCCACCAGGCGATATCGACATCGCCACGGTGCCTGCGCTGCGTCGGCGGTTGGATGCTTTGATTGGCCGCGGCGTGCGTCGTGTCGTCATCAACTGTCAGGCTGTTAGCTTTATCGATTCGACGGGCTTGGCATTCCTGCTTACGCGCGCTCGTGAGCTCATGAGGCGAGAAGGCCTGCTTTCGCTCGTCAATGCATCGGGTGAAGTTGTTCGCTTTTTGGAGATTGCTCGTCTTGTCGATATCCTTCATGTCGCGGGGCCGGCACGGGAGTCTATTCCCGCCATTCCGGTGGGGGAGCTGCCTCGCTGGAGTAAGAGCGTCGAGGTCCGTCAGGGTATCGAGAATCTTCCATACTACCGACATCGCATCGCCGAACTCCTTGAATCGCTTCCGTTGCGCCGTGACGAGCGCTACGATGTCGCATTGGCGTCGGGGGAGGCGCTGGGTAATGCCTATGACCATGCGGGCGGTATCGGGTGCGTCCTGACGGTTCAGGCCTATGGCGATCGCGTTGTGGTTGAGGTGCTTGATCGAGGTGCCGGCTATTCTATCGATGAAACGAGCGAGCCGGTCGCATCCGAGGAGCGCGGCCGTGGCATCAAGCTTATGCGTATGCTCGTCGATAACGTGGAGGTTGCTCGTCGTACGGACGGCGCCGGCACGCGCGTGCAGATGGTGAAGCTGTTTAGCGGAGCGCTGGAATCGTGTGCCTAGCCAATCGCTTTAGCGCGTTTAGCTACTAAGAACATGCGGCAGACAAGTTTTTTGAAAAAAGTACTTGCGTCTTTTGGACAACTCGCGTAAATTAATAACCCGCAAGCGGACATGGCTCAGTTGGTAGAGCACAACCTTGCCAAGGTTGGGGTCGCGGGTTCGAGCCCCGTTGTCCGCTCCAAGCACAACAGCCCGACTACTACGGTAGCCGGGCTTTTTCGTACCCATCGCCTGGGCTCGAACCCGAGAGGGAGCGAGCGTTAAGCAAACGCGGAGCGTTTGTAGCGAGCTGGCGAGGTCGCCGGCAGGCGGCCGAAGCCGGTGCGGATCCGTGAAGCGGATACGCAGACGCCCCGTTGTCCGCTCCAACTATCTTACGCGGTTCTAACGAACCGCGTTTTTTGTTGACGCTGCGCGGGCCCCGGACGCCCCGTCTTGCCCCTCAATCGTCGGTCGCGTACATAAAGTACGCTTCCCTCCTTTTTCGCGGCAACCTGGGGCACCCGGAGCCCGCTCGCTGTCGTGGCCGGGAAAGTGGGTCTTCCGTTCTTTTCACTAATCGGTCGATTCGTCCCAGGAGGCTTGAACCCGAGAGGGAGCGAGCGTTTTGGGGCGTGGCTGTGGCGTTGTTTGCCGCGAATATCTGCTTTGGGCGTATCATCGTGGGCATCTCACAAAACCTCGTTGCAAGGGAGGCACGCCCCATGGTTACAGAAAAGTCTTCTTCGCGCTCATGGATGTCCGATGCCGCGATCTATCAGATCTACCCGCGCTCGTTTAAGGATTCGACTGGTTCGGGTCTGGGCGATATCGCGGGCATTACCCAGCAGATGGACTATCTTGAGCGGCTGGGTATCGAGGCCATCTGGCTGAGCCCGTTTTACCCATCGCCTCTTGTCGATGGTGGCTATGATGTGGCGGACTACTGCGATGTCGATCCACGTCTCGGCTCGCTTGACGACTTCGATGACATGATCGCTGCGGCTCACGCGCGCGGCATCAAGGTCATCGTCGACATCGTGCCCAACCATTCATCCAGCCAGCACCCCTGGTTCAAAGCCGCTCTTGCCGCCGGCCCCGGATCGCCCGAGCGCGCCCGTTATATCTTCCGCGATGGTCGCGGCGAGCATGGCGAGCTGCCTCCCACCAATTGGAATGCCAACTTTGGCGGCCCCGCATGGACGCGTGTTGCGGACGGTCAGTGGTATCTGCACATGTTTACGCCCGAGCAGCCGGACTTTGACTGGTCATGCCCTGAGGTTCACGCGCTCTTTTGCGACGTCCTGGCGTTTTGGAGCGATCGAGGCGTCGACGGCTTTCGCATTGATGTGGCGCAGGGTCTCGCCAAGGATCTCGACCGCGATGACCTCGACCGGTGGCATCTCGCCGAGGGCGATGACATGGTTGACGACGGCACCCATCCGCTGTGGGACCGCAATGAGGTCCACGAGATCTATCGCGAGTGGCGCCGCGTGTTCGACCGCTATAATCCGCCGCGCAGTGCCGTTGCCGAGGCGTGGGTGCTGCCCGAGCGCCAGTATCTCTACGCGCGTCCCAGCGAGCTTGGCCAGACATTCAACTTTGAGTTTGCCAAGGCCACTTGGACCTATGATGACATGCACACTGCAATCGAGAAGGGCTTGAAGGCAGCCGTCGAATCCGATTCCGCCTCGACCTGGGTACTCTCCAACCACGACGTGCCGCGCGTGGCGACACGCTATGCCCTGCCGCAAATCAAGGCGACGCGCTACCACCAGATTGCGCTCGACTGGCTCTTACGCGACGGGTTGTCTTATGACGAGGACCGCGAACTCGGCGAGCGCCGCGCGCGGGCGGCCCTTTTGCTTGAGCTGGCGCTTCCGGGCTCGGCATACGTGTATCAGGGTGAGGAGCTCGGCCTTTTTGAGGTGGCTGATATCCCGTGGGCTGCACTCGAAGACCCTACTGCGACCAATACGCACGGACCGAAGCGTGAGAAGGGGCGCGACGGCTGTCGTGTGCCCCTGCCGTGGGTGGCGGCGGACGATCCCGCGCATGGCGGATCGTTTGGGTTTTCGCCGGCAGATGCCGATGCGGCGCCCCATCTGCCGCAGCCTGCATGGTTTTCCGATTATGCTGCCGATAGGGAAGAAGTGGATCCGACATCGATGCTTGCGCTCTATCGTGACGCCCTCTGGCTGCGGCGCAAGCTGCGCGGGTGCGAAGTCGCCATAGCCCTTGCCGGCGAACTCTGCCTCTGCTTCGGCAATGCTCTTGCCGGTTACCACCGAGTAGATGGTCAGCAGGTTGTTGATGCCGTCCTTGCCCTCGCCGTATCTGACAACGGCTTCGGAGTCCGTGACCGCGCTCTTGAACTTCTTCATAATAACCGAGGGCTCGTCGAGAATGGAGACGGATGCCTTCGGGTTCGGGTCGGATTTCGACATCTTCTGATTCGGATTCTGCAGCGACATTATTCTCGCGCCGACCTTGCCTATAAACGGCTCGGGAATGGTGAATGTGTTGCCGTATATTCCATTGAAGCGCTCGGCTATGTTGCGGGTTATCTCAAGATGCTGCTTCTGATCCTCGCCGATGGGCACATAGTTTGCCTGATAGAGCAGAATATCCGCAGCCATGAGCACGGGATAGGCGAAGAGGCCGACATTGACATTGTCCGCGTGCTTCTGGGATTTGTCTTTGAACTGGGTCATTCTCGAGGCCTCGCCGAACTGGGTGTAGCAGTCGAGAATCCACGCGAGCTGGGCGTGGGTGTTGACATGGCTCTGGACGAACACGACGTTCTTATCCGGGTCGAGTCCTATCGAGAGCAGGAGCGCAAAAGCCTCCATGGTCTGGCGTCTGAGAGTCGCGGGATCCTGTCTGACGGTTATCGCGTGCAGGTCGGCAACGGCGTAGACGCAGTCATAGTCGTCGCTCATCGCTTTCCAGTTGCGCAGAGCACCGAGATAGTTGCCGAGGGTCGGAATCGCAGTCGGCTGGATTGCGCTGAGAACGCGCTGGCGGCGTTCGGGAGTCTGATTTTCCATATATGTTATTCTCCTCTCATTTCTTTGAGCACCCTGCCGAGGATCTTCATGCCCTCGACAATTTTATCGTCCGCTGGGGTCGAGAAATTGAATCTGACTGCGTTGCTCTTTCCGTTGACATCGGTCAAAAATGCGGTGCCGGGGACGAGC
>UQIB01000020.1 GCA_900541015.1 uncultured Collinsella sp. | reverse complement strand
AAACTGCGCACCCTGTTAGTGGCCCTGCTGTGCATTGTGATGCTGGCAGGCGTTCTGCCCGCGGCCACCCTGGCCGCCGATCAGGCCCCTACCGACACTCCCCGTTTCACCACCGGTGTCTCCCGTTCTAAAACGGCAACACCCCTGGACCCCGAAACCTGGACCTCGGATATAACGCGCTCCCTGCCCAGTGCAGAGGAAAAGCTGGAGTCTGAGGTGGTATTCGTGCTGGATGGCTCCTCTTCCGCCGACGAAAATGTGAAGAATGAAGCCCTCACCCTTCTGGATAATCTGAAGGACGCCGCCACAGACAGCGGCGCAGCCGTGAAGGTGTGTATCGTAAAGTTTAAGCGTTATGCCGACAAATCCGACTGGTTTGATCTGTCCACAAGCTATGACGCCATAAAATCGGCCATAGAGAGCAGGATTTCCATCGGCACCAATATCCACGCCGGTCTTTTGGCCGGCAAGGCGGCTCTGGAGGAGCATCCGAACATCTCCCCTGCCAAAAAGTACCTGATTCTGGTCTCGGATGGCTCCACCTATCTGTACAGCAAGGACGGCGACTGGGCCAGCAAAACGCCTTTCTCCCGCACCTACTATACCAAGGAGAACTACCGGGGCGCTGCCGGCGGCTTTTGGGATAACGCGCTCTATGAGCCGAACAACTATCCCGAGGTCAATGTTCCCCGCCCCAAGGATACATCCGATGTTTCCGCTTGGCAGGCCTATCTGAAGGATGTGGAGGATAGAAACCGGGAGAGCAGCGGAGACCTGTATGATTACCACATCGATTATGATCTGAACTTTAACCAGGGCAAGCCCAGCGATGACTTCAAGTCCCAGCCCGCCGTAATGCGCAGTGCCAACAACCGGGATATGGCCTTCTACTATGCCCACCGGGTCTGGCAGCAGCTCAAGGCCGCCGGGTATAACGCCTACTCCATCGCCACGAAGGACGGCATGGCCGGCGCCGGAAACGCCGACGACTCCCTCTGCTTTATGA
The DNA here is from genome assembly GCA_900541015.1 of uncultured Collinsella sp. Taxonomy (GTDB): domain Bacteria; phylum Actinomycetota; class Coriobacteriia; order Coriobacteriales; family Coriobacteriaceae; genus Collinsella. The sequence goes on along the minus strand of UQIB01000020.1, from coordinate 48,532 downwards.
ATTATCTGAACCAGGGCAGAAGCCTGAACTTTGGCGACATTCAAAACGAAATTCTCTATGCCGTGGACGCCGGCTCCTATGTGGACATCCATCTGGGGTATGCAAAGGGCGACTACGACTTCGACTTTGTCAATGACCCTGCAAATATCTTCGTCACCGTCGGAGACAAGAAGCTGGAGGCCGTGCCTATCCGGGAAAATGTCTACGGCTTCGGCAAGCACCAGGGCCAGGACAGCGACGAATCCTATGACTATTTCCTGACCTATACCCCTGCCGAGGACGGCCGGGATCACTTCCGGTGGGACATCCATGCGGCCATTACCTAGCGACCCCATGCCAAAAAGACTACCGGCTGGGGCAGCTGGCAGCAGCGTTCGATAACGTAGTCGGTCAGGGTGCTCCAGCCCAGTTTGGCGTGCGAGTTGGCGGCATGCTCGCGCACGGTGAGCGTAGTGTTGAGGAGCAAGACGCCCTGCTGTGCCCATGGAGTTAGGTCTCCTGTGGCGGGAATGGGGCAGTCCAGATCGGCATTGAGTTCCTTGTAGATGTTGCGCAGGCTCGGCGGCAACTTGGTTTGCGTCGCGGGGACCGAGAACGACAGCCCCATGGCCTGGTTGGGCCCGTGATAGGGGTCTTGACCCAAGATGACAACTTTGACCTGGTCGGCCGGCGTGTAGGCGAGGGCATTGAGGATGTCGTCTTGTGCCGGGTAGATAGTCTGCTCGGCACGCAAAAGGGCGATGCGCTCGAGCAGCTGGTTCGTAGTGTCACGTACCGGCTGCGGCGCATCGCCCAACCAAGTTGCTATGTTGCGGTCGCGGGTCGCGGCGTCCATGGGGCTCCTTTACGTCAGATGCTCTGTCGGTATCTATTGTAAAGGCGCACCGGTTGCCTTTATGCCACGGCCGTATGAAGAGTAGGGTCTACGAGACGTGCTCGGGCGCTCTTGCCATGCGAGCTTGTCCATGTGCGCGGAGGCGCGGAAGCTCGACGGTTGCCACCATGACGCCGGTTAGGATGAGGGCGGCGCCAAAGAAGGCGATGGGGCTCAGGATCTCGCCAACCAAGAAGAACGAAAAGACAGCGGAGCAGACCGGCTCGAGCGAGAAGGCGAAGCCGGTGGTCTCGGCGGGCACGTGGGGCTGCACGAGCGTCTGGGTGATAAAGCCGTAGGCAGAGCAGATGAGTGCGAGCGCGACGACGACCACGATCTCGCTGGGCGTACTGGGAAGTGTGAAACCGCCAAAGACGCATGCGGCGATGCCCGAGAACAAGCCGCCGAAGCCCAGCTGCCAAACGCCCAGAGCAAGCGGATCGACTTCTTCGACAAACCGCTTGGCGACAATGATGTGCCCGGCATAGACAAAGGCGGAGAGCAGCATGATGAGCGCGCCCGGGTTCAGGCTGGTGAAGTCGGCGCCCGAGAGCAGCAACATGCCGCAGGTGACGATGCCGGTGCCGATGAGCACTTTGCGCTCGGGGGCACGACGCAGCAGGGCGGCATTGGCAAACGGCACGATCACGACCGTCAGGCTCTGCAAAAAGCCGGCGGTGGAGGCGGAGGTGAGGCTAGAGCCTAAGCACATGCAGGTGAGCTCGGTTGCCATAATGGCGCCGATGATGGCGGCGCGGACCATAAGGTCGCGGTTGATACGGAACGCGCGCTTGTGGAAGAGCAGCAGGCAGGCCACAAAGGCGATGATGCAGCGTAGCGCGACGATGCTCGTGGCGTTCATGCTGTCCATGCCGATCTTCATAAGGGGGTACGAAAAGCCCCATGCGACGGGAACGGAAAATGAGAGCGCGATTGCTTTTTTGCGATCCATGGGGCTCCTTTTGTTACAGAACGGTTTCGTAAAAAGGATTCTGCTCCCAGATTTGGATGTAGTAAAGCGAATGTATCTTCAGTATGATTAAGAAACGCTAAAGTAGATGCGAAAAGCCCTGGCAAAACGTTTTACGGCTGCATTGATGTGGAGGCACGATGGCATCGCGGTATCAGATTGTTTGTATGGTGGTCGATCGCGGCAGCCTTAAAGGCGCAGCGGACGAGCTGGGCTATACGCAAAGTGCGGTGAGCCAGGCCGTCAAGGCGCTCGAGCGCGAGCTGGGTACCACGCTTATCGAGCGCGGAAAGCAGGGCGTCTCGCTTACGCGCGACGGTAAACAATATCTGCCGTACCTGCGCCAGATCGTGACCGCCGAGGCCGAGCTCGAGGGCAAGCGCCAGGAGCTGCTGGGGCTTTCGTCGACTGATATTCGCATTGCGACGTTTACCAACGTGAGTCGTACCGTGCTGCCGCGTGTGATCCGCGACTTTGGAGCGCTGCACCCGGGCGTGCACTTTACCCTCAAGCAGGGAGATTACACGCGCAACGCCCAGTGGGTGCACGACGGCGTAGTGGATTTTTGCTTTACGGCACGCGGGTTTACCGCGGGGCTCGAGAAGCGCGTGGTCTATCACGACGAGTTGGTGGCACTGTTGCCGGCTGCGCATCCGCTGACGGCAAAGGAAAAGGTGACGCTCGCCGATCTGGCGTCCGAGCCGTTTGTGTTGCTGGATGAGGGCGAACAGAGCCTGGTGCTCGATGCATTCGCGGCGCATGGGCTGTCGCCGCACGTGACGAGTGAGGTGACCGACGACTACACCATCATGGCGATGGTGGAGGAGGGCCTGGGCGTGAGCATGCTCTACCGTCGTACTGTGGAGGGCATGCGAGCCGATATTTGTGTGCGGCCCATCGTGCATGCCCCCTCGCGTGACGTGGTGGCCGCATGGCGCAGCTGGGACACCATGCCCATCGCCACGAGGCGCTTTATCGACTATATGAGCTCGCATATTGTCAATTAATGACTGGCGTGGCGTTGAGTGCGGTGTTTAGCGGGCTGTCGCTTTGGCTTGGGCGGCGCGATAGGTGCGTGCCGGGTGGCAGAGTAATACCGCCACGACCATAAAGAACGCCGTGGTGCCCAGGCTGATGGGGTAGACCATCATGATGTTCGCAAAGGTGCGGAAGTGCGGGAACACGCAGAACACCCAATAGAAGCGGATGCCGCAGACGCAGATCATGGTGATGAGGGCGGGCATGAGTGAGATACCAAAGCCGCGCAGGTAGCCGGACATGTTTTCGTAGAACATACTAAAGGCGTACGCCGGGAAGATCGAGCACACGCGGATATAGCCGATCGAGACGATGTTGGGATCGCTGTTGAACAGCGACAAGATCTCGCGCCCCAGACCGACAATAACGATAATTGTGGTGAGCGCGACGATACCGCCTTCGACTAGGCAGACCTTGAGCGTCTTGGTGCAACGGTCGATCTGGCGGGCACCGTGGTTTTGTCCCACAAAGGTGGTGCAAGCCTGGCTAAAGCTGTTGAGCAGGTTGTAGCATACGTACTCCAGGCTCATGGCGGCGCTCGATGCCGCCATGACCTCGGTGCCCAGGCTGTTGATAGCGGACTGGATGATGATGTTGGCGACGGCAAAGACGGCGCTTTGGATGCCGGCGGGCAGGCCGATCTTGACGATGCGCTTGAGGGCGACGGGGTCTAAGCCTAAGTCGCGTGGGGTGACGCGGACGACGGAGTCGGTCTTGAGCAGACGGATAAAGAGCGTGGCGGCGCTGACGGTGTAGGCGATAGCGGTGGCGATAGCGACACCCGCGACGCCCCAGTGGAGCACGGGGACAAAGATGAGGTCCAGGCCAATGTTGAGGACGGTGGACACAGCAAGCGCCTGCAGCGGCATGCGGGTGATGCCGACGGAGCGGAAAATCGCGGCCTCAAAGTTGTAGAGCAAGATCGAGGGCAGGCTGAGCAAAAAGACGCGCAGGTAGAGCGAGGCGAGCGGCATGGTTTCGGCGGGAACGTTGAGCGCGGCGAGCATGGGCTCGGCAAAGATCTCGCCCAGAGCGATGACGACAAAGCCTACGAGCGCCATTAAAATCGAGGTATGGACGGCGCGTTTGACCATGCTCTGATCGTTGCGGCCGATAGCGTTGGCGATGACCACGTTGGAGCCAAGCGACATGCCAATAAACAGGTTGAGCATAAGACTGGTAAGCGGAACATTGGAGCCGACCGCCGCCATGGCAAGGGTTCCCTGGTCGCCCGAGAAGTTGCCGATGATGACCGTGGCGATGAGGTTCGACAGCTGCTCCAAGATGCTCGTGGCGGCCACGGGGAAGGCGAACAGGGGAATATTGCGCCACAGCGAGCCGGTGGTCATGTCAATGTGCTTAGATACGGTATCAGCCATACGCTCTCAATCTCTAACATGCTATTTCGTGCTTATTTGCGCAGACGATGATACTCCTAATCGCCTAGTCATTGGGGACGTTCTTAAACGACTAGTCGTTGGGGACACTCTTTGGCGCCGACCAAAAGGAGTGTCCCTAAGTGACGCAAGAGTGTCCCTTTTGACTAGTCATTTAAGAACGTCCCCAATGACTAGGTGGGGAAGGCGTGCGACAATGGTGGGCGTTGTGTTGTTCGGGCTAAGGAGTTGCCATGTTGTTGTGTCCCGTTTGCCATGAACCGTTGGTGGATGACGAACGCGGTGCTGCATGCGCGGGCGGACACCGGTTTGACCGTGCTCGCGAGGGCTATCTATATCTGCTGCGCTCGTCCAAGAGCGGCGACTCCATGGGCGATCCCAAGTCGCAGGCACGCAGCCGTCGCGACTTTCTGAACCGCGGTTACTATGCGCCGTTGCGCGATGCGATGGTCGAGCTGGTGCGCGAACGAGCTCAGCGGTGCGCGGCTACGTCGGACAAGCCGCTGGCCTTGCTCGACATTTGCTGCGGCGAGGGCTACTACACCAGTGCCATGGGCGCGGTGCCGGGCGTGGATGCCTACGGCTTTGATCTGGGCAAGGAGATGGTGCGTCTGGCCGCCAAGCGCGGCGATGCGACCTATTTTGTGGCCAACATGAAGGATATCCCCGTGGCCGATGGCGCTTTCGATATGGTGACCGAGCTCTTTGCGCCCTTTAACGAGCGCGAGTTTGCCCGCGTGCTGGCGCCCGAGGGCTCGCTCTACACCGTGGTGCCGGGCGCTCGTCATCTGTTTGGGCTCAAGGAGGTACTCTACGACACACCATATCTCAATGACGAGAAACTGCCGAAGACTACCGAGCTCGAGTTGGTCGGAACGCAGCGGGTGTCTGCGAACATTACGCTCCAGACCCAGGCCGACATCGAGGCGGTGTTCCAGATGACGCCATACTACTATCGCACGCGCCCTGCCGACAAAGAGCGCCTGGCAAATTTGGCACCCTTCAAACCGACATCGACTTCATCATCGCCGAGTACCGCCACAGCTAACAACCTGCCAAAAAGGACAGGTTCATTTTGGTAGGTTTTATCTGGGAAAACGCAAAGGGCCGACCGCGGAGATGCGCGATCGGCCCTTTTTATTGGCGTATATACCAGAGTCGCTGAGCGATTGACACGGATGCGGCTTAGCTCAAACGGTCCATGCCCTCTTTCTTGACGCGGTTGGCGAGTACAAAGTAGATAATGCTGACAATCAGGCCGGTAAAATCGGGGATGCTTGAGCCGGTCCCACCCAAGAGGGGCAGGGAGAGGAGCAGACTGATGACCGAACATGCTAGGCAGACGATGGACCAGATCCAGACAACGCCAGCCTTGGCGGGATTATTTGCCGCGCGGATGCCAAAGACAGCGGTCACAATTTCGACGACGCCCAATACGATGACGACGACGCAAGAGACGATCATGGCGCTCGTGATATCGCCTGCCGCGCTGCCTGCAAAGAGCGCTGTAGCACCCATGCCTGCGCTTAGAATGCCGACGACAAAGAAGAGGAACGATAGGATTTTGAGTAATTTACAGGCGTTGCTCATGGCTGGTCCTTTCGAAGTGGACATGACGTATTTGATGCGCACGCATGACGCATGTCGCGAAGCATATTGTAATTCAACAAGGTGCTGTGCACGTTCATCTAATAGTTGAACGCTCCGCTCGTGACGGGGATGGCACTTGCGCTGTGCTAGGTTTTTGTTTAACTGGATTAAACTGTGCATTTTTTAGGGGCGAATGGTGAATATCAAGCAGGTCGGCTATTTTGTCGCCGTATTCGAGACGAAGAGTTTTACTGCTGCGGCGCACCAGCGCAACGTGACCGTTCAGGCCATTTCCAAGTCAATTAGCGAGCTCGAGCAGTTTTTTAACGTTCAGTTTTTTGAGCGTGGAAGTAGCGGCGTCAGGCCGACTCAGGCCGGTCGCAGTTTTTATGCCAAGGCTCGCCCCGCCGTCGAAGCATATCGCGAGGTCGAAAACTTTGACCCGTCTGGATGCGACCTGACCGTCTCGTCGGCCTCAGGTCCGCAAGCGATGCCGGAACTCTCGATTGGCCTGTGCGCTCCCGCATTCGATAACGAGGATAAGCTATATAAGGGGCTATCTGCGCTTATCATGCGTGGTGTGCGCGTGCGGGTGAAGATTTGCACTGTGCATCCCGGAGTTGCCCAGCAGGAACTTGAGCAGGGCGGCCTCGATGCCTTGCTTACGGTGGGTACATATGACAATACCAATGATGACTGCGAACAGCTGGGAACCCTGCCCACGGGTATTCTCGTTGCCGCCGACCATCCGCTCGGCAAGAGGCCCTTTGTGACCGTGGCTGATCTGAGCTCCTATCCGGTAGGACAGTCGACTGCGTTCGATAGCTTTAACAACTCGATTTTTTGGCAGTACAAAAGCCTCGGTGTCCTAGGTGAGACGCGCGTTATCGATAGCCCCGCTCAAGTTGGGTCGTTTTTGGCGGCCGAGCGTGGCTTTTTCTTAAATGCCATTCTTCCCGTTCCCGGTCAGATCGCTAGTGGGTTTGAGATTGTTCCCATTGTGGGCGAAGGGGCCCTGACGGTTCCGGTGTGCTTAGTTTCCCTTAAAGATGAAAAGCCCCAAGCTTATCACGTCGTAGAGAACTACTTGATTCGCATGGTGGGCTGTGCCAACGGGTCTGCTGCTCGCAAGCGCATCCGTTGACGCGCTTGCCGCTGTCGGCTCGGGTGTCTGGCATTATGCTGTCGATCGTGCCGTGCCGTGGCAATCGAATGAATGCAAAGACTATCCACAGCAAGCCGCCCTCCGTTTCTTGTTTGCTCGAGAAACGGAGGGCGGCTTTCATATACGGTGCTCTGTGCGGGCGGGTCAGATGCCCTAGCTCAGGCGCTCCTGGCTTTCCTTTTTAACGCGGTTGGCGAAAACGAAGTACACGGCACTTACGACCACGGCGGTGACATCGGTGGCGCTGGTGCCGACTCCGCCCAAGAAGGGCTCGGAAAGCAGCAGGCTCACAACGGCGCAAACCAGGCAAATGATAGCCCAGACCCAAACGACACCAATCTTGCTGGGGTTATTTGAGGCGCGGATGCCCAGCACGGCAGCGATGATTTCGACGATGCCCATCACGATGATGACAACACTGTAAACCGAGAGATCGCCGCTGGCGTCGCCCGAAGCCGCGGTGAGTGCCAACGCGCCCGCGGCGATGCTGAAAATACCTCCCAATAGATAGATGATGGACATGACCTTTAGGACTTTACGGTTGTTGCTCATGTTCAGTTCCTTTCCCTTGAGCCTTAACGGCACCGTGCGGGTGTTGCCCGGTGCCATGAATTACTGATTGGTAGGTTCGTTACCCAGGTCTTGTGAGGCGAGTTTCTGTTCTTCGCTAAACTCGTCCGCTTCGGCGAGTTCTTCGGCGGTAGCTTCCCTTGGAGCGGACTCGTCGGCATCGCAATGATCGAAAACGAGTTGATAGGGGGCGATGTCGCGGCGGGAAAGCATGAGCTTTATCTCACGGCGCAAAGAACGCATGACGCTGCCGCGATCGGTCTCCTTGCAGGTGGCGACAACGCGAATGGTCATAGCGGTGCTGCTAAGGTCGACCACGCCCTTGTAGAAGGGGCCATCGATAATGGCGGGAACGCGGTCATGCACACTTTTGAGCTCGTCTTTAAGCACCTTTTCGACATAGGGTAGAGATTCTCCCACTGGGATGGTGATATCTATGCTGGCGTAAGAATTAAGTTTGGTCATGTTGGTGACATTCGAAATCGAGCTGTTGCGTAGGAGCAGAACGTTGCCGTTGCCGTCATTGATCTTTGTGGTTCGCACGCCAATCTCCATAACGGTGCCGGTATTGCCGCCAACCGAGATGACGTCTCCAACGCGGAACTCGCCTTCAAAGATAATAAAGAGCCCGCATAAGATATCCGTGATGAGGTCTTTGGCTCCAAAGGAGACGGCGAGCGTGATGATACCTGCCGAGGCTAAAAGCGTTGCGGTATCGACACCCAAAACGCCGAGGCACCAATAGAGCATAGCGATGAGAGTTCCGTATTTTGTCAGGCTCGAGAGAAGTCGGCATATCGTCTCGCCGCGCGCTCCAAGCACATTGGACAACATGCGAAGAAGCGCCTGCGCGATTGCGCACACTGTGAGAGCTACACAGGCGTACATGATCGAAGCGGTGAGCGCGAATATGTTGAGACCGTGCTGCCAGTCGTTGCCCAGGATATAGGTAAATACCGAACGCGGACCAAACAGAGCGTCTTTAAACAAGACGGCCAAAAAGACGATAAACACCGCGATGCCGGTAAACCATTTAAGGACTGTGCCGAGTTTTTGCTCGGGGGTTTTGTCCTCCCATTTAAAGGAGATGTTGAGCCATCGGCTAATGGCGCTTTCGCTGTGTTTGACACGGCCGTCGGATGTCGTGACGGTGATGTTGTGCCGTCTTGTCGCGAAATCGCCTTCGTGCTTCGAACGCTTTTCTTCGACGTTTATGGTGTCGAGCGTCAGCAACGGGTAGATAAGGGCAAAGCAAATGGCGGCGATGATTCCGGTTGCGATGGTGAGCGGAACGCGCTGGTGCATAAAGGAGTCTTCGGGTGCCGCGACGTAAACGTAATAGTCGCCAGTCTCCAAGCAGGAGGCGTAGAGTTTTTGGTTGTCGATGTAGACGAAGTCGCTAAAGCCATCTGCAAGCTGCTCGTCAGTCAGTCCGATTTCGGATGCTTTTTTCCCCAAAAGAAGGTCGTTGGGATGGTATGCGACGGTACCGTCTTTTTTCTTGATTGCAAAGGCGAAGCCTCCGGCGCCCGCCTTGATGCCATCGAGCACTGCGTCGATCTTGGTGCTCTTGAGCATTTCTTCTAAGCGCATGGGGCGCACGGCAATCTGCACGATTCCGTCTGCAATGCCATCCTGATCGTAGAGTGCGACTCCGATGTACTGATATGTCTCGCCGGTGGTTCTGTTGATAGAGAGAGGCTGTATATATTCATCCTTGCCGCCCAAAAGCGAGCGGAACTCGTAGGAGGAGTCACCGTACTTGGTCGAAAGGCTGTAGGATCGCTGCGACGTGCTCGAGCTCGTCATATTGCCGTCGCCGTCGTAGAGATAAATTGACTCGATGTTGAGCGTTTTTGCCATGCTGTGCAGGTCGGCTCGCGTGGCGAGCTCTGGATTGTGCTCAACGATGTAGGCGATAATGTGGCAGGCAGTGGCATAGTGCTCGCTATATTGCCTCGTAAGTTCATCCTCGCGCAGCGCATTATTTTTGAGCGTTTGATCAATCTGCTCTAAGCGCTCCCGATTGACCGTCGCCTGGCTCGAAAGGGCAAAGAGCGTTTGCATATAGAAGGTTACTGCCAAAAGTAAGACGAGTCCTGCAATGGACAAGGCTGTTGCGCGCCTGCCCACGGAGGGGCTAAACCGAAGGCCGCGACCGATCTTGACGTATTCGTGATGGTCGTGGTCGTCATGCTCGTCATCCGCTAGGACAAACAGGTCATAGAGTGCCACGGCGGCGACGACTGCGATGAAGGCAAAGAGGATGACGCCCACGGTGATGTTGCGCGCGGAGGCGGTATCGCTTTCGGGGATGGCGAGAATGTAATAGGTGTCATCGACCAACTTGACGCGACAATACAGGCTTGTGTTTTTGACGGAAGTGATGAATGTCTTGCCGTCCTCAAGATTGCTCACGTCGATGCCGTTGTCGAGTGCATCGGTACCTATCATGTTCTGATCGGGATGGTAGGTGATCAGGTGTGTTTTTGCCGATACGGCGAGGACATATCCGTGACTGCCGAGCGAGATGTTCTTGAGCATGCTCTCGGCCGAGCCGGTGTCCTTGACAAGGGCGTGCAGCTCTTGGGGATTTTGCTCTACGATAACCATGGTGTCGTCATCGATTTTGGCGGCATAGTATCGCATGAGCCAGTCTTGATCGGGAAGATCGACCTCAACTGGATCGGAGGGCTTGCCGGTCTCGAAGCACTGACGTAGCAGGTTGAAGCGGGCGCGGCTAAAATCGGCTTTGGTGTCAGCCGCTTTGGCGATGATGGAACCGTCACGTCGGGTAACGAGAACGTTATCGACCTTGAGCAGGTCCTTGAACTCGGCCATTTTGGCATCGGTCGCTTCATAACCGGCATCGTGGGCCGCCATAAACGCGATGCTTGCGGCACGCGTGCGATACAGGTCGTCAAATGTTTGGGTGTTGTCTTTCGTTTCCGACCGGGCAGTTTTAACGAGATCGGGGAGTTCGGCGGCAACGCGATCGAATTCTAAAGCGTATTCCTCTTGCGATAGACGCGTTTGCATCGAGGCGAGTAGGAGTCCCATCGCTAACGTGCAGACGGCTACGGCAATGGCAAGCGCCACGGACTTCTGTTTTAGTCGCTTGGACATGGGTGGACTTCCTTAGTTCCATTTCTCGATGAGCGTATCGATTGTTTTGTCTTTGAGCATTGAGCGTACTTCGGCGGCAACCTTGGGTGAAAGCTCAGAGCCCTTCTGCGTTGCGACGGCGTAGCGCTGTGGGTTGATGCCAAAATCGGGCAGGACGGTGCGCTCGTCATCGAGATAGGTTTTGGCAATTGCGCCATCGGTCGCCATGGCGTCGACGTCGCCGGCTTCCAATGCGCGGGAAAGCTCAGCGTAGCTTGCATATTGGCTCAGATGCCATGTGTCGTAGTCAATGTTGCCGCTCTTGGCATCCTGCTGCTGGGGGATGCCGTCCGAAAGCCCCAGCTCCAAAAACTTCGCGGCAAGTTGAGGTGCAGCGTTTGTTCCGGATACCGTGCCAATTGTTCCGCCCTTAAGCTGGGAGAAGGATTGAATGAGCGATGTATTTTCGACAACAAGAATTACCGAGTCGGTGTAATAGGCGGCAGAGAAGTCAAACAGTTTTTTGCGTTCGTCGCTTATCGAGTAGCACGCGATCAGGCAATCGACTTTTCCCGACGAGAGCATTTCTTCGCGTGTCTCGGGCGTTACGGATATAAACGAACAGCCTCCATAGCCAAGACGGTTTGTCAACTCGTTGGCGAGGTCGATTTCGAATCCGTAGTATTTGCCGTTGTTGGGATTACGCTCGCTAAACCCGACGATATCCGAGCGGACGCCTACGTTCAGCCTGGCCTTGCCGGACATGTCGGAATTACTGTTCGAGCAGGCTGGCAGTACCACAGCTGCCAGTGTGGCTCCGGCTGCCGAGATTGCCAACCGGCAGGCCTTTCGGCGTGTGACTGAATGGTCCATTTGCATTCCTCACGACGAATGTTCAGTCCTTTAATGATACGGACGGGCAAGTATGGAACATCCGCGAAGCGGCGGGTAAACGCAGGGTTGAGGTGGAGGGCAATCCTGACGGGATTTGGTGCTTTACCGCTAAATAGATACCCGCATTCTGCAATGGGCGGTGGGTCTTGCCGCATGTGGGACAATAGCGGACGGTTGGGTGCCGACATAAACGGCGCTCACGTATTCGTTTTGCTTGTTAAGGAGTGTCCATGGGCGTCGTCGATCCCTTTTCTGTTGCTCGGGCCGCGGGGCTCGAGCTCGTGCGGAAGTCCGAGGGCCTCACGCTCACCGACGGCGCGATGGAGCTGCGTGCCGATTTTGCCCGCATGCTGCCACGACTCAAGCAAGGCCGTCTGCAGCAAGAGCTGCTGGTAAAGGCTGCGCGCACAAAAGGCATCGAGAGCCCATGGGCGATTGATGCCACGGCAGGCTTTGGCGAGGATTCGCTGCTGTTGGCGGCCGCGGGCTTTACCGTCGATCTGTACGAGCAGGATTGCGTGATCGCGGCGCTCCTCAAGGATGCCTTGGATCGCGCGGCGGATGATCAGGTGCTTGCGGCTGCCGTGGCTCGCATGCGCCTTCATGCGGGCGAGGACAGCATTGCCGGCCTTCGCCATACAGCTGAGCTGATCGGGCAGGGCGAGCTCGCCGCTCCCGACGCGGTGTATCTGGATCCCATGTTTCCCGAGCGCACCAAGAGTGCGGCGGTGAAAAAGAAGTTCCAACTCCTGCACCATTTGGAACAGCCGTGTGCCGATGAGGAATCGCTGGTCGAGGCGGCGCTTGCTGTGCATCCGCGCAAGGTCGTTATCAAGCGGCCGGTGAAGGGCCCGCTGCTTGCCGGAGTTAAGCCGAGCTATCAACTTGCGGGCAAGGCCGTTCGTTACGATGTTTTGGTGCCGCCGCGCCCGTAGCTTGCGCGCGATGGTTGGCGCTCCGTCAGTGCCGTGCCGATGCGAGGCCTATTTCCAAGGATGCGACGTCAGGTGCCAGCCGCCGCAGTATTCGCATTTGTAGCAGGCCAAACCACGCCGCCCGCGGTTTTCGCAGTCGGCCATAACGGCCTCGGCCTCGGCGCGCGTGTCGTAACGGTTTTTGCGTTCGCACGACTTGTAGCGCCAGGCTTCATCGCGCTCGGCGTCCAGGGCGTCGCGGCGCTCATTCTCGCGCGCAAACAGGTCGCTCATATCGCCGCCCGTGGCAGCGCCTAAAAACTCGCTTTTGGCTTTTGACCAAGCGGCTCGCTTTTTGCTCCCCATCTGCTTCGTGCCCCTCTCCAAACGCTGGTATCATTGCCCAATCAAAGTGATACCAATAAACGTGAGGTCGCCGCGTGATGATCAGAAAAACCCTCGATACCGACATTCCCGCCGTCATGGCTATCTATGACGCGGCCCGCGCCTTTATGCGCGCGCATGGCAACGCCACGCAGTGGCCCGAGGGCACGCCTTCTGCCGAGCAGCTGGCAGCCGATATCGCCGCTGGTGGCAGCTATGTGTGCGAAGTCGACGGTCGCGTGGTGGCGACGTTTGCCTTTTTACCGGGTCCGGACGAGTGCTATGACGTAATTGAGGACGGTCAATGGCATAGCGACACTCCGTACGCCGTGCTGCACCGCGTGGCATCCGACGGCACCGTGCACGGTATCGCGGCTGCGATGTTTGCCTTTGCCAAGGAGCGCGCCGATCACCTGCGTATCGACACGCATCAAGACAACCTGCCCATGCAGGGCGCCATCGCCAAGGCCGGGTTTAAGCGCGCCGGTATCGTATATGTGTCGGACGGTACGCCGCGCGTCGCGTTTGATTGGCTGCGCGAGGCATAAGAGTGGGGATGCGTATCAACAATTCGCGCGAACGAAAATGGCCCTGGGCGGGGTCATTTTCGTTCGCTGTGCTGTTTTGAAAGCCGGCTTTCGCAAGGCGCGAACCTACGAAAATCGCCGCGCGGCAACGCGGGGCGATGAGCTCGGTCGGGGGATAGGGCCCGCTTCGCCCGCCGGCCCGTAAATTGTATCATCCAGTGTGGAACGAGGGTGCCCGTTGCCGCGTGCGATGGGCTTGCAATAAGAGGAGAGCCATGTCGAAGCAAGCGGTCGTTGGAATCTTGGCGCATGTCGATGCCGGCAAGACCACGCTGGCCGAGGCCATGCTGTTTAACGCGGGCCGCATTCGCAAGCGCGGCCGCGTTGACGATGGCGACTCGCATCTGGATACGAACGAGATTGAGCGTGAGCGCGGTATCACGATCTTCTCGTCGCAGGCTGTGCTCGACCATGGTGATGCCCACGTTATGCTCGTGGACGCTCCCGGCCATGTCGATTTTTCTGCCGAGGCGGAGCGCACGCTGCGTGCCCTGGACTACGCGATTCTGGTGGTAGGCGCCAACGATGGCGTACAGGGGCACACCGAAACCCTGTGGCGCCTGCTTGCGCGCTATGACATCCCGACGTTCATCTTCATCAACAAGATCGATTTGGAGAATCCCGGCCGCGATGTTTTGCTGGCACAGCTCGGGCAGCGTCTTTCCGAGGGCTGCCTGGATGCCAACGAACTGCTGGCGGGCGGCACCGTTCAGGAGGATGCTGCTGCGTTAGACGAGGCGGCGCTCGAGGAGTTTCTTGAGGCGGGTGAGCTTTCCTCCGCGACGCTGTCGCGCATGGTTGCTGAGCGCAAGCTCTTTCCCTGCTTTGCCGGCTCGGCGCTCAAGGACCAAGGTGTGGACGAGCTGTTGGATGGTATATGCGCGCTGATGCGCGAACAGGCGTGGCTCCCGGAGTTTGCCGCGCGCGTCTATCGTGTCAGCCGCGGGGATCGCGGCGAGCGCTTGGCATGGGTTAAGGTGACCGGCGGCACGCTGCATGCCAAGCAGATGATTGCCGGACGTTCCGGTGCCGAGGCATGGGAGCAGAAGGTCGATCAGGTACGCATCTATAACGGCGAGAAGTATGAGCTTGCCCAAGAAGTTGCTGCTGGCGGTATTTGCGCCGTGACGGGTCTTGCGCACGTTCGCCCGGGGGACGCCCTGGGCGCGGAGCTCGCGGGCGATGCGCCTGTCATTGCGCCGGTCTTCACCTATACGGTGCTTCCGGGCGAACACGATGTCCACGCGGTGTTCAAAGCGCTGACTGAGCTGGCGGACGAAGATCCCATGCTCGGCGTAAGCTGGAATACTCATCTGGAACAGATTCACCTGCAGTTGATGGGCGCCGTGCAACTCGAGGTCGTGCAGCGCGTGCTGGACGATCGTTTTGGCCTTGCGGTCGAGTTTGAGCCCGGCGGCATTCTCTATAAGGAGACTATTTCGCAGCCGGTCGAGGGCGTGGGCCACTTTGAGCCACTGCGCCACTATGCCGAGGTGCATCTGCGTCTGGAGCCGTTGCCGGCGGGCTCGGGCGTGCAGTTTGGCACCGTGACCTCGACCGACGAGCTCGATCTTAACTGGCAGCGTTTGGCACTCACCAACGCCATGGAGCGCGACCACTTGGGCGTGCTGACCGGCTCGCCCATCACCGATGTGTGCATTACGCTCACGGGCGGCCGCGCGCATGCCAAACACACCGAGGGCGGCGATTTTCGCCAGGCCACGTACCGCGCGATTCGCCAGGGGCTCATGCAGGCGCGTGAGGCCGGCGCGGCGGTGCTGCTGGAGCCGTGGTACCACTTTGAGCTTGAGGTGCCGGGGGAGTGCGTGGGCCGGGCGCTCTCGGATGCCACGCGCATGGGTGCCGAGTACGAGCCACCGACGATGGCGGGCGACCGGGCAAAGCTTGTGGGTCGCGTACCGGCATCCGAGGTGCAGGATTATGCGCTGGAGGTGGCTGCCTACACGAGTGGTCGTGGGCATCTGTATCTAGAGTTCGCCGGCTATGCGGCTTGCCATGATGCCGAGCGCGTCATCGAGGCGGCCGCCTATGAGCCCGAGGCCGATCTGCCCAACACGCCCGACTCGGTCTTTTGCTCTCACGGCGCCGGCTACACCGTCAAGTGGTACGACGTCCCCGCCGCAGCGCACGTAAAGGTCGATCCCGCCACCTTCCGCTCCTATCGCCCCGCCGACCCCACCTTCTTCTGCCATTAGGGGACGGGGTAGAAATGGTAGATTTTTGAACCCTCTGATCCTTGACTAATTGATTTTGGCGCCGACGCTGCAAGAGGGACAGTCCCTTTGTCACCTGCTGATGGTATAACTCGGTACAAGTTGGTATAACTATTACCAGGGTTTGCCAATCCGAGGAGGCCGATATGAATCCAAATCCCTTTAAGCCCACGGCTGGCAAGCGGCCTCCGATACTCATCGGTCGAGAGTCGGTCATCGAAGATTTTGAGGAAGGACTCGACAACGGCGCCGGAGCGCCGGGTAGGCTCATGCTCATTACAGGAAACCGCGGCTGTGGCAAAACAGTTCTCCTGCGGGAGCTGCAACGTCTGGCCAGTGAGCGCGGATGGGCGGTTGTCTCCGATTCCGCTTCGCTTGGTTTATGCGACCGCTTGGCCGACGCACTCCGCTCGAATAAGCCCGTTGTGACGTCAATGGAGTTTGGCCCATCGTTTGGACGGATGTCGGTTGAGGCGGCGCGGGCAAAAGGCGAGACGTTGCGAGGGCTGGTCAACGAACGTCTCAAGAAACTCGGCCCAAGCAAGGGTATTCTGTTTGCGATTGACGAGGCTCAATCGGCGTCTATCGAGGAGCTGGCGGCTCTTGCCGTTCTCTATCAGCAGGTGCTCGGAGACCAGGATGCCACGGGCTTGTCCGATAGCGACCAGCGCGGTCTTGCGCTGGTCTTTGCCGGCTTACCCAGTATGGTTGACGATCTGCTCGAAGAGCCGAGCGTGACGTTTTTGCGGCGTGCCCAGCAGCGTACGCTGGGGGCGATATCTTTGCCCCAGGTGCGCGATTCATATGTCCAGACGGTCAAAGACGCCGGTCTTTACGTTGACGCGGAGACAGCGGACCTTGCGGCACACAAGAGCATGGGGCATCCCTATATGGTTCAGCTGGTGGGCTATTACATGTGGCGCTCTGCTGTCCGGCGTGGCTCGCAGGTCATTGAAGGGTGCGATGTCGAGGTTGGTCATGCGGATGCCGTCTCTGAGTTCTACGAAGCGGTTGACGCGCCTCTGTATTACGGGCTACGCACCCCACAGCGCCTCTTTATCGAGGCCATGGCTATTGACGAGGGCAAGCCGACGCGCATGGCGGATGTCATTGAGCGCTGCGATCGTACCCAGAGCTGGGCGAGTAAATATCGCGCAGGCCTGATTCGCGAGCGCGTCATCGAGGCTGCTGGATACGGCCTCGTCCGGTTTAGCGTGCCCATGCTGGGCGAGTACATCCGCGATCGTGTTTTATGGCACGAGTGATGTGACAAAGGGACTGTCCCTTTGTCACATTCCTTTGTCACATTCGATTAACAGGAAGGGGAGCGATGACGGTGTCGCAACAACCAAGTGCTATCGAGGTGCGCGGTGCGCGCGTCCATAACCTCAAGGACATCGATATCGATATTCCGCTGGGAAGGCTCGTGGGCATTGCCGGCGTGTCGGGCTCGGGCAAGAGCTCGCTGGCGTTGGGGGTGCTCTATGCCGAGGGCTCGCGTCGTTACCTGGAGGCGCTCAGCACCTATACCCGCCGTCGGCTGACGCAGGCAGAGCACGCTCAGGTGGACGAGGTGCTGCACGTGCCGGCGGCACTCGCATTGCATCAGCGCCCCAGTGTACCGGGCGTGCGCTCGACTTTTGGCACCATGACCGAGCTCAACAACAGTCTGCGTCTGCTCTTTAGCCGCTGCGCCCATCACGTGTGCCCGCATTGCGGGGCGCGTGTGGAGCCGAGCCTTAACGTGGCCGCGGGCCTGTCGCTCGCGTGCCCCGCATGCGGCCGCGAGTTCTATGCGCCGGGGGCCGAGGACCTTGCCTTTAACAGTGGCGGCGCGTGTCCTACCTGCGGAGGCACCGGCGTCATGCGCGAGGTGGACGAGGCGAGCCTGGTGCCCGACGAGTCAAAGACCATCAACGAGGGTGCGGTGCTTCCCTGGGGCACGCTGATGTGGGATCTGATGAAGCAGGTGGCCGGCGAGATGGGCGTGCGCACCGACGTGCCGTTTAGCCAGCTCACGCCTCAAGAGCGCGACATCGTGTTCCATGGTCCGGCGGTTAAGAAGCACATTCTCTACGTTCCCAAAAATGGCGAGGGCGCCACGCCGCTCGACTTTACCTATTACAACGCCGTCTATACCGTCGAGAATGCGCTCGCCAAGGTTAAGGACGATAAGGGGCTCAAGCGCGTTGCGCGCTTTTTGCGCGAGGGACCGTGCCGCGATTGCGGAGGCACGCGTCTTTCCGAGGCTGCGCGCCAGCCCCAGGTGCGCGGTATCAATCTGGCGCAGGCGGCGGCCATGACGCTGGGCGAGGCGATTGAGTGGGTGCGCGGAGTGCCCGCATCCTTGCCGACCGAGATGCAGCCCATGGCGACGGATATCTGCGATTCGTTTTTGAGCACGGCCCGCCGCCTGGTCGATCTGGGTCTCGACTACCTTTCGCTCGACCGCGCCGGCGCCACGCTTTCCACGGGTGAGCGCCAGCGCGTACAGCTTGCCCGCGTGGTGCGCAACCGATCGACGGGCGTGCTGTATGTGCTGGACGAGCCTTCGATCGGCTTGCATCCTGCCAATGTCGACGGCTTGGTGGGCGTGATGCGCGATCTGGTGGTCGACGGCAATACCGTGGTTGTTGTCGACCACGACACACGCGTGCTGGCAGAAGCCGACTATCTGGTCGAGATGGGCCCCGTTGCGGGAGCAGGCGGCGGCCATGTAATCGCCGCCGGTACGGTATGTGAGGTCGAGCAATCGCAGGGTAGCCGCATCGCGCCGTTTTTGCGCTCGGACCCCAAGCGTTTGCGCCCGCAGGTGACTGACGACGAACTGTTCGACCAAGGCCATATCCGTATGGTGACCGGTGCCATCCATACCGTCAAACCGCTCGAAGTCGATATCCCGCGCGGTCGCCTTGTCGCGGTGACGGGTGTTTCGGGCTCGGGCAAAACGACGCTGGTGCTCGAGACGCTCATCCCGGCACTCAAGGCGCAGGCAGCCGGCGAGCGCCTGCCCAGGCACGTGCGTTGGATCGATGCCGAGGGTATCGCGCGCGCCAACCTGATTGACGCCACGCCCATCGGTGCCAACGTGCGCTCGACGGTGGCGACCTATGCCGACATCCATGACGAGCTGCGCCGCGCCTTTGCCCGTACGCCCGAGGCCAAGGAGGCAGGGTATAAGGCGGGCGCCTTTAGCTACAACACTGGCACCTTGCGCTGTCCTACGTGCGATGGCACGGGTTCGATATCGCTTGACGTGCAGTTTTTGCCCGATGTCGAGATCGTCTGCCCTGCATGCCGCGGCTCGCGTTATGCCGACGCAGCCTCGTATATCCATCGCGAGGGCAAGGACGGCAGCCTACTTACATTGCCGCAGCTCATGGATATGAGTGTGGACGAGGCCATTGACGCCACGTTGGGACTCAAGAAAGTCCAGGCGCGCTTGCAGACCTTGCACGACCTGGGTTTGGGCTACTTGACACTGGGCGAGCCCACGCCGGCGCTCTCGGGCGGCGAGGCGCAGCGACTTAAGCTTGCGAGCGAGATGGGCCGCGTGCAGGACGATGCCGTATTCGTATTCGACGAGCCCACGATCGGCCTGCATCCGCTCGATGTTCAGGTGCTGCTGAGTGTGTTTGACGGCCTCGTTGCCAAGGGCGCCACGGTTATCGTGATCGAACACGACCTCGACCTTATCCGTAATGCCGATTACGTGATCGACATGGGCCCGGGCGGCGGCGACGCAGGCGGACAAATCGTCTGTGTCGGCACGCCGGGCGACATCGCTGCCTGCTCCGCAAGCATCACCGGCCGCTACCTCTAACCGAATGTGACAAAGGGACTGTCCCTTTGTCACATCCGATGCCTATTTCACGCATTGAGCGGCGAGATAGTCGCGGAAGAACGGTAATTCAAAAGCGACGATTCCGCGCCCGCGTTCTCCAATGATGCCGGCGTCTATCATGCGGCGTCGGTAGCGGGAGACCTGTTGCGGCGAACGCTTAAGGCGCTCGACAAGGTCAGCGGTGGTGGACTCTTCTTCGTCATCGAGCATGGCGATGAGAAATCGCTTGTCCTCCGCAGTGAGTTCCCGATAGGTCGCTGCGAGGATCCGGTCGTCCATTTCATCGCGTGCGATTTTGATTCCCTGGTCAAAGTCGCGAGATGATATTTCCCTCGAGTTGCTCGTGAGATCCCAGGCGCGGTAACCCACAAGCTGCAAAAGGAAAGGAAAGCCCGAAATCGAGCGAACGGCCTTATCGATTCCCTCGGCATCCGCCAGACGGTCGTTTTCCTGGATCGTTCGGATCAAGGCCTCGCGTACATCGTAGTCGGCGATACGCCCCAGATGATATTGCTGGGCGCGACGAAGGAACGAGACCGTCTTGTGGTTCAGCAACGTCGAGACGTTGTTGGGAAGTCCCGCCATGAGTAGAGCGACGCGTTTCCCATCGGTCACAAAGTGCTGATACGTGGCTGCGAGCTGGATCATCTCGTCGAGCGTCGGGTCGACCTCATCAACCGTGACGAGTAGACCGGTGCCCGCCTCGTTGAGCTGGTCGATGATGTCGCTCATGCGATAACGCCAGGTTGAGGCATCGTGAACGCGATTGACCCCGATGCTGCCGAGCGGCGCGATTCCGAGACCGGTGACTTCGAAGTTGTTAGACGGGTTGATGAGATGGCCTGCAGCACGTTTCGCCCCGAGCTCGATTTCCTCAAGCATTCCCGAGAGCGCGGTCGTCTTTACCGCTATCCAGCCGTGGGATTCCGCCCTTGTTGCGAGCGACGACATGAGAGCGGTTTTACCGGTTCCACGCGCGCCTGAGAAGATCGAGGTCAATTCCGGGCGTCTACGCTGGCTCAAGAAGGCACGGTCCAAATCCCGAATAATCTGTTGTCTGCCGGCGAGATGGGCAGGAACCTCACCAAAACTGGGGGTAAACGGGTTCTCGAGATATTCCACAAGGCTCTCCTTTCATATCGCCGTTTAACTCCATTTTATTCTAGTTAATTCTGGTTAAAAGCGATGGCTCGTTATTTGGTGCATCAATGTGGCAAAGGAACAGTCCCTTTGTCACATTCCGGGGAAGTTTGTCTGGCGCAGAGCCTCGTAGAGGACGATGGCGGCGCTGTTGGAGAGGTTGAGGGCGCTGATGCGGTAGTCGTCCGGATTGACGAAGTTGCCGCAGATATCCTGCCGAAGGATGGCTTCGTGGTCGTCCTCGGTATGCCCGAGCGATTCCTCGTGGGCTTCCCAGGCCTCGGCGTTGTCGAGTGAGTCGCAATCGCGCAGCATGGGGATGCGCTCGCAGCGCTCGGGCGCCGCAGCGAGCAGCTCCTCGGGAATACCCGAGCTCTCGCTGCCAAAGACCAGGTAGTCGCCATCGCGGTAGGTACTCTGCGCATAGGTTCGGCGCGCCTTTTTGGTCAGCAGATGCAGGCGACCATCGGCGGGGGAGAGGCTGTTGCGCGCAAGGAAATCCTCCCAGCCGGCATAGGTCGTCACGTCCAAGTTTTGCCAGTAGCCCAGACCGGCGCGACGTACCGTCTTGTCATCGAGCGAAAAGCCCAGTGGCTCCACCAGATGCAGATGGGCGCCGGTGACCACGCAGGTACGGCCGATATTGCCCGTATTGGCCGGAATCTCGGGTGCATACAGCACGATATTGAACATGAATCTCCTTGGCTCAGAACGAAAAACCACCACGAAGGGTACCTTCGTGGTGGTTAGGCGGTTACGTGGGCGGAAAAATGCCCGCTTCGATAAACCTAGGCGCGGTGCCAGTCGGTCAGGCAGGCATCGAGGGCGGCGATGAGCGCGTCCTTGTCCATGTGACGGCCGATGATGCACAGGCTCGTCATGCGGTCGCCCGTCTCGTCGTCCCAAATCTGCATGATCTCGGGGTTTTCGTCGATAATCTTTTGCTTTTCGCCCTCGGGCGCAGAATCGACAAACAGACCGTTCTCCATCAGGCGCATCTGGTGGCCGGCCTGCTCAAACATGTAGCACATGTCCGGATCGCCGGTCTGCCACAGCGGGCCCTTGACGCGAATGACCTCGTCGGGCCACTCCTGCTCAACAAAATCGGTGAACTTCTGCAGGTCAAACGGCTTGCGGCGCGAGTACACAAAGGTCTCGATATCGTACTCGAGCACCTCGGGGTCGTCGTGCTCCTCGGGATGCTCCATGGCCTCGATCCAGGCGGCGGAGTTGTAGGCGCGCATAAAGTCGAAGCGGTCGGTATCGAGCAGCTCCTCCATGGGAACCTCGCCGTTTTGGGCCTCGACAATCACGGCGTCCTTCTGCAGGCTGCGCACGATGGCCTTGAGCTCGGCAATCTGCTCAGGGCTCACGGTATCGGTCTTGTTGAGGATCAGCGTGGAGCAAAACTCGATCTGCTGGATGAGCAGGCTCTCGATGTCGTCCTCGTCGATATCCTCGGCAAGCAGGTCGCGACCGCCGTTGAACTCGTCGTACATGCGGGCGCAGTCGACCACGGCCACGATGTTGTCGAGCGCGAGCTTGGGCTCGCCGCCCACCTTGGCCTCGTCGCAGAAGCTCGAGATGGTGTAGGCGATGGGGATGGGCTCGCAAATACCGGAGGCCTCGATGATGATGTAGTCGAACTTGCCCGAATCGGCAATGCCCTGCAGCTGGTTGGCCAGGTCGTCCGAAAGCGTGCAGCAGATGCAGCCGTTGGTGAGCGGGATGAGGTCGTCGGTCTCGGAAAGGCCGCCGTCGGCGATAAGGCTGGCGTCGACGTTGATCTCGCCGATATCGTTGACGATTACGGCGGCGCGGATGCCGCCGTCGTTAGCGAGGATGTGGTTGAGCAGTGTGGTCTTGCCGGCACCGAGGTATCCGGTAAGCATGATGATCTTCACGGGTTTGTTGGGCATGTGCCCTCCTTTGTTAGACATGGCTTACAGTTGAATCTTATGCCAAACGCCTGCTCTTATACCCACGCGCCGACAAATAACACAGGCTACTCCCAGGCTCCCCACACATCGGGACAATAGCCGACGGTGGCCTTCTTGCCGTTGCGCACGATGGGCTCGGCCAAGACCTGCTGATTCTCGAGTAGCTTGTCGAAGCGCTGGTTGGGGGTGAGGTGCTGGATGAGCGCGAGCGTCTCCTCGTCCTTGGCTTTGGGGTTGAGCAGCTTGTCGATGCCGCCGACCGCCTGCATCACGCTCGTGAGCTCGCCCTTGCTCATCTCTTTTTCCTTAAGGTCAATAAACTGCACCTTAATGCGGCGCTCCTTAAAATAACGCTGGGCCTTCTTGGTATCGAAGGACTTCTTAGTGCCGAAGATTTGCACATTCATAGTATGTTCCGCCGTTCTACCTGATGAAGTTGGTCGTTGCGCGATCGGCTTCGGGTGCGTTGATACCAGCGGCCTGTCCTGCCTCGATACAGCGCAGGAGCCAGGCCATGTTTTTGCCGATGTTTCGCATGGTGGCAAGGCCCTCGGCATCCCCATCGGCGTCGCCGGGCACGCGACCAAACACGTTGTTCCAGTACGTGGAGGCGACCACGGGCATCTGGTTGATGGTGAAGTACTTGTTGAGCACATCGAAGGTGGTCGACGTGCCGCCACGGCGGGCGACGGCAACCGCGGCACCCGGCTTGTGCGCAAAGGCCTTGCTGCCAGCATAGAATGCGCGGTCGAGAGCCGAGAGGATGCGTCCGCTGGGATGCGCATAGTAGACGGGGGAGCCAAAGACAAAACCATCTGCCTGCTCGGCGGCAGCGATGAGCTCGTTCACCACGTCATCGTCAAAGGTGCAGCGATCGCCAAGCTTGCCGCACTGGCCGCAACCGATGCAATCGCGAATGGGCTTGGCGCCCAGCTGAAACACCTCGGTATCAATGCCTTCGCCATTGAGCTGCTCGGCGACCTCGGCGAGTGCACGGGCGGTGTTACCGTTTGCCTTGGGGCTGCCATTGACCAAAAGAACCTTCATCACAAACTCCCTCTGCTTTTGGTGACTTCTGCAGAGGATTATCGCACGATGGGGGAGGCGGCGCGGGCGCGGTGCTAATCCAGTTTGGTACCTGGCACCTGCACGGCTTTCCCGAGCAACGCTTTGAGCTCGTTCAAAATGGAAACGGGTTGTCGATCGACAGCGTCCAGATGAAGCGTCGCTACACGAATGGGTGGCTGATATTCAAGCGAGCCGATGAGCACGGG
This sequence comes from uncultured Collinsella sp., assembly GCA_900541015.1. Classification (GTDB taxonomy): domain Bacteria; phylum Actinomycetota; class Coriobacteriia; order Coriobacteriales; family Coriobacteriaceae; genus Collinsella. Next base: position 24,612 of record UQIB01000020.1, on the reverse strand, counting down.
GGAACCCAGGAACCGCTCGATTTCGTCTGCGAGCTCGTCGATTGCCTCGGGGTCGAGCTCATCGAAAAGCGCCACGAACATGGGTCCGGTCGAGCGAAACAGGCGACCCTTGCCGCGCGAACAATCCATGAGGCAGGCGGCGCTTTCGGCGAGCACGCGGTCGCCTGCATCGAATCCAAAGCGGGCATTGACCTCGGCGATATCGTCGACCTTAATGGCAATAAAGCCTGCCTCGTGCGGCACACGGCGCATCTCTCCAATAGCGTTGACCAGCGCGTGAACATCGCCCAGGCCCGTTACCGAGTCGGTCGTATCTGCTAGGCTTCGGTTGATGATAATGCCCACGTACATGTTAGGTTCGGTATCGGTGCCGTCCAAGCGGTAGCCCGTGCAGTCGCAAAGCGCGTACGCTCCGGTGGCATCCATCACGCGGTACTGCATGTAGTGGAAGTGCCACGTGCCGTTTATCACCATGTCGAGCTCGGCACGTACGTTGTCGCGGTCCTCGGGATGAACGCGGGCGAGCCACATGTCGAGTGAGTTAAAAGGGTGCTGGGAGGGCAGGTCAAAATCGCGCACGGCGTTAACCGACCATTGCGATTCTCCCGTATCGAGATTGAGGATAAACGGATAGCGCGTCTCGGAGCTCATGGAGATCGCTTGGAACACCCGGTCGTTGCAGGGAAGCTGATCGACGACTGGGCGTTGCGGCGCGTCATCGTCTTTCGGTTGCTGCACACGATGCATAAGCTTATAGCGATACATCTTGCGATCGGCATCCATCGTCATCTGGCGACGCGTGTCGCCAGCAAGTGGATCGACGCGCGAGCAGCCAAAGCTAAAGCTGCCGATCATGGGCGCCTTGCCGCCTGAGCTCGCCTCGACCAGCCCGGCGCGTACCTGCTCCAAGCGCTGCTCGAGTTCAGTCTCGTTTGCGGAGGGCGAGATAAGCACAAACTCGTCTCCACCGATACGGAACAGCATCTCATCGTGCTCCATGGTTTCGGAGAGCGTGCGGCAGATGCTCAGAATATAGCGATTGCCTTCGGCGTGGCCAAACCTATCATTGCAATGTTTGAGATGGTCGATGTCAATATAGGCGCAGGTGAAGGGGTCGCGTTTGTGCCAGAGCTGCTCGACGTGACGGTCGAATCCGTTGCGGTTGCCCAAGTTGGTGAGCGGGTCGATATGGGCGTTGCTCTCAAGCAGCCGGCGCTCTTGTTGCAGGATGGCATGCGTCTTTTGCAGTTGCTCGCCAACGGCGCGTAGCTCAGCAGGCAGCGCGGCAACATCGAGTTCGGCGGTCGAGATGCCATTCGCAAGTCGCTGAAGATAGGCAATAATCGATTGCTCGCCCATGCGGTACGACTCGTTCATGACAGATAACCTCCTTGGGCGGAACAATGGTTTGTATCATATCCCCAATTCGGTTTGAATTGGGGATATAAGTTAGCTAATGGAGGCAAATTCCCCCTTCGGCGGTGGCGTTTTGCGCGCGAGCGTGTCAGTTGTTATTGCCACCATCGAGCAATGCCTCAAAATCCTTCGCCGGCATGGGGCGGTAGTAGAGGAAGCCCTGAGCGTAGCGGGCGCCCATTTGTCGTAGCATGTTCGCCTGCTCATTTGTCTCGACGCCTTCGACCACGACGGGCAGATGGAGCGACTGCGCCATTTCGAGCATCGATGAAATGATTTGCGTGCTGCGGCCTTGATCGCGGTCGGTGGGCACAAAGGTGCGGTCGAGCTTGATGACGTCGACGTTGACGTTCTTGAGCATCGCGAGCGTGGACTGGCCGGTGCCAAAATCGTCCATGTAGGTCGAGAAGCCACGGGTGTGCAGACCCGCGGTCAGCTTATCCACGGCCTCGGACTCTCCGGTATAGGCGGTCTCGGTGATCTCGATGTGCATGAGTTCGGGCGGCAGGTTGTACTGGGCGGCGAGCGACCCCATATGCTCGGCGACATCGCAGGCAAGAATGTCTACGCGCGACACATTGAGGGAAATCGGAACCACGCGAAGTCCTCGATTGAGGCGCTCGCGGAGCCACATGGCGACGCCCTGCCAAACATATTTGTCGAGCGTCACTACAAAGCCGCTTTCCTCGAGTGCGGGGATAAACGTTGCGGGCGAAATGAGAGAGCCGTCCTTGTCAATCCAGAGGGTGAGTGCTTCGGCGCCAATAATCTCGCCGGTTTCCATATCGACCTGGGGCTGAAGATAGTACGTGATGCGACCATTTGACAGCGCGTACTGGAATTCGGTCAGCGTGCGGTTGAACACGATTTCGCGCTTGTACTCCTCGGGGCAAAAAATGGCAATGCGCTCCTTAAAGTCGTTTTTGGCGCGCCGATTGGTAAACATGGCCTTTGCCTGTGCATCGATGGTGATCTCCTCATTGGAATCGATGGGGTAAACGCCCATGGACGGCCAAAAACCTACGCCGCCATCATGCCTGGCTACTGCCTCGCGAACGCGGTTGTAGATTTGATGGACGGTGATGTGCTTAAAGGGGATGAGTACGCAAAAGTCATCTTGGCCCCAGTACCCTGCGACGCCCATGCCGGCATTCTCGATGTCCTTGAGGACCGTGCCCACATCGGCGAGTACGCGGTCGCCCTCGGCCTGGCCGTGCCATTCATTAAACAGGCGCATGTGGCCCATGTCGACCGTGGCGATGCACCAGGCGCCGTCGCGCCTTGCCTCGAGAAAAGCGTTGGCGCGCCGCATAAACTCGCTGGGTCGATAGAGGCCCGTGAGCGAGTCGATACGTTCGGCGATGGCGCTTTTGCGCTCAGCCTCGGGTATGGGGAGGCCGTCGTTGGGAACAAGCCCGCCGGCCGTGCGAAGGCGACGGTCGAGTTCGCCTAAAACGGCGGTCGCCTGATGGGTTAAGTGCTCGTAAAATGCCGGGACGACAAGACAGACGGGAGTAATGGTGTCGCCTGCGATTCGAACAGGGGCGAAAACGGCCTCTTTAAGGTGGCGGGTCAGTTGCTCGAATGCCTCGTGGTCTAGGTCGTTGCTGAGCACGACAAACTGGACGCTTCGTGAACGGTAGACCCTGCTCCTGCCGCGGGTGATCGACAGCATGCGGCCTGCGTATTCGGCAAGCATGTTGTCGACAGCCTCGGCCCCGTAGAGCTCGTTGAGCTTTGTCGTGCCACGAACGCGCACCGCTATAAGCCCTGTCTCGCAACGATCGCGGCGGCAGGCGTCGATGGCGTTGACCAGCATGCGCTGCGTTCCGAGGCCTGTGGCGGCGTCGACGGTTTCGGCAAGAGAGTGGTTGACGAGCTCGCCGACATAGAGCGAGGGGACATTTCCGTCGCCGTCGATACGAAACCCGCGAGCACGGCAAAGAACGTAGTCGCCGACGGCGTTGCGCACACGATACTGCATGACGCGACGGTGCTTGGTGCCGTTGTAGACTTGGTCGATGTCGTTGATGCAGGCCTCAAGGTCGTCGGGATGGACGCGCGTTTTCCAGTAATCGCGACAGTTGTCTATGTGCTCCGAGGGAAGGCCAAGATCGCGCAAGGCACCTTGTGACCAAAGGGTGCGATGTTTGTCCAAGTTCTCGATAAAGAAATAACGGCCCTCGTTGAGCATCGAAAAGGCGTCAAAAATGCGATCGCTTATTTCGAAGTCGTCGGCGTGAACTTGCGTGATATTGCGTCGATCGAGGTGCATGGCATGACGTAGCTTGTAGTCGTACATGCGATGGTCGGCATCGAGCGTCATGCGATTGGAAGCTTCGCCCAAGGCGGGGTCGGCATGTGACACTCCGTAGCTAAACGAGCGGGGCATCTCGGAATCGTTGTTTTTGAGCAGAACCGTTCGGCAGTGTTTCAGACGTTCGGCGAGGTCGTCCTCGGTTGCAATCGTAGATAGGATGGCAAACTCGTCGCCGCCTATGCGAAACGCCGCTTCGCCCACCTTCATATACAGCTTAAGATAGAGACTTACCTGCAAGATATAGCGGTTGCCCTCGTCATGCCCAAAGACGTCGTTGCAGTGCTTGAGATTGTCGATATCGATGAACGCCATGGTAACGGGGGCGTCCTGCTCCCAGAGCTCCTCGAGGGAACGGGCAAAGCCACCACGGTTGCCAAGCCCAGTAAGCTGGTCGGTAAAGGCAGTCCTGATCAGATCCTCCTGACGCTCGAGAAGGTCACGGACGGTCTTTTCGAGCGTTTCGGTGTAATTGCTGACAGTATCCATGTTCTAAGCGGCTTTCTGAGGTCGGGGCGGATTGCGTCGGGCGAGCTCGTTGTGTACACGCGACGTTGCTCGGCGTTTTGCGTGTATCCAGGCCCCCGCCTTGCCGCGTTGTTGAGTTAATTTGCCGGCTAATGTTCGCTGTTGATAACAGCTGAGTAGTGTAAACAACAGTGCACAATTATATATGGGTGCACATGCTGTGGGCGGCTATTATTCGACAAGCGGCAGCGCGACGATGCGATGTTCGATAAAAATGCGACTGGGGCGGTATATGTTGACGGGTATACTTGTCCCGTTTTAAAACGCAGGAACGGAGATGGTCGCATGGCACAGTCAAATACGACGCGCACGGTGGGGCTGGCGCTCGAGGGAGGCGGCTACCGCGGTATGTATACAGCGGGCGTGCTCGATGTATGGATGGAGCACGGTTTGACCTGCGACCATATGGTGGGCGTCTCGGCGGGCGCGGCATTTGGCTACAACTTTAAATCGCGCCAGATCGGCCGCGCCATTCGCTATAACAAGGCCTATTGCGCCGACAAGCGCTATGCGAGCGTGACCAGCTGGCTGCGAACCGGCGATATGTACAATGCCGACTTTGCTTATCACGAGGTGCCTATCGAGCGCGATCCCATCGACCTGGAGACATATCGCGCCTGCCCCATGCGGTTTACGTGCGTGTGTACTGATATCGAGACGGGCAAGGCCGTCTACCACGACCTGCCCTATGGCGACGAGAGGGATATCGAGTGGATCCGGGCGTCGTCGGCGATTCCCGTGGCGACGCGTCCCGTTGCTATTGAAGGGCATAAGTATCTGGATGGCGGCGTGGCTGATTCCATTCCCAGCGCATGGTTGTTTGCGCAGGGACATGACCGCAATATCGTGGTACTCACGCAGCCGGCGGGCTTTGTGAAGAAGCCCAACAGCGTGATGCCCATGCTGCGGCGCGTGTTCCGTCACTACCCGGAGTTTGTCGCGGCGCTTGAGCATCGGCATGAGGTCTACAATGCCACGCTCGATGAACTGGCACGTCGCGAGGCTGCCGGCGAGGTCTTTGTGGTGCGGCCGAGCGAATCGGTGAAGGTGCCGTCGCTGTGCCGCGAACCGGACGAGCTCGAGCGCATCTACCAGGTCGGCCGCCACGATGCGGAGGCGACCTTGCCCGCGCTGGAAGCGTATCTGGCGGGGTAAGGGTCGCATGCGGAAAGCGCATCCCGGAATGGACGTTCGAACCGGGATGCGCTTTCCGCTATTGAAGATATGAGATTGCGAATCAGCTGCTCGGCCTATGCCTATGCCTGCTGCCAGGTGCCGACAAGCTCCTTGGCCGCGGCGTAGGGATCATCGGCGCTGCAGACGGCGCTTACCACAAAGAAGCCGTCGACGCCGGTGGCCTTGAGCTGCGGCAAGTCGGCCGTCTTAACGCCGCCGCCCACCACGATGGGCACGGGGCTTGCCGCGTGGAGTGCGGCCAGGTCCTCAAAGCTCTTGGTGATGATAGAGCCGTCGGCCGCGCGTCCGCAGTCGCGCTTGGTCTCGGTCTCGTGAAGCGGGCCGATGCCCAGGTAGTCGACTAGGCTCATGTCGGCGGTTTTGACGTACTCGAGCATCTCCTCGCAACGGGCCGAAAGGCCCACGATGGCGTCGGGGCCCAAAAGTTTGCGGCAGACCTCGACGGGAATATCGCTCTGGCCAACGTGCACGCCGTCGACGGCGATGCCCTGCTCGCGCGCGGCGAGTACGCAGTCCAGGCGGTCGTCGATCAGCAGGGCGACCTGACCGGTCTTGCCGGCCTGTGCGATTGCCTGCGCGGCGTCGCCGGTCAGCGCGATGATCTCGCGGGCACTTGCCACCTTGGAGCGCACCTGGATGCAGGTAAAGCCTGCGTCGAGCGCCTGGGCCACCACATCGCCCACGGGGCGCCCGAGCGTGTTTTCGGGGCCGAGTACCAGATAGGCCGAGATATCAAGGTTGTCGCGGATGCTCATCGTGCTTCCTCCTGTTTCCTAATCTGTGCTTCCATGCGCTCGAGTTTGCCGGCCATGGTGTCGGTAAATCCGGGTCGAATATCGGCTTTGAGCACGACTTCGGTGCGGATGCCCTTGCTCGCCAACACAAAGGTCGCGTCGCGCACGACCTGCATGACCTCGTCCCAGTCGCCCTCGATTTCGGTGAACATCGAGGTGGTGCGGTTGGGAAGGCCGCTCTCGCGAATGACGCGCACGACCTCGGCGACCTCGGCGGACAACTCGTCGCCCGTACCGCACGGGGCGATGGCCACGGCGACCAGCGTGTTCATGTCGGTATTGGCTACGGGCTCGGACATGGCTTACGCCTCCTCGAGCTCGAGCTGGTTGTTGGCGATGTCCCGGGCGCTCGCGCGGTAGAGCTCGTCGATAAAGGCGACCTTAAAGCTCGCCGGGGCATCGGCGACGGCGGCAGCACGCGTGCCGGCGACGTTGTAGACGGCGGTACCGCAGACGGCTGCCGTAAACGGATCGGCGGCGCAGGCGTACACGGCCAGCACGCCGCCCTGCGAGCAACCGCAGCCGGTGATTTTGGACATGAGCGGGCTGCCGCCGTGGGATTTGGCAACGGTCGTGCCGTCGGTGATTAAGTCGACCTCACCCGAGACGACCACGGCGCCGCCGGTGTAGCGGGCGAGCGCCACGGCGGCATCGCGGGCGGCGTCAACCGTATCGGTGGTGTCGACGCCGCGCACACGGCTCAGGTCGGCGGCCTCACCCTCAAGACCCCACAGGCCGGCGAGCGCGATAATCTCGGAGGCGTTGCCGCGCACGATGGCGGGCTTGTACTGCTTGAGCTCGTTTACCAGCTGGGTGCGCAGGCTGCCGATGCCCAAGCCCACCGGATCGAGCACCCAGGGCTTGCCGGCGTCGTGTGCCGCCTTGGCCGCGCGGGGAATCGTCTGCTCGTAGATGGGGAAGAGCGTGCCCATGTTGAGATAGATGGCGCCGCCGCCGGCAACGAGTGCCTCGCCCTCGTCGGGCAGATAGACCATGGCGGCCGAACCACCCACGGCGAGCTGTGCGTTGGCGACAAAGTCAATCGTCACCGTGTTGGTGATGGAGCCCGCCATCGGATTGGTGGCTCGAATCTCCTCTACGGCCTTGACCACATTTTGCTTAAGCTGTTCCGAATCAATCACTGCACATGCCTCCTTGGCATAGAAAAGGGGCGCTGTGCATAGACAGCGCCCCTGTAAAGGCGGCATGCTCCCTACGCCAGCATTAACTGACAGGTTCAAAGGATTGGGCCCCATGCCCTCTCAGCCTTGTGGTTTGCACCGCCGGCACTCCCGCATCGAATCTGTTGTTCCCTATACTAGCGCACCTGCCAAAAAGGGACAGGTTTATTTTGGTAGGTAACAACTGGGGCTTTGCGTTTTCCCAGATAAAACCTGCCAAAATAAACCTGTCCCTTTTTGGCAGGTCGGTACAATAGACGGGATTAAGAATGACCGAGGGGACCTTATGATCAAACTTGTGCTGACCGATATGGACGATACGCTGATTCCAGCCGGGCATGACGGCGCCAGCGACTACGCCATCGAGGGCATTCATGCCATGCAGGCGGCGGGCCTGCACTTTGGCCCGGTTTCGGGCCGCCAGCCGTCCGCGATGGGCTGGATGTTCAAAAGCCGTTCCGAGTGTTTTTCGACCGGTGCGTTCTGTAACGGCCAGGTGATGTTTGTCGACGGCGAAGTAGTCGCCTCGCGCGCAATCGACAGCGATGCTCTGATGCGTTTGGCCGACTATCTGGAGCAAGAGACCGACGATACATTTCTAAAAGTCTACAGCCTGGGCGATGACTTTTGGGGCAACGATGCCTATTGCGTGACGAGCAGTCCCGAGCGCGTGCGTCGTGCTATGGAGTCGGGCGGCAATGCGTGGCTCAAGGGCGAAGAGGCCCCGTGCCGTCCCGCCGTCGATGACGCGCCGGTGTTTAAAGCGAATATTTGGAGTGCTCGTTCGCGCGAGGAGCTCGCCGAGCTGCGCGAGCGCGTTGCCGCTGAGGTACCGGAGCTCTCGCTCGTGTTCCCCAACAATCGTGTGCGCCTATTCGATATTCTCCCGGCCGGTTGGGACAAGGGCTGCGCCGCCCTGGAGCTGGCGCGCGCTTTGGGCCTGGCGCCCGACGAGGTGGCCGTGTTCGGTGATTCCGATAACGACCTGCCCATGATCGGTGCCGTTCCCAACTCTGTGGCAGTCGCCAATGCCAACGAGGCCGTCACGGCTGCCGCGCGCTGGCATATTGGCGCTGCGGCAGATGATGCGGTCGCCGGGGCTCTGCATCAGATTGCCGCCTGCGCCGCGACGGGGGAGATGCCGCCGTTTATGCGTCAGACAGATGCAGCGGATTTCGACGTCACGAACGTCTAGGGAGGACGCTATGAAGCTCCAGCAGCTCAGGTATGTTGTTAAGGTTGCCGAATGCGGCAGCATCACCGAGGCCTCGCGCCGGCTCTTTGTGTCGCAGCCTTCGATTACCGCGTCGATCCGCGATCTCGAAAACGAGATGGGTGTGCACATCTTTGAGCGCACCAACAAGGGCGTCATTGTGTCCGAGGAGGGCGAGACCTTCTTGGGCTACGCGCGACAGGTGCTCGACCAGGCCGATCTGCTCGAGGGCAAGTACAAGGGCGCGTTCGAGCAGGTGCCGCACTTTAGTGTGAGCTGCCAGCATTATTCCTTTGCCGTTAATGCGTTTGTCGATGTGATCCGTGAATTCGATGCCGCGCGCTACGACTTTACCCTGCGCGAGGAGCAGACTCACGAGATTATCGAGGACGTCGCGCACATGAAAAGCGAGCTCGGCATCCTGTATCTGTCGGAGCACAATCGTGAGGTCATCGAGCGCATGTTGGCGGCCAACGAGCTCGTGTTCGAAGGGCTCTTCTGCGCCACGCCGCATGTCTTCGTGTGCGCCGACCATCCGCTGGCGGACCGCTCCAGCGTGACGCTCGAGGATCTGGAAGACTACCCGTTCCTGTCCTACGAGCAGGGCAGCTACAACTCGTTTTACTATTCCGAGGAGCTGACCTCGACGTTCGAGCGTCGCAAAAATATCCGCGTGCGCGACCGTGCGACGTTGTTCAATTTGGCCATGGGCCTCAACGGCTACACGGTATGCTCGGGCGTGATCAGCCACGAGCTCAACGGCCCCGGCATTATCTCGATTCCGCTCGACGTGGACGAGTACATGGAGATTGGCATCATCACGCGCAAGAACACGACGCTTACGCGCTACGGTCGGGCCTATATCGACGCGATTCGTCAGCATATCTAGACTGCTGTGCTCCGCACGGTTCAAGTCTCTTTATGACAGTCCAGACTGATATAGGAAACATCTATATCAAACTGTTATAAACATATATTTTACGATGGTCATATGAGCGCTCATACTCTGTCCCAGTAAAGCAACCAATGCAAAGGGAGATATCTATGAGCACTTCGATTCAACCGAACGCGCCGTTTCGCGCCGATATCGTCGGCAGCTTTCTTCGCCCGCAGGCTGTAAAGGACGCCCGCGCTGCCTATACGGCAGGCACGCTTGATGCCGAGGGGCTTAAGGCCGTCGAGGACGATGCCATTCGCGATTTGGTGGCAAAGCAGAAGGCCGCCGGCCTGCAGGTCATCACCGATGGCGAGTTTCGCCGCAGCTACTGGCACCTCGATTTTATGTGGGGCCTCAACGGTGTCGAGCGTCGCACCTCGCGTACGGGCTATATGTTCCACGATGAGGAGACTACCGCCGACACCGCCGTGGTAACCGGTCCCATTAGCGGCGAGAATCATCCGTTCGTCGAGCACTTCAAATTTGTCAAGGCGCTCGAGGGGGAGGGCCAGGTCGCGCGACAAACCATTCCGGCGCCGATCCAGACGTTCTCCGAAGTCACGCTCGACCGCTGCGATGGCCAGCAGGAGAGCCTGCGCGCCGTCTACAAGACCGACGAAGAGCTCGCCGATGCCATCGCGGCAGCATACCGCACCGTGATTGCCGACCTGTATGCCGCGGGCTGCCGCAACATTCAGTTTGATGACTGCACCTGGGGCATCTATTGCGATGCCGACTTTGTGTCCAAGACCGGCCTGAGCCCGGTTGGCCTGCAAAAGGTGAGCGAGCTAGGCGTGGCGCTCAACAATGCCGCCATCGCGGGCAAGCCCGATGACCTGGTCATTAACACGCACGTGTGCCGTGGTAACTACCACTCTACCTATGCCTTCGAGGGCGGCTATGACCCCATCGCGCCGTACCTATTCGCACACGAGCACGTCGATGCGTTCTATCTTGAGTTCGATACGCCGCGTGCCGGTGGCTTTGAGCCGCTCAAGCACGTTGCCCCCGGCAAGAAGGTCGTGTTGGGCCTGGTGACCACCAAGGCGGCAGATCTCGAGAACGAGGACGCCATCGTCGAGCGCATCCGCGAGGCGGCAAAGTACGTGCCGCTCGAGAACCTGTATCTGTCTCCGCAGTGTGGCTTTGCCAGCTGCGAGATTGGCAACAAGCTGACCGAGGACGAGCAGTGGGCAAAGATTGCGCTGGTCAAGCGCATTGCGGAGCGTGTCTGGAAATAACGATGCCGTTCGCAGATGGCGGCGCGTGCGAGGCACTGCGTATCGCGTACAATGGTTCGGATCGTATCGTTCGGGCAGGTTATCCGATATGCCCGATCGCCCTTCCATTCGAAAGGACATCAATGTCCCAGTCCTCGACGCCCGCCGTCAGCGATGCCATCTACGACGCATCGTCGCTCGGCCGCCCGCGCATGTTCCTGCTCGGTCTGCAGCACCTGTTTGCCATGTTTGGCGCCACGGTGCTGGTGCCCGTGCTCACCGGTCTCTCGGTGTCGGCAACGCTTTTGTTTGCCGGCTTGGGCACGCTGCTGTTCCACTTCCTATCGCGCGGTAAGGTGCCGGCATTTTTGGGCTCATCGTTTGCCTTTATTGCCGGTTATGCCGCAATTGCGCCCAACGGCGAGGCCGAGCTTTTGCCCTACGCCTGCCTGGGCGTTGCCTGCGCCGGTCTGCTCTATCCGGTGCTGGCAGCGCTGTTCCGCGCATTTGGCGCCAAGCGTGTCATGCGCTTCTTTCCGCCGGTGGTGACCGGCCCCATCGTCATTTCCATCGGCCTGATCTTGGCAAGCTCTGCTATCGCCAACTGCCAGACCAATTGGCTTGTTGCCGTTGTCGCTGTGGCCGTCATCGTCATCTGCAATATTTGGGGCCGCGGCATGGTCAAGATCGTGCCGATCCTGCTGGGCGTCGTGGTGAGCTATGCCGTTGCGGCTGCGTTGGGTGAGGTCGATTTTTCGGGCGTTGCCGCCGCTCCGTGGGTCGGTCTGCCCATCGTGTGGGACAACACCGTGTTTGCGCTCTTTGGCCCGCAGTTCGATAGCGGCCTTGCCACGACGGCCATCATTACCATTATGCCGCTGGCCTTTGCGACCATGATTGAGCACATTGGCGATATCTCCGCCATTGGCTCTACCTGCGAACGCAATTACATTGCCGATCCCGGTCTGCACCGTACCCTACTCGGCGATGGCCTGGCGACCATCTTGGCGTCGCTCTTTGGTGCTCCGGCCAACACTACGTATGGCGAGAACACCGGCGTGCTTGCGCTTACGCGTGTGTTCGACCCGCGCGTGATTCGCATTGCCGCCTGCTGCGCCATCGTGCTTTCGTTCTGCCCCAAGTTCGCGGCCGTCATTGCGGCCATGCCGGCGTGTGTAATCGGCGGCGTGTCGCTCGTGCTCTATGGCATGATCAGTGCCGTGGGCGTACGCAACCTTATCGAAAACCAGGTCGATTTCCAGAACAACCGCAACGTGCTGGTGGCAGCTCTGGTGCTCGTGCTTTCGCTCGGCATTGCCTATAGCACCGCCGGTGCCATCGTGCTGGAGCTGGGCGGCGTGACGATTTCGCTTTCGGGCCTTGCCGTGGGCTCGCTGGTGGGCATTGTGCTCAACGCCATCCTGCCCGGTAATGACTTTGAGTTCGATACTTCCGAGCTTGAGGAGGCTGCTGAGTAGCAGCTGCATTCAGCTAAAACAAGATATGGTGCCCATGCGTATATGCGCGTGGGCACCATTTTTAATGCGTCAGTATCCAGTGGATGCCACGCGCCATGCGCAGGTCAGTTTGGGCAAAGTGGTTGCCGGGGTTGAGCTCCAGCGTTGTTGGAATGTCACGCTCGATAAACAGTTCTTCCATCGCGCGCGTATCATCGAGTACATGCCGCATCATGCGGTTGGGCGTCTTGGTTTCCTTTTTACCGAGCGACAGATAGGCGGCGTCGGGCGTAGCTGTCATCGTGCACTCGCGCGCGTAGTCGATAAAGCCGGGGAACCACAGCGACCCCGATGCACTCGCTGCGCGCTCAAAGACGTCTGTTTGCCAAAGTGCCCACAGTGCAAAAAGACCCGCCAACGAGTAGCCGGCAACGCCGCGCCAGGCGGGCGGTTGCGGGAGCGATGATTCGGCCTCTGGGATTATCTGCTTCAACAACTCGTCAAGAAAACCAGCAGCCTGTCCGCCAAAAGGCTCGGCATCGCGTACGGTCCCGTCGCATGCCCAGGGGCTCAGCTCGCGATTCCAATCGAGCCCGCCAATGGCGACGAGGGTGAATGGCGGGCAGTCGAGCTCTCGGCAGCGCTCGTAGACTTCACTACCGTCGCCCATGACAACGGGGAGGTAGATGACGGGCGCGCCTTCTGCACACTCTGAATAAACGGTTATCTGCTTATGATGCGCTTCCAAGGCAGGCTTCTCTCGGTGTTGTGATATTGACAGCCTCAATTGTCGCACGCTGGCACGGGAGCAGACGCTAAAAGAAAGGCGCGGAGCCGCTCGATGCGACTCCGCGCCTTGTTGTTTTGCTTTAGCAGACTATGCCGTTACGCCACGAAGAAGTAGACGAGGAAGGCAAGGGCTGCGATCCACATGAGCGGCTTGATCTTGGAGGCCTCGCCCTTAAAGAGCGCGACGACCACGTAGGCGATAAAGCCCAGGCCAATGCCGGCAGAGATGGAGTAGGTGAAGGGCACGCCGGCGACGATCATGAACGCTGGGAAGCCCTGCGACACGTCGGACCAGTCGATCTCGGAGGCCTCGCTCATCATGAGGTAGCCGACGTAGACCAGGGCGCCGCAGGTAGCGGCACTGGAAACGATGGAGACGACGGGGGAGAAGAACGCGGCGAGGATGAACAACACGCCGGTGGTGACGGAGGTGAGGCCCGTGCGGCCACCGTCGGCAGCGCCGGAGGTGGACTCGACGAAGGTGGTGATGGAGGAGACGCCCATAAAGCCACCGGCAGCGGCGGCCACGGAGTCAACGACCAGGATGGGGCGGATGTCCTCAACATTGCCGTCCTCGGTTAGGAACTCGCCCTGCTTGGCGACGGCCATCGCGGTGCCCATGGTGTCGAAGAAGTCACTCATGAGCAGCGAGAAGGCAACGACGAGCAGCATCGGGTCGGTTAGGACCTTCACGATAGCCATGTTGCCGTCGGCGGTGCTGGCAAACGGGGCGCCAAAGGTCGAGAAGTCGAGCGGGGCGATAAGGCCCTCGGGCGCATGGGTGACGCCCAGCGGGATGCCGGCGATAACGGCGACGATGATGCCGATGAGCAGCGAGCCCGGCACGTTGCGGGAGGCCAGGGCAACCGTCACGACGATGGAGATGATGCCGACGATAAAGGTGGGGGAAGTGATGTCGCCCAGACCGACGAGCGTACCGGCGCCAGCGGTGATGATGCCAGCGTCGCACAGGCCGATCATGGCGATAAACAGGCCCAGGCCCACCGAGATGGCGTGGCGCAGGACCACGGGGATGGCGTCCATGATGGCCTCGCGCAGGCCGCAAAGGACGAGCAGCAAGATGACGATACCCTCGAGGAAGATAACGCTCATGGCCACGTGCCAGTCACCGCCGCACATGGTGGTGGTGATGCCCGCGATCATGGCGTTGATGCCCAGACCCGACGCGCAGGCGAGCGGGCGGTTGGCGAAGATGCCCATGCAGATGGTCATGATGCCGGCGCCCAGGCAGGTGGCGCAGGCGAGCGCTCCCGCATCGATGCCGGCACCCGAGAGCACCGCGGGGTTGACGGCGATGATGTAGGCCATCGCTAGGAATGTTGTCAGTCCAGCGCGAAGTTCGGTCCCGATTGTGGACTTGCGCTCACTGACGTGAAAAAGTTCGTCCATGCATACCCTTTCCTTGTTCGGCCCCGAGTTTAGGCCGATTGACACGAACTCACCTACTATATCGCCTTTGAAAGGTTGGTGTTCCTCGCATGTTGATGTTCGGCGCTTTGTAGCAGACGGACGGTATTTTTCGCATGAAAATGTGTAGGTACCGTATACTTAAGCAGTTACAACGAACTCTTTGGAGGAACGTATGATTAAAGAGCTCTGCCGCGACGAGGCTATCCTGTCCCAGCGTTGCGAGGTTGCGACTGTCGAGGACGAGTCGGTCGCACAGGACCTGATCGATACCATCAAGTCGCTCGAGGACGCCGGCTGCCTTGCCGCCAATCAGATTGGCGTCACCAAGAAGGTCTGCGTCTATCTGGACGAAGCCGGCGAGCCCCACGTGCTCTATAACCCCCGTCTGGTGTTTGGCCTGGGCGCCAGCAAGATGGAGGAGAGCTGCCTGACGCACGAAGAGATCACCAAGTCCACGCGCTATATCAAGTGCAAAGTCGCTTATGACGTGATCGTCGACGGCAAGATGCGCGAGCGCAAGCAGGACTTTGTGGGCTTCGAGGCGCAGATGATCCAGCATATGATTGACCACTGTCTAGGAAAGTTGGTTTAAAGCGCCGATGCACCGCACCTTGGCGTTCAATCGTCGCTCGCGTACCTTAAGTACGCTTCGCTCCTCTTTCGTGGCAATCTGCGGCACTTTGACCCCTTAGACGACCTGCGGGGTTAACTTGGCTGAGTTTATCCTGCTTGAATAGTCCGGGCGTGACATTGTTGTCATGTCCGGGCTTTTGTGTTTAGTGCCTATTTGTTTGGTGACAATGAACTTAGCAAGAACGTAAAGCTAGGAGGCGCTATGTGTACGAGCATTCGATTTACCGATAATTCTGGCCACATGTATCTGGGCCGCAACCTCGACTGGAGCTTTGACTACGGCCAACAGGTTCGCGTGATGCCGCGCGGGTTTCACATTCCGTATTCGTTTATCGACGACGCGACAGCGGCACACGCGGTGATCGGTATGTGCATCGATTACAAGAACTACCCTATGTTCTTCGACTGCGGTAACGATGCGGGCCTCGCCGTGGCGGGTCTCAATTTCCCGGGTTATGCCGAGTATGCCGAGGACCCTGTCGACGGCAAGACCAATATCGCGGCCTATGAGTTTCCCCTGTGGGTGGCAGCGACGTTCTCGACGGTCGACGAGGTCGAGGCTGCGCTGCGCGATACGGTGATTGTCGCCAAATCTGCCGGAGAGGGGCTGGGCGTGTCGCTGCTCCATTGGATTATCGGCGACAGCCAGCGTAGCATCGTGGTCGAGATGATGGCTGACGGCCTGCATGTATACGACGATCCGGTCGACACCCTTGCCAATCAGCCCACCTTCCCGTGGCACATGGAAAACCTGCGCACCTATATCACGGCCACAAGCGATTTTCCGCAGACGGCGACATGGCGTGGCGCCGAGCTCAAGCCCTATGGCGCGGGCGCCGGCATGCGCGGTATTCCGGGTGACTGCTATTCGCCGAGCCGCTTTGTAAAGGCGGCGTACCTCAATGCCAATTACCCGCAAAAGGAGAGCGAGACCGAAAACGTCGTTCGCATGTTCCGCTCGCTCGAGGGCGTGGTGATGATCGAGGGAGCGTCCAGGATGGGCGATGGCAAGTTCGAGAAGACTATCTACACCGGATGCTTTAGCGCGCGCACGGGCAATTATTACTACGCGATGTATGGGGATCCGTCGATTCGCTACGTGAGCCTGATGGATGCCGAGGGCGCGAGCCCCGATAGGCTCGTGGTTCCCGAGCCGCGCCGTTCGTAGCCGATAGCTTTACCGCAATGCAAAACGGCCCTGCATCTCCCGTGAGGTGCAGGGCCGCTTTCGTTGATTTGTGACGTCGCTAGAAGTTGGCGTCGTTGAGTTGTTCACTTTCGAGGCCGTCGAGCTGTTGCTGTTCGGGCGTATCGGCGACGCTCTCGAGCAGCTCGGTGGGATCGACGTTCATGTCCCTACCGGCCTCGTTGCCGTTGACCAAGTCGTCCGAGAAGATGTCGACTTCCATTTCCTCGGCCTCTTCAATCTGAACCTCGAGCGGCACCTGGGTGCGCACGAGCTTAACGGCCGGGCGCATGCGGGCAAACAGCGGCACGTACTCGATGATGATGGCAGAGTTCTCGAGACCGTACCAGCGCGCCGGGCTTCCGCAAGCGCGGCGGACGGCGTACTTGATGGCCATCACGCGGTGGTCATTGCGGTTGATGTCCGTTTCGGGGGCAAGCATCTTGCGCAGCATGCAAAAACGGAAGTCGCCCACGTTGCCGCGCGTCTCGTAGATGGAGTAGGTGTGGTGCTGCGGCGGCAACTCACCCGAGGCCATCAGGTCGCCAACGATCTGGCGCAGGTAGGCGTTGATGCGCTGATTGACCTTAAAGCCCAGGTCCAAGCGCACGCGGAACAGGAAGTCTGTGCCAAAGGTCTCAACGGAATACTCGTGCGTATAGGGCTCGTCGGTAACGTGTACGTTGATGAACCAATATGCCTTGGCGCGCTTGGGGTGCTTGTCCAGGATGGAATAGAGCACGTCGCGGTCGAGCGTGAGCGGGTCGGGGCTGTTGGTGAGAAATACCAGATTGTCAGCGAGCACGGGATAGGTCTCGTCATTGCGCAGGCGATTGAGCTGGTCGATGTACTTGTAGACGGGCAGCAGAATCGTCTGCGTGCGCTCGATGGCGGTGCCGCGACGCCACACATACATAAGGCCGAACAGCAGTGCGGCCAGGAAGATCATGACGTAGCCGCCGTCAAAGAACATGGTGAGGCACGAGGCGAAGAAGCACAGCTCAATGGCACCAAAGAGCAGAGCGAAGACGCAGGCACCCAGCTTGTGCTTGAGAATGCCGGCGATGTAGCTCGTCAAAAGTGTCGTGGTCATGAGCATGGTCACGGTAATGGCGAGGCCGTAGGCGCTCTCCATGCGCTCGGAGTTTTGGAACAGCAGCACGATGAAGATGCAGCCGACCCACATGATGTTGTTGACGAGCGGAATATAGAGCTGGCCCTTGGTGTCGCTGGGGTAGTGGATACGCAGATGCGGCATAAGGTTAAGGCGCGTTGCCTCGGATACCAGCGAGAACGAGCCGGTAATGAGCGCCTGCGAGGCGATGATGGCCGCTACGGCCGAAAGCACGATGGCAAAGGGGCGCAGGGGCTCGGGAAGCATCATATAGAACGGGTTGACGATATCCATCGCGAGCATCTGGGGATTGGAGTTGTTGGCGAGCAGCCAAGCGCCCTGACCCAGGTAGTTAAGGATAAGGGCTGCCTTAACAAACGGCCAAGATGCGTAAATGTTAGCCTTGCCCACGTGACCCATGTCCGAATAGAGCGCCTCGGCGCCGGTCGTCGACAGGAAGACGAAGCCGAGCACCATGATGCCCGAGTGGTTGATGGGCGAGAACAGGAACATGATGCCGCGGATGGGGTTGAGCGCGCGTAGGATGGACAGGTTGCCGAGCATGTTGAACAGGCCGGCGCCTGCCAAGAACAGGAACCATAGTGTCATGAGCGGGCCGAAGAGCTTGCCGATTGACGAGGTGCCGGCGCGCTGCATGGCAAATAGGCCGCAGATAATGATGATGGTAATGATGATGACGTTGGTTTGGCCGTCACCCAAAAGCGCATGGCCCCACTCGATAGTGCGCAAGCCCTCGATGGCCGTGGTAACCGTGACGGCGGGGGTGAGGATGCCGTCGGCGAGCAGCGCCGCGCCGCCGATCATGGCGGGGAGAATCAGCCATGGCGCCACCTTGCGCACGAGACTGAACAGGGCGAAGATGCCGCCTTCGTTGTGGTTGTCGGCCTTCATGGCGATTACCACGTACTTGACCGTGGTCACGAGCGTCATGGTCCAGATGACGAGCGAAAGCGCGCCCAGGATCATGTCCTCGCTGACGGTACCGATGCCGCCGTTGTTGGCGACGATTGATTTCATGGTGTACATGGGGCTCGTACCGATGTCGCCATAGACGACGCCGAGCGTTACGAGCAGCATGCCAGCGGAGAGGGGGATGGCTCCGTGCCCGCCTTGCCCGCGCTGGTCTTGGAGGTTTGCCTCCAGTTTGTTGTGTGCCACGAGGACTCCCTTAGACATCCGGTTATCTGTCTAGGACAAAAACCTTTATGCCGTCTTTATACATACAAGAGCAGTTTGGCACATCGGGTTATTTTAGACAATAATCCTCAGCTGGGGATTATTTATCTACGCAGGTAGCATTTCAAAGCAGAGGCTTTTAAGCACGTACTGTCTGGGCGATGCCAGCCTTGGCGTTTGCGCGTTTGCCGGCGAGTTCGCAAAAAATCGCGCCGCCGATGATAAGCGCGGCGCCCATCAGACGGACCGGTGTTATGGCTTCGCCCAAAAGGACGGCCGAGAACACGACCGCCGAAAGCGGCTCGAGGTAGCCGACGACGGCGACGGTCTGGACGGGCAGCTTGGCGACGGCGCTAAAGTAGAGCAGGCAACCAATGCCGGTGTTGACGACGCCGAGCATAGCGACGGCGCGCCAATCAATACTGGCGGCGATACCGGCGGACAGGAATGAGGGAGCGCCCTGCGTGATGAGCGTGAGGACCAGTGCGGTCACAAAGGCGGCGCTCACCTGGAGCGCGGAGTTCTCGAGGCCCTCGATGTGCGGCGCACCCTTGCTGGCGATGACCATCAATGCATAGCAGAAGGCCGAGGCGATTCCACAGACGATGCCCGCAATGGGCATATTGCCGCCTAGACCTTGCGCTGCAATGAGAAAAGCACCGCAGGCGACGGCGACAAAGCCGGCGATTTTGCCGCCGGTCAGCTTTTCGCCAAAGATGAGCGGGGAGAGCGCCATGACAATGATGGGGCCGCAGTAGTACAGCAGCGAGGATACGCCGACGCCGATCGTCTGGTAGGCGCGGAACAGAAAAATCCAGCTGGCGCCCAGCGCGGCTCCCGAGAGGAGGAGGGCTGCGGCTTCGCGGGGGCGAGATGGCGCCTGCAACTTATGGCTTTGGGTGATGGCGAGGATGGTGACAAGCGAGAGTGCGCCCAAAAACGTGCGTAGTAGCACGATATCGGAGCTCGGCAGCGCGATGGCGGCGGCGATGATGCCGTTGGAGCCAAACAATAGCAATGCTGCTAAGTACGTAAACAGTCCGTTGTCCATGCGCTTCCGTCCCCTCTATATTCGAGCATGTTCACTATGGGTGAACTGGCAATAGAAGAAAAGCGAATATAATGCATGGTTAACATGACAAAAATTCATGTAAAGGTGGAGGCGTGTCGTGGAAACGAATATTCAAAAGATGCAGGTGCTGCTGGAGACGGTGCGCGCCGGAAGCTTTACGCGTGCTGCCGAGCGCCTGAGCTATTCGCAGTCGGGCGTGAGCCGTATGGTGGCCGATCTTGAGGCCGACTGGGGTTTTAAGGTGCTCGACCGCAGTCGCGAGGGCGTGGCTCTTTCTGCCGACGGGCGGCAGGTCATGCCGGCTGTCGAGGCGCTCTGCGAGGAATTCACTCGCTTGCAGCGACGGGTGGATGAGATGCGTGGACTCATGCGCGGCAAAATCTGCATCGGTACGTTTTCGAGTGTGGCGACCCACGTGCTGCCGCCGGTGATTGCGCGCTTTCGCGCCGATCATCCGGACGTCGATTATGAGTTGCTGATGGGCGATTACTCAGAGATTGAACAATGGGTGGCGGAAGGTCGCTGCGACCTGGGCTTTATTCCGCGCGAGCCACGCGGCGCCGGCATGGCGTCGCGACCGTTGGTGCAAGACGAGCTGATGGCCGTGGTGCCAGCGGACTCCTCGCTTGCCACCGCGGAGGTCGTTTCCCTTGCCGATTTGGCCAACGAGCAGTTTATCCTGCTGGAACGCGGTAGCGACGACGAGATTACGCCGCTGTTTCGCCGCGCGGGCCTGGCGGTGCGCTCTAAGCTGTCGACCTGGGATGACTATGCGATTATGGCCATGGTCGAGGACGGCCTGGGCGTGAGTGTTCTTCCCGCGCTCATCTTGCGCCGCTGTCAGTTCGATGTTGCCGTGCGCCCACTCGAGGGACATCCTCATCGGCAGATCAACGCCATATATCGAACGGCCGACGTTTCGCTTGCCGCTGCTCGATTCCTTGAATACCTCTAAACGCGTGCATGTCATTGTCCGCTTTGGGCAAATCTCGGAGTCCGGTACATTTTCTTATGAAATTGAACTTCCGAATGAGGTACGGCGCTATACTGCTTGCTAAATTGAACTTTGGTTCAATTCGTGTTCTATAAATTGAACTTTGCCAGCAAGGAGGTTCCTGTGGCCCAAGAGACGTTTTGCGATCGCCTGCGACAGACTATGTCCAATCGCGACGTTCGCCAGTCGGACGTAATCCGCGCATCGGAGATGCTCGGCAAAAAACTCGGCAAGAGTCAGATGAGCCAATATGTGAGCGGCAAGACGATCCCGCGGCGCGATGTGGCTGAGCTGCTCGCCCGTATTTTGGAGGTCGATGTTACCTGGCTGCTTGCCGGCGACGCTGATCAAGGCGAGGCATCATCACCCCGCAACGATTCCAAGCCCGAACCCCATCCCTCAGCTCAAATTGCAAGGAGCACCACCATGCGTACTTTTTCTAAATCCACCAAGCTCGATAACGTCCTGTATGACGTGCGCGGTCCCGTCGTCGACGAGGCCGCCCGTATGGAGGACGAGGGCGAGCGCATCCTCAAGCTCAATATCGGCAACCCAGCGCCCTTCGGTTTCCGCACGCCCGATGAGGTCATCAAGGACATGCGCCAGCAGCTGCCCGACTGCGAAGGCTATTCCAACTCGCGTGGCCTGTTTTCCGCGCGCAAGGCGATCATGCAGTACTCGCAGATCAAGGGCCTGCCCAACGTTCAGATGGAGCATATCTACACGGGCAACGGCGTGTCCGAGCTCATTCAGCTTTCGATGAACGCGCTGCTCGACAATGGCGACGAGATTCTGATCCCCAGCCCCGACTATCCGCTCTGGACGGCGTGCGCAACCCTTGCCGGCGGTCATCCCGTACATTATCTGTGTGATGAGCAGGCGGATTGGTATCCCGACCTGGAGGATATGGAGTCCAAGATCACGAGCGCGACCAAAGCCCTCGTCATCATCAACCCCAACAACCCCACGGGCTCTGTCTATCCGCGCGAGGTGCTCGAGGGCATCGTTGAGATTGCGCGCAGGCATCAGCTGATGATCTTTGCCGATGAGATTTACGACCGTCTGTGCATGGACGGTTACGAGCACGTCTCGATTGCCTCGCTTGCTCCCGACCTGCCCTGCGTCACCTTTAGCGGCCTTTCCAAGTCGCACATGATCGCGGGCTATCGTATTGGCTGGATGGTGCTTTCGGGCAACCAGCGCTGCATGAGCGACTTCATCATGGGCATCAACATGCTCTCCAACATGCGTCTGTGCTCCAACGTGCCGGCTCAGTCGATCGTTCAGACGGCACTCGGTGGCCATCAGTCCGTTAACGACTACATCCGTCCCGGCGGCCGTGTCTACGAGCAGCGCAACTTTGTGTATGAGGCACTCAGCAAGATTGACGGCATCTCGGTGGTTAAGCCGCGTGCGGCGTTCTACATCTTCCCCAAGATGGATGTTAAAAAGTTCAACATCACCGATGACGAGCAATTCGCCCTTGACCTGCTGCACGAGAAGAAGATCCTGATTACGCGCGGCGGCGGCTTCAACTGGGGTGAGCCCGACCACTTCCGCATCGTGTACCTGCCGCGCATGGAAGTGCTCAAAGAGTCCCTCGAAGACCTCGCCGATTTCTTTGACCATTACCGCCAAAGCTAATTAGTTCCGCCGTTCTACCGAACGGCGGACCGCTTGATGCTGCGCGAGCCGCATTCACGCCAATCTGACGTTCAATTTCGAGGGCGCGACCAGAAGGTCAGCGCCCTCTCATTTCACGTCACCTTGGCGCAAATGCGGCTCGCTCGCTGTCGTGTGCTCAACCCGCGGCGTTATCACGATCCGCATTTAACGGAGCAAAGCCGATTATTTTTCTTGGCTGTCTAAATAACGATTCCGCAACAGTGGTCGATTTCGTGCTGGATGATTTCGGCGGTGTAGCCCGAGAAATTTTTGATGCGGTGGACGAAGTTCTCGTCTAGATATTCCACCTTAATGCGGCGATAACGAGTGCAGGGACGCTCGCCGACGAGCGAAAGACATCCTTCGCTCGTCTGGTAGGCATTGACCTGCTCAAGAATTTGCGGGTTGTACATGAGCAGCGCCCTGTTGCCGTCCTTTACGCAGATGATGCGTTTGCGCACGCCGATCATGTTGGCGGCGAGCCCCACGCACTCGTGCTCATGCTCGTGGAGCGTATCTAGGAGGTCTTGCCCGGTCACGGCGTCGTCGGGCCCTGCGTCTTCGGAAGGCAGGCGCAAAAAGAACTCGGATTTCATGATGGGCTTAATCATGGCGGGCTCCTTAAGGTGGACACGTTTGGTTCAGGCCATGATACCGCGACATGTCGCATTAATGTGTGCACATAGATTCTGCAGCTAGATTGGATGGCGACACCATAAACTAATGGACGTTTTGCCGAGAGGCATGAATGTTTAAAGCGCAAAGAGTGCGCGACGGGCCCCGCGAATGGGGCGATGATGCCCGAGAGGGCCAAGAAGGAGTCTCATGTCCGAGAACGAAGAGATCATGAACGAGACCGAGAACGAGACCATGACTGCCGAGGTCGAGGCAGTCGAGACCGTGGAGACCGAAGCTGCTGAGGTTGAGGCTGCTGACGAGGTTTCCGCCGAGGAGGAGGCCGAGGTTGTCGAGGCCGCCGTTGATTACGATGACGAAGAGCTGATGGACAAGATGCAGAAGGCCGCCCGCCTGCTGCGTAGCCGTCGCTTTGCTATTTCCAAGGAGGAGGAGGCCAAGGCCGAGCGCATGGCGAACATCGAGCGCGCCATCAAGCTTCTTGACCTCAAGCCCAAGATGGAGCAGAAGGAAATGTCCGACCTGCTGGGCATGCGCCTTCGTGAGCTCGATGGCCTGATGGCCGAGGCCGAGGCCGCCGATCTGGTCGGCCGCATCGACGACGCCGAGGGCGATATGCGCAAGATTGTTGTCTTCGCCGCCGAGGATGCCGCTGAGGGCCTGGTCGAGCTTGCCAACAAGAAGGAGAAGCTCCTGCCCGAGCTTTCTTACGAGGAGGCCACCGAGCTGATGGCCGCCCTCGATAAGGTTATCGCTCCGCTCGTCGCCATGGGCCTGGACGAGGACCGCGGTCCTCGCGGCGGCCGTGACGACCGTGGTGGCCGTGGCGGCGATCGAGGCGGCCGTGGCGGCTTTGGTGACCGCGGTGGCCGTGGCGGCGACCGTGGCGGTCGCGGTGGCGATCGCGGCGGCCGTGGCGGCTTTGGTGACCGTGGCGGCGACCGTGGCGGTCGCGGCGGCTTTGGCGGCAACCGTGGTGGCTATGGCGATCGCGGTGGCAACCGTGGCGGCTTCGGCGGCAACCGTGGTAACGACCGCGGCGGTCGCGGTGGCGACCGTGGCGGCCGCAACGGTGGCGGCTTCCGCGGTAACCGCTTTTAGGGGTTACGCGGTTCTACGAACCGCGTAACTAGTTGACGCTGCGCGCCCACCAGAGCGAACAAATTGGCATGAAAAGAGGACGGCATGACCAGAAGGTCTATGCCGTCCTCTTTTCATGCCAATTTGTTCGCTCTGGTGGGCGCTCGCTGTCGGTGCCAAAACATCGGCATTGCCATGATCCAAGGTAGTCATTGGGGACGTTCTTAAATGACTAGTCGTTGGGGACGTTCTTGTTTGACTGGTCGTTTAAGAACGTCCATTACAGTCGAAATTGTCAGCCCGGGACCGTCTCGGGCTACGATTGAGGCGCGCCCAGAACGGGCCGCCGACCGGGCGCCCGCGCACGGCCGAACGTCCCTGCCCCCGAGAGGGCCCGTTGGGTGCTGCCGGCGCGGGACGCGCCGCCCCCGACGGCTGATAGGAAAGTGCCGGGCAGGCGCCGCGGCTGGTAATGTGAGTGCCGAGGGGGAGGCCATCCGGTCGAACGACTACCGGAAGGATACCACCGTGAAAGCGCCATCCACCAGACCCGCG
>UQIB01000019.1 GCA_900541015.1 uncultured Collinsella sp. | reverse complement strand
CCCTTCTCCCCAAGCTCATGACGGGCGAGATCGATGTCTCAGAGCTCAACCTCAAGCAGCTAAATAGCCATTTAGCTAAGTCTCTACGGCAGCCCGGACGCCATGTCTCGCCGCACAAAAACGGGGCAGCCCGCACCCCTGCGGGCCGCCCCGTGCCCCTAGCTATCGCGTCGTAAGACTAACCGGCACAACTCCCCTACTTCCCAAATAGCGCACCCAGCAGGCCACGGCGCTTGGGCTTCTCTTCTCGGTAGGAACCCTCCGCCGCCGCTGCCACCTGCCGCGGCTGTTCGCCGCCTCCACGGCGTACGATCTGGTATAGGAACGGCGATTTAACGTATTTGACCTCGATGGGCGTGGCGTGCACGGTGCTTTCGCTCGACAGTATCACGTTGGGATTGAGCGGTGCCACCACATGTGTCTCGCGCTTGTCGCTAAACACCACCGCGGCCGCGCGACCCGTCTGGCCGTTCACGGCGATGCGCACTTGCTCGCCATCGCGGCTGTCCGTCGCCGGACGATCGACAAAGTAGACCGGCACCATCACCAGGCCGTCCTTATGCTTGCGGGCCTTGCGCGCCCAGGCGCGGATGCTCTTTTTATTGAGCCCCAGCACCGCCTCGGCATCGTTGCCTGCAACGTCGAGCGCCAGCTTATCAATGACCACCTGGTCCTTGGTGGACGCATCGACGGAGACAACGCGGAAGTCGCCTTCCTGCATAGCGGGATCGAACGGCCCCACCTTGGCAAAGTCCCACGGCTCCAAAATGCCCATAAGACGAACGTCCAGGTAGTTGGCCCTGGGATATGCCCAGTCGAGCACCTCGTAGTACACCAAGGTCTCCTTGCTCAGCCCCTTGCCCGGGAAGGACGCCATCATGCGCAAGTCCGCGAGCGCCATGGGGAAGTAGAAGAGCATCATGTCGTTTTGAATCGCGTCTTCCACGTCGTGACCGGCAAAGGCGTCGGGGTACTGGCGCACCAGCTGCAGCGCGTTGGCACGTGCCTGCTGCGGTGAGATTTCGCAAGGAATGCCCTGCTCCGGCACGTACTCTGCACCCATGCCCATAGTCAGGCGCTTGCTAAACGTGCCGGGCTTGAGCAGGTCGGCAACGCCGATCTTGTTGCCGCACGACGGGCACTCAAACACGCGTTGGGTCGATGACCCCTCAAAGGACGCGCCGCAGAAGGGACAGGGAATGCTCACGTGCGTCGCCTCTTGGAACTCCTGCGCCGTTCCGCGGTCTTCCCACAGCAGATGCTCAAGAACCGACTGATTGCGCCAGTGCGAATTGAAGAAATACCAGTCCGGGTCCTCCGGGCGCTCGAGCTGCGAGACGTGCGTGAGCTTGAGCAGCCCGTCAACCACCGTCAGCGGCGTATGACGGATACCTAGCGCGCTCTTGGGCTCCCCGGCGTCCGCTTGCCACGGAATAACCGTTTCGCAATAGGCGCACTCAAAGCTGCGCTTTGCCTGGTGCGAATACATGGGGCCGCCGCAGTTTTGGCATTTAATGGCAAACATCTCGTCCATGGAAACGTCCTCCTTTGCACAGGGCTGTCGACATTAAGTATGTCGAGCAAATCGGCGCGTGCCCATACCCATGTGGCCCAAAATGGAGCACTCGGTCGGACGGGAAGGCGCAGTGAACTCGAAGGCGCGGGCAGTCGTCCCCCTCCGCCTCGCGCCCGTTAGCGCCGGCAGACCATTGCTGCATTTTCTGAGCATCGGTACACGTTGCGTCTGTGCGAGCTACACTATCCCCTTAATAAGAATGCGAGGAGATACGCCATGCTATTTGTAAATCGGCTGGTACATACGCTTGTTCCCGGCAGCGAAAGCGAGCCGGTCGATACCTCCTGCCGCACCAACGCGGGTTTTGCCGCAAGCCTCATCTGCATCGGCCTCAACATCACACTGTGCCTGGCCAAGGGCATAGCCGGTCTGCTCGCGGGCTCCGTCTCGCTTATCGCCGATGCCTTCAACAACCTTTCGGACGCCTCGAGCAACATCGTGAGCCTGCTCGGGTTCCGCCTTGCCAGCCGCCCGGCCGACGAGGGGCACCCCTATGGCCACGGCCGCTACGAGTACCTTGCCGGCTTGTTTGTCGCCGTTCTCGTTTGCGCCGTCGGCATCAACCTGGCGCTCGAGTCCATTACCAAGATCATCAAGCCCTCCCCCACCGCGTATTCGGCGCTCTCGATGGCAGCCCTTGTCCTGTCCATGCTCGTCAAGTTTTGGATGGCGGCGTTCAACCGCACGCTGGGCAACCGCATCGATTCCGAGACGCTTATCGCCACGGCGCAGGATTCCAAAAACGACGTGATTACCTCGGCCTCAGTCCTGGCCGCAGCGCTTATTTCGCAGACGACCGGCTTTGACCTCGATGGCTGGGCGGGCCTGGGCGTGGGCATCTTCATTTGCATCAGCGGCATGGGCCTGGTGCGCGACGCCATCAGCCCGCTGTTGGGACAAGCGCCCGACCCCAAGCTCGTCCAGGCAATCCGCGACAAGATCATGTCGTATCCGCAGGTCCTAGGCACGCACGACCTGATGGTGCACGACTACGGCCCCGGCCGCCAGTTTGCCAGCGCACACGTGGAAATGCCCGGCGAGGGCGATGCGTTTGAACATCACGAGATCCTAGACACCATTGAACACGATATCAAACGGCAGATGGGCATCGGCATCACGCTACACTGCGACCCCATCGCCACCACCGGCGACGACCTGCGTGGCTGGGTCAAGCGCGGCATAGCGCAAATCGACCCCACGCTCTCCATCCACGACCTGCACGAGCACGACGGGTTCGTTTCGTTTGACCTGGTGCGTCCCGACGGCTTTGACATATCCGACGAGGAGCTGCTGGAGCTCGTCACGCGCATCGTGCACGAGCGCCGGCCCGATGTCTCGTGCGTCGTCACATTTGACTCCGGCTTTAGCTCGCCCGACCGGCCGGCCGAGCAGCTGTGATCGACAGCAAAACGGGACGCAGGACCGCCGACCAACGCGCCTACGCGCCCGGTCACGCGATCCTGCGCCCCGTTTTTGTTTGAGCTGCTAAGGCTCTAGCCGCTCGGCCGCTAGTTCCCCTGCGCGCCCGAAATGCCGTTTTGCAGGGCATCCCAGGCGTTCGTTGCCATATCGCCCAGGTTCTGTGCGGTATCGCCGAGGTTCTGAGCCGTGCCGCCCAGCTCTTGGACCTTATCCCCCAGCTCCTGCGCCTTGTTGCTCAGGTCCTCCAGCGTGTTGGAGCTCGAGCTGTCCGCGCCGCCCTGGTCGCCGGACGCATTACCCGACGAGCTGCCCTTGCGCGTGAGCTGAATCTCGAGGTTACCGTTGTCGTTATAGTAGGCAGACGTCACGACCCAATTGGCATCGACAACGGGCGTCGAGCCGTCGTCGGTCAGAATCACGGCATTCGAAAGATCGGCCCCGCGCGACTTGAGGAGCTTCTTGGCGTTGGACCAGTACTGACCCGGGATATCGCTCAGGTCGACAGTGCCGGACTGGGTAGTCTCGGTCTGCTCGGCTGTGGTATCAGTCGTGGCACCCCGCTTGTTGAGCATGCCCGACACGATGGCGAACACAACCGACAGGGCAAAGAAGACCGCCAGCACGATGAGGATCTTCTTGATTACGCCCGACGAACGCGAAGGCTTCTTCTCCTCGTCCTCGCCATACTGGGGGATGGACTTGGGATACTCACGATACGGCTCGCGCGCATATCGGTCGCGCGACTCGTAGCGCGGTTGTGCCGTGCGCGGCATATATGTCGTCTGCTGAGGTTGCGGAATGGGATTTTGCAGCAGGTCATCATAAGGGTCTGCTGCCGCGTTGCCGTAGGGGCTCTGCGACGAGACACCATACGGGTCCTGCGCTGCGTTCCCGTAATTCACAACACGCGTGGGATCGGCCGACGTCTGCGTCGTATCGGGGGCAGCGTAGCCGGGATTCGGCACGACGCGGGTCTCATCGGCGCCATTGCCCGTCCGCGGGGAGCCGTAGCCACCCATTACGGTCGTCTTATCCTGGTCCATGCAACGATTCCTTTCCGTCGCCCGTAAGCATCAAGTTATCCATGCATTCTACCCGCGCACAAGCCTATGATGGGCAAAGCCCGCCGGTATCTACAAGACATGCGCGGCCGACGGTCACAAGCGAATCGAGGATACGTCATGGCAAAAAGCAAGCTCATCAAGGACACGACGCGTGCCGAGCGTGAGGAGATCATCAAGCTAGCGCTCGCTGGCTGCGGCAACGGCAGTTGCGACAACTGCGGCAGTTGCAGCTTGGGAGCCGGCGATCCATATGGCACCTACCAGCCCTACATTGACGGCAAGATGGAAATCGCCGATATCAACATGATGGTCGCCGAGCGCAACGCCAAACTCTTCGGCCTCCAGCGCGGCTAATGATCCCTTCTTGGGCTGTGCACCAAAAAATGCGCCCATCTACTACGTTTAACCCAAGGGTGCCAACCATAGCCATATTTGTGTTAACAAAACCGCAGGTGAACGTCTTGCTGCATTGTTAAAAAACGCTCCATGGTCGGTCCAACCCTGGTAAACGTAGTAGATGGGCGCTTTTCGTGGCGCGGCTGGCCCAGATAGCTTGTTTCGGAGCCAATTTGCATCAAAAAAGTCCCCGGCGGCGCTGTGTTTTGCGTCACCGGGGACTGTTCAGATCATTACCTGCCGCTTTGCCCTACTCGTTGGGCACATATGTAGCCTTGGCTCGCTCGGGCGTTACATCCTGACCGCAGGAATAGCTCGAGTCGAAGGCGTGCGCAACCAAGTCGTGCGTATCCCATGCCATGCAGTCAAACTCGCCAGTATCGAGGACGATGATATAGCCCTTGCCGTCGTAGTAGAAATGATCCTCGGTGTAGTTATTGTCATCGTCGATGCTGTCTTCGGACACAGAGTCCATATCCGGCTTTGCCGTCTTAATTGCCTGCTTGGCCTCGCTCTTGAGGGTGTCAAACGAGAGTCCATGCTGCGCAAGCGAGTCCTCGAGCGAAACCTGCTCACCCGTCTTGAGGTTGTAGAACGCCGACCTTGTCACTCGCTCCGATCGATACGGAGGTTGATAGCTGTCGGTAAACGTGCGCACACAGGCAATATCGCCATCGATCGAGACGATCTCGGCGGTGTACATCATGGTCAAGCGGCTGTCTTCGTCATCCATCGAGGCCTGCTTGCTCGCTTCGAGCGTATCCGCAACGAGCTGGACCATATCCTTGTTAAACTTGGCGACACCCACGCCCTGGCCCTTCACCTGAGGATAGGTCCACGTAGCCGTGATCTGGCACGTGTCATCGGGGGACGGATTCAGCGGGCCTTCGCCAACCGCAGCCGTAAAGTCAACATCCTGCGTGGCAGAAACGGCCTCGTAGCCCACCTGTGCATCATCGCCAGCGTCCTTCGACTTCAGCTGCTCCAGCGTCGTGGCCACCGTTGCGATGCTTTTTGCTACAACTTCCTCGCTGCTGAACAACTCAGCGTCAAACTCACGTACTTCATTGATGTCTTTCACCTTCGAATCGTCAATCGACGCAGGGCCAACAATGGCGCTAAATGATTTGCCGTCATAGGCGTTGAATTCGCACTCGTAGCCATCATGAGATTGATTGAAGCCATTTGGGACATCTTTGAAATTAATTGTCTCCCCATCATGCAGATACCGTTTGAATCCATAGGTGCCATCATATTCGTATACGTAAAGCGAGACGCCAGCGCACATGGTGTAAACCTGAGTGTCGGGCTCGTATACCTTCTCGATCTCACCATCGCGATAAGCCCAAACCTCAACCTTGGCAGCAGTGGCGCCATTATCGTTTTCAATCGGCTCGTCAGAGTACTCAATCAGCAGTTCGTCCTGGCCATCGCCGTCAAAATCGATGAGCTTAGCGTAGGCAACGCCCTGGGCTCCATACGTCGAAGAATCATCAATCTCGACAGCCTCGCCCTCGCCGTACTTCTTTTGGTACTCGAGAATCTTATCGGTGAACAGCTCGTTTGCCGTCTTGACTGCTGCCTTGGCAGAGGCCTTGGCCTCCTTCTTGGACTGCGTGAGCTCAACGCTCTTAGGGGCGTCCGAACCTTCCTTGGTGTAGTCCACCTTCATGGTGGTCGTGCTCTTCTTTTTGCCCTTGCCCGAGGTGATGGTCATCTGGTACTTCTGGTCGGGCAGCTCGCCAAAATCCTCCATGGCAAAACCGTCCTCGCCATCGACCTTAATGGTGTAGCTCTTCCCCTTGCCATTCGCGGGCGCCAGCTCGACGGTATAGCTCTTGAGCTTTTTTCCTTTGCTGTTCTTGGGCAGCACTTTGGTCTCGCATGCGCAGACAACGTAGCCCTTGCCGCCCGAAGTCACCTCGGACGACGAGCCGATGCGCGGCACGACGACGATTGCCGCTACGATAGCGACAACGGCAACACCGCCGATAACGGCCGCGACGATGCGGTCCCTGTGCTTGGGTTTCTTGGGCTGCGGCGTCGGAACAAACGGCTGAGAGGCCTCGGCAGGCTCGGTCATAGGTTCCTCATAACGAGGTTGCGCCGCCATATGAGCCGAGACACCCTGAGGAGCGTGCTGCCCCGCAGGAGCGGACGCCGGCGCGTCCTCCACCGGAAACGCCACAGGCTCCGCCTGGTCCTCAACTCCACCCACGCGAGCGCCGCAGCTCGTGCAAAACGTGGAGCCATCGGGTATCTGAGCTCCACACTTGGTGCAATACATCGCATCTCCCGTCTCTCGTCGCAGCCGCAATGCGCCCGCGCAGTTCTTCCAACTACACCGTACGAGAGAAATCCCCATTCATGTTGCGCAACATTGCCGCCACGTCCAAAACTATGCCGGTTTACTACGATAAATCGCCCGAATCTGAGCACGCTACTTTACAAGAAAACAAAACCGCAGGTAGACGAATCGGTCATTATCGGAAAATCCAGATATGGTCGAGGTATACCGATTCATCGTAGTAAACCGGCATAGTTTTGGACGAACGACCCCATACGGATAGCCTCATTGACCCAACAGCTACAACATGATCCGTAATCCTTCCGTCCCCTTGGGATCAAAAAGCCCCGCCGGGCCTTGGTAGGCGCGGCGGGGCGGGCAAGCGGCTATGAGCGGCAGGCTTAGAACAGGCCGGTGATGTTGCCGTCGTTGTCGACGTCGATATTCTCGGCCGCGGGAACCTTGGGCAGGCCCGGCATGGTCAGGACGTTGCCGGTCAGTGCGACCACAAAGTGGGCACCGGCGGAAACCTTGAGCTCGCGCACGGTGATGCGGAAGCCCTCGGGAGCGCCCAGCGCCTTGGCGTTGTCGCTAAAGCTGTACTGCGTCTTGGCCACGCACACCGGCAGGTTGCCAAAGCCGTTCTCGCGCAGCTCGGCAAGCTGGCGCTTGGCAGCCGGCGTAAAGTCGACGCCATCGGCGCGGTAGACCTTAGTGGCAACAGCCTCCAGGGCGTCGGCCACATCGGCACCGTCCTCGTAGGCAAACTTGAGCTCGCTCGGCTGCTCGATCAGGCGCATGACCTCATCGGCCAGGTCGAGCGCACCCTCGCCGCCCTTGGCCCAGACCTCGGACAGCTTCACATTGACACCGAGCTTCTGGCACTCGGACTCGATGAGCTCGAGCTCGGCCTCGGTGTCCGTCGGGAAGCGGTTAATGGCGACCACGCAGGGCAGACCGTAGACGTTCTGGATGTTGTCGACGTGACGCAGCAGGTTGGGCATGCCGGCCTTAAGGGCCTCGAGGTTCTCCTCGTTGAGGTCGGCCTTGGCAACACCGCCGTTGTACTTAAGGGCACGAGCGGTCGCGACGACCACGACAGCGTTGGGACGAACGCCCGTCATGCGGCATTTGATGTCCAGGAATTTCTCGGCACCCAGGTCGGCACCAAAGCCGGCCTCGGTAATGGCGACATCGCCAAAACGCATAGCCATACGCGTGGCCATGATGGAGTTGCAGCCGTGGGCGATATTGGCGAAGGGACCGCCGTGGACAAACGCGGGCGTACCCTCGAGCGTCTGCACCAGATTGGGCTTGAGCGCATCCTTGAGCAGGGCCGCCATGGCACCCTGAGCCTTAAGGTCACGGGCGCGGACGGGCTCGCCGGCAAAGCTGTAGCCGACAACGATCTCGCCCAGGCGCTCCTTGAGGTCATTGATGCTCGTAGACAGGCACAGGATTGCCATGACCTCGGAGGCAACAGTGATGTCGAAGCCATCCTCGCGCGGCACTCCCTGGGCCTTGCCGCCAATGCCGTCGATGACATGGCGCAGCTGACGGTCATTCATGTCGACAACGCGCTTCCAGGTGATGCGCTTAACATCGATACCGAGCTGGTTGCCCTGCTGAATATGGTTGTCGAGCATGGCAGCCAGCAGGTTGTTGGCGGCACCAATAGCATGGAAGTCACCGGTAAAGTGCAGGTTGATGTCCTCCATGGGGATGACCTGCGCCCAGCCGCCGCCGGCGGCGCCACCCTTGACGCCAAAGACGGGGCCGAGCGAAGGCTCACGCAGGGCCACAGCGCTCTTGACGCCGCGACGGCGCAGGCCATCGGCCAGGCCGATAGTCGTGGTGGTCTTGCCCTCGCCCGCAGGCGTGGGGTTGATGGCGGTCACGAGGACGAGCTTGGCCTGGTGATCAGTTGGTTCATTGAGCAGAGAGTAATCGACCTTAGCCTTGTCGAAGCCGTACGGAATCAGATGCTTTACGTCGACGCCGGCGTTCTTGGCAACCTCGGTAATGGGCAGCGGCGTGACGGAACGTGCGATTTCGATGTCAGTAGGCATGGGCGGTCCTTTCGTTACCGGATGAGAAAAAGACCAATCCAGCATAGCACGGGCGTGCAATAGTAAAACACCCGCAACCGACAAACGGCGATATGTTTATCCAATGCTCAACGATAGCCTACAGACCCGTCCTAAACGGTCGGCTCAATTCCTAAGTGCTCAAAGGTGCGAAGCGTTGCCTGGCGGCCCTGGGGCGTACGAATCATCAAGCCGCACTGCAGCAGATAAGGCTCATAGACATCCTCGAGCGTTCCCGGGTCCTCGCCCACCGCGCTGGCAAGCGTCGTCAGGCCCACGGCGCGGCCGGAGAACGTCTTGGCAAGCGTCTCCAAGATGCGAATATCCATCCAGTCCAGGCCGAGCTCGTCGATCTCGAAGAACTCGAGTGCCTGACGGCAGATATCGAGCTCGATGGGGCCGTTGCCGCGCACCTGTGCATAGTCGCGCACGCGTTTGAGCAGACGGTTGGCGAGGCGCGGCGTACCGCGCGAGCGCGAGCCGATCTCGAGCGCGCTGGGATGGTCGATTGTCACACCCAGGATGGTCGCCGAGCGCGTGACAATCTGCGCGAGCTCCTCAACGGTGTAGTAATCCAGGCGATACGAAATGCCAAAACGGTCGCGTAGCGGGCCGGTCAACATGCCCGAGCGAGTCGTTGCCGCCACCAGCGTGAACTTAGGAATATCCAGGCGAATCGAGCGCGCCGCCGGACCCTTGCCAATCACGATATCAAGGGCAAAGTCCTCCATCGCGGGATACAGGACCTCCTCGACCGAGCGGTTGAGGCGGTGGATCTCGTCGATAAACAGCACGTCGCCCGGCTGCAAGTTAGTTAGGATGGCCGCGAGGTCGCCGGTGCGCGCAATAGCGGGGCCGCTCGTCGTCTTGATCTGAGCGCCCAGCTCGTTGGCGATAACCGTGGCCAGCGTGGTCTTGCCCAGACCCGGAGGGCCCGAGAAGATCACGTGGTCGAGTGTCTCACCGCGGCTCTGCGCCGCCTCGATGAGCACGCGCAGGCTCTGCTTGATGTGCTCCTGGCCACAGTAGTCATCCAGGCGCTGGGGGCGCAGAGTACGGTCCACATCGAGGTCCTCGGGCGTCAGCTCCGAGCCCACCATGCGCTCGCCATGCGCCATGGATGCCGCCGGCGAGTTACCGGGCGTAGCCCACAGGTCCTGAGAGTCATCGGCTTCCCACATCACGCATCCATTCCGAGTCGCTTAAGCGCCGCGCCGAGCAGATCCTCGACACGCATATTCTGCCCATCATACCCGCTCAGGGCAACATCGGTCTCCTGCGGGCTAAAGCCCATGGAAAGGAGCGCCGCACGGGCGTCATCGATCGCCGAAGGAGCGGCGGCGGGAACCGGCATCGCAACCTGGCCGGGAATCACGTCGACCGGCACAAAGCCCTTATCCTTGGCAAAGGTGCTCTTGAGCTCCAGGATCAGACGCTGCGCGGTCTTTTTGCCCACACCGGGAACCTTGGCCATACCCTTGTCGTCCTCGGCCATCACCAGGGAATACAGCTGGCCCACGGTATAGGTGGAGAGCACGGCAAGCGCCAGGCGCGGGCCAACGCCCGACACGGACACGAGCCGATCGAACATCGTGCGCTCGTCCTTGGAGGCAAAACCAAAGAGCGTCATGGCATCCTCGCGCACCTGCATACGGGTATAGAGGCGCACCTCGCCGCCGGGTGCAGGCAGCGTGGCGGCAGTGCTGCCCGAGATGCCGAGCTCAAAGCCCACGCCCGATACATCGACAACGGCCGAGCTCATCGTGGCCTCGACAAGCGTTCCATGGAGCTGGGAGATCATCAGTATCCGGTTCCTCTCTGTTGATAGAACTCGCCACCGGTAAGCGCCCGGGTGCGGCTGAGGTTAACGTGGCAGATGGCGCAGGCCAGGGCATCGGCGGCATGGTCGGGATGCGGGTCGTGATCGAGCTGCGTGAGCGTACGAACCATATACGCGACCTGCCGTTTGTCCGCGGCGCCGGTGCCCACAACGGCCTGCTTAATCTGCATAGGCGTGTACTCGCCAATCTCGAGCGCGCATTCCGAAAGCGCCACGAGTGCAGCACCGCGGGCATGCGCCGTTGGGATGGCCGAGCGAACGTTGGCGCCAAAGTAAATGCTCTCGATAGCAGCGGTATCGGGTCGATAACGCTCCACGACACCCTTGAGGTCGCGGGCGATGTGAGACAGGCGCACCGCGAGCGGGCTTCCGGCACTGGTCTCAATACAGCCGTAGGCACGGCAGCGAACCTCGCCGCGCCGCTCCTCGATAATCCCCCAACCCGTATGGGCCAAACCGGGGTCGATGCCCAAAATGACCAAGCCAACCTCCCCTCGCCACAAGCGCAGCACAAGGCAACGCCCCGCGCACTATTCACGAACGTCTGTTCTAGAATAACACAACGGGGCCGAGATGCTTAGTTGAAGTATCGGGGTTGGGAGCGAATCCCATCCCATAGTTAGTTTTGGCTAAAGAACGGGAACTGTCTCGGATCCATCGGCGGTTGCGGCATCGGCGTGCCCTGGGGCCCACCCTGCGGGCCGCCCTGGCCGCCCATCATCTTATCGATGGCGTCCTGGACCTCGCCCTCAAACTTCTTCATGCCCTCGTGCAGGCGGCGCTGGCCGTCCTCGGAGCGCAGCTCCTCCATCTGCTCGGGCGAAATACCCAACAGGTCACCCAGTATGCCCATCATCTCGCCACGCATGCGCTCGCTTGCATCCTCGTCAGCAAAGCGGTTCACCTCGGCGCGCGCCAGCGCATCGACCGTCATGCGTTCCTTGCCGCTCAGCCCCAGGTCGGACCATGCGAGCATATACGGCCAGGCACGCTCGACAAACGAACGGGCCGAGACGATCGGCGCCGTCGGCAGCATGCGACGAGCAGCCTCACCCTGACGCACGAGCATCAGCAGCAGCGAGCAAGCCTCGGGCTTGCCGGCGGCCATTGGGATGTCGTCGAAGGGTCGGTTGCGGTCCACGTGCGCCTCGAGTGTGCCATCGACCTCGCCCGGCTCAAGTCCGCCGAGCAGCTGCGCCGCGCGGTCGAGCATGTCGACCGGACCGTCAAGCGTCGAAAGCGCTTGCGCCAGCACGCGCTCCATGCAATCCTCCACCGCGTTGAGCGTCACGAGCTCCTGCGGCACCACGGCAGACGTACGGTTGCGCACGCGCGCCACAAACTCGAGCGTCGACAGGTACACGTCGCCAAAGGGCGCATAATCGCCCTGGTAGCCACCGCAAAGCGCGGGCGCCGCCAGCGCGTACTCAGTTTTGGACAGCGGGCTCAACGCCATCGCACCCAGCTCGAGCGCCGTGTCCTCCAACATGAGGCCCAGCGTGCGAGAGCGCAGGCGCTCGGCGTCGCCCGCCGACACATCGCGGTCGAGCACGCGCGCGGCATCCGGCGCATCGCGCTCAACCGTACGAATATGCAGGCGCTCGGCAATGGCGCGAACGGCGGCACAGCGAGCAGCCTCGGCCTCCTCCTGCGCCGGCGTAAAGATGCGGTTGCGTCCCAGCACCAGGCCGACCACATTGCGCGGACCCAGGGCGTCGACGGCAAGCGCCGCAAGCAGGGACGACGGCAGATCGCCCTCGAGCGCCACCACGGCGCGCGACGTACCATGGGCTCGGGCGTTATCGCGCACAGCGAGCACCAGCGCCTGCCACAACCACTCCTCGGAACGAAACTCGGGCAGCTCGTGGTCCTCCAAGGCATCGAGCATCACACCGCGCTGGATCTCCTGAACCAGCAGGCTCTCCTCAAAACACGGCGCTTGGGCCACCACGCGGCCGCAGTCGTCGAGCACAAACGAGCCGCCGGTATACACCGACTCATCGTACGCACCGACCGGCGCCATGCAGGCAAACCACACGCTGCGCTTAGATGCGATCTTGCGGTAGGCTCCGCTGCGCACGGCGGCGATCGCAGCGCTCTCGCGGTCGGTCATATCAAATGCGTTGAACTGGAAATAGGCAATGAGGTCGACGCCGGTCGGCAGCATCTCGAGCTCGCGGTCCAAGTCGAAGATCACGGCGATACGCACGCCGTCCACATCGAAGACTGGCGGCGCCCAACGGGCATCGCCGGTCCCACCGCGCTGCAGGGCAATGCTCGAACGGGCCGGCACCACATGGCCGTCCTTGAGCATCATGTAGTCGAGCAGGGGCTGGCCCTCAAACGAAACCGCCGCGGGCACGATGCAAATCATATCGAGTTCTTGGATACGCTCGGCGACACCGGTCAAGCCGGCAAGTATGTCGTGCTCAAAGTCGGCAGCGCCCACCAGGCCGCCGGGCAGGGCTCCCATAAAGAGCGGAGCCGGCACGCACAACACGCGCGCACCGCGCTCGTGGGCCAGACGCGCCTGGTCCTCGATGCGACCGCAGATACCCTCAATATCACCCAGGCGCATATCGATCTGTGCAAGTGCGAGCTTCATGGCTCAGCCCTTTCCGTCGTAAACCATCGTTGTCGTAGTAAAAGCGCCGGCCGCATGATGCAGTCGGCGCTCGCATGTGCATATGCTAGCTATGATACCCCGAGCGGGGGCGCGCTCCTAGAACGTCGCGGACCACAGCCCGTGCAGGTTGCAATAGGCATAGACGGTACCGGTCTTGGAACCGCCGGCAAAAAACGTCGCGGGCTTCATGCCGGGCTGGAGGTAATGGACCTCCAGACGGCCCTCGGCCTCAAGGGCGATCCACTCGATGTAGTGCTCGGGCACCATAGGATGCTCGACCGAGCCCACGCGCGCACGGATCACGTGACCGTCGCGCTCGCTCTCGACGACAGGCACGTGCTTCTCGTGCGCCGCGTCCTCGGTGTTCGCAGTCAGCTCCGTGCAACCGGCAGGGGTTGCAACGTCGTTGCCAAGGGCGGCAATGAGCTTGCCATCGGGGTCCTTAAAGAATTTCGCCATGATGTTCTCCTTTGCTGATGTGCCGATGTTCTTGAGGTTCTTATACCCAAAGGCAAGCGAACCATCCACGGCATGGCAAATGAACACATAACGAGCGGGGACGATGGGACAGCGCGGGCTATCCGCCCTGGCGGCCTCACCCGAGCGGGTTAACGCCCGTCGCCGCCGAGCAGTGCCAAAACATCCTCGCGGGTAAACAGCGCCGAGGAGATGCCATCGCCGCCGAGCACGCTGTTGACCAGGTCGCGCTTGGACTCCTGCATCTGCATAATGCGTTCCTCGATCGTGTCCTTGGCGATGAGCTTGTACACGGTCACGGTATGTTGCTGGCCAATACGGTGCGCGCGGTCGGTCGCCTGGTCCTGCGCGGCCACGTTCCACCACGGGTCATAGTGAATGACCACGTCGGCCGCCGTCAGGTTGAGGCCCACGCCGCCCGCCTTGAGCGAAATCAAAAAGACCGGCACCTCGCCCGCTTGGAACTGCGCAACCATCTTGGCACGGCTCTCCTTGGACGAAGCGCCCGTGAGCTTAAGAAAGCCGATGTCCTCCTTGGCCAGGCGCTTGCCAATGATATCGAGCATGCCCGTGAACTGGCTGAACAGCAGAATGTGGTGCCCGCCGTCGAGCGCACCGTGCACGAGCTCCATGCAAGCGTCGAGCTTGGCGCTCCCCGCCTTGTAGTCCTCGTAGTGTAGATGCG
The DNA here is from genome assembly GCA_900541015.1 of uncultured Collinsella sp. Taxonomy (GTDB): domain Bacteria; phylum Actinomycetota; class Coriobacteriia; order Coriobacteriales; family Coriobacteriaceae; genus Collinsella. The sequence goes on along the minus strand of UQIB01000019.1, from coordinate 35,756 downwards.
GGTCGCAGCAGATCTGGCGCAGCTTGGTGAGCTCGGCGAGCACCTTGAGCTTGTCTTTCTTAAACTCGGATGTTTCGCGGTGCTGCACCTGCTGGGCGATGCGGTCTTGGTTGGCCAGGTAGAGCTTGCGCTGCTCGCCGGTGAGCTGCGCCATGACGGTGTCCTCGATCTTCTCGGGCAGGTCGGCAACCACGTCTTCCTTGACACGGCGCAGCACAAACGGCGACACGAGCGCCTGCAGGCGAGCGGCGCTATCGCCCTCGGCATGCTCGACGGGGCTCTCAAAGCGCTTGGCAAACGACTCGCGCGTGCCAAGCAGGCCCGGCATCAAAAAGTCGAAGATGCTCCAGAGCTCGGACAAGCGGTTTTCGATGGGCGTGCCCGTCAGGGCAAAGCGCACGCCGGCCGGCAGGCGCTTGGCGGCGCGCGCTACCTGCGTGAGCGGGTTTTTAATGTACTGGGCCTCGTCGAGCACCACGCGGGCAAAGTCCTGCTCGACATACTCGTCGACATCGCGGCGCATGAGATCATACGACGTCACGACCACGTTATGCTCGTCGGCGCCGGCTATCTGCACGCGGCGCTGCGCCTTGGTACCCACGATGGCGCACACGTCGAGCGAAGGCGCAAAGCGCTCCAGCTCGGCAGTCCAGTTATACACGAGCGACGCAGGGCACACCACAAGCGTGGGCTTGGCGTCCCCCGCCTCCACGCGCGCCAGGATATGCGCGATCATCTGCAGTGTTTTGCCCAGGCCCATGTCGTCGGCCAAGATGCCCCCAAGGCCCAGGTGCTCGAGCGAGCCGAGCCACTGGTAGCCGTCGACCTGATAGCCGCGCAGTGTGGCTTTGAGCGAGACCGGCACCGTAAAGTCCATCTTGCCGAGCGTGTCCAGGCGCTCGACGGTGCGGCGGAACGCGGCGTCGCGATCGGCTTCGAGCGCCGGCGTGCGCGCGAGCATGCTGTCGACAAACAGGGTACTCGACGCGGGAAGCGACACGCCGTCGAGCAGATCGACGGCATCGACGCCCAGGTCCTCGGCAAGACCAAACGCGGCGCGGGCACCCTCGTCCAGGCGTACGATGTCGCCCGACGTGAGACGCGCAAACGTCTGGTGGCGCTTGTACGAGTCCAGATAGATGGCAAGATCTGCCGCCGAAAGACCGCTCGCGCCCAGTTCAACATCGAGCAGGTTACTCTTGACGGTCGCGCGCACCGAAAGCTTGGGCGCAGGGCGGACCGAGACCTGGCGCAGGCGGTCACTGAGCATGACCTCACCCAGCTCGGACAGGGCAGACAGGCCCTCGGTCAGCAAGTGGAACAGGCTCTCGTCATCGCGTTCCTCAAACGCCAGGCCGCCCTCGTAAAAGTCGAAATACAGGGCCGCCGTATCCATAACGCGAAACTCTGCTATCTCGTCGCGCGGCGGCACGCCCGGGCGCTGTTCTTCGAAGGGGCTACCCGGAGCGCCCAGACTAAAGAGGTCTGCCGACCAGTCGCCGTAGGCAACCGTAATCTTGCAGGTCACGAGCCCGTCGTCGACACCGATTGCCATGGCAAAGCTCGGCTCGGGCGCCACGGTGTCGATCACGGCGGGAGCGGTGAGGTCGGTGTATTCGCGCAGCACGGGCAGTGCCATGCGGCAGAATTCGCCCACCTGTTCGGCGGCGATATGGACCGGCGTGCGACAAGGCAGCAGACGCGACAGAAACGGTGCGGCATGCTGGGCAAACGCCGCATCGGCGCGGCGCGCGCGGTGCGTGTCGACCAGATAGGCAACGTCGCCCGAGGCAAAGCAGTACATATCGGCGGGCAGACGCAGGTCGTAGCTGCCACCGGCCGCCGGCGCGATCTTGGCGGCAAGGAGCGGCGGTTGTTTTGCCGAGGCCTCGTCCTCCCCCACCGGCGACAACTCAACCGCTACCTCGTAGGAACGATGCGTCGTCGTTCCCCGCGACCAGGCGGGCTCAAAGGAGATGGTCCGGCCACGCAGCAGGTCCAGCATGTATACGATGTCATGCTCGGACAGCGGCAGCTGACGCTCGGCGACAAAGCCGCTGCGTGCAAAATCGTACGACGCCGAACGCGAACTCGTGATGTCGCTCAGATACACAACCGTTGCCACAACAAGGTCGAGCAGGCGCACTGAAACCTCGTCGAAGGCCTCGGGCGCATGGAGGAATGTGAGCTTCTTGCCGTAAGAAAAGGTGCCGCCTCGGACGTAGGCGGCGGCCATGCCGTCGATGTCCTTGACCACGTAGGACACCGAGCCGCAGCGGATGCGAAGCTCGAGCGCCCAGCTAAAGCGGTCGGCAAACAGCGGATTGTAGTACGGCACCAGCGAGGGCTCCAACACCGCCTTGGGGGCATCGGGGTCGACAGTGCCGGCGAGCTTGCGGCGCATGCCCGCCAACTCATCCATGCGCGCGTCCGATAGATCGGAGAGCGCCTTCATGAGGCTCGGACTCGTGGGGACAGGCGCCGGGAAGGGAAAGTTAGGGTTGACCGCCGGTGCGGCGGACGAGGGACGCGCGGCTTGCTTGGGCGCCGCCGTAAACGTGCGGACCGGCGTGCGCAGCCCCTCGACGGGCTCAATGCCGCTGGCATCCAGGTACGCCAGCGTCGTGGCGATGGCGTGCTTGCACATGCCGGGGTAGCGATAGGCAGCGGGGCAATCGCAGTCGTAGTCGATCACCTCGTGCTCGTCCATGTCGAGCGCCACGTGCGTCTTGTACAGGTCGCCGCGCGAGCCGCGCACTGCACCCTCAACCGTCACGTTTTTGGAGAAGCGCGAGCCGCTGTCCTCAATCGACAGCACGGCGCCGTTGAGCATGAGAGAACGCCCCTTCATAAAGGTGCCGCTCAGCGCCGCTTCCTTACGAAGCGCCTGCACAAACGTCCCCTGTGCCATCACTTCCTCCAATCTCACCCGGGGTAGCTAATTTGGGACGGGGCTATTTTAGCTACCCCCATACGTCGGTTGAGATGTATTCCGACCCCGACTCATTCGCCGTCAGCCAAAGGGTAGCTAAAATAGCCCCGTCCCAAATTAGCTACCCCAGCAAAATCATTTTAGATAACCGTCACGCGGCCCTGGTTACCCACGATGGCCTTGGCCTCGGCCAGCAGCGGAATCGAGCGCGCGTTAACCTTGGCAGGCACCTCGGCGCGCAGCACGCGCCCATCCACCTGCTCGATAAAGATCTCCACACGGTCGCCGCCCGGGTTAGTGGTGAGCACCGTGGCCAGGCGCGCCATATTGCCCTGGCTAAAGCGGCTGTTGGGCACCATGACCTCAAACACCTTGGGCTTGTTGTCCTCCTCGTTGAGCTCCAGCGGCACGATCTCCTGCGCGATGATCTGGTCGCCGCGGTCCGAGCGCTCGAGTTTGCCCTTAATACGAACAAACGCATCGGACAGCTGTGCGCCGGTCTCGGGATCGACCTCGCCGTACAGATACCCCTCGGCCTCCTTGTAGGTCTTGGGGAACACCACGACGGTGGCCTCGCCTTCCATGTCCTCGAGCTGCACGATGCCCATGGGGTCGCCGTTTTTGGTCACGCGCTTGGACACGCTCGAGACCATGCCGGCCCACCACAGCGCCTTACCCTCGGGAATCTCCTGGTTGATGGTGCCGCCCGTAGGATTCTGAACTTCGTAGCCGGTATCGATCTGCGAGAACGAGAAGTCGCGCGCTTTGCTGAGCGCATACTCAAACGGGCGCAGCGGGTGGTCCGAGACATAGATGCCCAGAACCTCCTTCTCCTGGCTCAGCTTGAGGTGGCGGTCCCATTCCTGGCCGTCCGGATCGGGCACGCTGACCTCAAAGCCCGAGCCCTCAACGTCACCAAACATATCGAAGAACGACGTTTGACCGCTCGCGCGATCCTTCTGGCGCTTCACCGCGGCATCGATGATGTTCTCGGGGTTGTTCTTATCCACAAAGTGCATCATCTGGCGACGCGGATACCCCGTGGAGTCGAAGGCGCCTGCCTTGATCAGCGATTCGATCACGCGACGGTTGGCCTGGCTCGAGTCCACGCGCTCGACAAAGTCGTGCAGCGTCTTAAACGGACCGCCCGCCTCGCGCTCGGCGATAATCGCCTGCGCCACGCCGGTGCCCACGCCGCGGATGCCGGCCAGACCAAAACGCACGCCCTCCTTGGTAGCCGTGAACTCGGTACCGGACTCGTTGACATCTGGCGACAGCACGGGAATGCCGTCGTGACGGCACGCCGAGACGTAGTGAACGATCTTGTCGGTCTTGCCCGTGTAGGACGTCAGAACGGCCGCCATGTACTCGTGCGGATAATGCGCCTTGAGCCACGCCGTCTGCATAACCAGGATGGCGTAGCCGGCGGAGTGCGACTTGTTAAAGGCGTAGGACGCGAACTCGAGAACATCGTCCCAAATCTTCTGGGCGACCTCGCGCGTGTAGTTGTTCTTGATGGCGCCGTTCATCCAGTGGTCGTAGGTGGTCTCGTCCGAGCCATCCTCCCAGTGGAGCACCGTCGACGTGAGCAGCTTGATCTTTTTCTTAGCCACGGGTTTACGGATACGCGAGTCCGATTCGCCCTTGGAGAAGCCGCACATCTCGACGGAGATGAGCATAACCTGCTCCTGGTAGACCATGGTGCCGTAGGTTTCGCCCAGGATGTCGTCCAGGCGGTCGTCGTAGGAGACGGCCGGCTCCTTGCCGTTCATACGGTTGATGTAGGACGAAACCATGCCGGCGCCCAGCGGGCCCGGGCGGTACAGGGCGATCAATGCCACGACGTGCTTGTACTCGGTGGGCTTCATGTTTTTGATCGTGGCCGTCATGCCGGCGGACTCGACCTGGAAGACGCCGGCGGTGTGACCGGAGCCCATGAGCTTAAAGATCTCGGGGTCGTCAAAGGGAATCTCTTCCTCTTTGATGTCGATGCCGAAGTTCTTTTTGATGTTTGCCTTGGCCTTGGAGATAACCGTCAGCGTACGCAGGCCCAGGAAGTCCATCTTGAGCAGGCCCATGTCGGCGACGGTATGGCCCTCGTACTGGGTAATCTCGACGCCGCCCTTGGTGTCGAGCTTGGTGGGCACGTGCTCGTTGACGGGGTCACGGCAGATCAGAACGGCGCACGCATGCACGCCCTCGCCACGGGTGAGGCCCTCGATAGAGAGCGCCGTGTCGATGATGCGGCGGGCGTCGTCGTCCTTTTTATATGCCTCGGCAAAATCGGGGTTAAACAGATCCTCTTTGCCGGGCTGTTTGTCGAGCACCTGCTTGAGCTTGACCTTGGGGTCGCTCGAGACCATCTTGGACAGGCGCTGGCCCATGTAGACCGGGTAGTCCAGGACGCGTGCGGCGTCGTTGATGGCCTGCTTGGCCTTGATGGTCGAGTAGGTGATGACGTGGGTGACCTTCTCGGGGCCATAGAGCTGGCGAACGTGCTCCACGACCTCGAGGCGCCGCTCATCGTCGAAGTCCATATCGATATCGGGCATCTCGGTACGCTGCGGGGACAGGAACCTCTCGAACATCAGGCCGTTCTCGAGCGGGTCGAACGCGGTGATGTTCATGGCGTAGGCGACGATAGCGCCGGCGGCCGAACCACGGCCGGGGCCGACGCCGATACCGTTGTCCTTGGCCCATTGCACGTACTCGGCAACGATCAAAAAGTAGGCAGCGAAGCCCTTGTCGCAGATGACCTTGTATTCGTACTCAAAGCGCTCTTTGATGTTGACGCCGCCGATCTCGCGCGTGGCCCAGTCGTCACCGTAGTGCTGGCGCAGGCCCTTCTCGCACTCGCGGCGGAACTGGCTCTCATGCGTCTCACCGGGATCGAGTAGCGGGAAGCGCGGCAGGATGATGGAGTCCCAGTCGAGCTCGACGTAGCACTTATCGGCGATCTCAAGCGTGTTGTCGCAGGCCTCAGGGCAATACGGGAACATCGCCCGCATCTCCTCCTCGGTCTTCATGTAAAACTCCGAGCCGGTCATGCGCATGCGGTTGGGGTCGTCGACCTTGGCGTTCATACCAATACACATGATGACGTCCTGCACGGGCGCGTCCTCGCGGCGCAGGTAGTGGAAGTCGTTGGTGGCGATGACCTTGACGCCCACCTGCTTGGCGATGTCGATGAGTGTGCGGTCCATCTGCTCGTCGGTCAGGCCGTTGTCGGTGGTGATGCCGTGTTCCTGGATCTCGATGTAGAAGTCGCCGGGCTCGAAGGTGTCACGGAAGGTCTCGGCCCACTTGATGGCGCCCTCCATGTCACCGCGGTCGATGTACTTGGGGATGATGCCCGCGATGCAGGCACTCGTGCAGATCATGCCCTTGGCGTGGCGGCGCAGGTTGTCGAGCGTCACGCGGGGCTTATAGTAAAAGCCCTGCACGGCGGCCTCGGAGACCGTCTGCATCAGGTTGACGTAACCCTCCTGGTCCTTGGCCAGAAGGATCATGTGGTAGAGCTCGGGCTTGTGGTCGCGGGCGAGTGTCTCGTCCGGCGTAAAGTAAACCTCGCAGCCAAAGATGGGCTTAATGACCAGGGGCGGCTTGAGCTCGTCGATGTTGCCCTTCTCGTCCCACATGGCCATGTCCTTCACATACTGGGCATGCTCGCGCGGGTTTTCCTCGGGATCGGGCTCCACCAACTCGTCGCGGCGGTCCTTTTCCAAGAAGGCCTTGTCGTGGCTCCACGTCTTGTACTCGGGCGTGTTGTGGTTGACGGCGTCGCAGGCCAGCGCCAGGTCGGGCACGCCATACATGTAGCCGTGGTCGGTAATGGCCACGGCGGGCATGCCCAGCTCAACGGCACGGTTGACCATATCCTGGATACGGGTTGCGCCGTCGAGCATGGAAAAAACAGTGTGATTGTGCAGATGGACGAATGCCATGTGATGAGCTCCGATGCGGGTTCGTGTTCTGACTGAACGATTTTACCCCACGGCACGGACAGCACCCGAACCTAGCCAAACCCACACGGGCAGTCTTTTTGGGACCTTCAAAATGGGGAATGAGTGCATCCAGATATATCGAGCATTACCGGAACCCCGGCGATGCGCGGAATGATTTGTGACGAATAGTCATGTCCATCAAGAAGGCTCGACGCTTCGGGCAGCTCGCCAATCGATATATCAATTCTTGGAGACATGTATTCCTACCATTTTTAAAGAAACAACGGCGGTAATTGCTATCGCGATTGCGCCAATAACACCGAGCGCTATCTGAATGGGATATAACCCCAACACGTATCCAAATATGGAGAAAAACATTGCAGAAAAGAGAGCCCTTACCAGAGACGCGACGGAAAGGATCGTCGCGCGGAGATCGTCCGCTATCGCGTCTTGGATTAAGTTTTCCGAAGTGATGTACACCACTTCTGGGAGAAAACAAAGCACCATGCTAAGGCCAAACAAACACAGCGGATTTGAAGCGAACCACGGAAGAATCATGAAAAGACCGGCCTCGATTAACATCGAGCCGAGCATGGTATTTCTTTTCCCGAAACGCGATGAGAAGAAATCTGCTGCAATGTAGGCCGTCGCATTTACTGCATAGGATGCACCGAAAAAGATTCCTATTATGGAGACGGGAGCATCAAATGCGTCGAATACCAACTGATTCAAGTTGTAATAACTCCCATAGAATCCATCGAGCATGCTTGTGCCGATTAGAAGAAGCAATACCGCAAAAGCGGATTCTCCAATGCACCAGGTTTCGCGTCTGAAGATCTTGGCTACGTCAAACCTTCCCTTTTCAGAGCTTTCAGAACGGGTCGCTTCCGTCCTCTCAATGGGATACAGAAGGAAAAGCTGCAGGAGATAGAAAATGGAGACGCATACGTAGAGGGCGCTCCAAGATACTTGGGCAATGAAAGATCCGAGCACAATTGCCATTCCCGTAGCGATTGATTGCGCGGCAAGCAACCGAGCATTGATGGTGAGGAAGCGCTCTCCTTGACCGGCATTCCGGGCAATTTCATATAAAAGCGCTTGTTCGGATCCCGATTGAAAGGAGTAGGCGAGTGCCTCAACAAGGGAAAGCACGACAAGAAAGGGACCCGAGAGCAACAGCATGCCAGCCGTATGGAAGAAAAGCAGCAGCACGCCCACTTGAATCGAAAACTTCTTTCCAAAGAAATCGCCTATCAGCCCTGTTGGCAGCTCGAGGACGACCGTTGCAATGTTAAACAGGGCTTGATAAAGCGCGATTTCCGTGACAGACATTCCTTTCTCCGCAAGGAAAAGTAGAAACACTCCCCGATTTAAAACAAATCCCGCGAGAACGAAAAAGGCGGAATAGATGTGCAGTTGCGTAGCGGCATTCTTATTCATTGGACACTTCCATCAACTAATTTTGTCGGGCCGCTCGCTACTGGCTCGAAGCCTGAAGTGTTCACAGTTGATATGAAGAGTGGTAAAGCTTTTGCACAGGGTATCAATGGAATACATCCGAAGCGTTTTCGGCAGTATCATCGGCGAAGGCGGGATTAGCCTTTACGCGGCGCTCGCCCTCGATGTATTTGACGATTTGATCAATCGTCTGGTTGGCGTGGCTCTTGAGCTTGCGCTCATAGAAGAAGAGGCCGAGCTTGCCGCGCGCGCCAGACGTGTTGCCACCAACACCCTGAAAATCCTCGGTATAGGTGAGCTCGCAGACACCATCGCCAGCAGGTGCAGCCTCATAGCGCATGGTATTGATGCCCGCCGCATACTGAAAACGGACCTCATAGAGGCACGGGTAGTCAAAGTGCTTGATCTTAACCTTGATCGCCGTGCCCTTGGCCTTGCCTTTTGCGGACTGGGCGCGCTTCTCGTACTTATAGCCGTTGAGCTTGTTGCGGCTGGGACGCTTGCCCGTGGCGTTCTCGATATCCTGCATGATGAACCCCGCCAGAGCGTCAAAAAGCTCCTCCGGCGTCACCTTAAGCGTTTTGATGAGCTGCATGATGGCTCCTTATTCGTTTGAACCGTTCGAGTCATTGTACCGCCCCAGGCTCTCCGATGCGTTGCGGTGAAATGCGGACTGTTTGGCGGCTTTTTTGGCCAAAACAGTCCGTATTCCACCGCAAGTTATCTGAGGGCTAAAGATTGTAGGTGACCACTTGAGATTCGGCGGGTTCGACGAAGATGGTTGGATCCGGCTGCTCCACGCGGACGAACTTGACGGTCACGGCCTCAAAGCCCGCCTTATGCAGAACATCGGCGTAGACGCGCGCCTGCAGGGCGTGCTTCTCGAGCAGCTGTTCCGGCGTCTCGTCCGGCGTGCCGCCCGTCTTGTAGTCGACGACCAGCGCGCGTGACGAATCCGCCGGGTTCGTCGCCAAAGCGTCGATGGCTCCTTCGGCATATGCACCGTAGCGAGCGATGTCCTCGTCCTCGCAGCCCAGCGAAAAGAATGGCACCTCGGCGCGAACGCACGGCCACGCAAGCAGGTCGGCACGAACAGCCGACTTGAGCCAGCGGTCAAGGGCAACGTCGAAGCGTTCGCGCTGCTCCGGCGTCAGGCACCACAGGCGCGCCAGCGCATCGGCACGCTCGGCGGGCAGCGCATCGGCACCCATCTCGATCAGCCACTGGCAGGCGGCATGAAACGCCGAGCCCAGCGCCATGGGGTTGCCGGCGGGCTCAACGGCGGCCACGTCTGCATCCGTCATCTCGGAACCATCCGACTCCGCATCATCGCCAGCCTCGTCCATGGGCACGTGTGCCTCGGCGGCACGGTCCTCGGACTCGGCATGCAGCGCCGCGGCAATTGACGAGTAGCTGTACGAATCGCGCGCCGGATACGGGCAGGTGCCCATGCGCACGCCCACCGCCTGGGGATACACGAGCTCAAACGCATCGGGCTCAGGGTCGGCAGGACCGGGAACGGCGGCGTGGGCATCTGCACCGGCACCCTCCGGCTCCGCATCGCCGCGGACAAGCCTGCCCTCGGCATCCAGCGAAGCGTTAGCCTCAAACGCCTGCTCGCCAAAGGTAAAGTCCGAAAGCGAAATGAGCTCGTAGTCGCCCGGCTGGGAGTTGTCGAACACCAGGCGGTCGGCATCGAGCTGCGGCATGTCCAGAGCGTCGGTCGGCAGAATACGGCGCAGCACGTCGTAGGTCAGATCGGTCTCGACGTCGAAGGTCGGCGCACACAGCTTGCTACGGCTCACGCCGGCATCCATCGCCAAGATCACCAGCTCGCGCGCACGCGTCATGGCAACGTAGAGCAAGCGGGCCCGCTCCTCGAGCGAAAGCCGCAGGTCGTCGTTGCGCAGGCGAGCAAATGCCTCGGCGGGAGAACCCGTCGCACAGGCGTCCTCTATGAGCTCCGGCGGCAACCACAGCGACGTGCCCTTACCCTTAAACGCATGCTCAAACTGCTTTTTGACGTCATCGCCCTTTACGAACGTGCCGTCGGCGAGCTTAACGCCGTCGAAGCGTGCCGGCAGTGCCACGACCTGCGCTCCGCCCTCAACGCGACCCATCTGAGCCGCACCGGACGATTTGCGCACGCCAAAGCACTCCGCGACCGCCACGACCGGATATTCCAGACCCTTGGAGGCATGCACCGTCATGATGCGCACCGCGCCGTCACCCTCCTCGTTGAGGGCACCCGGGGCTTCCTTGCCCGCCAAGAAGCGGTCGAAGGCCAGCGCGATGGAACGCGGCGAGTTGCCGAACTCGGCCTCCGCCTCGGCCACGGCGTCGAGCGCCTTGAGCACGTTGGCGGCAATGGCCTTGCCCTCGGGGCCGCGCTGCGCCAGACGCACGAACCAGCCCGAAGCGTTGACCACGTCGCGCGCGATCGCCGCGAACGAATCGCGGCCCACACGACGAAGCGCATACCGCAGCACCTCGCGGGCGCGCGTCACGAGCGGCAAGTCTTGCAAACCCGGCACATCGGAATCACTCATGATGCCCACGTCGATATTCCGGCGCGAGGTCTCCCCCGTCTCGCTATCGAGCTTGGTCGCCAGCGCCAAAAACTCCTGGGCGCCCAGCGCAAACATCGGCGAGGCCAGCAGCGGCATAAGGCCCTGCGCCGTATCGGCCGGATTGGCGAGCGCGCAAACCAGGGCGCGCACCGTCTGCACCTCGGCTGCTTGGGCAAAGACTGAGCCGCCTGCGATCACGCAGTCGAGCCCCTGGTCGCGGAAGGCCTGGGCGTAGACGTCGGCGTTGGTCATGCGGCCCAGCAGCAGCACCATGCCGCCCTGGGGCTGGCCGGCATCGGCAAGCGCGCGGAATCGCTCAGCGATCGCACGGGCCTTGGCCTGTGTGCGCTCCTGCGTACTGCCGCCGGCAACAAAGAGGGCCTGGCGACGCGAGGCATCTGCCACCAGCGTGTCCTTGCGGCCGTCGCTCGCCTCAAGGTCCAAAAAGCCCTGCATCAGGCCGCCGTCATCGCCGTCGAAGACGCGTGCCACGTAACGCAGTACCTCGTCATGGCTGCGGAAGTTGCGCACGAGCTTGACGAGCTCGCCAGCAGGGGCGTCGGCCACGGCAGTCGCCTCGGACGCCGCCGTCGATCCCACTTTGCGCTCCTGGCGACGGAAGACCTCGACCTCGGCGCCGCGGAAGCGATAGATCGACTGCTGCGCATCGCCCACGGTACACAGCGCGCGCTCCCCCGCACCCGTCAGGTAGCGGATCAAATCGACCTGCATCTGGTCGGTATCCTGGAACTCGTCGATCATGACCATCTTAAAGCGGCCCTCGTACGCAGCGCGAATGGCCGGGTAATCGCGCAGGGCCTCGTAGGCCATGCGCAGCAGGTCGTTGTTGTCGAGGGCAGACTGGCCGGCCTTCAGCGCGCGATACTCGGCCTCTACAGAGCGGGCCAAGCCCACCAGCGCATCGAGCGCGGGACCACCGCAGGCCAGCGCGATATTGATAAATGCATCGGCAGCCTCGGCCTTGAGCAGCTCGACCTGCTCCTTGGGGAACGCCTTGCTCGCGCGCGGCATGGTGCACGACATCATGAGCCGCGCCGCATCGGCCATGGTCTTGCCGCTCGCCTCGAACGCATCGATGGCGTCGAGTGCAACCTGCGCCTTCTCGGTCGCCGCCTTGCTTGCACCCAACGCCGATCGATAGGCATCGGCGAGTGCCGAGGTATCGGCCTGGCCGCGCGCCACGCGCACGTCGTCCATACCGCCCGGCAGCTGGCTCGACAGCTCCAGCAGCTCGCGCACCAGGCCCTTGATGGTGGTGCCGGCGCCAAAGGGGCCGCCCTCGCCCGCCATGGGATACCAGGCGTAGAGGGCCTTGAGCGATGCCGCGAGCTCAGGGGCGGCATCGGGCGCCGTCGCGCGGGCCAGCACATGCTCAACAGCCTGGTCCATAAGCTCGTCGGTATCGGTGAGCACCGTGAACTCGGGGTCGATGCCCAGCTCCAGCGCGTGCGCGCGCAGGATACGCGAGCACATGCCGTGAATGGTCGAGATCCACGCGTCGTCGACGGTCAGTGCTTCCTCGTCCATACCCTCGTCGATAAGCGCACGGCGCACGCGGTCGCGGATCTCGGCCGCGGCATCTTTGGTAAAGGTAATGGCGAGCACCTGGTCCAGATGCTCAACGAACGGACCGGATTCGGGTGAGAGCGCATAGACGATGCGGCGCGTGAGGGTAAAGGTCTTGCCCGAACCGGCGCCCGCCGAGACAAACAGCGGACGGTCGAGCGTTTTGACGATCCGCAGCTGTTGCGGCATCAAAGTCGAAAGATCCATGGTCTACACGTCCCTCCTTACAAACGTTCCTTCGTGGTTATACGAGCAGCGCGCATGCGCGGTCTGCGCCGCCGTCGGATCGACGGCGGCGACGTCGCCCGCCTCGAGCTCGCGCAGGCGCTCGGCGATGCCGGCCTCCACACGATCGAGCAGCGCATCGAAGTCCATGTTGCCGCCCTCGCCCGGAAAGCCCTTCTTGAGGCCCGGGATGCGACCGTCGCCGCGCTCTTCCTCGAGCAGCTCGGCGCTCGCGGCACCGCGCAGCGCGGGCTTGCCGCCCTTGGTCGAAAAGTAGAGCGCCGCGCGGGTGTCCAAATCCAGCGCCCGGCGCATGGCCTGCGCGTAGATAAGCGTCTGGGTATGTGGCGGCAACCAGCGCGGATCGTCGATGGGCGCCGTGCCCGATTCCTCGTCGCGCACCGTGGGGTCGGCGAGCTTAAACTCCTCAACGCCCGTGCGATGCTTGTAGTCGATCACCACAGCACGATTCTCGGCGTCCACGTCCACGCGGTCGATGCGCCCGCCAAGCGGCCAACCGGCATACTCGACCTGGAGCTCGTTGAACGCAAACTCCAGGTAGCGCGGGGCAAAGGGGGCAAGTGCCTCGGACTCGTAGGCAAGCACGCCCTCCAACTGCGGCAAGATCTCGGCCACCTGACGCTCCTCCACCGGGGAGAGCGGCACCAGAGGGCCCTCGGTACCGCGCTTGCCGGCGTGCTCGGTCAGGGTCTCGGCAAAGACTTTGCGCAGCAGGTCCTGCGCGCGCGGCAGATTCATGGGCGTCACGCGCTCCATGCCCTCTTGGGGCAGACGGGCATGCAGATGTTCCAGCACGTCGTGGACGAAGTTGCCCTTTTCCATGTTGCCAAAGCCCGCGTCGATGGACTGGGGCTTCACGCGATACGACACGAACCAGCACAGCGGGCACGTCGAGTACGCCTCAATCTGCGAGGCGGACGTCAGGCGCGGCACGAGCGGCGCATTCTCGTCCTCGCCATCGCGGCGGCGCAGGACCAGGTACGGCACAGCCGCCTCGCTCAAATGCTGAGGAGCCTCGCACGCGACGCGCTTGCACTCGATGCCCTCGCCGGCCGCTGGATCAAAATCGGCGACGATACCGCCCTCGCCCACGCGCGTGGGCTTGGCAGCGCCAGCGGCCTCGGCATGTGCCCGCAGCTCGGTCCATACGGCTGCCGGGTAGCACTCGCGTGCCTGGCGATCGTGGGTCACGCGGGCGAGCACAACGGGGCCGCGCGCGGCCTGCATCGCGCGGCCAAAGCGCACGCGCAGCAGGGCCGCGGGCTCAAGCGTCACGCCGCTGCGCCCCAGCTTGGCCGTCAGCGTGGCCAGCGGGCCCTCCTCATGTGAGAGCGGATAACTGTCCAGGTCGACGTCGGCAAACAGCACGGCATCGTAGCTGGCGGGACGCAGGGCTGCCGCATCGGCAAGCGACGCAAAGCGCACCTGGGCGCGCGGCGTGCGGTCGACCTCGTAGGTCTCGTAATCGTATGCGGTGCTGCGCTTGTCCACCTTGGTACGAACGCCGTCGAGCACGGGCACGGTCGCCGCCTGCGACACGTCGAGCGCGCGGGCGTCGTTCATAAGAATGTCGATGGCATGTCGCAACAGGGCGGTCTCCGCCTGGCGACGAGCCTGACCGTCAAGGCCTCCAAGGGCGCGATCGGGCAACGCCTCGGCGACGGCGAGCATGGCCTTGAGCGCCGTCACGGGTTTGTCGCGCCACAGCGCCTGAAACACGTCCGAGACCACGCACGGCACGTTCTTAAACCAGTTATCATCACTGGCGGCCTTGCGCGTGCCTCTGACCTGGCCCTGTACGCTCTGCAGCAGGCTTTTGACGGCCGTGGTGGTCTTGCCGCGTGACAGGCGCATGTTCTTGTCGAAGGTGCGCGCGCTGGCGGCATCGGCACCCGAAAGCGGACTGTAAATCCAGTCGGTAAGCTCCGGCGCGGGCCACCACTCGGTCTTGGAGGCGGTGCCCTCGTCGGCGGCCTTCATGCGCTCGATCAGATTGGCGAGCGCCGTGAACTGCCTGCCCGCAATGGATTGGGAAAACGCCGTGAACTCGGTTGTCTCGGCCGCAATATGACATGCCGCCAAACGGGCAGCGAGTTCACCGAACAGCTGGGGCGCCCGGGCAGACACCACGAGCACGCGCACGGGGTCCGCGGACGCCGTAACACCGCCGTCGATCGCGGCGTCCTCACACGTTTTTACCAGCTCATCGATTGCATCCACATAGGCATGGGCGCGGGCGTGAGGGCCGGCAACCTCTACAAAGGTAGGCTGAGCGGCGGACTTGGAGGCAGTCTGGGGCGCGGCGGCACCCTCCCCCAGCGGCGCAGCCTCAAACAGCACACCGCGGGCATCAAAGGCGGCAGCAAGTTCCTCGCGCATTGCCGCCTGCTCGCGGGCAAGCAGCACAACGACCTCTCCCCCGTTGCTCGCCACGGCCGACAGCAGCTCGAGCAGGCCGTGCGTAAACGATGTGATACCGCGCACACATACCGCGCGGGCGCACGCCGGAAGGTTGCCGGCCAGCACCTCGGCCATAAGGTCAGCCGCCTCGCAGGGCTCGACCATGTCTCGACGGTCCAAGCCGCTCGCATAGGCACTCAACAGCTCGAACACGCGGGCCTCTGCGTCGCTCTTGGGATCGGGCCGGCAAACGTCGCCGCAGCAGCGCTCGGCACCCGTTCCCGCTACGCCCGGCAGCACATCGCGAGCCATGCGCGCGAGCATGCGCACCGTGCCCTGACTGCGCGAAAGCGGCTGCAGGTCGGCATCGTCGCGACGGGCGATCATGTCCGAGAACAGCATCTGGCGTTGCATGTTGTCGACGAAGCTGCGGCCATCGCCCATAAGCTCCCACAGCGAGCGGAGCCACGACGCGGGGGTTTTGTAGTCAACGCCCAGCGAGGCGCCAGCAACCGCAGCATCGTGACGGCACACGTCGAGCTCGGCAAACGAGGGCGCCAGCAATACAGCACGCCCGTGACGGGCAACCAGGTCGGCGAGCAACGCCGCCTCGGCATCGCTCAAGTCCGTGCCGGCATTGGTGGTATAGATTCGAACAGGCATGGTCCTCCACTCAAACCGTTCGCAATAATCAATGCATCCATCCTACCCGCCCACGCGGACAGATTTGCCCCACGCCAACAGATTTCCTCCGTCCCCGAGGGATCAAAAAACCGCCCCCGAAGGGACGGTTCTTCGCAATTCGTTTTTGCCGCTGGCCTACTCGCCATCCTCCAGTTTGATGAGAATCTTGCGATAGCCACCGTACTCGCCATTAAGCGCCTTTGAAACGCGGCTCACCGTGGTGGACGAAGCGCCGGTGCGGGCCTGAACCTCAACATAGGGCTCGCCCTCATCCAGATAACGCGCGACCTGCAGACGCTGAGAAAGATCGCAGATCTCGCGCGGCGTGCAGATATCGGTCAAAAACGCTTGGATATCGTTCTCGTCGTCCAAAAGACTAAATGCGTGGACCAGCTGCTTGACATCAGGCTTGTCAAACATGTTCTCGATATTCATCGATCACCGCCAAACCCGCCATAAGGCATCGAAGTTGATACTGACATCGGGCATCGTTCGCCCGTAATATGCAATAAAACTATGCATGGGCCATTTGCCCGTAGCAGTGTAGCACACCACCAAACTAAAGCGACAAGACTCTCTGCCAGCGGCACGTTTTTCAGGACGAACGCCGTTTAGAAACCGAATGCGCACGTAAGCTCCACGAATATTTGAGACAATGGGCGCCCAAACACCGCGGCGCGCCCGCGCAACCATCCAAGTCGCCGCCGCAAGCCGCTTCACGCGACGCCAGCAACCCCGGCGCAAGAAAGGACTCACGCTATGCGCTTTATGCTTAACTGGCTCTTCACCTCGATCGCCATCGCGATCGCCACGTTCCTCGTCCCCGGTATCCAACCCTTCGGCTTTGCCGAGGCCTGGGTCTGCTTTGCCTTTGTGGGACTGTTCCTCAACATCGTCGATTCGTTCGTCAAACCGTTCCTCACGGTCATCTCGCTGCCGCTCACGATCATTACGCTCGGCATTTTCCAGCTCGTACTCAACAGCTTTATGCTGGAGCTCGCCAGCTACCTGTCGGTCAACCTGTTGGGCGTCGGCATCTCCATCGCCGGCTTTGGCTCGGCCTTTATGGGCAGCATCCTGGTGTCCATCATGCGCAGCATCCTCGATAGTCTTGCCGAGGACTAAAACGGCCATTCCGACCGTGTCCGTCTCAACAGCTCAAAACGAAGGCCGCCCATCGCAAAAATGGGCGGCCTTCTTATTTGTCAAGTCTCAGAGGGCAAGAAAATCTACCATTTCTACCCCGTCCCCAAATGGCAGGTGGGCTAGATGACGTAGTCGTAGCCTTCGCTGGGAGCGACAAGTTGATCGAGCGTCACACCGTCGAGGTAGTCGTTGATGAGCTTGTCCAGGTTCTTCCACACGTCGAGCGTGGGGCACTCATCAGATCGCGAGCAACCCTTGCAGTCGCCATCCAGGCAGGCGACCGGCGCCAGGCTGCCCTCGGTCAGGCGCAAGATCTCGCCCACCGTGTACTGCTCGGGCGGGCGCGTGAGCACGTAGCCGCCGCCCTTGCCACGCATGCCCGAGAGCATGTTGGCGCGCACGAGCGTAGCCAAGATGTTCTCGAGATATTTCTCGGAAATCCCCTGTCGCGCCGCAATCTCTTTGAGCGGGATGCGACCGGCCGCCTGGTGCTCGGCCAGGTCAACCATAACGCGCAGGGCGTACCTGCCCTTAGTAGAAACCAACATATATAGTGCTGCCTTTCGGTCTTTTAGTCCGTTGAAATTCTAGCCGAAAAATTAGCTTTGGAAATACCCGTTCCGGTCAAGATGGTTAATCGACTCGTAATAATCTTCTATTTCCTATTGCATTACTAGGCTTTAGTGTCTACTATGCTTGCCAACAGCTAAACGAACAACCTATAAGGTTTATGGGTTTAGCTGCTAGACACACCATAAAACCACACGGTATCCAGTCATTTGAACACTTTGGAGGTTCACCATGAGCAAGGTTTACACGTCCATCGATCAGCTTATCGGCCACACCCCGCTTCTGGAGCTCACCCACTTTGAGGCCGACGAGGACCTCAAGGCTCGCGTGCTCGTCAAACTGGAATACTTCAACCCCGCCGGATCCGTTAAAGACCGCGTCGCCAAGAGCATGATTGACGAGGCCGAGAAGGCAGGCAAGCTCGTGCGCGGCGGCGACTACACCATCATCGAGCCCACGAGCGGCAACACCGGCGTCGGCATCGCCTCGGTGGCGGCCGCCCGCGGCTACAAGGTGATCATCACCATGCCCGAGACCATGTCCGTCGAGCGCCGCAAGCTGATGCAGGCATATGGTGCGCAGCTCGTGCTCACCGACGGCTCCAAGGGTATGAAGGGTGCTATCGCCAAGGCCGAGGAGCTGCAGAAGGAGACCCCCAACAGCATACTCGCCGGCCAGTTTGTGAACCCCGCCAACCCCGCCATCCACAAGGCCACGACCGGCCCCGAGATCTGGGATGACACCGACGGCAAGGTCGACATCTTCGTCGCCGGCGTTGGCACCGGCGGCACCGTGACCGGCGTGGGCGAGTTCCTCAAGGAGCAGAACCCCCAGATTCAGGTTGTCGCCGTCGAGCCCGCCACCTCCCCGGTGCTCTCTAAGGGCCAGGCCGGCCCGCACAAGATCCAGGGCATCGGCGCTGGCTTTGTGCCCGACGTCCTCGATACCCAGGTCTATGACGAGATCATCCCCGTCGAGAACGACGACGCCTTTGCCACCGGCCGCGCCGTGGGCCACAAGGAGGGCGTGCTCGTGGGCATTTCGTCCGGCGCCGCCGTGTGGGCCGCACTGCAGCTGGCCAAGCGCCCCGAGAACGAGGGCAAGACCATCGTGGCGCTGCTCGCCGACACCGGTGAGCGCTACCTGTCCACGGCGCTCTTCCAGGACTAGAGCTTCTCGTTCTTAGAACGAGTCCAAGGCACGCCGGTCTCCCCTCTCTTCTGGCAGTCTGAGCTCATCCCAACAGGGTGTCCCACAGGACGCCCGAACTTGCTACAATGTCTGCGGCGCGGAACCAGCCTCCCGCGCCGCTTTTCTTTTTTGGCCACATGCCACCAAGGAGAACCTCCCCATGCACAATAAGCGCGTGCTCGTCGCCATGAGCGGCGGCGTCGATTCCAGCGTGACCGCGTACCTGCTCAAAAGCCAGGGCTACGAATGCGTCGGCGCCACCATGCGCCTCACCTGCCCCGCGCCCGACCCCGCCACGGGCATGAGCAAAGTCGACCGCGACATCGCCGATGCAAAGGCCGTCGCCGAGCGTCTGGGGATCCCCCATCATGTGCTCGACCTGCAGCAGACCTTCGACCGCAACGTGATCGAGCGCTTTGTGAACGCCTACCAGGAAGGACTGACGCCCAATCCGTGCATTATCTGCAACCGCCACATTAAGTTTGGCGCGCTGCTCGATGCGGCGCTGGACATGGGCTGCGACTACATCGCAACGGGACATTACGCCAAAACAAGCCAGGCGGCAGACGGCACCTGGCAGCTACATCGCGGCGAAGATCCCAAAAAGGACCAGAGCTACTTTTTGTATTCGCTTACGCAGGAGCGCCTGGCGCACACGATCTTTCCGCTGGCAGGCCTAGACAAAGAGCGCGACGTGCGCCGCATAGCCGCCGAGCAGGGCTTTACCAACGCCCAGAAGGCCGAAAGCGAGGATATCTGCTTTATTCCAGACGGTGACTACGCGGGCTATATCGAGCGCCGCTGCGGACATGCCGCTGCACCGGGCGACATTGTGTGGCGCGACGGCAGCGTGGTCGGGCGCCACAACGGCGCGCTGCGCTACACCATCGGCCAGCGCAAGGGCCTGGGCGTCGCGATGGCGCATCCCGTGTATGTGACGGGCGTCGACGCCGCCAACAACACCGTGCATCTGGGCGAGGCCGAGGACCTGACCGCCGCTGCCCTCACGGCCGATGAGTGGATCTGGAGCGCGCCGGACGCACGCATGGAGACAGAGCTCGATGCCGGCGGCATTCGCGTAGGCGCCAAGTACCGCTACCGTCAAAAGGACCAGGCAGCAACCCTTACACGTGGCGAAGACGGGCAAATGCTGCTAACTTTTGACGAGCCGCAACGAGCCATCGCCCCCGGACAGGCCGTTGTGGTCTACCGCGGCGACATCGTCCTGGGCGGCGGCACCGTGACTGCCGCCATCAAGTAGTCCCATCCCCTTCATAAGTTGCGGTGAAATAGGGACTGTTTAAGCGTTTAAAACCGCCAAACAGTCCCTATTTCACCGCAACTTAGAGAGGACGGCCTCGGTCGGTACTGCCGTATCAGCCGAGGCCGCTGCATCGCTAGCGCTGTACGTAGGCGCGGACGAGCTCGAAGGTGTTGCGCACGCCGTCCACGTGGCTACGCTCGTAGTTGTGGCTCGCATACACGCCGGGGCCGATCAGACCATGGCGAATGTCGTAGCCGGCAGAGAGCGTGGCTTCGACGTCCGAACCGTAATGCGGATACACGTCGATAGCGTAATCGAGCTCAAGCTCGCGCGCGATATTGGACAGCGCCGTCACCAGGTCGTAGTTGTACGGACCGCCCGAATCCTTGGCGCAGATCGACACCATGTGCTCGGTGCAGCCTAGGTCGTCGCCCACGCAGCCCATGTCAACGCTGATCATCTCGCGCGTGTCGGCCGGCACGAAGGCGCCGCCGTGGCCCACCTCCTCGTACACGGTAAAGAGCAGCGAAACCTTACGCGAAAGCGTCACCTCGCCAGCGGCGACGGCACGCGCCAAGCCCAACAAAATGGCGGCCGATAGCTTGTCATCCAGGAAGCGGCTCTTAATGTAGCCGCTCTCCGTCACCGTCGTGCGAGGATCCATAGCGATGATGTCGCCGGTCTGAATACCCAGCTCGAGCACATCGTCCTTGCTGTCGACGTTCTCGTCGAGCAAGATCTCCATGTTCTTCTCGATGGTCTTGACCGGCTCGTCGGCCACGTGCGCCGAAGGCTCGGTGTTAAGAACCACGCCCGTGTAGACATTGCCGTCGCGCGTGTAGACGGTGCAGTTCTCGCCATCGGCCGTAGACCACTGATGCCCACCGAGCGTCGTGGGGCGCAGGCGGCCATTGTCCTTAATGGAACGCACCATGGCGCCTAGGGTATCGACATGGCTCGCCAGTACGAGCGGCTCGCCCTCGCCGCCAAGCTCAACGAGCACGTTACCCTTATTAGAACGCTCAGGCCCAAACCCCATATCGCGCAGGGTCTCCATCAGATAATCAGTCGCCGCACGGGTATAGCCGGTAGGCGAAGCAATAGAAGTCAGCGTCTTAAGCTGTCCTGCGATATAGGAGAGCGTCTCCTCTAGAGAAGCATCAATATTAGAAGTCATATGCATCCTTCCAAGTAAAACTAAGACCGAGTCCCGATTTTAACCGTTCTGCACGTGCAATGCCCCAGGAGCCGAGCCGCCTCCAGACGTCCCCGCACCGGTTTTGTGCACGTGCACGGTTTACAATCTCAATCTTGCATAAATCCTATTGGTATTTGCATAGAAATGAGGCATCTTTTTGCTTCGTCTCAGGGTGCCCCACCTTGGACCGTGCAAAAAACGGAGTATTCAGCACCGTGGGCCCCAACGGCCCCATCACGAACGACAAAACGACGCGGTTACAGCAGTGTTGCAGGTCGTCGCAAAGCAGAAACTCAGTAACAACCCCCTCCACTCATCGATAGCCCGCCCACAATGGCTGTCGATGGGCGCCTGCGGATCACTACCGCCCATTCACAACGTTATGCATTTTTAAGAGCTTGTTGAATACTCCCAAAAATGCACGCAGGGAAGTGCACCACCTATCCGCAGCGGGCAGTACGCCTTGGTTTTGTCCGTCTCAGGGCATCGACGCAGCACAAAAAGCCCCGCCGTGCGTAGCACGGCGGGGCCAGCGGCACGTCAAAAGACCATACACCTACGGGCGAAGGACCACCAAACTGGGCTAGGCAGCCGGGCAGATCTTCTTGAAGAGCTCAATGACGTCGTCGAGCGTCGCCTCGCGCGGGTTACCCGGGAAGCAAGCGTCGGCCATGGCGTCCTTGGCCAGGACCTCGATCTCGTCAGCCTTCATGGCCTCGCAGACGTGCGGGATATTCACGTCGGCGGAAAGCTGCTTGACGGCGGCGATAGCGGCGTCGGCAGCCTCGTCGGTGCTCATGCCCGTGGTGTCAACACCCATGGCAACGGCAACCTTGGCCAGGCGCTCAGCGCAAACCGGCTTGTTGAACTCCATGGCGATCGGCAGCAGCATGGCGCAAGCGACGCCGTGCGGGGTGTCGTAGTGAGCTGACAGGGTGTGAGCCATGGCGTGGTCGATGCCCAGGCCAACGTTGGAGAAGCCCATGCCGGCGACATACTGACCAAGGGCCATGCCCTCGCGACCGGAGCCGGGCTGACCGGACTTGGCCTCGGCGACGGAGTCACGCAGGTTCTCGCTGATCAGCTTAATAGCCTCAAAGTGGAACATGTCGGAGAGCTCCCAAGCGCCCTTGGTGGTGTAGCCCTCGATGGCGTGGGTCAGAGCGTCCATGCCAGTGGAAGCGGTCAGGCCGGCGGGCATGGAGGCCATCATGTCGGGATCGACGACGGCGACCTCGGGGGCGTCGTTGGTGTCGACGCACACGAACTTGCGGACCTTCTCGGGGTCGGTGATGACGTAGTTGATGGTCACCTCGGCGGCGGTACCGGCGGTCGTCGGCACAGCGATGGTGAACACGGCGTGGTTCTTAGTGGGAGCAACGCCCTCGAGGCTGCGGACATCGGCGAACTCGGGGTTGTTGATGATGATGCCGATGGCCTTAGCAGTGTCCATGGAGGAGCCACCACCGATGGTCACGATAGCGTCAGCCTCGGCGGCCTTGAAGGCCTCGACGCCGTCCTTGACGTTCTGGATAGTGGGGTTGGGCTTGATCTCGGAGTAGAGGCTCCAAGCGATGCCGGCAGCGTCGAGCTCGTCGGTCACCTTAGCGGTAACGCCAAACTTGACCAGATCGGGGTCGGAGCAGACGAAGATCTTCTTGTAGCCGCGACGCTGGAGCTCGCCGGGGATCTCCTTGATGGCGCCGGAACCATGATAAGAGATGGTATTGAGAACGAAACGATTAGCCATTGATAGCCTCCCATCGTGTGCGGGGCACCCATTACGCCCCACGCTATGAGTCCCATCCTAACGCTTTTGAAACAAAAAAACGCGTGAGAACGTCAAAATTGTTAAAGCGTTTCAACAGATGATGAAAAATATTGCGGCAAAGGGACAACCCCTTTGCCGCATTCGGTTACTTTCGGCAGCCCTCTTTCCAAGCCTCGGCCGCAACCTTCCAGCGTAAGCGCAAGTCGCGCTCGCGGTCGATGAACATGATGGCAAACGCGACAAACAGCAGCAAGCTCGCCACGACGATGGCGTGCAGGCCCATGCGCTCAATACACCAGTTGCCCAACACGGCGCCAAACACAAAGGTAAAGATCACGCCAAAGTACAGCAGGCCGTTTTCCAAAAAGCCGCGCCTGTGGGTGATGATGTAATCGTCCACGTTTTGCAGCGCGTTGCGCAAGTTGCCGATGCACATGGTCGTAGCGATGCCGTGACCGTGGATCTTGCGGAAGCTCTCGACCTGCATGCCGCAGGCAAACGAGGTGAGGCAGTTGGCGAGCAGGTTGAAATTGCCGCCCGGGATAAAGCTCACGCCCAGCAAGATGACGGCTTCAAAGAACACCGTTACCTGGCGCCAGTGAATCACGCTGCCAAACCGCTCATGCACCAGGTCGGCAAGCATAATGCCCACGGCAAACGACACCACGGGGAAGAAGTAGCGTCCCGCAAGTGCCCAGTTGCCCTCCGAGATGCTCACGCCCACGAGCAGGATGTTGCCTGTCTGCGCGTTGGCGAAAACATGATCGCGCCCAATGTACGAATAGACGTCCATAAAGCCACCGGCGAGCGCCAAGATGATGCCCAGCTCAATAGACTCCGATATCTGTTTGGCACGCTGCATCGTCGTGCATCCTCCTTGTTGACGACTCTCTCGTGCGTTGGCGGAAACATAGCCGCCGTTCATACTGTAACCCATTGACAACATGGCGTGCGCGCGAGACGGGTTCTCCAACGCGCAGATACACAGTCTGGAAACAAACGATCCCCGCATCGACGCGCCGATCCCCAGCTCATGTACTCCCCCAGTCTTTTTAGCTCCGTCCCAAAAAGACTGGTTACAATTACGTGCAGCATACAGACACCGGGAGGGATCGTGGCAAAAAAGCCTCAGCACGCTCAGAACAACCAGCGCAGTCAGCAGGGCAAACAGGGCCAGCAGCAAAAGCGCGGCGGCAAGGCGCAGGCCACGGTCGCCCGCGCCAAGCATTCCCAAGCGATGCCCGCCCGCCCCTGGCGCCCGGGCCGCGATAAGTTCCTCCCCGTCAGTCGAGCCGACATGGATGCACGCGGCTGGGACCAGTGCGACTTTGTCTACATCTGCGGCGACGCCTATGTGGACCATCCCAGCTTTGGCATGGCCATCATCAGCCGCGTACTCGACGCGCACGGCTACAAGGTGGGCATCATCTGCCAACCCAACTGGACCGACCCCGCCAGCATCACCGTGCTCGGCGAGCCGCGCCTGGGGTTTCTCGTCAGTGCCGGCAACATGGACTCCATGGTCAACCACTATTCGGTGACCAAGCACCGCCGCCACACCGACGCCTATACCCCCGGCGGCGAGGAAGGTCACCGCCCCAACCGTGCCGTCACGGTCTACGGCAATCTCATCCGCCAGACGTTCAAGGACGCCCCCATCATCATCGGCGGCATCGAGGCAAGCCTGCGCCGCCTGGCCCACTACGACTACTGGCAGGATAAGCTCAAGCGCTCGGTGCTGCTCGACTCGGGCGCCGACATCCTCATCTACGGCATGGGCGAGCACGCGATTGTCGAGATCGCCGACGCGCTCGACGCGGGGCTGCCCGTCGATCAGATCACCTATATCAACGGCACCGTTTACCGCACGAGTTCGCTCGACGAGGTCTACGACTACGACCTGCTGCCCAGCTGGGACGACCTTGCCGCCGACAAGCTCAACTACGCGCGCAGCTTTAACGTGCAGCAGCAGAACATGGACCCCATCACCGGACATCGTCTGGTAGAGCCCTACCCCAACAGCGTCTATGTGGTGCAGAACCCGCCGTCGGCAACACTCACCACCGACGAGATGGACGAGGTGGCCGAACTCCCCTACGCACGCGATTGGCATCCCGACTACGACGCAGCGGGCGGCGTGCCGGCCTTTGCCGAGATCAAGTTTTCCATTAGCTCCAACCGCGGCTGTTTTGGCGAGTGCTCGTTTTGCGCGCTCACCTTCCACCAGGGCCGCGTGCTGCAGATGCGCAGCCACGACTCGATTATGCGCGAGGCCGAGCTGCTCACGCGCGATCCCGAGTTTAAGGGCTACATCAACGACGTGGGAGGACCGACGGCCAACTTTAGCCGTCCTGCCTGCGACAAGCAGCTCAAGCACGGCGTGTGCAAGAACAAGCGCTGCCTGTGGCCGAGCGTATGCAAGAACATGGTGGTCGACGAGAGCGGCTACACGCAGCTGCTGCGCGACCTGCGCCAGCTGCCGGGCGTCAAAAAGGTCTTCGTGCGCAGCGGCATCCGTTTTGACTACACCATGGCCGATGCCTCGGACGAGTTTTTGCGCGAGCTGCTGGAGCATCATGTCTCAGGCCAGCTGCGCGTAGCGCCCGAGCACGTGAGCGATGCGGTGCTGTCAGTGATGGGCAAGCCGAGCCGAGCCGTCTACGACGCGTTCTGCCGCAAATTTGAACGCTTGAACCGCGAATACGGACTCAAGCAGTACGTGGTGCCGTATCTAATCTCGAGCCACCCCGGCTCGACCATGAAGGAAGCCGTGGACCTTGCCGAAGCCGTGCGCGACATGGGCTACATGCCCGAACAGGTGCAGGACTTCTACCCCACCCCGTCCACCATGTCGACGTGCATGTACTACACCGGCGTGGACCCGCGCACCATGAAACCGATCTATGTGGCGCGCGACCCGCACGAGAAGGCCATGCAACGCGCGCTCATCCAGTATCGCAAGCCCGAGAACTACAAGCTGGTACGCGAGGCGCTGGAAAAGGCTGGCCGTCGCGACCTGATCGGCTACACCAAGCATTGCCTGATTCGCCCCGTGCCGCCACGCCCGGGCGAGACATCTGCTGGCGGTGGGCATGGCACCGGCAAGAAGGGCGGCAAGCCACATGGTGGCGCCGCCGGCAAGGGGCCTAAAGGCAGCAAGGGGCACAGCGGCATGTCGCGCGCGCAAAACACTGCCGGGCGCAACCGTGCAGCTCAGGGGCGTCAGGGTGCCAACGGAGGCGGGCGTCGCAACTAGGGCGGCGAGGCGGCATGCCGCCGTTGGCGACACGACACGCCCCACCAATAAAATGCCGCTCGCCGGGGCGTCGCAGAACGATTCCCCGGCGAGCGGCCGATTAATATTGTCTATCTCAAGACGTTGTTACTTTTTGTCGAAACGACCATAGAGCGCAAACGAGAGCGCCGCAGAGATAACCCAAGTCAAAGCGATGCAGACGACAATCATGATCAGGTTCATGGGATTACCGCTTGGATCGGCATAAACGGGCAACGAGGTAATGCCAGGCATAACAAAGCCGAAGCACTTAGCGCCCAGAACAACGGTGAGCGCGCCGCCAATGCCATCCGCAATCATCGCAGCGATAAGCGGAGTCCTGTTAGGAACCTGAACGGTAAACAAGGCGGGCTCGGAAATTCCCATAAATGCTGAGAAGGCGCACGTCATTGCAGCGGACTTGAGCTTTTCGTCGGTCATGCGCAGAGCTGCACCAAAAGACGCACCGCTTTCGGCGAGGTTATGGCAGAAAGAGATCGGGAGCAGATAGTCATACCCCAGCGTTGCGATATTGGAAATCTGGATGGGGCTCGTCGACTGGTGCATGCCAAAGAGCACGATAAGCGGCATAAAGAAGCCCAGCAGAAAACCGGCAACGGGACCTAACGTCGAGAATAGCCAAACGATACCGTTGGCAAGACCAAGACCGCACCAGGCACCAATCGGGGCGAGCACAAACAGGTTGACCGGAATCACGATAGCAAGGGAGAGCGCCGGAACGACAACGAGCTTAAAGAGATCCGGCACGACTTTGTCGATTGCGCGATATACAAAAGACAAGCCAATGACGCCAAAGATGACCGGGAACACGGAATCGGCGTAGCTAAAAATCGGCACCGTAAAACCGAACAACGCAAGAGGCGTCTCGCCCGTACCGACAGCGTTGACAATAGTCGGGTACATCAGCGATCCGGCAACACAAAGCGCAAGCGAACGGTTGACTCGGAACTTATCAGCTGTAGACATTGCCAGCAAAAACGGCAAGAAGTAGAACGGGATATCCGAAATCATATTGAATATCGCAAAGTCGCCGGCACCCGTGTCGATTCCAAAAGCCGCGATAGCAGCCAGGATGCCCTTTACGATGCCTCCCGCCACCAGTGCGGGAATGATAGCGGAGAAGATGCCGGTGATGATATCGAATACGCGAGCCGAACCTTTTTGGAGCTCAGGCTGCTCGGCGTCGGCGGAGACCTCGCCACCCATCCTGTCGCCAAGCATGGGCTCCAATTCGTCATATACCGACCCCACGCTGGCGCCGATGATAACCTGCCACTGCCCGTCTTTAACCTGCGCGCCCAAGGCGCCGTCAAGCGTCTTAAGGGCCTCCAGGTCTGCCTTGCTATCGTCCTTCAGGTTGAACCTCAGCCTTGTAATGCAGTGCGTTGCCATAACAACGTTATCGGCGCCGCCCACGAGCTCGAGGACACGAGCGGCCAGTTCCTTCTTGTCTGCCATAACAATCACTCCTACCCAAGGTCTTCGCCATTGGTGGCGATGCATTTCTGGTACCAATAGAAAGAGTCTTTACGCAAGCGCTTCGCAGTGCCGTGGCCGCAATTATCCAGATCGACATAGATAAGCCCGTAGCGCTTGTCCATCGTAAGAGGACCGCAGGCAACAAGGTCAATGAATCCCCAGATCATATATCCGCGCACGTCAACGCCATCGATCACCGCCTCTTTAAGGCACTTTATGTGCTGGCGCAAATAATCGATTCGATACTCGTCGTGGATGCTGCCATCCTCCTCGACCACGTCAGATGTACCGAGGCCGTTCTCGGCGATATACAGAGGCAGCCCATAGCGGTCATACATCTGGTTAAGGGTAACCCTCAGGCCAATGGGATCGAGCTGCCAGCCCCACTCACTCGTCTCGAGATAAGGGTTCTTGTTTGCCATGACCAGATTGCCCGCAGTCTTCTCCCATCCCTGATCGCAGGTGGATACCTGGGAAAAGTAGTACGAGAAGGCCAGGAAGTCGACCGTGTTGCGAGCGATGAGCTCTTCATCGCCCGGTTCCATTTGAATCTCGATATCGCACGCATCGAAATAGCGATTCATATAAGCGGGGTATTTTCCGCGAGCCATCACGTCCGTATAGAACCAGTTGGAATACTGGTCGTCGTGAATAGCCTGCATGTTATCTTCGGGACGGCAGGTGGCGGGATACGTACAGAATCGAGCGATCATGCCGCCAACGGGAGTATCGGGCGAAAGACGATGGACAATCTCGACGGCACGCGCATTGGCAACGAACTCATGGTGCAGGCACTGGAAGATGGCTCGATCGAAGTTCTCCCCCTCTTCGTCTTTGACCAGACAGACCCCGTCCCAAGGCGAAAAACGCGCTGCATTGAACTCGTTAAAAGGCAGCCAGAAATCGACCAGATCGCCCAATTCCGTAACGATTGTCTCGACATAGCGGGCGAAGAAGTCAATCGTCTTGCGATTCTTCCATCCCCCATATGTGGTGACAAGATTTACCGGGATGTCATAGTGGAGCATGGTGACGAAGGTCTTAATGCCGTGCTTTTTGCACTCACCCAGCATGCTTCGATACCACTCGATGCCTTCGCGGTTAGGCTCAAGGTCATCTCCGTTAGGATAGATTCGGCTCCAGCAAATAGAGGTGCGGAACAGCTTGAGGCCCATCTCCGCAAAAAGCGCGATGTCCTCACGATAGTGATGATAGAAGTCGTTGCCACGCCTAAACGGGTAGAACTCAACGCCATCATCTGCGAGAGCGTTCATTAGCTCGTCATGGCAGAATGGGTTGTTTTGATGCTTGTCCTCAATCTGGTCATGAGTCCAGGTACCATCCAGCCATCGACAATCCTGCGTCGACTTTCCCTTTCCGCCCTCATTCCAGGCGCCATCGGCCTGCGAGCACGATATGGCTCCGCCCCATAAAAAGTCGGAGTCAAACCCATGTTTTAACTTACCCATTTGCCCTCCTTGATCGGATGCTCCAGCGGATAACCCAATACTAGGAAGAACAAGATGCATAAGATATCGCATAGAAAGCATGGCTTTATAACATTTTTTTAGATATAATACCGTTCAAGGTATCGATTCTACCGTTCACCGCTGGAGCACCCCATGGATTCGAATCTCAAACAGCTGCTCTATACGCATACCGAGACCGAAGAGTGGCATCGCACACATCCGGGAGAGCTCAGCCCGCGATATAACAGGGTGGAAACCACAACCATTAACGGCGAAGAGGTCTATCTGTTTGATTGGAAAGAAACTCTCGACGAAAACCCCGTGGGCCTTATCAAGGAGTCGCGCTTTACCGATATTCCTCCTCATATCAATCGGGATATGGAGCTTAACTACGTGTACGACGGCGTCTGCACGTTTATCGTCAACGAACGGCGACTACTCCTTAAAAAGGGCGACGTGCTCATTTGCAACACCGGCGTAGTCAGAAGCGTTCCATACGTTAAGGGCGAGCATGATATCGTCATTTCGATCGTCTTCAAAAAAGAAATGTTCGATTCGTTGTTCCTGAGCCAGCTACCCGGCGCGTCACCATTAACGAATCTTCTATTTGATTTTGTGTCCAAAAACCGCGAGGCCCGAAAATATCTCATTCTTCCAGAGGAATACGCCCGACATGCGCGACGCCTCATCGAGATGCTCTTTATCGAATATCACTTTAAAGATGCCTATTCCAATGAACTCATGAGGCACCTCGCCGTCAGCCTATTCCTTGTTCTCATTCGAGGACTGTACCGACGCTCCGCAACTGATAACCAGGCGATCATGTCGGACGAACGCATCGTGTCGATTCTGAATCATATTGAGCGAAGCTACGGCGACTGCACACTCGAAAGCATTGCGAGCGATACGGGTTATAGCACCAGCTATCTCAGCAGCTTGATCAAGCAAAAAACCGGCAAAACGTTTTCGCAAATCAAGCTCAACCAGCAGCTCACAGAGGCGGCATATCTTCTCAATAACACCGAGCGCAGCGTGCAGTATGTAGCCCGAAAAGTCGGCATCTCCAACATGTCATTCTTTTACTCAAAATTTAAAGAAGCATTCGGCGAAACGCCAGGTGCGTTCAGGACGCATCGGTCTAATTAAAGTCATTGATAATCAGGTCGATCAGTTTCACATGGCTCAGAAATGCACGACCGGAGCAGCGAGCGCATCGCCTCTGCCAGCACAAAGCCGGCGATGGCAACCGTGACCGCCACGTCGAGCGGTGTGTTCACAAACCACAGCAGCCCCATGAGATACGACCCGGCATTAAAGGCAAAGTGCAGCAGGATCGTGTAGCGGAGCTTTCCAGTGGTCACGAGCACCCAACCAAAAATGAGACCGGCAGCGCCCGCATAGCAGCCCTGCACCCAGTTCATGTGCATAAAGCCGAAGACCGCCGCCTGCAGTACGATTGCCGCGGCGACGCCCCAGGCACTCGGGGCCTCCCAGGGCGCTATGGCGCCGTCTTGCGCGTTCACGCGGCGCCGACGTTTCCAGAGCGGATGGCACTGTGGATTAAACGCACGCAGTGAGAACTCAAAGATGATGCCGCGCACCAGGAGCTCTTCGCAAAATGGCGCGCCAATCACCGTGGTCAGAACGGCCAGATAGCTCGTGTCGCCCATGCCTGTTTCCTCGACGAGCTCGCTATAGTCTGCCGCGACCTCGGGCAGCAGCGACAGCACGCCGTCGCATAGGTAGCTAATGACCACCTGCATGGACAGGCCGATCACGACAACGCAGACGATGCGCTTCCATGCCGCGCCTGCTCCCCCACCGAGCGGGTGCTCGCCTTGCCGGCGCGCCATAAACGAGCGCGGCCACAGATAACGCCACCACAGCAGCGCCATCAAAAACGACGCCGTCTGAGCGGCGGCCTGGAACCATTGGATATCGAGATTGTCGATCGGATAGCCCGTCAGCGCCGACACGGCATCGAGAACAGAAAACAGAACCACGCTCAGGGCTATATCGGCAGCGACAACGCCAAAACAGGCAAGCGCCCACGCTATCGCATTGAGCATGCCAACCTCCTCAAAACCGTTCCCTAGTTCTACCACAACTCGGCAGAGAGCTGATTCCATGGGGACGGAGGAAAACGGATCACTTATTGATAAGAATCGGGCGCAGTGCCAAAGGCCCCGCTGGGCGAGATGTCGAACGGGAAGGTGCCGCAGCGATTGAACGCGGCGATAAACATGCGGATGGCGTTGGACGGCGTGGTGCCCACGAGCTGGGTTGCCGCCGCGAAGGCTGCCTTCTCCTCAGGCAAGACCTTCGCGACTACGGGGGTCATGTGTTCTGCCATGGCGCTTCCTTTTTGAAACGACGGTAGTGCGGATAGATGCGGGCCACGCGGCTGGGCGACGGGCTGTGAAGGCAACCCGATTGGCCCGCATCCGGAGTTTGTTTCTGCGGCGTTGGTATTACTTGGTAATCCTAAGTATTACCCCGCAGATAGAATACCACACCCGACCCCATTAGGACGGAGGAAAACGAATCATTTTGTTGCTGAGTAAGTATTTAGAGCGTGATGATGTCCGAGATATCGAGGGCCTGAGCGTCGGCGACATCGTGCGTGGCAAGCAGGAGCATGCGGCCGTCGAGCAGGTCGAGCACAGCTTCGGCGCATGCGTCGCGCGCAGCGGTATCTAAACCGGTAAAGGGCTCATCCAGAATGACGGCGCCGCCCGGGCACAGCAGGGCTCGAGCGATCTCGACGCGACGGCGCTGCCCGCCCGAAAGCTCGGCCACGCGAGCATGCACATCGATTCCCGGCACCAGCAGGCGCAGCAATGCCGCGGCGCTCGAAGCATCCACACGCGCATCGGCGCACACCAGCACGTTATCCAGCGCCGAGGCGGACTCGACCAAGTGTGCATCCTGAAACACCATAGAGCACGGTGCGCACTCCCCCGCCGCTAGCGCGAGCAACGTCGACTTGCCCACCCCCGAGGCGCCCATCACGCAGGTACGCCCGCCGGTGGGCACACGAAGCACCAGACCGCCCAGCGCCGGCGCCCAGGGCGCGCGATCGCCCACGGCAAGCGCAAGCTCCGCCGAAGCGCCATCGCTCGCGGCCCCCGCACGCCCGCGCAGTCCATGTCCATGCGCCCGCACGGCAACACGCCATGCCACGGGTCCCGAAACCCGCAGCGACCACACCAGCACGCGCTCACACGCCCACGAGGCGGCAACGACCAGCACGGTCCACGCCAGCAGATCAGCCGTCTCGATCAACAGCTTTGCCTGATAGATGCGCTCACCCACGGTGCCCGCCGCCATGCCGATCAGCTCCGCCGCCACGCCGGCCTTCCAGCTCATGCCAATCACAGCACGGGCGCACGAAAGCACAAATGGCAGGACTTCGCGCCAGGTATGGGCGAAGAACAGTCGCCAGCCCCGCACGCCATGCAGGCGAAACATCTGCTCCAGCGGTTTATTCGCCTGCGACAAGCCCTCGGCCAGCGAAAAATACACGCCTGGCAGCGCCATCAAAAAGACCGCTGCAATGCTCACGCGCGCCGACCCCAACCAAATGAGCAGCAGGACCACCACGCAGGCAACCGGTGTCGCCTTAACAAACGAAAGCGCCGGCGCCACCAGGCGGGCAAACGTCCGCGACCGTACCGAGACTCCCGCCAGCACGCCGCCGCACACCGTGGCAAGTGCCAGCCCGCCCAAAATTCGCAAGCCCGAGCCTGCCAGAATCGCCCACGTGACGGCATCGCATACCAGCCGCAGCAACGCCACTACAACAGCACCCGGCCCCGGCAAAATCAGCGGCTGTGCCACCAGCGCCGCCGCGAAGACCCACACGGCAAGCCAAAAGGCGGCAACGGCACCTGCTGCCGCCACCGCCTTCATACGCTTTGTCATGTGTCGAGCAAACGCACACACGGGCTACTCCATGTAGTAGAAATCATCGGCCGGGAGCTTGCCGCCCACGGCGCTCGGGTCCGCATCGGCCAGCACCTGCAGGTACCCACCGAGCGCCGCCTTCATATCCTTCCCCGTCTGGCACACGAGCATGCACCCGGGAATCGCCTTTTCGGCGATCTTGGCGTTATCCACGATACCCGCATCGACCACGGCCTGAGCCCAGTCCGCCGGCGCCGCGTTCACGGCCTCAACGCTCGCCGCATGGCAGCTCAAGAACTCCGCCACGGCCTCGGGATGCTCCTCGGCAAACGCGCGGCGCACCACGGTCACACCCGTCAGCAGGCGCGAACCCGTGTCGCCCGCCAGCTCATCCCACACACCGGTCAGGCTCACCGGCGCCGACAGCTTGCCTTCGCTCTTGGCGATGGCAGCGGTCTTGAACGGCTCCGGCAGCACGCCCACGGCGGACGGGTCGGCAAGCAGGGCCGACAGCACCTCGGTGGGCTCGCTCTTAAACTCGAGCGTCACCTGGCCGGTCAGGCCCGCGCGCTCCAGCAGGTAGTTCATGACGTACTCCGGCGTGGTGCCCTTGCCCGTCATGTAGACGGTATGGCCCGCCAAATCGCCAAACGAGGTAACGTCCACGTTACCCGTCACCACGTTCAGCACGCCCAGCGTGTTGATGTCGATGACCTGCACCGCACCCTCGGTCTTGTTGTAGAGCATGCTCGCCACGTTGGCGGGCACCAGGGCAATGTCGACATCGCCCTGAATCACCTTGGGCACGATCTCGTCGGCGGCAGTGTTGATCGCAAAGTCGAACTCGTTGTCCGTGGCACCCTCGTCCGCCTGGTCCATAAACTGCACCAGGCCAATCGACGTCGGCCCCTTGAGCGAGGCGACGTGCACCTCAACCGGCTCGGCAGCGACACCGTCAGCGGCAGACCCGGCAGCCGAGCCCGCAGCAGACCCGGTCCCGGCAGACCCGCCACCACAACCAGCCAGCGCGAGCGACAACGCGCCCGCGGCGAGCACCGAGGCAAACCCCCGGCGCGACATCTCAACATCAAAAGCGCGCATCGCTAGCACGCCCCCTCATTGGGCATCGACCAGGCGTGATGGTCGGTATGCAGCAGGTCCTCGGCCAGCGGCGAGAGCGGCTCGCCCAAGAACTCGCGATAGCACGCCTGGACATCGGGATTCTCGTGCGAGAAGCGAATCTCGGCGTTCGCATCGAGGCCCCAGAGCACCTGGCCACGCTCGGCAGCCAGCTCGCAACCGTCGTGGATGGGCTGACCGCCACCACCGACGCAGCCGCCGGGGCACGCCATGACCTCGACAAAGTCATAGCTCACACGACCGTCGCGAATTGCGTCGAGCAGGCGGGCGGCATTGCCCAGCCCGTGTGCCACGGCGACGCGCACCTTGGTGCCATCGATATCGGCCACGGCTTCCTTCCAGCCGTCCAGGCCGCGCACGTCGGTAAAGAAATCGGCGTCGGGGTTCTTGCCCGTCACCAGGTAATAGGCCGAGCGCACGGCGGCCTCTATCACGCCGCCCGTGGCGCCAAAGATCACACCCGCGCCTGTGCCAAAGCCCAGCGGCGTATCGAGCGGCTCCTCAACCAGCGTGTCCACGCTCACGTGGCTCGCGCGGATCATGCGCACCATCTCGCGCACCGTCAGCGCAACGTCCACATCGGGTGCGCCGCCCTCGCCCACCATGCTCGGCAGCGCGCACTCAGCCTTCTTGGCCGTGCACGGCATCACGGACACCACGAACAAGCGCTCGGGCTCCACGCCCAGCACCTTGGCGTAGTATGTCTTGGCGATGGCGCCGAACATCTGCTGCGGCGACTTGGACGTAGACAGGCTGTCGACAAACTCCGGATAGCGGGCCTTCACAAAGCGCACCCAACCCGGGCAGCAGCTCGTAAACATGGGCCAGCCGCGGCCATCATCCTCACCCTTAGCGGCGGCACCCAGGCGCTCGAGCAGCTCGGAGCCCTCCTCCATAA
The DNA here is from genome assembly GCA_900541015.1 of uncultured Collinsella sp. Lineage (GTDB taxonomy): Bacteria > Actinomycetota > Coriobacteriia > Coriobacteriales > Coriobacteriaceae > Collinsella. The sequence goes on along the minus strand of UQIB01000019.1, from coordinate 608 downwards.
TGGTGAGGTCAGCCGAAAAATCGGTATCGAACACGTACTCAAAGCCCACGCGGCGCAGCGCACAAGCCAGGCGCTCGACGGTAGCCTCCTCGCGCGGAATGCCGAGCTCCTCGCCCCAGGCGCTGCGTACGGCAGGCGCGATCTGCACCAGCACGATCTTGTCGGGATTAGCGAGCGCGTCAAACACGGTCTCGGTATCGTCGCGCTCGCGCAGTGCGCCCGTCGGACAATGCGTAATGCACTGACCGCACGCGACGCAATCGGTCTTGCCGATCGGCGCGCGCCCGCAGGTACCCACGGCGGTATGCGTGGCGCGGTTGGTCAGGTCCCAAATCCCCAGGCCCTGCACGCTCTCGCACACCTTGATGCAGCGCATGCATTTAATGCACTTGTCGTTTTCGCGGATGATGGGAAAATCGAAATCCCAGCCCTCGCCCGCCAAATGCCTTTGATACGGCAGATAGAAAATGCCCAGGTCGTTGGCGATGGTCTGCAGGTTGCAGTTGCCGCTGCGCACGCAGCTCGTGCACTGCGAATCGTGCTGGGACAGCAGCAGCTGCACGTTGGTGCGACGGGCCTCGCGGGCCTTGGGGCTGTTGGTGTGGACC
>UQIB01000018.1 GCA_900541015.1 uncultured Collinsella sp. | reverse complement strand
CCCGCCGAGGGAGGCGGGGCCCTTTCGCTTCGGGAAGTGGAAGACGCGCTCTTACGGGAGTTCGCGCGCTAGGCGCTCGCCGCGCCTACGCGCCATCCCGCCCGCGAGAAGGAGCGCCCCGAGCAAGCTCGACCCGTACAAGCCCGTCATCCGCCAATAGCTCGAGGACGACGCCCGGAACTGGTGCAAACAGCCCTTCAATGAGTTGCGGTGAAATAGTGTCTGTTTTTGCTGCTAGATAGCATATTCACTCTCCAATTCACCGCAACTTGTTGGTGGTGGCTTACTGATAGCGGAGGCACTCGACTGGGTCGAGCTTTGCGGCGCGGCGGGCGGGGTAGAAGCCAAAGATTACGCCGATGCCGACCGATACGGCAAACGCGATCAACACGGTCGTAATGGAGAAGCTTGGCGTGATTGTCCCGGTGGCTCCAAACTCGCTCATGATGCCCGAGCTTGCGGCAAAGAACGTGAGTCCCCAGGCCAGCAGATAGCCAATCAGGACACCCAGCAGACCGCCGGTGATGCACAATGCCGAAGACTCGGCCAAAAACTGCGCGGTGATATCGCGACGACTGGCGCCCAGGGCACGGCGAATACCGATCTCGCGGATGCGTTCAGATACGTTGGTGAGCATCATATTCATAATGCCGATACCGCCGACAAGCAGCGAGATGCTGGCGACAGCGCCCATGATGAGCGAGAACGCGCCCATAAAGGAGTTGAGTGCATCGATAGCGCTTTTCATGGAGGTTGCCGATACACTGTCGTACTCATCATCCTCCGCGATGCCCTTCATCGCGCGCACCTTGGACTCGATGGTCTTACAAAGCTCATCCATGTCCGTGCCCTCGGCGGCAAGTGCCGTCACGCTGGGGAATGAAGGATTCTCGTCGCCAAACAGCCCGGAGATGGTTTCGCGTGGCATATACAGCGTGAGCGAGCCCATGGAGTCGCTGCCGCCATCAATCACGCCTACAATCTGCACCTCGCCGTTGGAAACCTTGATGGTTTTCCCCAACGCATCCTGTTCGTTGCCGTAAAGCTGATCGGCGCCGTTGCGGCTGATGAGCGCCACGCGCGGGCCTGATTGGGACTCGGCCTGGGAATAGGTGCGCCCCGCAACGAGCTTGCTGGCTCCCACGGCGTCGAGCATGTCGCTATCGACACCCTGTGCCATGACGGTATAGCTTTTATCGCCGGTCTTGTACTCGGTATACGCGCTGTCGACAATGCCGATCTGCTCTATCTGCGGCACCAGTTTTTGAAGCTTCTCAGTGTCCGACTCGGTGAGTTCTTGCGACGAATAGATTTGCACCATGCGTGCCGCATTGAGGCCCAGACTGTTGACCAGGCTGTTTTGGATGCCGCCGATGAGCGAAGTCATGGCGATAACCGAGGCGATGCCGATGACAATGCCCAGGATGGTGAGCAGGCTGCGCCCCTTGTTGGCCTCGAGCGAGTGAAGGGCTTCCTGGATGAGATCGCGGGCGCTCATGCCATCTCTCCTTTCGGCGGGTTGGCGGAGGCGGAAATCATGGGCAGGCTATCTACGGCGCTGCGCAGGGTCCGCGGTGCATGTGGAATATACGCGCCGTCGTGAATGCGACCGTCGCGGATGGTCACGGCACGGTCGGCCTCGGCGGCGATTCCGGGGTCGTGTGTGATAAGAACGATGGTTTTGCCGCGCTCTTGAAGTCTATGGAAGGTCTCCATTACAAGCGCTCCAGTGGCGGAGTCCAGGTTTCCCGTCGGCTCATCGGCCAGGATGATGGGCGGGTCATTGACGAGAGCGCGCGCGATGGCGACACGCTGCATCTGTCCGCCCGAGAGCTCTGATATGCGGTGGTCCCAGTGGTCGACCGGCAGCGTGACGGCCTGCAGCGCGTGCACGGCGCGCATTTCGCGCTGGCTACGGGGCACATTGGTGTAGGCCAGCGGCAGCATGACGTTTTCGATAACCGACAGGCGCGGCAGCAGGTTGAAGCTCTGAAAGACAAAGCCAATGCTCAGAGCGCGGACTTCGGTGAGCTCGTTATCATCGAGCTCGGCCACGTTGAGCCCTTGCAGGTAATAGTCGCCCGCCGTCGGCTTATCCAGGCAGCCCAGGATGTTCATGAGCGTTGACTTGCCCGAGCCCGAGGGGCCAGTGATAGCGACGAACTCGCCGGGATCTACCGCCAGGCTCACGTTATGCAGGATGTGGGCGCAACCCGCCTCACTCTCAAAGATGCGATGCACGTTGCGAATGTCGATGACGGGGCGCATTACATGCCCTCGTCGGCAGACATGCTGCCCGAATCCGCGCCGTAGCCGCCGTCAGCCGTTGCGTCCGCTCCGGTGACCATGACGAGGGTGTCGCCATCGCGCAGCTTGGTAATCGGCACGTTGGGGTTGATCTCGTTGCCCTGGTCGTCGCGCTTGACCTGTGTCTTGCCGACTACGGCTTCGTTGTCGTTTTGCGTCACGACAGTCACCTTCACACGGCGGGTCTGCTCGCCCTCGTCATCAGTCGCCACGTTGACGTAATAGTGTTCGCCGTCTTCGGTCATGAGCGCCATCGTCGGCACCATAACCACGTCGTCGAGCTGCTCGGTCACCACCGATACCTCGGCCGTCATGCCCGGCTTCAAGCGCGCGTCGGGCGCCTCGATGAGAATGTCGACGTTAAAGGTTACGCTGCCGCCGCCACCGTTGGCGGCGTCGGAGTTTGCCACCGACGCGATAGCCGTGACGGTGCCCTGGCTCACGATATCGGGAAACGCGGGATAGGTGACGTTGGCGCTCTGCCCAACGGCGATCTTGGCGATGTCCTTTTCGCCCACCTGCACGGTCACCTTCATCTTGGACAGGTCGGCGATCTGCATGCACTGCTTGCCGCCGCTCGTATCGCTTTCGCCCATGATCATGCCGCCTATTACCGTGGCGCCCACCTTGGCGTTGAGCTCCACGATGCTGCCCGAGCTCGGGGCCGTGACCGTACGGCTGGCTGCCTTGGCGTTCGCCTGATCGAGGTTTGCCTGGGCCGATGCGAGGCTGCGCTGCGCGGCCGATACGGCGTTCGTGTCCGCTGATGCGTCGGAGACGCCAGTCGCTGCGGAAGCTCCATCGACGTCCGTCGTTGGGGTGGCCTGCGCGGCAGCGGCGGCTTTCTGTGCGTTGGTGAGGTCTTCTTGAGCGGCAGCAACTGCACGCTGCGTCTCGGCAACGTTGCGATCGAGCTCGTCGTTTTTAATGGTCATAAGCACGTCGCCCTCGCGGACGGATTGGCCTGCCTGCACGTTGATCGAATCGACCGTACCGTCGACAGAAGGGGAGACCACTGAGGACGAAATGGGTTTGAGCTGGCCTTTCGCCTCGACCGTTGTGGTAAACGTGCCCTCGGTCACCATGTCGGTCACAGGCCCGCTAGCGCCCTGTGGCTGAGCATTGATAACCAGGGTTGCGACAATGGCAATGAGCGCGATGGCACCCACGACGCCGGCGGCAATACCGCGACGAATCAGCTTTTTGCGTCGACGTTCGGCACGCTTTGCCTTGAGCTTGGCATATGCCTCTTCATCGGAAATCTCGGCCGTATCGTTCGTGCGTCCGCTCTGCTTGTCGGCATGTACGTTTGTAATCAGAGGAATCGTTTCGGTGGCACCTTCGGGCGTGTTCTCGGTATCATCTGGGCCCGGGGTGATCGTGGGGACAGTCGGCATAGCGTCTCCTTTATAGAAAGAACCTCGATAATTATATGCGCCCACCGGTTGGGGCGGGCGCATGGGACGGTTTCTTTCGGAACTGTTAGATTGGTCGCAGCAGCTCCATGTTGTAGGAATGTGCGCGTTGCACTACGAGTGGACAACCACGCACAGGCCGACTTTGATGCAGTCGTGAAGTGCCTTGGCGTCTGCCAGGCGCAGGTTGATGCAACCGTGGCTGCCGCACCACTTGTACGACTCGGCATTATCGAAGCTCTTGTCGTTTTGCCATGTAGCGTCGTGGAAGCCGATCATGTTGCCCTCAAAAGGCATCCAGTAGCTCACCGGGCTCTCGTATTTGGGCTTACCGGTCTCGGGGTCCTTGGCTCCGATCAGGGTGCTGCCGCCGTCGTTGCTGTTGATCTGCCACACGCCCTCGGGGGTGGCGTCTTCGCCCGGTTTGCCGGAAATAAAGTTGGCCTCCCAAACGATATTACCGTTCTCGTCGTAGTAGCGCGCGTGCTGCTCGGACAGATCGACATCGATGTATGCCTTCCAGTCGGGCTCTCCCTTTGCGGTAAAGGTGTCGGCCTTCTGGGAGTACTTGATCTCGATCTCGCCGGTCTGCTTGTTGTTAATGGCGTCCTCGACCTGCTTGGCGAGCGAGCTGCTGTCGATGGACCAACCAAAGTCACCGCCTTCGACGGCGCACTGCTTGCCATCGGCGCGCGTCCACCAGCGAGTGGAGCCCACGGTATTAAAGCCGTTAGCGAGCTCGGCTGCCCAGCTACTGATCTGCGACGTATCGAGCGTGGGGTTGGCCGGATCGGCAAAGCTGATCCACTGCAACACGGAGCTGCCGTCGACCTTTCCGGCATCCTCGCCGTTGAGCTTGAGGGTCACGTTGACGCCCAGGAAGTTGTTGGCGGCATCGCATGCGGCCTGAATCTGATCATCGGTCAGCGTTCCATTGAGCGGTTCATAGGCATCGTTGCCGAGCTTGGAAAGATCTACGGTCTCGGCCAGCGAGGCAAGCTCGAGCTCGGCATATTTAATGACATGCTCGCGGTTGAGTTTTTCGTTGGAGCGCGCCTTCTCGACGGTAAACTTGCCGGCCTGCTCGTCATAGGAGCTATTGGCCTCGAACGTGCCCGAACGGCCCTCGTTAAACTCGTCGATAGCGGCGCCCAGGTCCTCCTCAAACTTCTTTTGGTCAAAGGTATCGGAGAGCATGGACAGGTCGACGTCTTGATCAAGATCGACTTTGTTGGAGGTAGCAGTTGTTTTGGTCTTGCCGCTTAAGGATTCCACAAGGCGGACCGGCCAAATAAAGGCTTCGTTGTGGCTGATAATCTCTTTTGCGGCAGCTTCGCCATCGACGATGGGCTCATCGGACTCGGGCTGATAGGTCCAGCTAAAGTCATCGCCTGTCACGGTGAGCTTATAGTGCTTCCATGCCGAGTTGACCTTGGTAGCGGCAGACGAAGCGTTGGAGAACGAGACATCGACGCCAGCGATGGTGGTGTTGGGGTAGGCTACCTGCGAAAACGCTACGACGCCTACGATATAGACAATGACGATAAGACCCAGGACGACATAGAGCGTCGTCTTTTTGCCTGACTTATTGTTCTTGGCGGGTTTGCGTGCGGGACCGCGATCGCCTCGAGCGTGCGTGGGGGGCTGCTTGGGCGCATTGCCGTTTGCCTGGCGCTGCTGACGTTGTTGACGCTGCTGTCGCTGTTGGTTCGGGCGTTGGGAAGCGTTTGCTGCACTACGCTGCTGACCGTGGCTCGGCGCGATAGGACGCGGCGACTGAACGCCGCCGGTGTGCCTGCTCGGCTGCTGCGGATCGGGAATCAGTTGAGTTCGATCGTTTTGCGACATCGTATGCATATCCTTCGATTTTCGCCTTGCGGTTCATCGTGTTTTTACTGGGCTTGCATTATAGCGATTGCCCTGCTGTTTGTGGTACGGAAACGGTGGCATTCAAAAGAGGTGGGACATTTGTCCCACCTTTGAGTCATTCTTTGCCGCTATCCGCACACACCGCATTTTGCACAGGCCGAAAGTGCGGCCGGAGCCTGCGCGATGCCACCCTTTGCCGTCTCGCGCAGCGTGGCCGGCAACGCGTGGCCCACCGAAAGCATGACATGTGCCATCTGGTCAAACGGCACCAAGCTCTTAATGCCTGCGAGGGCGAGTTGTGCCGAGCTAAAGGCCGCTGCCACGCCAATGGCGTTGCGGTTTTGGCAGGGCACCTCCACGAGGCCACCGACGGGGTCACAAACGAGGCCCAGCAGGTTACTCAGCGCGATGGAACTGGCGTCGAGCGCCTGCTCGGGCGTGCCGCCGAGCATCTGCACCAACGCGGCGGCTGCCATGGCAGCGGCGCTTCCCACCTCGGCTTGGCAGCCGCCCTCGGCGCCGGCAACACAGGCGCTTGTGGTGAGGTTGAGGCCGATTGCGGCTGCACAGTAGAGCGCGTCCATGACCTGCTCGTCGTCGAGCTGCAGGCGATCGGCGAGCGCCAGCACGCAGCCGGGCACAACACCCGCGGAGCCTGCCGTGGGGGCGGCGACAATCACGCCCATGGTAGCGGAGCGCTCGAGCACGGCCATGGCGCGGGCAACGGCGTCGGTCTGGACGGCGCCCATCAGGCTTGCACTCAAATCATTGCAGCGGGTTGCTTCGACGAGCTTGGCCTCGCCGCCGATTAGCCCACCGAGCGAGCGCTGCGGATTGGCGAGGGGGGCCGTGGTCTCCTCGCGCATGACGTCGAGCACGCGTCGCATGGCGGTGACGGCGTGGGCCTCGCCGGTCAGACGCGCCTCGCGAACGGCCATGACGGCGCCGATGCTGAGCCCCAGTTCCTCGCACGCATCGAGCAGCTGCTCACCGTCGTCGAAGATTTCCTTGGCCGAGACGCCGGGAGAGAGCGACGAGGCAGAGCCGGGGAGCTCGATAAACGTTGCGTAATCGACATTGTCGAGCTTGCGCAGCATGGGGACGACGGTGTCGTCGGGCGCGCCGTCGGTCTCAAAGACGGAGTAGGCCTGGCCGCCCACTTCAGTGCGGTAGGTGCGGCAGAAGGCGATGTTTACGTGGGCGTAGGCGAGCAGATTCGTGAGCGCGGCGAGTACACCGGGGACGTCCTTGTGCGCGACGAAGAGCGTGGAATACATGCCCGAGATGTCGACGCCGACGCCGTTAATGCGGCTGATGCGCATCTTGCCGCCGCCCAGGCTCTCGCCGCGGACCTGTGCCGTGGCGCCTGTGTCGTCGACCATGTCGATGTCGACGGTGTTGGGGTGGATGGAGGCGTCGTCGCCCTTGATGTTAAAGTGATATTCGAGGCCCTGCTCGCTTGCGAGGTCGAAGGCCTGCTTGATGTTCTCGTCATCGGTGTCGAGGCCCAGGATGCCCGCGACGAGCGCACGATCGGTGCCGTGGCCGCGGTAGGTGTGGGCGAAGGAGTTCCACAGGCCAAAGGTGACTTTGGTGATGCGGCCTTCCAGCAGGCTGGCGGCAACTTGGGCGCAGCGCAGGGCGCCGGCGGTGTGCGACGAGCTGGGGCCGACCATGACGGGGCCCAAGATCTCGAATGCCGAGGTCGTAGCTAGTGTTTGCGGCTTGCCTGCCATGGCTGCTCCTTTGTTTTGTCCCATCGTCCCGAGGGCGGGGCATAAGGTCGCCTGCTCGGACAGTCCTGCTCGCACGGAGAGCACATTAAGTGCTCTCCGGCTCGTGCGGAACTCGCGATCGACCTTATGCCCCGCCCTCGGGACTAAGGATACATGGTAGAGGCGCGTGTGCCCCAAAATTCATTGGCTGGTGACCTATTCCATGTCCCGCGGTGGCTCATCTTCACCACCGGTTAAATAAAAAAGAAGTACCGGTTGGGACCGGTACTTCTTTTGAAAGTGCATATGTTGTTGTGACCTTAGCGGTTCTTAATTACAGGCCGCAGGCTGATTTGAGCTCTTCGACGCGGTCGGTTTTCTCCCAGGTGAAGTCGGGGTCTTCGCGGCCGAAGTGACCGTAGGCTGCCGTCTTTTCGTAGATGGGGCGACGCAGGTCTAGGTCGCGGATGATTGCGCCCGGGCGCAGGTCGAAGGTCTTCTCTACGGCCTCGACGATCTTGTCCTCGGCAACATTCGCGGTACCGAAGGTGTCGACCATGATTGAGAGGGGCTTGGAAACGCCGATGGCGTAGGCAAGCTCGACTTCGCAGCGGTCGGCCAGACCGGCGGCGACCACGTTCTTGGCGACCCAGCGCGCGGCATACGCGGCGGAGCGGTCGACCTTGGTGCAGTCCTTGCCGCTAAAGGCACCGCCGCCGTGACGGCCATAGCCGCCGTAGGTGTCGACGATGATCTTGCGGCCGGTCAGGCCCGTGTCGCCCATGGGGCCGCCCACGACAAAGCGACCGGTGGGGTTCACATAGATGTTGGCGTTGTCCCACGGCATGTTCTCGGCGGCCATGACCGGGGTGATGACGTGATCGATAAGGTCGGCCTTGATCTTGCCCATGTCCTCGATCTCGGCAGCGTGCTGCGTGGAGATGACGATGGTCGTGACCTCGACGGGCTTGCCTTCCTCGTAGCGCACGGTGACCTGGGTCTTGCCGTCGGGACGCAGATAGGCGAGGGTACCGTCGTGGCGCACGGCGGCCAGGCGCTCGGCTAGGCGGCTCGCCAGGTAGTGCGGCATGGGCATGAGGGTCTTGGTCTCGTTGGAGGCATAACCGAACATCATGCCCTGGTCGCCGGCACCGATCAGGTCAATCGGGTCGGTGGTAGCGCCGGTCTGGGTCTCGAAGGACTCGTCAACGCCCTGGGCGATATCGGGCGACTGCTCGTGGATGAGGCTCATAACGCCGCAGGTATCGCAGTCAAAACCGAATTTGGCGCGGTTGTAGCCAATGCGGCGGATAACGCCGCGGGCGATTTCCTGTACGTCGACATAGGCCTGGGTGCGAATTTCGCCGGCGACGATGACGGTGCCGGTGGTCACGAGGGTCTCGCAGGCGCAGCGGACGTTCTCCACGTTGGCAGGCACGCCGTTGGGGGCGATGTAGCCCTGCTCCTGGAGCTCTATTTCTTTGGCGAGGATTGCGTCGAGGACGGCGTCGCTGATCTGGTCAGCGATCTTATCGGGATGACCTTCGGTCACCGACTCCGACGTAAAAACAAAGGACCCGTGTTGGGGCGGGATGGAACGAAGTTCTTCTGACATGATTGTCCTTTCAAAAACGTGTCCCAGCGACCGTTACCATTCCGCCGGGCTCTCTATGCAAGGGCACATCATAGCGCGTAATTCAAACATTCACACCCTTTCCGCACCTATTCATTGGGGACAGACTAAAATGACCAGTCGTTGGAGACGTTCTTAATTTAGGGCTGTTCATTTAAGTCTGTCCCCAATGAGTAGTAGGTCGGTGCCCTTTGTGCGGAGGTTGCTTTGATGCTTTATACTGGTGCGGTTAGACATCCATCCTGCAATCGAGGAGATTTCCATGGCATCAGACGTTCGCGTCCGCTTTGCACCCTCACCGACGGGCAAGCTGCACATCGGCGGCGCCCGCACCGCTATCTATAACTGGGCTTTCGCCCGCGCAAACGGCGGCACGTTCATCCTGCGCATCGACGACACCGACCCCACCCGCTCCACCGACGAGAACACGCAGATCATCCTGCGCGCCATGCGTTGGCTGGGCCTGGACTGGGACGAGGGTCCCGAGGTGGGCGGCGATTTTGGCCCCTACGCCCAAACCGAGCGCCTGGACCTGTACAAGCAGGCCGCCCAGAAGCTTTGGGACGAGGGCAAGGCCTATCCCTGCTTCTGCACCAAGGAGCAGCTCGATGCCGACCGCAAGGCCGCGCAGGAGCGCAAGGACCCCTTCCAGGGCTATCAGCGCCGTTGCCGCGATCTTGATCCCGAGGAGGCCCGCCGTCGCATCGAGGCCGGCGAGTCCTACGTCCTGCGCATCAAGGTGCCCGAGGACCGCGGCGACGTCGTTATCCACGACGCCGTCCACGGCGAGGTGACCTTCGACGCCAAGGAGCTCGACGACTTTGTCATCTTCCGCTCCGATGGCACGCCCACGTACAACTTCGCGACCGTCGTCGACGACGCCATGATGAAGATCACCCATGTCATCCGCGGCGACGACCACCTGTCCAACACCCCGCGTCAGGTCATGGTCTACGAGGCCCTCGGCGCGCCCGTGCCCACGTTCGCCCACATCTCCATGATCCTGGGCGCCGACGGCAAAAAGCTCTCCAAGCGCCACGGCGCCACCTCGGTGGAGGAGTATCGCGACGCCGGCTACCTGTCCGACGCCTTCGTCAACTACCTGGCGCTGCTCGGCTGGTCGCTCGACGGCGAGACCACGATCATCCCGCGCGATGTCCTGGCCAGCAAGTTTTCGCTCGACCGCATCTCCAAGAACCCGGCGACCTTCGACCCCAAGAAGCTCGACTGGGTCAATGCCGAGTACATCAACGGTATGTCCGACGCCCAGTTTGCCGATGAGATCATGGTCCCCGAGCTGCACGAGGCGGGTCTCATCGAGGGTAATGTCGAGTACGGCGAGGACTGGATCGACGCGCTTGCCGCTATCGTCAAGCCGCGCACCAAGATGCCGGCCGACGCCGTGACCGTCGCCGCTCCCATCTTCGCTACGGCCGAGACGCTCGAGTATGACGAGAAGTCCGTTAACAAGGGCCTGGCCAAGGAAGGCATGGGCGCCATTCTGGACGCCGCCAAGGCCGCGCTCGAGGGCGTGGACGAGTGGACGGCTGCCAACATCGACGCCGCGCTTGAGCCGCTGCCCGAGCAGATGGACCTTAAGAAGCGCGTGGTGTTCCAGGCCGTGCGCGTCGCCGTCTGCGGCAACATGGTGAGCCCTCCGCTGGGCGAGACCATGGCGCTCGCTGGTCGCGACGACTGCCTGGCGCGCATCGACCGCGCCCGCACGATGGCGCTGTAGCAGCCGCGTAAACGCACGTATCCGAGCCCCGTTCACCCGAGCGGGGCTCTTGTTTCTAAAGACGTATGGGATGGGAGGTACAGAGACCATGGCCGAGCAACTGTCACTGTTTGGTTCGCCGGAACCGGAGGAGGCTCCGGCCACGCCCGAGCCTGCTGTTGCCCCGGCCAAGTCCGAGCCTGTACCTGAGCCCATCGCCGCCTACGCGAGCGTAGTCCTGGACATTCCGACGCGTGCGCTGTCCGAGCCATTCGCCTACGGCATCCCGGAAACTCTTGCCAACGAGGCGCAGATCGGATCCACGGTCCTGGTCCACTTTGGTAACCGTGCGGCCGCTGGCTATATCGTCGACATTGCGTCTGAGCTAAGCGAGCTGCGAGGCAAAATCGCCCTCGATCCCGCGCGTATAAAGCCCATCGAGGCGATTCTCAGCAAGCCGCTCTTTAGTGCCGAGGCCGCCCGCATCGCGCGTTGGATGAGCCGCGAATATGTCGCGACGCTTTCCGAGTGCCTGCGCCTGTTCTTGCCCCCGGGTGGAAGCCCGCGCGTGGTCAAAGGCGACGACGGCGTGTGGACGGTTGAACGTCCCGCCGTCAAGCCTATCCAAAACCGCTGGGTCATGCTCACGCCCGAAGGTTTTGACTATACGCCGCCCAAGACCGCCGTTCGCCAGCGCCAGCTCATCGAGGCACTCCAGTGCGGACCGGTTACGACGCGCGACCTCAACCTGCTCTATAACAGCATGTCGGCGACCATCAAGTCGCTTGAAAAACGCGGTGTCGTGGTGGTGGAGGAGCGCCGTGCGTGGCGTGGCTGCAGCGAGCAGACCACGCTGTCTTCGGCAAGCGGCAAGGCGCCGGTCTCCCTTACCAACGGCCAGCAGCAGGCACTCGCGCAGATTGAGCGCGCCAGTCTAGACGCCCATGGCGACGTGGTGCTGGTCGACGGCGTCACCGGCTCCGGCAAAACCGAGGTTTACCTCTCCGCCATCGAGCGCGTGCTCGCAGCCGGCCGTTCGGCTTGCGTGCTGGTGCCCGAGATCTCGCTGACGGCTCAGACCGTCGGCCGCTTCCGCTCGCGCTTTGGCGAGACGGTCGCCGTGTTCCATTCGCGCCTTTCGACCGGCGAGCGTCTGGACCAGTGGGATATGGTCGCCAGCGGTGCGGCCCGCGTGGTGGTTGGCGCCCGCTCGGCTCTCTTTTGCCCGATCAGCGACTTGGGCCTCATCATCATTGACGAGGAGCACGAGACCAGCTACAAGCAGGGATCCAGTCCGCGCTATCACGCGCGCGAGGTGGCGGCCGAGATGGCGCGTCGCTATCGCTGCCCACTCGTGCTGGGCTCGGCCACGCCTTCTGCTGAGGCCCTCGACCGCTGCCGCCGTGGCACGTATAACGGTGCCACTTGGACGCGCGTTGAGATGCCCGAGCGCCCGGGACACGCAGTCCTGCCTTCGGTTCGGATCGCCGATCTGCGTCGCGAGTTTTCGCACGGCAGCCGCTCCATGTTCTCAAAACCGCTGATGGAGGGCTTGGAGCGAGTGGTCGAGTGTCGCGAGAAGGCCGTGTTGCTGCATAACCGTCGTGGCTTTGCGCCGTTTTTGATGTGCCGCGAGTGTGGCTGCGTGCCCACCTGCAACCACTGCTCCACCGCGCTCACGTACCACGAGCGCACGCACACGCTGCAGTGCCACACCTGCGGTTCGTCCTGGCGCGTGCAGCCGTATCCCGCGCCCACGAGCCGCTGCCCCAAATGTGGCAGTCGCTATATGGCAAAAATGGGCCTGGGCACGCAGCAGATCGAGGACGCACTGCACCAGATGCTGCCCGAGGACGTCGCCATCATTCGCATGGATGCCGATTCCACGCGTGGTAAGGATGCGCACAAAAAGTTGCTCGAGCAGTTCGATGCGTCCGATTGTGCCGTGTTACTGGGTACCCAAATGATCGCAAAGGGCCTCGACTTTCCCGAGGTCACACTCGTGGGCGTGGTCAATGCCGACTTTGCCCTCAAGCTGCCCGATTTTAGAGCGGGGGAGCGCGCCTACGATCTGCTGGAGCAGGTCGCGGGCCGTGCCGGACGCGGCGATCGTCCCGGCGAGGTGATCATCCAGACCTACCTGCCCGATGACCCGGTCATTCGCGCCGTCGCCGAGCACGACCGCTCGATCTTTACCGACTATGACCTGGACCAGCGCCGCGACGCGCTGTACCCGCCGTTTGTTCGCTTGGTCAACATCTTGGTGTGGTCGGCGAACCGAGACGACGCGCGGGACTACATCGGGCGCATCGCAAAGCTCCTCAAGCGTCGCTGGCATGCCGCCGCGCCCGACTTTTTGCGGGCGGGGAGTGCTGTGCCGCAGGCGCTGGGCCCGGCTTCGTGTGTAATCGAGAGAGCCAAGGACCGTTACCGCTTCCATCTGCTTGTGAAGTCGCCCGTGGGGTACCATGTCTCTGATGATATCGACGCCTGCCTCAAAGAGGTGGGCTCCGTGCGCGGCGTGAGCGTGAGCGTTGACGTCGACGCCTATGATTTGATGTAACAACCCGAAAGGATGGCCATGGAAGCCAACGGAATCGTACTGTCGCCCGACCCTCGTCTGCGTCAGGAGTGCGCCGTCATCGAGGAGATCACCCCGGCGATCGAGGCGCTTGCCGAGAAGATGAAGAAGATGATGTTCGAGAACGGCGGCTGCGGTCTGGCTGCCCCGCAGATCGGTGAGCTCATCCAGCTCGTTACCATCGACTGCGACTATAGCGACAAGAGCGACTATGATCCCTACGTGCTCATTAACCCCGTGATCGTGGAGCAGAGCGACCATCTGGTGCCCTTTAGCGAGGGCTGCCTGTCCATCCCCGGCATTAGCTGCGAGATTGAGCGTCCCGATCACGTTGTCGTCGAGGCGTACGACCTGGATGCCAACCTGATTCGCTACGAGGCCTCGGGCGACCTGTTCTGCGTGTGCCTGCAGCACGAGATCGATCACCTGCACGGCAACACCATGTTCGAGCGGCTGAAGCCCATGCAGAGGATCAAGGCAGTCAAGGAGTACCAGGACGCCCTGGCCCGCGGCGCTCGACCGGGCGAGACGGAGTAGGTTTGTCCGCCCCCGGGGCGCCCGCCTATATCATCCCGTGCTCAAACATTCTCGCTGCGCTGCGAAACTGCGCGCGGGACGATATAGGCGGGCGCCCCGGGGACTACGTTGACGCTGCTTGACTCGCCCGGGTGCCACCGGGCCAGGGAGGGGCGTCTTCGCTGATAATTGCTTTGTTGGGAGGGCTGCTTTTATGCGGCTCTTTCTTTGTTTTTGGGTATATTTGTTTCTGTTGAACTGTTCTTGCGGCTGGGCGCGCTTGCGACCTGGAACGCTTCTTTTGTAGCCGTCTCGGCTCGATATTGAGAGGAGACTAACTTTTATGCGTATTGTGTTTATGGGTACGCCTGATTTTGCTGTGCCTTCGTTGACTTCGCTTGTTGAGGCTGGGAATGAGATTGCGCTTGTTGTTACTCGTCCTGATGCTGTTCGTGGGCGTGGTAAGAAGCTCGAGCCTTCTCCTGTTAAGGCCAAGGCACTTGAGCTGGGGTTGCCGGTTGTTGAGGCTAATCGTATGACGCCGGAGGTTGTTGAGGCGCTTCAGGCTGCCCATGCTGACATTTTCTGTGTGGCTGCCTATGGCTGCATTTTGCCCGATGACGTGCTGCATATGGCGCCGCTTGGTATTGTGAATGTCCATGCGTCCTTGCTGCCGCGTTGGCGTGGCGCTGCTCCCATTCAGCGTGCCATTCTTGCTGGTGATGAGGTTGCTGGCGTTTCCATTATGCGCATTGGGCATGGCATGGATACCGGCGCTTATTGTGCTCAGGCTTCCACGTCGGTTGCCGGTAAGCATGCTGAGGCGCTGACCATGGAGCTTGGCGAGCTTGGCGGCAAACTGCTTGCTGATACGCTTCCTTCGCTTGCCGATGGCACTGCCGTGTGGACTGAACAGGATGAGGCGCTCGTCACTCATGCTGCCAAGATTTCTAAGCAGGAGATGCGCCTAGATCCGCAGATGGCGGCGCTTGATTGCGTGCGCCATGTGTTGGCCTCGTCCGATACCGCTCCCGCTCGTTGCGTGATTGCCGGCAAGACCGTGCGCGTGCTCGATGCTGCTCCGGCTGATGTGTCGCTTGGTGAGGGTAAGGTTCTCGTTGAGGCCAAGCGTGTTTACCTGGGTCTTTCCGATGGCACGGTTGAGTTGCTTGAGGTTAAGCCCGATGGCAAGCGTGCTATGGCCGCTTCTGCTTGGGCTGCCGGCCTGCAGGGTGCCGATCTTATCTGGGGTGTTTTGTCATGAGCAAGCTGTCTCCCGCGCGCAAGCTTGCGCTCGGTGTGCTGATGGAGGCCGATCGCCGCGGCATGTATGCGCGTGACGTGCTGTCCTCTCGCGCATCGGCCAAGGCTATTGACCAGCGCGATTCCGCTTTTGCCGCCCGCTTGGCGCTGGGTGTTGCCGCCACGCAGGGTATTTTGGACGAGCTGCTCGATCAGTTTCTCGATAAGCCCAAAAAGGTTGCGCCGCGTGTTCGCATGGCGCTTCGTATCTCGGCCTTCGAGATGCTCTATCTGCATACGCCTGGCCGTGTTGCCGTGAGCCAGGGTGTTGAGCTCGTGCGCAGTGGTGCTAAGTCCGCCGCTGGCTTGGCCAATGCTGTACTGCATAAGGTTGCTGACAATGTTGAGGACTTTGCCACGGCGTCTGATGTGGATGAGTCTGAGCGACGCTTGGTTCGTCTGTCGCGCCTGATGGGTCTGCCGCGTTGGCTTTGCGCTCGTATTATGGCATCGTTCGACACGCCTGAGGGCGCGCTGAACTTTGCCGGTAATCTGGCACCTGCGCCGCTTGCACTGCACGATAATGCGTTTGCGACCAAGGCCGACCCGTATATCTCGCAGCTCGTCGCGCCTGTCTTCCCGGGCTGTCATGCTCCGGTCGATGCGCAGGTCACGGTTGCATCGGGCGTGTTTGAGCGTGCTGCCGCGGTGGCATCTGATCTCAACGCGCAGCTTATCGCCACAGCTGCCACGCGCCCTGGTAGCTGCCTTGAGATTGGTGCCGGTCGTGGCACCAAGACCTATGTGATGATGTGTCAGGCCAAGCGTGCGGGCTATGAGCGTCAGCATACGGCGCTCGATCTGCATGATCGCAAGTGCGACCAGAATCTCGCTCGCCTTCACAAGGCGGGCATTACGGGTGTTCGTACGGTTTCGGGTGATGCTTGCGAGCTTGATGAAGTACTGACGTCGTTTGATGCCATGCTTGGCGAGCCGGTTAAGTTCGATACGGTCTTTATCGATGCGCCGTGCTCTGGTACCGGAACCATGCGTCGTCATCCCGAGATCCCGTGGCGCCTAACTGAGAATGACGTTACGACCGAGTTGCCCAAACTGCAGTTGACGATGCTCAAGGAAGCCGCCGCGCGCGTGGCTGCCGGCGGTGAGCTCATCTATGCCACGTGCTCGGTCTTTGACGAGGAGAACACGCAGGTCGTGGATACCTTCCTGGGCTCTCCCGAGGGCACCGACTTTAGCCTGGAGCCGCTCTCCGAGGCGCAGATTCTGCAACTCCCCGATTTCGCGCAGGCAAAGAAGCTCGTCTCCGTTCGCCAGAACGATCGAGGCCTCTTCCAAAGCGTGCCGGTAAATGCCGATTCCTACGACGGCCACTTCTGCGCCAGGCTAGTCCGCAAGTAACTCTACTAAGTTGCGGTGAAATAGGGATTGAATAGCGGTTTCAACCCGCCAAACAGTCCCTATTTCACCGCAACTCATAAGGAAACCTGGGTAGATAATTAGCCACCTATAGCGCAAAGAAATAGCCCCGCGATCGGTGTCGGTCGCGGGGCTGTTTGGTTCCTAGTGGTTATGCGGGCAGTTGGCGCAGCAGCCACTCGTGGCGCTGGTGCTGGAGCCGCCGCTTCGCTGGTCGGTGTTGTAGAAACCGCTACCCTCAAATTTAATGCCGCTGGCCGAGAACGTCTTGGCCGCCGGGGCACCGCAGCTCGGGCACACGACCTCGGGAGTCTCGGACATGGGATGCTCAACCTCAAACACGTTGCCGCAGCTCGAGCACTTGTAATCGTAGCGCGCCATAATACTTCCTTTTCAGCACAAAGCGGGCAGATTACTCTGCCCGCAAAAATTCAAACGTCTGTAACTGTACCCTATATCGGGGGTTTTATCACGCTTCGCCCCAGAATCTATGGTTGTTGCGCAGGAGCTGTGCGGTTTTGTCCTCGGCGGCCGCAACGTCGGCCTCGTCAGCCTGCCAAGTCCAGTTGCCCGTTGCGACGCCCGGTACGTTCATGCGCGCGTCGTCGCCCAGCCCCAGGACATCCTGCAGCGGCATCATTACGAGGGGAGCGTCGCTTGCCAGCGCGTCGCCCATCAGCTTGGCCGCCACCTCAACACCGCTCGGCTCGTCGCCGCCCGCAAAGGAACGCGTGCACCACCCGGCCAACGTCGACGTGTCGTGCGTCGAGGTGTACAGGATCTTGCCAGGCGTGGGGTGCACGCCGCAACGGACGTCATAGTCGCTAAACTCCAGCACGTCCATGCCGGGGAAGCCGCAGGTCGAAGCCATGGCGCGAACACCGGGCGTCAGGTAGCCCAGATCCTCGGCAATAAAGTTGAGTGGCCCCAGCTCGTCATAGGCGGTCTGGAACAGGTCCTTGCCCGGGCCTGCCAGCCAACGCCCGTCGGCGCAGATCTTACCCGCGGGAATGCTAAAGTAGCTGTGGAATCCCAGGAAGTGATCCAGGCGCACGCGGTCGTAGAGCGAGAACGCGCGGCGCAGGCGATCCATCCACCAGCGATAGCCGTTCTCCCTCATGTGGTCCCAGCGGAAGGTCGGGTTGCCCCACATCTGGCCCTCGGGCGCAAAGTTGTCGGGCGGCGCGCCGGAAATCTCAATCGCCTTGCCGGTATCGGACAGCCAGAAGTTCTCGGGTTCGCTCCACGCGTCGGCCGAATCGTCCGAGACATACATCGGGATATCGCCGATAACCTCGATGCCCTTCTTGTGCGCGTAGTTCATGAGCTCGCACCAGGCCAGGTCAAAGCGGTACTGCATGTACGCCTGCAGCTCTGACTCGTCGTGGAAACGCTTGTCGTCAATCAGGTGCTCGTTGTAGTGCGCAACATCTGCCGGCCAATCGTGGCGCGACTCGCCCTCAAAGTATTTCTTGACGGCCATGTAGACGCAGTACTTCTCGAGCCAATCAGCATTGCGATGTTTAAACGCGGTGTACAACGGATCGGCATCTTCGCCACCGCGGGCCTTCCAGGTTTCAAAGTCGGCGGCCAGCTCCTCTTGGCTCTCGGGCAGCAGGTCGATATTGCCCGCAAAGGCCGAAGGACCGGCGTAAGGGGAGCGGAAATAGTCCGTGGGGTTGACGGGGAGAACCTGCCAGTAGCGCATGCCCATGGCGGCCAGATGGTCGATAAAGCGACGCGTGGGCGCGCCGATCGTACCGGGCTTGCCGTCGTCGGTCGGCACCGATGTGATATGGCACACAACACCCGCACCGTGATCGAGCGGTTCCTGCAGGCGCTGCTCGGCATGGTGATAGATGATCGACGAGCCCAGCGGATACAGATCGAGCGTGACCGTACCGTTGTGGATCTCGCACTCATGACCGCTGATCACGTCACTCGCACATTCGTCGAGCGCCGGAATCGTCACGCGGTGTGAATTGCGCAGGCTGCGGTTGATGATGACCGTTGCCGACTCGCCGTCCTTGCCCGTGCGGTTGTATGCCAGCACCTCATCATTGAGTGCGAAGGCCTTGATTTCGCCATCGATCATAAACGGCAGCGCGCGGCGTACGGCCGAGGCGTTCTTGACAATAGCCAGCGTATCGAAGTCGTGCAGGTCTTCCTTCATGGGCAGCGTGCGGCGGTTGCCCGGATCGGTAAGGCCTTCCAAGCCGTACTCGTCGCCGTAATAGATCGAAGGCACGCCCGGGAAGGTCATCTGCATGAGCGTGGCGAGCCAAAAGCGGCTCTTGGCCAGACCCATCGCGTTCTCGTCCAGGCGCCATTTGCTGCGCTCGCTCTCGGGCAGCTGCGACTCGTCGGGGCCGCCGCCGAGCACCGAGATGATGCGTGGACGGTCGTGGCTCGAAAGCAGATTGAGCGCGCAGGACAATGCCTCGCTCGGGTAGTTCTCGCGCAGGGTCTCGATGTCCTCGGCGGCCTCGTAGGCGTTCTTGTAGCCCATCAAAAAGCCGATGACCATGTCGCGGAAGGGGTAATCCATAGCGGAGTCGAGCTCGGAGCCCTGCAGGTAGCGGCGCAGATGGCCGTAGCTAATCTTGTTGGAGGCATCTTCCCAGACCTCGCCGAGCAGCAGTGCGTCAGGCTTCTCGGCGACCACGGCCTTTTTGATCTCGGTCAGGAAGTCATCGGAAAGCTCGTCGGCGACATCTAGGCGCCAACCATGGGCACCGGCGCGCAGCCATTTGCGGATCACGCCGTCCTTGCCCAGGAGCCTCTCGCGCACCAGCTCGGACTTCTCGTTGATGGCCGGCATGTTGCCCACGCCCCACCAGCAGTCGTACGAGCCGTCCTCGTGGAAGGTAAACGCATCGCGCCACGGAGAATCCTCGCTCTGCCAGGCACCCACGCCGGGGTAGTTGCCGTAGCGGTTGAAATAGATCGAGTCGTCGCCCGTGTGGTTGAAGACGCCGTCCAGGATGATTGAGATGCCCAGCTTCTCGGCTGCCTCGCACAGCTCGGTAAAGTCCTGCTCAGTGCCCAGGATCGGATCGATCTTGGTGTAGTCGGCCGTGTCGTAGCGGTGGTTGCTCGCGGCTTCAAAGATGGGGTTGAGGTAGATGGCCGTAAAGCCCAGCTCGGCGATGCGGGGCAGGTCTTCCTGGATGCCCTTGAGCGAGCCGCCGTAGAAGTCCCAGGTCTTGATGGAGCCGTCTTCGGCGCGCTCGTACACGGGCGGCTCGTTCCAGTCCTCGACCATCCGGCGCTGAATGCCCTTGCGCGGTTTTTCGAGTTGGGCCATTGTGCGCTCGCGCCAATGCTCGTCACGGGCGTAGCGGTCGGGGAAGATTTGGTAGACCATGCCGCGCTCGTACCAGGTGGGGCGGTTCTCGCGGTGCTTGTAGACGGTAATCTGGAAGGACGGCACCTCGGCGTAGTCGTAGGTTACGCCCTCGCCGCCGGTGCGGCCTTGCGGCGCGCCCAGGCGAACCTCGGGCTGGCCCTCGATATTGCATATAAAGCTGTACCACACAAGACACGGTTCATCGCATTTGAGCTCGCCGGTAAAAATGCCATCGCCCTCGTGTTCCATCGGGATCAGGGTCTCGCCGACTTCATCGACCCAGGTACGCAGGGTGAGTGTTGCCTGGTTGGGATCGGCATCCTCCAAAATCACCGAGAGTGCAACGGAAGTTCCAGTGGTCACAGCGCCAAACGGAGTGCGAAACTGCGGTAGGCGGCTGTTGTGAATCAATCTCATAGTACGGTCCAGTTCTATACTGTCATGGCCAGCAGGCCATGGGCTTAACGCACAGTACTTAAGTATATCGTTGCACTTTAGTTGTATAAACTACAGCCGCTCATTATCGGCGAACGGTTGTGCTAGAAAATCGTTTTACCTCATATATAGAACAAGGGGTGTCGCGCTGAACGACACCCCTTGTTTATTGACGATTAGGTTGTGGATCGTCCGGACTAGCGGCGCTTGCGGGTGGCCGTTGCCTTGCGGACGGACGTCTTCTTGGACGGGGCCTTTTCCGCTGCCGGAGCGGCGGGGGAGACCGGGGTCTCCTTGGCGGGCTCGGGCTTAGCCTCTGCCTTCGGGGCGGCCTTGACCTCGGCGGCCTTCGCCGCCGGCTTGGCCTTTACCTCGGCCTTGGGCTCCTCCTTGGCAGCGGCGGGCTTAGTCTCTGCCTTGGGAGTTGCGGCCTTTGCCGTGGTCTTCTTGGCTGACGTCGTGCGCTTGCGCGTGGTGGTCTTGGCGGCAGGCTTGGCCTCGACGGTTGCCTCTACCTTGGACTCGGCAGGCGTCTCCTCGACCTTGGCCGCCGGCTTTGCGGCCGCCTTGGGGGCAGCCTTCGCTGTCGTCGACTTCGTTGCCGTGGTTTTCTTGGCAGCCGTTGCCTTCTTGGTGGTCGTGCTCTTGGTCGCGGTCGTCTTCTTGGCTGCAGTCTTGGCCGGAGCCTTAGCGGCCGGCTTGGCCTCGACGGCGGCCTCGGCCTTTACCTCGGGAGCAGCCTCGGCCTCGGCGGCCTTCTTGGCAGCTGCGGTGGTGCGCTTGCGTGTGGTCGTTGTCTTGGTGGCAGTCGTCTTTGCTGCGGCGGTCTTGGTGGCAGCGGCCTTGGTTGTCGTAGCCTTCTTGGCCGTCGTCTTGCGCGTCGTGGTCTTCTTGGCGGCAGGCTTTGCAGCCGGCTTAGCCTCAGCCTCGGGAGCTGCCTCAGCCTTCACCTCAGCCTTGGGCTCCTCAGCAGCAGCGGGTGCCTCAACAACCGACTCAGCCTTGGGCTCGGCCGCAGCCTCCTCGGCCACAGCCTCGGGCTCGTCGACAACAGCCGCCGGGCGCTCGATCTCCGGATGCATAAAGAAGTACAGGTCCAGATACTTGTCGGCCGAGCGCGTCCAGCTAAAGTCTTGGCTCATGGCCTGCGTGACCAGCTGGTTCCAGGCATCGCGGTTGTCCCAGAACAGGCGCGCCGCGCGGAACACCGCGTCGCCCATCTCGTCGCCGTTAAAGTTGCTAAACGAGAAGCCCGTGCCCTCGCCGGTAAACTCGTTGTACGGCTGCACGGTGTCCTTCAGGCCACCGGTCTCGCGCACGATGGGCAGGGTGCCGTAGCGCATGGCGATGATCTGCGACAGGCCGCAGGGCTCAAACTTCGAAGGCATCAGGAACATGTCGGCGGCGGCATACATGCGCTGCGACAGCGCCGGATCAAACTCGATACGCGCAGCCATGGTGCCGGGGTACTTGTCCTGGAAGTAGCGCAGGCCGTCCTCGTAGTCGCGGTCGCCGGTGCCCAGCACGGCCACCTGAACGCCGCCGGCCAAAATGCGGTCGAGCGCGTACATGACCAGGTCCATGCCCTTCTGGCGCGTCAGGCGCGTGACCATCACCATAAGCGGGCGGTCGTCGCGAACCTCGAGCCCCAGCTCTTCCTGCAGCTTTGCCTTGCATACAGCCTTGCCGGAACGGTCTTCGACCGTGTAGTTTGCGGCAATGCGCTTGTCGGTCGCCGGGTCAAAGCCCGCCACGTCAATGCCGTTGAGGATGCCCTGCAGCGCATAGGAGCGCTCGCGCAGAACGCCGTCCAGGCCCTCGCCAAACTCGGGCGTCTGGATCTCGTTGGCATAGGTGGGGCTCACCGTGGTGATTGCATCGGCATAGCGCAGCGCACCCAGCATGTAGTTGATGCTGCAGGCGTCGCAGCGCAGCTGCGAGGCGGCCGCCGGAATGTGCGCCACGCCCAGGATGTCCTCCATCACGGTGTCGCTAAACTGGCCCTGGAACGCCACGTTGTGGATCGAGAACACGGTCTTGACGCGGTCGTACAGCGGCAGGCCCTGGTAGAACTCGCGCAGGAACACGGGCGCCAGTGCCGTCTGCCAGTCATTGCAGTGCAGGATGTCGCACTCAAAGCCCTCGGGCAGGTGCTGCAGGCTTTCGGTGATGGCCTTGGAGAAGAACGCAAAACGCTCGCCGTCGTCAAAGAAGCCGTACGGATAGTCGCGCGCAAAGTAGCGCTCGTTGTCGATGAACATATAGGTGACGCCGTCGTGCTCGAGCTTCTCGAGCCCGCAGTATTCATTGCGCCAGCCCAGGCTCACATAAAAGTCGGAGAAGTGCTCCATCTGCGCCTTGTACTCGTCCTTGATGGTGGCGTACTTGGGCACCATCACGATGACCTCGGCGCCGGCGCGCACAAGCGCCGCAGGAAGCGAGCCCGCCACGTCGCCCAGGCCACCGGTCTTCACAAACGGCGCGCACTCGGCCGAGGCAAACACGATCTGCATCTTTTTGCTGGAATCAGCCATATTGTCTCCCATGTTGTTATTCGAGAATAGCCGCCTGGCGCTAACCGGGCGGCTATTCTACATGTTACGAGCGATGTTGCGGTGCCAACGTTAACGTACGATGGTGGTGTCGGAAGTTAACGGAGCCTTGCCCAGCACCAGGATGTTCTCGGGCGTGCCGCGAAGCTCGGTGTTGGTGGGAACCACGTTGTTCTTGTCCAGGATGGCGTTCTCAACGCGGGCGCCGCTCTTGATGATGCAGCTCTGGTTGATGATCGAGTTGGTCACCGAGGCGCCTTCCTCGACCACAACGCCTCGCGACAGGATCGAGTTGCGCACGGTGCCCTTGATGATGCAGCCGGCCGAGATGATCGAGTTGCAGGCGTGGCTGCCGGTCGCGTAGCGCGAAGGCGGCACGTCGTGAGCCTTGGTCAGGATCGGGCGCTCGGGGTCAAAGAGCTGGTCGGCCACGGTCTGGTCGAGCAGGTCCATGCTGCGGCGATACAGCGACTTCTCGCTAAACACGCCCACGACCTCGCCCTTGTACTCGTAGCTGCACACGTCGATGTTGCCAAAGTCGCCCTGGAGTGCCTCGAGCAGGTCCAGATAGTCGGCGGCTTGGTAATGGTCGATGATCTCGAGCAGCGTCTCGCGGTTGACGATGCAGCAGTCCATAGAGGCGTTATCGCCGTACACGACGCCGGCGCTCACGCCCGTCAGGCGGCCGTTCTCGTTAATTTCGA
This sequence comes from uncultured Collinsella sp., assembly GCA_900541015.1. GTDB lineage: Bacteria > Actinomycetota > Coriobacteriia > Coriobacteriales > Coriobacteriaceae > Collinsella. The sequence continues at coordinate 27,044 of UQIB01000018.1, read as the reverse complement.
GTTTGGTCTCGTCATCGACGTTGTGCGTGGCCTTGCAGTACACCACGGTCATCTGGGCACCGGAGTTCTCGTGCGCGTCGATGATGGTGTTGAGGTCCATATTGAAGATGATGTTGGTGCCCATCATCACAACATAGGGCTTGTCCGAGCGCTGGAACAGCGTCTTGTTGGAGATGATGTCGCGCAGCAAGAAGCGCATGCCGCCCTTGGTGGTGCCATACGCGTTGCCGGGCACCATAAACAGGCCGCCCTTCTTGCGGTCCAGGCCCCAGTCCTTGCCCGAGCCCACGTGGTCGATCAGCGAGCGATAGTTGCCCGGCATGACGACACCGACGGTCTTGATGCCGGCATTCATCATGTTGGACAGCGGGAAGTCGATCAGGCGGTAGCGACCCAAAAACGGGACGGACGCGATGGGGCGGTCCTTGAGCAGCACGCTGCCGTAGGTCGAAGAGTAGTTAGCGGTGATATAACCGATGGCCTTGCGATTGATCATCGGATCATTCCCCCTTCCCGATAACGACGTCATTTCCAACGACGGCCGTATCCTTGGTGGTATCGACAGAGCCGAGCTTCACGCCCTCTTCGACCGTGGAGTTCTCGCCCAAAATAGCGCGGCAGATGTGCGCGCCGCTCTTAACGTGCGCACCCGGCAGCAGCACGGAGTCCTCGACCACGGCGCGCTCCTCGATGATGACATCGGTCGAAAGGATCGAGTGGCGAGCGGTGCCGTAGATCTTGCAGCCGTTGGAGACCAGGCAGTCGTCCAAGCGACCATCCGGACCAATGTAGTGCGGCGGACGCGTGGTGATGTTGGACATGATGGGGAAGTGCTTGTCAAACAGATCGAACTCGGGGTTGTTGCCCAGCAGGTCCATCGAGGTCTCGTGGAAGCTGGCGATGGTGCCGACGTCCTTCCAAAAGCCGTGGAACTCGTAGCTGTACAGGCGCTTGCCCTCGCCGAGCAGCTTGGGGATGATGTCCTTGCCAAAGTCGTGGCTCGAGCGCTGGTCCAGAGCGTCCTCCTCGAGTGCCTCGATCAGCACGTCGGCCGAGAAGATGTAGATGCCCATGGACGCGAGGTTCGAATCGGGCTTATCGGGCTTCTCGGTGAACTTGGTGATACGGCCGTCCTCGGGGTCGGTGGTCAGGATGCCAAAGCGGCTGGCCTCCTCCCAAGGCACGGGCATAACGCTCACCGTGAGGTCGGCGTTGTTCTCAATGTGCGTCTTGAGCATCTTGCGGTAGTCCATGCGATACAGGTGATCGCCCGAAAGAATAAGGACGTACTTGGGGTCGTTGGCCTTGATGTAGTCCAGGTTCTGCGTAATGGCGTCTGCCGTGCCCGCATACCAGGCGCCGCCGGTCTGCGTCTCATACGGCGGCAGGATCGACACGCCGCCGTCACGGCTGTCCAGATCCCACGCCTCGCCGGAGCCCACGTAGGCATGCAGCAGATAGGGGCGATACTGCGTCAGAACGCCCACCGTGTCGATGCCCGAGTTGGAGCAGTTGGAGAGCGAGAAGTCGATAATGCGGAACTTGCCACCAAAGCTAACCGCCGGCTTGGCGATCTTTTGGGTGAGTGCCCCCAATCGGCTGCCCTGTCCTCCTGCGAGGAGCATCGCGATGCATTCTTTCTTACTCATCGATTTCTCCTTCTGTCATCGATGTTCCTAAACCCATTAGCGACGGGCGCGGCGCAACGTCACGCCCGTCGAGTAATGCCGTGCTGGCATAGGGGAGCTCGCGCGCTTTACGCGTGCCAGATCTCGTCGCGGTACTCGCGAATGGTGCGGTCGCTCGAGAACCAGCCCGAGGAGGCGGTGTTGAGCAAGGCCTTGCGGTTCCAGGTCTCCTGGTCGCCATAGCTGCCGGTGAGCTTCTCCCACGCATCCACGTAGCTGCGGAAATCGGCCATGACCAGGTCGGGGTCGTTGTTGTTCATGAGCTCGTTGTAGATGCTCTCGAAGTTGCCCGAAAGACCCGCAAAGGTGTTGTCCTTGAGCTCGTCCATCACGCGGCCCAGACGCTCGCGGTCGCCGTTGAGGGTATCCCACGCAAAGTAGCTGTTGGATGCCCAGAGCTGCTCGACCTCGGGAGCGGTCAGGCCAAAGATGGCCTCGTTCTCGCGGCCGGCCAGGTCGGCGATCTCGATGTTGGCGCCGTCGAGGGTTCCCAGCGTAATGGCGCCGTTCATCATGAGCTTCATGTTGGACGTGCCCGAGGCCTCCTTGCCGGCCGTGGAGATCTGCTCCGAGATCTCGGCGGCGGGATAGATGAGCTGGGCGTTGCTCACGCGGAAGTTGGGAATAAAGCAGACCTTCATGACCTCGTTGACGCGCGGGTCGTTGTTGATGACGTCGGCCACGGAGTTAATGAGGCGGATGGTCTCCTTGGCAAAGGTGTAGCTCGAGGCGGCCTTGCCGCTAAAGATAAAGGTCGTCGGCGTCACGTGGAAGTTGGGATCGGCGATGCGACGGTTGTAGATGTCCATCGCCTTCATGATGTTCATGAGCTGGCGCTTGTAGGCGTGGAAGCGCTTTACCTGAACGTCGAAGACGGTGTTGGGGTCAATGACCAGACCGGTCTCGGCCTTAACGTAGGCGGCCAGGCGCTCCTTGTTGGCGCGCTTGGAGGCACCCACGGCCTTGAGGAACTCGGTGTCGTTTTGGAACTCTTTGAGCTTTTCCAGCTCAAAGGCGTCCTTCAGCCAGCCATCGCCAATGGCCTCGGTCACGAGCTTGGCATAGGTGGGGTTGGCCTCGGCAAAGAAGCGACGGTGCGAGATGCCGTTGGTCTTGTTGTTGAACTTCTCGGGCGTCAGGGCATAGAAGTCCTTGAGCACGATGTTCTTGATGATGTCGGAGTGGATCTTGGCTACGCCGTTGACGCTATGGCTGCAAATCACAGACAGGTTGGCCATGCGGATCTCGCCGTCCCACAGAATGGCGGTCTGGCGCAGGCGCTCCTGCCAACCCTCCTGCGTGGTGTCGAACGACTCGTGCCAACGACGGCTGATCTCGTCGATGATCTGGTACACGCGGGGGAGGAGCTTGGAGAACGTGCCGATGGGCCACTTCTCCAGGGCCTCGGGCAGGATGGTGTGGTTGGTGTAGCTCACGACCTGCGTCACGATGTTCCAGGCGTCATCCCACTCGAGCTTCTTCTCGTCGATGAGGATGCGCATGAGCTCGGGGCCGCACATGGCGGGGTGGGTATCGTTGGTGTGGATGGCCACAAACTGCGGCAGCAGCTCCCAGTTAGCGCCGTGCTCCTTCTCAAAGGTGTCGAGCAGGCTGTAGATGCCGGCCGAGACAAACAGGTACTCCTGCTTCAGGCGGAGCAGACGGCCGTGTTCGCCGGCGTCGTTGGGGTAGAGGATGGCGCTGATGGCCTCGGCCTCGGCGCGCTCGGCATCGGCCAGGGCGTAGTCGCCGCGGTTGAAGGCCTCCAGATCGAAGTGCTCCTCGACCGGCTCGGCGGCCCAGACGCGCAGCTTGTTGACGGTCTCGCCGGCATAGCCCACGACGGGGATGTCATAAGGGACGGCCAGGATGTCCTGCGTGTCCACCGTGCGGTAGAACGTGCGGCCGTTCTCCTCATAGCCCTCGACGTGGCCACCAAACTTGATGGTCACGGCCTTGTCCTGACGACGGACCTCCCAGGGATAGCCGTGCGTGAGCCACTCGTCGGTGGCCTCGACCTGGCTGCCGTTGACGATCTCCTGCTTAAACAGGCCGTAGCGGTAGCGCATGCCGTTGCCGTAGCCGGCAATGCCCTCGGCTGCCATGGAATCCAGGAAGCATGCGGCAAGACGGCCCAGGCCACCGTTGCCCAGCGCCGGATCGGGCTCCTGGTTCTCGATGACGGAAAGGTCGAAGCCCATGTCGTCGAGCGCCTCGGCGACCATGTCGCGCACGCCAAAGTTGAGCAGGTAGTTATCGAGCAGGCGGCCGATCAAAAACTCGATCGAGAAGTAGTACACGCGCTTTTTGCCCTCGGCGGTGGCGCGGGCGTCACTCTTGGTGGCAACGGTACGGGCCTTCTCGGCCACGAGCTTGGCCAGGGCGTTAAAGCGGTCGAGGTCGCTGGCGGCCTCGACGCTCTTGCCGCTGATGCTCATGACGGCATCGCGATAGAGCTCGGTAAACTCCTGCTTGTTGTCGAAGATCTTACTCATACGTTCCTTTCCCCCGGGGATGTTTCTCCCGGAACGGTTATGACTTGTATCCTACGCCCCGGCGGGGCGGGTAATTGCAGTGGTAACGCTTTTGTTACGCTTTCTTGGCAGGAGCCTTAACAGCAGCTGTCTTGGCCTTGGGCGCAGCCTTTTTGGTGGCCAGCTTCTTGGTCGCGGTAGCCTTTGCAGCGGGCTTTGCGGCAGCCTTAGTTTTGGCCTTGGCGGTGGGCTTTGCAGCCTTCGCCTTAGCCGGAGCCTTCTTAGCGGCTGCGGGCTTAGGCTTTACCGAGGACGCACGCTTGCGCGTCGCCTTCTTGGGCTCCTCGACCACGGGCGGCTTATAGCTACTGGGACCGCGGCGCTTTAGCACTACGCCTGCCAAGCCGGGAACCTTGATCTCGATGGAGTCCATCTGCCCGTTCCAGGGATAGGGCTCGCTCGAGCAGGTGTAGGGCTCCTCACCGGCGTATCCGCTGCCGCCAAACTCGGGACGGTCGGAATCGAAGATGACCTCCCAGTCACCCTCGCGCGGCACGCCCACGCGGAAGCTCTCGTAGCTCGCCGGGTCAAAGTTGATCAGGATCACCAGGTCGTCATCGACGTCCTCGCCCTGACGCACAAAGCTCACGATGGACTGCTTGGAGTTATCCGCGTCGATCCAGGTAAAGCCGTCGTCGGTGTAGCCGCGCTCGTACAGGGCGGGCTCGGCAGTGTACAGGTGGTTGAGCGCTTTGATAAACGCCTGATGATGACGGTGGGTCTCGTACTCCTCGGTCAGGAACCACTGGATGGACTCGTAGTAGCGCCATTCAATAAATTGGCCGATCTCGTTGCCCATAAAGTTGAGCTTGGCACCGGGATGCGTCATCTGGTAGAAGGCCAGCGTGCGCAGACCGGCAAACTGGCGCCACCAGTCGCCCGGCATGCGGCCGATGAGCGAGCACTTGCCGTGCACGACTTCGTCGTGGCTCAGCGGGCAGATGAAGTTCTCGGTAAAGGCGTACATGATGGAGAACGTGAGCAGCCCGTGGTTGCCGGGGCGCCACGGAAAATCGGTCTGCATGTAGTGCAGGGTGTCGTTCATCCAGCCCATGTCCCACTTGTAGTGGAAGCCCAGGCCGCCGTCCTGCGGCGGATAGGTCACGAGCGGCCACGCGGTGGACTCCTCGGCCATCATCATCACGTCGGGGTAGTGCGCCTCCACAGCGCAGTTGACCTGGCGGATAAACGCGCTGGCGTCCAGGTCCTCCTCGGTACCGTACTTGTTGAACTTCTTTTGGCCCGGATCATCGATGCCAAAGTTGAGGTACAGCATACTGGACACGCCGTCCATGCGAATGCCGTCAACGTGGAAGTTCTCGAGCCAGTACAGTACGTTGGAGACCAGGAAGGAGCGGACCTCGCCGCGGGCGAAGTCAAACTTGTGCGTGCCCCAGTTGGGGTGAATCTCGTGCTCAAACAGCATGTGGCCGTTAAAGGTGGCAAGACCGTGGGAGTCGGCGCAAAAACCGCCGGGTACCCAGTCCATGATCACGCCGATGCCCGCCTCGTGGCACGCATCGATAAAGTGCATGAGCTGCTGCGGGTTGCCGTAGCGCGACGTGGCGGCATAGTAGCCGGTCGTCTGGTAGCCCCAGGAGCCATCGAAGGGATGCTCCATAAGCGGCATGACCTCGATATGCGTGTAGCCCATGTCGCGCACGTAGTCCACGAGCTCCACCGACAGGTCGTCGTAGGTATAGAACTCGCCGCGCTGCGCGGGGAAGGGATCCATGGGGCCGGGGTAGTTGCCGTACTCGTCGGGCTCGCCCTGCGGCGCGTCGCCGTGGCGTTTCCACGAGCCAATATGCACCTCGTAGATGTTGAGCGGCTGCGACATGTGGTTGTGGCCGGCGCGGCGCTTGAGCCACGCGGCGTCGTTCCACTTGTAGCCATCGAGGGTCCACAGCACGCTCGCGGTACCCGGGGGGCACTCGGCCTTAAAGGCATACGGATCGGCCTTGTAGAGCTTCTCGCCCTCGTTGGTCTCGATGAGATATTTATAGAGCTGGCCCTGCTCGGCGCCGGGAATAAAGCCTTCCCAAATAGCGCTCGTATGAACGGGCACCAGTGGGTTGGCTTGCTCATCCCAGTCGTTAAATTCGCCAATGACATGGACGCTCTTTACGTCGGGCGCCCAAACGCAAAAACGCCAGCCGCGCGTGCGCTGCTGCGTGTCGGGATGCGCGCCCATCTTTTCCCAGCTGCGCTCCCACATACCAATGCCAAACAGGTAGACATCGTCCTTGGAAAGCTCCGGTGCGTGCGGAGCCGGTTTGCGGGTTGCGGGCTTCTTAGCCGTTGGCTTTAGCTTTGTATCGCTCACGTTTGATCCCATCATGACGCGGCAGCGTGTTGCCTTGGTGACTAGATGCGAAAGGTCCAAGGCTGCACGAATCGAAGGGACGGCGAAGTTTCTGTGATTCGTTCCACCTCGCGTGCTCGGTGGAACTTTCGGCAGAAACTACGATAACACCTGTGCGTTAGTTTTATGGACGAAAGTGGATTTGCGGGGGCGTTTAATCGGTAAGCGACATGTTTATACCACTGGCAGAATTGCCGTGGTAAAACTCTTGACAGTTTTACCAATTAGCGTTTCTAGATTGTTAGGTTGACGTTTGGTAAAACGTTTTTAGCAGGTTGTTTACCCTTTGACATCGAAAGGCTCGTTTATGGACCACACCGCTGCCCCAAGTGTTGCTTTTATTTTCGATTGCGACGGCACACTGGTTAATAGCACCCCCGTTTGGGCCTATGCCCAGCCCGAGTTATTGCACCGCCACGGAGTTGACGTGACGGTCGACGATTTTGCCCAGTTTGAGCATTTGTCGCTCGAGGACGAGTGCCAGGCCTACCACGACATCTGGGGCATTGGCGAAAATGGCGAGGAGCTCTACCGTGAGCTGAGCGACATCCTGATCGATGGCTATTCCAAGGTGCCGCCCCGTGAGGGTCTGCTGACGTTTTTGGAGCAGGCGAAGACTGCCGGTATTGCCATGTGCGTTGCCACGTCCACGCCGGCCGAGCTGGTTACGTCTGCGCTTGCGGGCGCCGGACTCGATGTCTACATGGAGCTTGTGACCACCACGGGCGAGGCGGGGCGCTCCAAGCAGTTCCCCGATGTGTACGAGCTGGCGCTGCGCCGCCTAGAGGAACGTCACGGGCGCAAGTTTGAGCGTGCATGGGTGTTTGAGGACGCCGTCTTTGGCCTTAAGAGCTCTGGCACCGCCGGCTTTAAGCGCGTGGGCATCTATGACCCGCTCGGCCGTATGGAGCGCGACGAGGTTCGCGACAACTGCGACATCTTTATCGATAGCTATGAGGACCTGGATTTGGCCCGCGTGCTTTCGTTTGAGGGATAGGCGAGGGCTGTGGCTTGCAAGGTATTAGTGGTCTGTGGCTCGCCCGTGGTAGCGAGTGCGGATCTGTTGCGTAGGCTAGCGGGGGAGTGCGACCACGTTGTCGCCGTGGATCGTGGGCTCGACGCGCTTCTGGGCGCCGGCCTGGACTGCGACGTTTATGTGGGGGATGCCGACACGGTAAGTGACGCGGGTCGTGCGTTGGTCGATGCCGCCACCGACTTTGAAGTTGAGCGCCACGATCCGTACAAGGACTATACCGATCTGGCGCTCGCGCTCTGTTCCGTCCGCCGCCGCTGGCCGGGTGCCGAAGTGGTTGCAACCTGCGCCACTGGCGGCCGCCCGGATATGGCACTTTCCGTTCTGGGGTTGCTTGCAGGCTACGATGACGCTCCAGTCTGGATTGCCGAAGACGAGACCACGGCCCGCATCCTGCACGGAGGCGAATCTTGGACCATCGAAGGCGCCGAAGGCAAGACGTTTTCCATCATCGCCATAGCTCCTGGGACGGTAGTAAGCGAACACGGTCTAGAGTGGGAACTTGACCATAGCCCCCTGGGCCTGCTAGCCGACATGGGCATTAGCAACGTCGTCAGGTCAACAGCCACGATCCAAGTCCACACCGGCACCGCCATCGCTTACCTCTACAAGTAAGGTCTATCACATCAGGGTTTTATCGGGACGGTGGATAGAAATAAGCGCTCGAAGAGTGATTATTTCTGCCCCGTCCCAGGAAAACCCGTAAGTAAGAGATTCAACCCAAAAAAGTCCTTGCATCAAAGAAAGACTTCCCCTATAGTATCTCCTCGTCACGGGGGCGTAGCTCAGCTGGGAGAGCGCTTGACTGGCAGTCAAGAGGTCAGGGGTTCGATCCCCCTCGTCTCCACCATCGTGAATGTAAAGGCCTTCGGTATTCCGAAGGCCTTTTTTCATGCCAAAACATCTTGCGTCACAAACCCAATCCATGCCAACAAAAAGTTGCTCAATTTATTTCCCATGTCTGTACATATTTTGTTAGTCAAAGGCAATTACCAGTGCAGCTCGCTGCTTCATTCAGGCTTCAGGAACGTCTCTAATCACTGCTTGCACCTCAATAACCTGCGCCAACGTGAACAACATCCCAAAACAACCCCCTTAAGCACGCTAAATGAACGATATGTTGTTCATCACAAGCCAAATCAGTTTCACTAACAGCTTGTGCTAGGATACCTAACGTTACATGGGTTCAACTGTGCTCACGGCTTCTTTAAGCCACAAAGCACAGGGTCGATCAGCATCCGGCCGTAACGGCGGTGCCAGAAACACCACGAGCTCCAATAAAGAAGTCATGCGACTTAATTTATTTGCATCGAAATAATTCGTAGATGCAAGTAGCTAATAGTTTGCATGCCAAAACGTAGCAGTTCTTCAGCTGTTTGCGTGCGGTCCAGTTTTGTCCCCGCTTGACTGGCTCGCACGCAGCCAGCTGGGGTCACGGTCATTTTTGCGATACACGTCCGCGACTCTAGCAACTGCATTTGTACATACCGTTCACGGTGGGGCAGAGCCACGTGCTTGTCTAACTGGGCTCAGGGTTTGAATATGGAGCGCCTTCGCGCACAAGCGCCCTGGCGAAGCCATACCCAAACCTCGTGAGCCACACGTAAGACAGCAAGGAGGTGGTGCTCGTGTGGTATGTAATCCAGGTCATTAACGGTCGCGAACACATAATGCGCGAGCGCATCGAGCGAATGGTGCCGGCTGTCGCCATGCAGGAGCTCTTTTATCCCCAATTTCAAACCGAGATCAAAGTGCACGGCGAATGGGTCAATGCGACCAAGTCGCTCTTTCCCGGTTATCTTATCTGCGACACAGCAGATCCCCGTACCGTGCAACAGTATCTGCAACGCATGGACGACTTTGCCCGGGTGCTTTCCCAGGACGGTCAGTTTGTGCCGCTGGCAAAAGAAGAGGTCCAGCTTATTGGCGGCTTTACGCATAGGGGAGACCGCGTAGTGCCAATGAGCGAGGCCTTAAAAGACGGCGACCAGGTCGTAGTGACGGCAGGTCCGCTGCTGGGCCACGAAGGCCTTATCAAAACCATTAACAGACGCAAGAACACTGCTTATTTGGAGCTCGACCTGTGCGGTCGACGCGTAACTACGCGCGTTGGCCTTGCCGTGCTTTCGGCCGAGCAGCGCGTCATGCGCAACCTTAAAAAGGCGATCGCCTAGTTGCAGGCGAATGCATAACGGAACAGGGAGGACCCTCGGGGGCGGGGACATAGTGTTGAAAGAGAACGTGCAAAACAATCAAATGGGGGATGCGGCAGCGCTTGCTGTTACGCTTAAGGACAGACGCGAGGCTGCAAAGCTTAACAACGTTGGAAAGCATGAGCCTAAGCTTTCGGAGAACGGTATCCCTGCCGACGTGCTGGAAAAGTTGTTGCCCGGTGACGATATCATTGAACTAGAAGAACCTGTCGTAAACGGTGGGTTCTTCTACCGCTTTATTAAGCGCTCTTTCGATGTTGTCTCCTGCGGTTGCGCGCTCATTATTCTCGCGATTCCGATGGCCGTAATTGCTGTCAAGATCAAGACTGAGTCTGAAGGGCCCGTTATTTACGCTCAGCGTCGTGTGGGCAAAGACGGCAAAGTGTTTAACATTTACAAATTCCGTAGCATGTATATCGATGCAGAGTCTCGAGGCGCTCAGTGGGCGCAGGACGAAGATCCGCGCGTAACCCCTTTTGGTAAGTTTATGCGTAAGACGCGTTTGGATGAAATCCCGCAGTTTTGGAATGTCTTTAAGGGCGATATGAGCCTTATCGGCCCGCGCCCCGAGCGACCTGCGTTCTGCGAGGAGTTCGAGAAGCGCATTCACGGCTGGCATTACCGCACTATGGTCCGTCCGGGTATTTCCGGTCTTGCCCAGGTGACTGGCGGGTACGACTTGCTTCCCAGTGAGAAGGTCATGTTTGACCTACAGTACATCAAGACAAGAAATATCAAGATTGATATTACGATCATGCTTAAAACGCTTGGCGTTGTTAGTACGGGTGATGGTGCACGATGAGCCTCTCTGACCATGGTCACGTTCTTTTCACGGCTACGCTGGTTCGCGGGCACATTGCTAAGTTTCACATACCCTATCTTAAGTGGTTCAAAGAGCAGGGTTGGGAGACATGGGTAGCTGCTAAGAACGATTATCCAGACGGTGTCTGTGAGATCCCATTCTGCGACCATTTCGTTAATATTGACTTCGCACGCAGTCCATTCTCAATGCAGACGATCGTTGCCTACAAACAGCTGCGTAAACTCTTCGCCAAGGAGCATTTCGCTATTGTTCACACCCACACTCCCGTGGGAGGTGTTCTCACGCGTCTTGCAGCTCGAGATGCTCGTCGCAGTGGGACAAAAGTGATTTACACTGCGCACGGTTTTCATTTTTATGATGGGGCGCCTCTAATTAACTGGGTGCTTTGGTATCCCGTAGAGCGAGTGATGAGTCGCTTTACCGATGTACTGGTGACCATAAACGATGAGGACTGTAAGCGTGCACGGCAATTCGCGCATTGCCGTGTGGAGTATGTGCCCGGCGTGGGTGTCGACCTAGACAGGTTTGTTTGCGTTAAGAACTGCGCGGACACGCGCGCGGAGCTCGGCCTGGGCAAGAACGATTTTGTCTTGCTGTCCGTCGGTGATCTTAACGAAAACAAGAATCATGGTGTGCTCATAGAGGCTCTTGCGAAGCTGCCTGATAATTTTAAATTGCTCGTTGCGGGCGAGGGACCACTTCGCAACGTCTTGTTGAAAAAGGCGCGACATCTCGGTGTGGACGATCGTCTCATGCTTCTGGGTTTCCGCAGCGACGTGGCAGCGTTGCTCAACGCGTGCGATCTCTTTTGTTTCCCTTCCAAGCGCGAGGGTCTGCCCGTATCGCTCATCGAAGCGATGGCATGTGGCAGGCCGTGCTTGACCTCCGGTGCGAGGGGCTGCGCTGATGTGCTGGGTCCATTCGCGAAAGGCTCAATCGTCGAGGGTGGAGCAGATGAGTGGGCTCGTGCTATTGAGAGGGTTTCCGGTAAGAGGCAATGCGCATCTGCGTGGCGAGAGCAGGCGAAGAAATTTGATATTTCAGCTGTGCTTAGGCGAATGACATCGCTCTATGCATAGAGGAGAGGCCGTGGTTTCTGAAATTCTCGATACAAAAATTAATGAACCGTTACGCGTTCTCGTAGTGGTAACCAGCATGAATCGAGGCGGACTTGAGACGTTCACAATGAACGTGTATCGAGCGCTGAATCGTTCCAAGGTTCAGCTCGACTTCTTGCTCCACCGTTCGGATAGTGGTGCCTACGAAGAGGAAATTGAGTCGTTGGGTGGGCGTATTTACCGCGTTCGTAGGCAAAATCCGCTTGACCCTCGCTACTGGACAGCACTTAATGAGTTTTTTGCTAAGCACCCGTACGAAGTCGTATGGGCGCAGCTTGACTGTTTGAGCGCTGAGCCGCTCGCAGCAGCCGCGAAACATGGGGCTATTGTTCGAGTGGCACATTCGCACAATAGCTACCAGGACAGAGACTTGAAGTACCCCTTAAAGATGCTTTGCAAGCCTCTCATCAAACGGTACGCCACCGATTTGTTTGCTTGCGGCGAGGAAGCGGGCAGGTGGATGTTTAATACCGATGACTTCGAGGTCGTTAGGAACTGCATAGACGTAGACTCATACGCGTATGATCCCGCCGTGCGGACGGAAGTTCGACGCGAACTGGGCATCACCGACGATGCACCCGTCGTGGGGCATGTTGGGCGATTCGACGCGGTGAAAAACCACGCACTTCTGCTTGACGTGTTTGCCGCCCTGCTGAAGCGGAGACCTGACGCCTTGTTGATGCTTGCGGGTGACGGTCCCCTGCGTATGGAGATGGAGAGAAAGGCTGCCGAGTTAGGCATCACCGGCTCTGTCATGTTTCTGGGCGTGCGTTCGGACGTGCCGTGGCTTATGCAGGCGATGGACTGTTTTACGATGCCTTCGCTGTATGAGGGATTACCCATGGTCTTGGTGGAAGCGCAGGCAGCGGGGCTGCCGTGTTTGATATCGGATGCTATCCCTCGAGACTGTTATATCAAGGGCGGACATGTAGAATGCGAGAAGCTTGACGTCTGCGCGCGTGCGTGGGCGGAGCGCGTCGACGGGATACTGGCCGGCGAGTTCGATCGTGCTTCGGGGGCAAAAGCCGTGCGGGCGGCGGGGTTTGATTCCAGTGAGACAGCGGAACGACTGACCGATTTCTTTAGTGGCGCATTGAAAAGGAAACGATGAGAGTTCTATTTTACATAAACCGGCTGAACGGCGGAGGTGCGGAGCGGGTTATATCCCAGCTTGCAAATTTCTTTTCCAGTAGCGGGGACAATTCCATTTTGGTGACGTCGTTTCGCTCCGACAACGAATATGAGTTGAATGAAGGCGTGACTCGCTATTCCCTTGAGAACGAGGAAATCGTTCAGTCGCGACTGATGCGAAATGCCACAAGGATAAAGAAGTTGCGCGCAATCATTAAATCAGAAGGACCTGATGTCGTTCTGTCCTTCATGCAGGAACCTAATTTCCGCGCGCTTGTTGCGGGTTTCGGTCTTCCATGCAAGGTTGTCGTCTCGGTTCGAAATGACCCTGCTAGGGAGTATGCAGGAAAAATCGGTAGGTTTGTGGGCAAGTTTCTCATGCCCTTTCTGGCTGACGGCTGCGTCTTTCAGACCCATCAAGCTATGGAATGGTTTCCGGCTCGACTTCGTCGAAAATCACGGGTGATTCCAAACGCGGTGAACCCGGTTTTTTTCGAGACCGACAAGTCTGGCGTGAATTCGTATTGGGTCGCGATTGGGCGTCTTACGGAACAGAAGAACTATCCGATGATGCTCAAGGCGTTTGCGGCAGTGCGAATGGATTTCCCTGACGAATGTTTGCGAATCTATGGAGAAGGTCCAATGCGAAGCGACCTTCAGCGTATGGTTTACGCCCTTGGACTGTCGGACGGCGTTGCTCTTTGCGGACGAACTTCTGACGTGCCGGCGGTGCTCGCCGATGCAAAAGGCTTTCTGATGTCCTCTGACTATGAGGGAATGCCTAACGCGCTCATGGAAGCAATGGCTGTCGGTTTACCTTGCGTAGTGACGGACTGTCCCTGTGGTGGACCAGGAGAGTTGATTGCTGATGGAACGAATGGTGTCCTTGTTCCCGTCGGAAACTCGCGAGCTATGGCTGATCAAATCAAGAGATTGCTTGTTGAGGATAATGTAGGGGATATGACGTCCGCTGCCGCAGAGAGTATGAAAGCCTATTTACCTGACAAGGTATTTATGGCATGGAAAGGCTACTTGATTCAAATCTCCTTGGGAGGGCGCAATGAACATCCTTCCTCTTAATCTGATGCTTCTCTTCGTTTGGTGGTTTGTCTTTCGAGGCCGACTTTCAAAGGGAAAGAGGGGCAGTGATTGGTATTTGGGCATTGTATTCATCCAAATGATGCTCATGACGCTTTTTGCTCCAATTTTTAGTGATGCTGCACAATATGCCTTTCATGCGCGGTTGAACTGGTATAGCGATTTCGGAATCGGGTGGAAGTTATTCAGCCAAGTGATTTGGGGCATTTGGCCCGATGCGAAGTCATTAGTCTTTTTCACGAGCCTCATATTCGAATTGGCTTTTGTTCATTTTTGTCGACGTTATTCGAATAATTATGCTTTGAGCTATTTTTTTATGGTTACACTAGGCTTTTTCGGAATGAGTCTATTTATCTTGCGGCAAACCGTTGCTCTCGCCATTGTTCTGCTTGCGTATGACGCAGTCGAGGAGAGAAAGCTGCCGAAGTTCCTGTTGCTTATCCTGATCGCATGCTCGTTTCATGTAACTGCAATTCTCTTTGTGGCCCTCTATCCGATTTCAAATTTGCGAAGGAAAGGTGCATTCCATCTGGGCTGCATCCTGGCAGGTATCACTTTATTGTTGTGTTCTACACCATTAAGTAATTTCATGACATCCCACTATCATAGCGAGTACGTTTTGACGGGTTTTTCGGGGGAAAACCTTCTTCTTTTGATGATTTTACTTGTTATTATCTACGAACTTCGGGGAGACAATTGTGATCGCTTGGGTATAGGCCATGCATTGGAGTTGGCACCTGTTTTTCAGGTTTTAGCACTGAGGTTCTCAACGTTTACCCGCGCTACAAGATATTTTCAAATTGCCACGACTGTCGCAATCCCAAATTTAATCGAATCATTTCACGATAAAAGATTACGTTTTCTGGCAACGTTTGCAGTCGTTGTTTTTTTTAGTTTTTTCTACATCGTCGTCCAAGATTGGGCAGTCGATGGCTTTTTCGATTCATTTGTTTTTAACGGATTGGTTATGAATTAATTTGAAAGGACAAAATGATTAATAAACTAAAAAATCATTCTGCTTTGTTGCCGGCAATTGCTTTTGGACACTTTGGAAATTCATTCCTCTCTCGCTGTATTCCTGACGGTCCCTACCTTAAATTTGCATACTGGATATACATGCACAGAAAACTCAATTTGGATAATCCAATAAGATTCAACGAAAAACTGCAGTGGCTCAAAATACATGACCATAACCCCCTATATACCACGCTTGTCGACAAGTATCGAGTGAAGCAGTGGGTGGCCGACCGCATCGGGAAGGAACATGTTACGAAGACATACGCGATGTGGGAGCGCGCAGAGGACATCGATATTTCAGAGCTCCCCGAGCGCTTTGTGCTGAAGACCAACCACGACAGCGGCGGTGTTGCCGTCTGCCAAAACCGCGAGACGTTTGACTTGGAAAAGGCGAAAAAGAAACTTGCCAAGCACCTAAAAATTAACTACTTCTGGAGGACGCGCGAATGGCCTTATAAGAACGTGAAACCATGCGTGTTCGCGGAGGAGTACCTGGACCCTACAGAAACAAATGGTGATTTGGTCGATTATAAGTTTTATTGCTTTGGCGGCGAGCCGAGAATAATGTTTACGTGCACAGGACGGGCTGCCGGAGATACAAGATTTGACTTCTTTGACATGGACTTCAATCATCTAGACATTAAGCAGGACTTCGCCGAGAACGCCGACATGTCTATCGATAAACCTTGTTCCTTTAATTTGATGGCTGAGTCCGCCAGGAAGCTGTCGGCCGGCATCCCACATGTGCGTATCGACTTCTATGAAGTCGGCGGAAGGATGTACTTCGGCGAGTGCACTTTCTTCGATGCTAGTGGGTTTGGGCCTTTCGAACCTGAAGAATGGGATGAAAGGCTCGGAGCCATGATTGACTTGACTGCTGTTAGCAGTGTGCGATAGAGCTTAGTTTAGGAAAACCTATGATAATAAAAGATGAATGTTCAGCATCGGTTAAAGGACGAGCACCACGTCTAGTGATCGGGGCAGATTTCGTACCAACCGATGGGAATAGTAACGTCTTCGCTGCCGGAGATGGCGAGGCCCTTGTCGGTCCGGAGCTTCTTGCATTAGTGCAAGGCGTAGATTTTGGCGTGTTTAACCTTGAAGTACCCCTGACAGATACTTTGAACCCTATTGCTAAGTGCGGGCCCTGTCTCGATGCCCCGACTTCAACCATTGCGGGACTAAAAGCTGTAAATCCATGGGCTTTCACACTTGCTAATAACCACATAATGGACCAAGGGGTAGATGGACTTCGGTCAACCATGGATGTGCTCGAGGGGGCTGGACTCCAGTATTTCGGTGCCGGAGCTAATCTCACTGAGGCAAAGAAACCACTGGTTGTTGACATTGACGGAGTCACTGTCGGTATATTTGGCTGCGTTGAGCATGAGTTCTCCATCGCGGGGGAGTTTTCGGCGGGCGCAGCCCCTTATGACCCACTTGATTCATTCGATGACGTCAGGGATTTGGCAAGCCGTTGCGATTACGTTATCGTCCTATACCACGGCGGGAAAGAACATTACCGGTACCCATCTCCCCAGCTTCAGCGGAGATGCAGGAAATTCGCTGAGTGTGGTGCACAGCTCGTGGTTTGTCAGCACAGCCACTGCATTGGATGCAAGGAGAATTGGGCTGATGCAACTATTGTCTATGGGCAAGGCAATTTCCTGTTTGACGATGCCGAAAGTGATGATAACGAGTGCTGGAAGACGGGCCTGCTTCTTGAGGTTGAGCTCGGCGACCAGCTTGCCGTTGAGTACCACCCTCTCGTAAAGATGGATGCAACGGTACGTCTGGCTACCGGGTCGAATGCCGAAGCTATACTCAATGATTTTATTTCAAGGAGCGAGGAGATAGAGGAAGTGGGTTTCGTCGAGAAGTCTTATGGTGAGTTCGCAAGGGGAATGCTCAACTCATACCTTGCATGTGGAATACCCGGAAGCGGTTCCCTTGCTTTCCGTGTGCTTAATAAGCTTAGCAGAGCCCGCCTCGCTGACAGACTGGTCGGCGCCAACGCGGGCTTCGCATTGCTCAACCATGTGGAATGTGAAGCCCATAATGAGCTTCTCATTGAGGGCCTTAGGTTGAAGTGCGGCCTTGGCAGTAAGCGATAGCTGGTGATTTCTGTGATCAGGGTACTTCATGTTGTCGGTAGCCTTAATGCCGGTGGAATCGAAACCTTCTTGATGTCGGTATATCGTCAGATTGATCGCTCTAAGGTTCAGTTCGACTTTTTGGTTTCATCAGACCAACGGTTTTTCTATTCAGATGAAATCGAGAGTCTTGGTGGTGGGATATATCCAGTTGAGCAGAGCCGCTATCACCCGAAAGCTACTCGCTATAGATTAAAACAGTTTTATTTGGAGAATAATACGGAGATCGTTCATCAGCATACGGGGGGTCTGCAGACGCTTATGCCTCTGGTTGCCGCGGAGGACGCGGGTGTGCCGACTAGGGTTCTCCATTCTCACTGCGCTTTTGTCGAGCCAAATTCAACAAAAGCGCAACTTGAAGAAGTTATTCACAAGCTGAATACATATCGCACTGGAATCGCCACGGAAAAATTCGCTTGCTCCGCGGACGCAGCGGCTTATTTCGGTTTTGATAGGCATGGCGGAGAATGGCGCTATGTGCCCAACGGTATCGATGTCGGTCGATTTTCTTTCGATATGGGGAAGCGAAAGGATGCTCGTACTGAGCTCGGCTTGTTAGATTCGACCTTCCTCATCGGGAACATCGGGCGTTTTTCCCCCCAAAAAAACCAAGCCTTTCTTTTACGCGCATTTGCTTCCGTCGCTAAGCGATGCCCGGATTCCAAGCTTCTGCTTGTTGGCGTCGGCCCGCTTGAAGGGGACATCCATGCCGAGGCCGAAAGGCTTGGCCTAACGGATCGCGTCATCTTCCTCAAGAACCGGTCCGATACCGAGCGACTCTACGCCGCAATGGATGTATTCGCGTTCCCCTCGCTATATGAGGGGCTCGGCATCGTGCTCGTGGAGGCTCAGACCAACGGGCTCCCGTGCGTCATTTCGGAGCGTATACCCAGGGAGGCCGTCTACGGTGAGAATGTGACAACTGTCGCGCTCGAAGGCGGGCCAGAGGCTTGGGCGGATGCAATGCTTAAGTGCAGGGCGGTTGCTAGGTCACAAAAAGGAGCCGAACTGACGAGATCTGCCGGCTTCGACATCTCGACCGTTGCCGCCTCCCTGCAGGATTTTTATCTAAAAGCGGCTGAGCGCGGCGCTCGAGCGAGAGGATAACGATGCAGATTAAAGCGCGCGGCAGGGACGTCCTCTGGAATTACGGCGGACTGTTCTTCCGCATGGCGGGGCAGTTCTTCGTCCTTCCCCTCGTCCTTTCGCTCCTCGATTCCGAATACGTCGGCCTCTGGTATGTCTTTACCGCCGTCAGCGGTTTCATCGTGCTGTTCCAGGCAGGTTTTGACCCGACTTTCGCCCGTAACGTTGCCTACTGCTGGAGCGGTGCGAGGTCGTTCAGCAAGAACGGGCTCGCCGATGAATATGGTGAGGGTGTCGACTTCGGTGTGCTCGCTGCTCTGCTCGGCGCCTGCAGGGCGGTGTACTTCAGAATCTCGCTCCTTTGCTTTGCCGGTATTTCTACCTTGGGGACGCTTTATGTCGTTAGCGTCAGCAGCGCATTGGACCCAAGCACCTACATAGCTGCATGGGCGCTATTCTGCGTCAGCGTGTTCGTGAACGTGCACTTCTCATACTGGGAGTCGATGCTCAGGGGGGTCGGTGACTTCGTCGGCGTCAACAAGTCAACCATCTTGGCGAGCTTGGCGCAAATCATCTCCTCTGCGGCCATGCTCCTGGCCGGGTGCGGTATCCTCTCGTGCGCCGTCGGGTTCTTCCTGCAGGGGGTCGTGTTCAGGTCGTACTGCAAGCATTTCTTCTATCGAGTGGAAGGGGTCTCGGACGGGCTGGCAGGCGCCTCAAAGCCAGAGAAAACCGATATCGAGAAGATCAGGCTTGCCATCTCCTCGAACGCCTATCGCGACACGGCTGTGTCTATTGCGAACTACGTGGCCACCACCGCTAACACCCTGCTCTGTGCGGCGTTCGTCGGGCTCGCCGAATCCTCCGTCTTCTCTGTCACCCTGCAGCTTGTAAACGCCTGTGTCAACGTCAGCGCCGTGATGCTCACGACCTACCAGCCCTCGTTGCAGTCCGCCTATGCGAACCGCGATCTTGAACTCGAACGCGATCTTTCCGGCAAGTCCATGGCGAGTTTCGCCCTTTTCTATGGGGTATGCCTTGTCCTTGTAGTTTTCATCGGTATGCCCATCCTCGGCATCTTCAAGCCCGGCATAGACTCAAGGCCCCTGCTGACTGTGCTGCTCGGCTTATACTTTTTCCTTTGGAAGCAGCAGTCGAACTGCGCCATGCTCATCGCTAACACGAACCGTATCCCCTATATGTGGCCCTTTGTCATATCCGCGGGCCTGGGCATCGTAGCATCGTATCTGCTTCTGAACCTCCTTGGGGGGAGTATCTATGGCTTGGTTCTCGGCCAGATGGTTGTGCAGCTTGCCTACAACAATTGGAAATGGCCCCACGAGGCGGCTAAGCGTCTCGGAACGACTTACCCGAAGCTCATGGCATCAGGGTTTAAGTCGCTAACATCCATAGCGAATGACAGACTCTAGGATGCAACGGGGAGGATCTGCGGATATGACTACACGCCCATCTAGTGTTATTGAAAAGAAGAAGGTGACTTTTCCCGATCTTGACATCGTTAAGCTTCTAATGGCTATTTTGGTTGTGGAGATTCACACGAGGCCGTTTGGAGCAACTTCCCTTGTCCAAGGTGTTGATTGCGTTGCTGTCCCGTTTTTCTTTATATCGTCAGCATTTCTGTGCTTCAGAGGACTGAACACTGCGCAATTCTCTAATAGTAAGAGCTCCGCTTGCACAAGGGTTAGGAATACAACAAAGAGACTGTTGCAGCTATATTTAATTTGGACGCTTATCTATATCCCTGTTAGTTTATTTGGCTATATCAACAGCGGTCTTACTCCCTTGAAGACTCTTCTGTATTTTATCCGAGGAACAATTTTGGTCGGGGAGAATATATATACATGGCCGCTTTGGTACCTGCTCGCCAGCGTCGTCGCCTTCCTCCTTGTATTTCTTTTGCTTCGATGGCGATTGCATCCTTTCCACGTTCTTTGTGTTGCAGCGGCGTTTGCCCTCCTTGGATTCACGATTTCGTTTGTCCATGAATGGTCGGCTACGCCAGCTTTCCTGTCGAGGGTCATTGATCTTTATTTCATAGTATTTGCTACCGTTCGAAATGGCCTGTTCGAAGGATTTTTCTATGTAGCCCTCGGTATGTGCTTAGGCATAGAATGGGAGCACGCTGCAACGGTTCCTCCCATGATCTCTATTTGTTTAATAGCTTTCGGCGCTGCTGGCTGTATATTCTTAAGCGCGGATGCTCATCTGCCGTTTTGCGCATCCTATGCCTTGGGCGTGTTCCTACTCTCTATTCATCGATATGGTGAGGGATCCGGCGGGCACGCCCTCCTTAGAAATGCGAGCACCGGTATCTATTTGACGCATATGTTCTTCGTTGTTTTGTTCATTTACGGGATTTGCGGCAGCACGGACCCGTCTTCAACGACCAATTCCCAAGTCCCGCATACGATGACCTTTCTCTTCTCAATAGTTTGTTCATTAATAGTCTCAATCGGGGCATCGGTGTTGGCCCGCAAACATCAGATAGTCAAAAAACTATTTTGTTATTGATTCTTAGCTTCATTTGAAATAACGGAGGATGAGTTGAATGAATAGTAGAAAAGTGCTTGTCACCGGAGCCGCCGGCTTTATTGGCGCGTTCCTCGTCAAGAAGCTGCTCGAGGAGACCGATGACGTGATCGTCGGCCTTGACAACCTCAACAACTACTACGACCCTGGCATCAAGGACGCGCGCCTTCGCATGCTGGCCGAGGCCGACCCTGAGAGCCGCTTCACTTTCGTGCGTGGCGACCTGTGCGATGCCGCCCTCATCGAGCGCCTGTTCGCGGAGAACGGCTTCGATGTCGTTGTGAACCTTGCCGCACAGGCGGGCGTCCGCTACTCCATCGAGAACCCGCGCGCCTACCTGGAGAGCAACCTCGTGGGCTTCTTCAACGTGCTCGAGGCCTGCCGACGCCACCCGGTCAGGCACCTGGTCTACGCCAGCTCCAGCTCGGTCTACGGCGGCAACAAGAAGGTGCCGTTCTCCGAGGAGGACCGCGTCGACTCTCCGGTGTCGCTCTACGCCGCCACCAAGAAGTCCAACGAGCTCATGGCCGCCGCCTACTCCAAGCTCTACTCCATCCCCGCGACCGGCCTGCGCTTCTTCACGGTGTACGGCCCCATGGGCAGGCCCGACATGGCCTACTTCGGCTTCACAGAGAAGCTGCGCCGCGGCGAGACCATCAAGATCTTCAACATGGGCGACTGCCGCCGCGACTTCACCTACGTCGACGACATCGTCGAGGGCGTGAGGCGCGTCATGGAATCCGCGCCTGAGGTGAAGATGGGCGAGGACGGGCTGCCGCTCGCCGCGCACCGCGTCTACAACATCGGCAACTCTCATCCCGAGAACCTGCTCGACTTCGTCGACACACTGCAGCGTGTGCTGGTGGAGGAGGGCGTGCTCCCGGCCGACTATGACTTCGAGGCCCACGCCCAGCTCGTGCCCATGCAGCCAGGCGACGTGCCCGTCACCTACGCCGACACCACGGCACTCAAGCGGGACCTAGGCTACAAGCCGTCGACGCCGCTCGAGGACGGTCTGAGGGCCTTCGCCAAGTGGTATAAGCGCTACTACAACATTTAGGAAATCATGGCCCTGTAACAGGGGCCATTTTTCATGCGAAA
This sequence comes from uncultured Collinsella sp., assembly GCA_900541015.1. Lineage (GTDB taxonomy): Bacteria > Actinomycetota > Coriobacteriia > Coriobacteriales > Coriobacteriaceae > Collinsella. Next base: position 5,134 of record UQIB01000018.1, on the reverse strand, counting down.
TTTTGTTCTTTGACAATTGGAGAATGACATGAAGATCGCTGTCGCCGGTACCGGCTACGTCGGCCTGTCCCTCGCCGTCCTGCTCTCGCAGCATAACGAGGTCCACGCGCTGGACATCGTGCCCGAGAAGGTCGGGAAGATCAACAACTACGAATCACCCATCCAGGACGACGAAATCGAGCGCTTCCTGGCGGAGGCCAAGGCGGGCGAGCGCAAGCTCGACCTGCACGCCACCGTGGACGTGGCCGAGGCCTATGCGGGCGCCGACTACGCCGTTATCGCCACGCCCACCAACTACGACTCAGAGAAGAACTTCTTCGACACTTCCTCCGTCGAGGCCGCCATCGCCGCCGTGCGCTCGCTGAACCCGGATGCCTGGATCGTCATCAAGTCGACCATCCCCGTCGGCTACACCGCAGGCCTGCGTGAGAAGCTAGGCGACAGCAAGATCTTCTTCAGCCCGGAGTTCCTGCGTGAGAGCAAGGCACTCTATGACAACCTGCATCCGTCTCGCATCGTGGTGGGCGCGCCGAAAGAGGACGCTGACGCCGTCGCGGCTGCCGAGCGCTTCGCACGCCTGCTTGCCCAAGGGGCGGACCCCTCCGAGCTGGAGCGCGTGAACTCCGACGGAACTATCGGTATCCCGGAGCTCGTGCTGGGCACCACCGAGGCCGAGGCCGTGAAGCTCTTCGCCAACACGTACCTGGCGCTGCGCGTGGCCTACTTCAACGAGCTCGACACCTACTGCGAGGTGCGAGGCCTCAACACCCGCGACGTCATCGACGGCGTGTGCCTGGAGCCGCGTATCGGCAGCCACTACAACAACCCCAGCTTCGGCTACGGCGGCTACTGCCTGCCCAAGGACACCAAGCAGTTGCTGGCCAACTACAAGGACGTGCCGCAGAACCTGATCGAGGCTATCGTGGAGGCCAACCGCACCCGCAAGGACTTCGTTGCCGACGAGGTGCTGCAGATGGTGTGGGACCGTGTCTACGAGGGCAAGCCGAAGCCGGTCGTGGGCGTGTACCGCCTGACGATGAAGTCCAACTCCGACAACTTCCGCGCGAGCTCCATCCAGGGCGTCATGAAGCGCGTGAAGGCTAAGGGCGTGCCCGTGGTGGTCTACGAGCCCACGCTGGACGCGCCGGAGTTCTTCGGCTCCAAGGTCACGCACGACCTCGAGGCCTTCAAGGCCGGCTGCGACGTGATCGTCGCCAACCGCTGGAGCGACGAGCTCGCGGACGTGGCGGACAAGGTGTACACGAGGGATTTGTTTAAGCGGGACTAGGGGAGAGGGGACTCTGTTTGGTGGCGATTCTGCTGGATTGAAAAGAGGGACGCATCGGCTTGCGCCGGTGCGTCCCTCTTTTAGTTTGGTCGTGAGGTGAGTTTTGGGCTTGGCCTCGGCGGCGCGCAGCCGGGGCTGGGTGACGCGCTGAAGCGCTACATGGACAAGCAGAAGCGCATTGCCGTCGACAAGGCCGACAAGTGCGGCGGGTTGGTGACGCGCGCATAATCGTGCGAGCTGAGGTTTGCATACTCGCTAGAAGTATCGTGAGAGCATTCCGCGAACACTCAGACAGCGATATCGACTAAAAAGGCCGGCCTTTATCCTCTAATGGCTGCATCATGTACAATCAACATCAGAGCTTTTGTCTGCGTCCGTGCGGCGCAGATTAAGATAAGGTACATCGGAGGGCGAAATGCAGGTTCTCTTTCTCCATCTCAGCGATATTCACCTTCAGGTGAACTGCAACTACTCATCGGAAAAGATTCGCCGAATCGTCGATGCTGTTCCATGCGACTTACCTTTCGACTGCGCATTCCTCATTATTTCTGGCGACCTTGCGAATTCAGGAAGTGCAGACGAGTATCACGTCGCAAAACGCCTGATCGATGATTTGATTTGCGGGTTTCGTTCCAAAGGAATAAAACCAGCGATTCTCTTCGTTCCAGGAAATCACGATATCTCGATACCGCAAGACTCCCCGACTGCAGAAATGCTACTCGAAAAACAACGCACTTCCTTGGATGACACATACGCGCATGAACTCGAGAAAATGGACCCATTTTTCGAGTTTGCAAACGAGTACCGCCTCTTTCGCAGTGAATACTCAGATTCCACTGAGCAATTCGACATCGGGGATCAAGCCTACTGCATCAAAGCGACGATGCTCAATAGTGCTCCGTTTTCAACCAGAGAGCGAACAGACAAAGAGATACATTACCTTCCCGAAAGAGCGATATGCTCAATTGAGAAAAGTAGCAATACGGATCTCAATATTGTAATAATGCACCATAGCTGTGAGTGGTTCGAGGATGAATCGAAAAGACGTCTCGAGCAGCGACTGTATGAGCATTGTGACATTTTGTTTATAGGACATGAGCACGATGGCTTCGCCGAGTCGTATACAAATAGCAATAGACAGCACTTAACCGTTTCAAGGGGCGGTGTTATAAGCACCTCATCATACGACGAGTCGTCATTCTCGCTTCTACATTACGACTCCGAGACGATGCTGCTCACAACAATTTACTTCATTTGGGACAGGCAATGTTCCATATACACCGAACACAACCGTGAAAAAATGACTTTGAGACCGAAGACACCTGGTCAAGCTATTCCCAATACCGAATTCATAGAAGCGCTGAAACCAAACTTCAACCTCATCAACGCGCCATTGGAAAGCTATTTCGTTTTTCCAGTCCTTGAAACCAGCATTCATGTTGACGATGACCCCTTTCCCGTCATCGCGTCAGACAGCGAGTTCTTTGATTTCATTAGCACAAACCCATGCGTTAATATCGTTGGCTCAAAAAGTTCGGGTAAAACGGCGCTCTTAATGCATCTGTACAATTCAAGTATCGCCCAAGGCTACAGCCCGCTGTTTCTCGGCGAAAGCAATAGTAGACCGTCAATTAAGTATCTTTTTGACGACTTGATTGGAGAGCAATACGGCCGTAGTGAGTCAGCCTCAGCGAGATTTAAGCAATCTTCCATCCAGAAGAAAGTCCTATTTATCGATGATTTCGACAGACTTAAACGCAACGGATCAGATGCGGCGTTCATTCGAGAGGCCCTGAACAATGTCGGTTGCGTCGTCCTTACTTCATCTAAAAAAATCGACACAGGCATCATCGAAGATGTTCGGAGAGAATTGGGGGACGACGATGTCGTAGTCACCTATAGCATCAAAAACTTCTTTAAAGGGAAAAGGGACGAGCTGGTATACAACACATGTCGAGAACTACAAGTTGCACCCAATAATATCCAGGGGGTTATTGGAGCAATCGATAGGGCTGTCCATTCGCATAGCGACATCTTCTCCCTCAACCCGGAGTTCATCCTTCAAAGTGTCATCTACTATGCCGATAAAAACCCTACAGGCAGGGAAAAGACAATTCCTTTTAACGAAATCTTTGAAGCTAATATTATAAACCGGGTAAGACAAGCATGGAGCAAATCGAAATATGGAGCGACAAAAGAGGGTGGGATCCGCGAAGCCCTCGCGCTTCTTGGCGAGATCGCGTACCACATGCATAAAGCCAAAAACGCCACAATTGAGGCCGGCGCCCTTTTCGATATAATCCAACAATACGCTGATGAGTATGCCCTCGAAAGCCGCCCAAGGGATTTCGTTGAGCTCGCATGCGAAGCAGACATAATACGCATGGGGGAGACGGCACCATACTACTATTTTGTCTCTAACACTGTCTTCGCTTACTTTGTCGCAAAGCGAATTAACCTTATGGGAGATAAGGGAGATGATATACGCGGTGACGTAGGTTACCTGGTCGAGAACATCTGCTTCAACATCAATGAGAATATTCTCCTCTTCTTATCATATCTACGAAATAATTCTAGCTTTGCAGGAAAGCTTCTCTCTTGCGCTGAAGAAGCACTCTCCCCGTTCGAGGAGTTCTCCGTTGAAGCGAAAAACATTCGCTTTTTGACTACCGGTCAATATGCAAAAATAAATATGGCAAACGAGGGCGATCGACATGCTGCAGACAATATGGTTTCACAGCGCGAGGAAGAGATATCCAATAAGCGCCAGAAAGAAGGCCTACTGGAATATGCCGGCCTTTACGACTACGACGAAAAGGACCGGCTCACCAACAGTAATAGGATACTGCGCGCGCTAAAATATCTCGAAATCGCTGGAAAATCATTCGTCATGCATTTTGCAACAACACCCAAAAATGAAAAATACCAGACAATTAAGGCTCTTTATGAATTGCCCAACAGAATTGTTTTCGGAATGCTGCACGAAACAGATGAAAACTACGACGAAATAATCGACCAATTGCTTGAGATTGTTTCCGAGGATGGCAGCCTATCGAATATCACAAAAGACGAGCTGAAAGATATCCTATACAAGATTGGAATTGCCACCTGTCTCAGCGTTTACGACCAAGCTTCATATTATTGTTCTACAGGAGATACCGTTAAGCTACTCAGCACACGCGAACAAGAGTGCTCGACGCATCGAATTCAGCGTCTCTTGATGATGGAAAACTCCACATCCTCTTCAGAGGATTACATAGAACAAGCAGTAGCGTTAATGGAAAAAGCGCAGAAGGAGAATAAGCGTTTCGAGATTCTTTGCATTCAGGTAATAACGAACAAACACATCATCAATACGCCAAACATCAAGCCAGGCACGCTGCAAAAAGCAAGCAAAAAGATCTTCTTTCGTGATTCGCCAAAATCACTTATCACGAGAAATAGACAGGGTACAAAGGAAAACCGAAACGGCGATTGCGGGGCCTCATGAGCAAGGCATTTGCATATATATGGTGGGTAGTGTCGAGAATGTCGGTGTAAGCCTTTCTCGCTAGGCGCTGCGAAGACTCGTGTCTATGGCAACGGAGGTATCTGATTGCCCTGACAACAATGTCGATAAAAACGACACGACTTCCGAAAGCTCCGACGCATGAGGAGACTCAACTTACTATCTGACTCAACATCTAATAACGCCGGCCTGCTGAGTAGACACGTTAGAATTGCCTTCCATACAATCGGAAAGTAAAATTGAGCCATGATTACTTTTGTCGGTACCGTCAAGATTCTTTCGCAAATTGATTTATTCGGCCTCAGCTCCGTCCTCCTCTAGCCCTCAGCCTTTTCCTT
>UQIB01000017.1 GCA_900541015.1 uncultured Collinsella sp. | reverse complement strand
ACCAGGGCTTCGTAATCGCCTTCACCTTGTTCATGTGCGCCATAAGCTGGCTGGGAGAGCTTACGGTCTGGGGCGTGGTGCCGGCGGTCGGTTCGGTTAACGTGCTGATTTCCGGTGTTGTCGGTTTGCTGTTCATCGGCGTAGGCAACTATTTGCCGCGTGTGAAGCAGAACTATACGCTCGGTATCAAGACACCTTGGGCGCTTGCCGATCCCGAGAACTGGCGCCGTACGCAGCGTTTTGGCGGCGCCTGCTTTATGGTACTGGGTATTGGCCTGATTGTGATGGGCGTGGCAGGCAGCGTGCTTTCGAGTGAAGTCGTCGCCGCGGTGATTGCGGTTCTGGCGTTTGGTTCGGTCGGAGCCGTCTACGTCTACTCGTATCTGCTGTGGCGCAAATCGCAGCGGGCCGTTCGCTAAGGTTGCGGAAAACTAGCGTACGCAGTTCATAGTATGTTCCGGGGGACTTTTCCCAGGTAGTATTAGGGGGTGTGGGCAACCATGCCCCTTTTTCGTTACGTTTCAGAGCTGATTTCCTTATTTCGTTTCCACTAAAGCGAATCAAGAATAGGGAAACAGCAGGTAGAAAGGATAAAACAGGCAAATGGCGGAGTTTATCTACCAGATGTATCAGGCTCGCAAGGCCCATGGCGACAAGGTAATCCTTGACGACGTGACCCTGAGCTTCTACCCCGGTGCCAAGATCGGCGTCGTGGGCCCCAACGGTATGGGCAAGTCGACCCTGCTCAAGATCATGGCCGGCATCGAGGAGGTCTCCAACGGCGATGCCAGGCTCACCCCCGGCTACACCGTGGGCATCCTGCAGCAGGAGCCGCCGCTCGACGACGACAAGACCGTCATCGAGAACGTGCGCATGGCATTTGGCGACATGATCGCCAAGGTCGATCGCTTCAACAAAATCGGCGAGGAGATGTGCGACCCGGACTGCGACATGGATGCCCTCATGGCCGAGATGGGCAAGCTCCAGGACGAGATCGACGCCGCCGACGGCTGGGATATCGATTCCAAGCTCGGTCAGGCCATGGACGCCCTGCAGCTGCCCGATTCCGACATGCCGGTCAACGTGCTTTCCGGCGGCGAGCGCCGTCGCGTGGCCCTGTGCAAGCTGCTGCTCGAGGCTCCCGACCTGCTGTTGCTCGACGAGCCCACGAACCACCTGGACGCCGAGTCGATCCTGTGGCTCGAGCACTTCCTGCATAACTACCAGGGTGCCGTGCTGGCCGTCACGCACGACCGTTACTTCTTGGATAACGTTGCCGAGTGGATCTGCGAGGTCGACCGCGGTCACCTCTATCCCTACAAGGGCAACTACTCCACGTATCTGGAGACCAAGGCCGCCCGTATCGAGGCTCAGGGTAACCGCGATGCCAAGCTCGCCAAGCGCATGGAGGCCGAGCTCGAGTGGGTGCGCAGCTCGCCCAAGGCTCGTCAGGCCAAGAACAAGGCCCGTCTGGCTCGCTACGAGGAGATGGAGGCCGAGGCCCGCGCAAGCCAGAAGCTCGACTGGACCGACATCCGCATCCCTGTGGGCCCGCGTCTGGGCAACAAGGTGCTCGAGGCCCATCACCTGCACAAGGAGTTCGATGGCCGCGTGCTCATTGATGACCTTTCGTTCACCCTGCCGCGCAACGGCATCGTGGGCGTCATCGGCCCCAACGGTGTCGGTAAGACCACGCTGTTCAAGACGATTGTGGGTCTGGAGCCGCTGACTTCGGGTGAGCTCGAGGTGGGCGAGACCGTCAAGATCTCCTATGTCGATCAGAACCGTTCCGGCATCGACCCCGACAAGAACCTGTGGGAGGTCGTCTCGGATGGCCTGGACCACATGATGGTCGGCGAGACCGAGGTTCCGAGCCGCGCTTATGTGGCGAGCTTTGGCTTTAAGGGCCAGGACCAGCAGAAGCGCGCCGGCGTACTATCCGGTGGCGAGCGCAACCGTCTGAACCTGGCGCTTACGCTCAAGCAGGGCGGCAACCTGCTGCTTCTCGACGAGCCCACGAACGATCTCGACGTCGAGACGCTGTCCTCTCTCGAGGCGGCACTGCTCGAGTTCCCGGGCTGCTCGGTGGTCATTAGCCACGACCGTATGTTCCTGGACCGCGTCGCCACGCACATCCTGGCGTGGGAGGGCACCGACGAGAACCCGGGCAACTGGTATTGGTTTGAGGGCAACTTCGAGGCCTATCAGGCCAACCGTATCGAGCGCCTGGGCGAGGACGCAGCCCAGCCGCATCGTATTCACCGCAAGCTGACGCGCGACTAGATCGTTACGCGGTTTTCCAAACCGCGTAACTGCTCGACGCTGCGCGGGTCGCAAGCACCCCATCTTGCCGTTCAAGCCGTCGCTCGCGTACCGAAGTACGCGTCGCTCCTCTTTCACGGCAACCTGGGGCACTTGCGGCCCGCTCGCTGTTGGTTACGCAACATCAACAAATAAAAACGGCTCAAATCCTGATTTGGATTTGAGCCGTTTGTCGTTACTGCTCGGGTTCTTCGACTTTATCGATGGCCCAGGTGGATCCGAGACCACCGGTGGTGTTGCGGCGAATGCGCACGGTGACTTCGTGGCGCTCGCCGGCCTGCGTGTAGCGCAGGGGGAAGCTTGCGCGGTTTCGCGCGGCCTCGATGGTACCGCGCTCGCGGGCGATCCAGTAGTACTCGCCGACAATGCCGAGGGTATCGGCGCCGTAGGGGAGATAGGTCGACAGCTGGTGCAGAAGCGGGCCGGGGCAGAAGACCTCGGTTGCGAAATCGATGGGGAAGTCCTCGGGGATGGTCGGTGCTGCGGGTGCGGGGGTTGGGGCCGCTGCGGGTGCCGAAGCCGGTGCCGGTGCGGGAATTTGGCCGCAAGCAGAGGTGGGCACGGATTCGATGACGGGTGCGGGCTCCGGCGTCGCTTCCGGCTTGATCGTGGAATCTGCGGGCTCCACGGTGACGGGCGCGTCTGCAGCTGCGGTTTCAACCTCAACCTGCGTCGCGTCCTCGTTCTCGACGCTCGACTTTGCTTCGATGGGCGTGGATGCCATGGTGGTGATGCCGGCGTTGGCGTTCTCGGGGTCATAGACGACCGTGAGCGAGATGGCGGGCTGCGGCGTCTCGGGCTCCGGTGTCGACTCGGTAGCGTCTTGATCTGCGGGCTTGTCGGACTGATCGTTCTCGGCCTCGTCGCCAAAGACATCGCTGTTTTGGAACGCAGACGGCTCGGGTTGGTCAGCGGCTTCTTCGGTTGTCGACTTGGGCGCTTCGTTGAGCTCCACAGTGGCTTCCTGCTCGGATATGACTTCGGAATCGGTCGTGGCGGCGATTTCGGTTTCGGCTTCTGCCGTTACCTCAATAGCAACTTCGATCTCTGTCTCGGGCTCGGGTTCCGGCGCGGCTTCAACCATGGCTTCGGGCTCGGGACGCTTAACGTGCTTGGGGCGCACGGCCTTGAGGTCCTTCTCACCGCGCTTTTTCTTTTTGTAGGACTGCTTGGCGCCCTTGGCGGTCTTGGGCTTGTCCTCGCCCTTGGCAAGCGCAGCATCCCAGGCCTCGTTGGCGATGACCGTGGCATACAGGCGGCCACCTTTAAAGACGGTCAGCTTAATGCAGTCGTCGAGCTCCTCGAGCAGCTCGCGCGTGGACTCGAAGCCCAGGTCATAAGCGGTCATGTCGCCAGCGGCGAGCGCCTCCTCGACCTGCGTCATAAACGTTTGCTTGCCACATCCAATCGCATCGCGCAGCAGGCGATACAGATAGATGTGGTTGCCCAGCGAAAGCGTGGGCCTAACTATTGTCTTGCTCATGGCAAATCTCCTCTTTACACATGTAAAGCATCTTACCATCGCATGGCGTTCGCCATGGCGGCGCCCAAGGCAAACGGGCGCGAACCGCTTTCGATTCGCGCCCGTTGTACAGGTCGGTTATCTATGAGAGGCAAACGTGCTTAGTTGCCCGATGCCGTGCCTTGGCTCGAGTTGTCAGATGCCGTGCCGGAAGCGGTTCCGCTCGAGCTGTTGGTGTTGTTACTGTCTGCCGTGCCCGTTCCCGACGTGGTGTCGCTCGTCTGGCCTCCCGTGTTCGGCTGTGAACCGTCAGTCGTTTGGCTTGAGTCGGTCGTGCCGGACGGCGTGCCACTGTTGGCCGTAGAGGAATCGGTGCCCTGCGATTGGTTTTGGGTGTTCGAGGACGAATTGGCAGAGGTAGGACTGTCTTGCGTGTCGTCCGTCTGTGCCTGCTGATCCTGCGGCTGAGTGTTGCCATTTGCATCGCTCTCGGTCGTGCGCGACGACAGGATTGGCTCGGGACGCTCGCCCAGACCCTCACCGGCAGTGGTGATAAGGATGGCGCCGGCGCAGGCGATGACCGCGACGATGGCGATGGCGATCGAGAAGACGATGACCTTCTTTTGTGTCTGGCTGCGCTCTGCCGCCGCCTTGGCGCGCAGGCTGTTGGGGGCGACGCGCGCCGTGGTCGCGCGTCCCGCAACCTGGCGCATCTCCTGCGTGGTCGCGGCGCCACCTAGGTGCTCCTCGACATCGGGCTCAACGGGCTCGTAGGCGCCGGCAGGGTAGTCGACAGCGGCATGCGTGCCCTTGATTGCTTCGGCGCTGGCGGAGATAAAGTGGCGATAGACCTGCGAGGACACAACAGTGATGACTGAGCTCACAGCGGCACCAATCACCGAGCCGGCAATGCCGATCTTTGAAGCAAGCGCCACGCTCGTGGCGGCAGCTGCGGCGCCGGCGATGATCTGGGGAATGGAAATGTCGTCGAACAGGCCCTTTTTGGGCGCGATGGCCATGGTCTGTCCAATGGAATGGTTCTCGTGTACGCCGTTGTTGAGCGATGCCGGCGTCATGACGCGCGTGCGCGGCGCGTCGGTGTACTTGGTTGTCATACGGGGTCCTCCCGGTGTAAATCTGCTTCGTTTCGTGCAGCCATCAGGGTACCCACCAGATGTGAATCGTACGTGACATTTAACAGATACCATCAACTCATCAATTGCTCACCAAGTTGGTGGGATGCGGTTCCACCCGGCGGTTGAACTACAATAGGACTTGCTAATTGTTGTGAATGGCGTCTACGCACGGGAGCATTCTTATGAATCTTCACCTTTCTCAGTCTGATGGCTTTTTGCGTGTGGCGGCGGCGTCGCCGCAGATTCGCGTGGCCGATGTCGAGGGCAATGCCGAGGTTGCGCTGGCGGCTGTTCGCGATGCTGCCGGGCGTGGCGTTCGCGCGTTGGTGTTGCCCGAGCTTAATCTGACTGGCTATACCGCGGCCGATCTGTTCCATAATCGCACACTGCTGCATGCCTGCGAGGCTGCTCTGGTGCATATCCTCGATGAAACCCGTGAGCTGCCGATCGTCTTTACCATCGGTCTTCCCGTTGCGGTTGCCGAGAATATCTACAACTGTGCCGCCGTGTGCTGCGCGGGCGAGCTTTTGGGCCTCACGGCCAAGAAGTATCTGCCCAACTATGGCGAGTTCTATGAGCGTCGCTGGTTTGCTCCGTCGCCTGCGGATCCCGTGTGGGTTGAATTTGCCGGTCAGGGCCCGGTCCCGCTGGGTTCGGGACTTGTCTACCGCTGCTGTGATGAAGGCGCCGAGGACCTGGTGCTGGGCGTTGAGGTCTGTGAGGACCTGTGGGTACCGGCGCCCCCTTCGACCGAGATGGCGCTTGCCGGTGCGACGGTGATCCTCAATCCGTCGGCTTCGGACGAGATTATCGGTAAGGCGGATTACCGCCGCAGCCTCATTTCCAACCAGAGCGCGCGCCTGTATTGCGCCTATGCCTACGCGGACGCGAGCGAGGGCGAGTCCACGACCGACATGGTCTTTGCGGGCGAGAACCTCGTCTACGAAAACGGCTCCAAGCTCGCCGCGACCAAACTGCTTACCTGCGATATGGCCATCGCCGACGTTGACCTTGACCGCCTGGTTGCCGAGCGCCGTCGCTCGACGACGTGGACGCGTACCGACGATGCTCCGGAGGCCACGACCATTGAGTTTTCGTTTGAGGGCGTGCTGGCCGAAGAACCTGTCCTGCGTGATGCCTGCGATATCGACCGCGTTTTCCCGCGCGCGCCTTTTGTGCCGGCCGACCACGGCGACTTGGCCGAGCGCTGCGAGACTATCCTCGACCTGCAGACCGCCGGCCTCAAGACCCGCCTTGCCCATACGGGCACCAAGGCTGCCGTCATCGGCCTTTCCGGCGGCCTCGATTCCACGCTGGCGCTCCTCGTGACCGTGCGTGCGTTCGATGCCTTGGGCCTGCCGCGCACCGGTATCACGGCCGTGTCCATGCCCGGCTTTGGCACCACGCACCGCACTAAGTCCAATGCCGAGTCGCTCGCTCGCGACCTAGGCGTGAGCTTCCGCGAAGTCTCGATCCATGCAGCCGTGGAGCAGCATTTTAAGGACATCGAGCACGATCCGACCGTCCAGGACGTGACCTACGAGAACAGCCAGGCGCGCGAGCGCACGCAGATTCTCATGGATCTGGCCAACCAAGCCGGCGGCTTTGTCATCGGCACGGGCGACCTCAGTGAGCTGGCGCTCGGCTGGGCCACCTATAACGGCGACCACATGAGCATGTACGCCGTCAATGCGAGCGTGCCCAAGACGCTTGTGCGCCATCTGGTGCGTTATGCGGCCGATGTCTTTGGCGGGCGTATTGCCGAGACGCTTCTCGATATCCTCGATACGCCGGTGTCGCCCGAGCTTCTGCCGCCCACGGGCGACGGCGAGATCGCCCAGAAGACCGAGGACCTGGTGGGCCCGTACGAGCTGCACGACTACTTCCTCTACTACCTGCTGCGCTTTGGCTTTGAGCCGGGCAAGATCTATCGCATGGCGCTCAAGAGCTTCGAGTGCGTCTACGACGAGGTCACCATCCACACGTGGCTGCGTACGTTCTACCGTCGCTTCTTCGCTCAGCAGTTTAAGCGCAGCTGCCTGCCCGATGGTCCCAAGGTGGGCTCGGTGACGCTCAGCCCGCGCGGCGATTGGCGTATGCCGAGCGACGCCAGCTCGCGCCTGTGGCTTGCGCAGATCGATGCGCTCAATCCGATTGACTAAGGTTGGCCAAATTGAACCAATACGGGGGTTGCAAGCGTTACACTTTTGCAATCTGATGGCCCGTATTGCGCGGCGCTCTTGTCGGAGCGCCGCGTTTTTTGTATCGAAAGGTGGCACCATGCAGGCATCGCAGCGTCTCGACCGCTTTGGCGCGGAGGTCTTCGCCTCGCTCAATAACAAGCTTCTTGCGCTTAAGGCCCAGGGCAAGACCATTTACAACATGAGCGTGGGCACGCCCGACTTTAAGCCATACGACCACGTGGTCGAGGCGCTCACGCAAGCGGCCCAGGACCCCGAGATGTGGAAGTACGCCCTGCGCGATCTGCCCGAGCTTAAGCAGGCCGTGTGCGATTACTACGAGCGCCGCTTTGGCGTTTCGGGCATTACGCCGTCTATGGTGCAGTCGTGCAACGGCACGCAGGAGGGCGTGGGCCATTTGGGGCTGGCCCTGCTCGATCCGGGTGACACCATTTTGGTTCCCGATCCGTGCTACCCGGTCTTTGAGGCGGGTGCCAAGATCGCCGATGCCAAGCTCGAATACTATCCGCTGGTTGCCGAGCATAATTACCTGCCCTATGTGGCGGGTATCGATCCCGAGGTGGCCGATCGTGCCAGGTATATGATCGTGTCGCTGCCCGCGAACCCGGTCGGCTCGGTGGGCACGCCCGAGGTCTACGAGGAGATTATCGCCTTTGCCCGCGAGCATGATCTGTTGATCGTTCATGACAACGCGTACTCCGACATCGTGTTTGACGGCGAGCCCGGCGGCAGCTTCTTGCAGTATCCCGGTGCGCTCGAGGTGGGCGTTGAGTTCTTCTCGCTCTCCAAGTCGTTTAACGTCACCGGTGCGCGTATCGGCTTTTTGGTCGGCCGCGAGGACGTGGTCTCTGCCTTTGCCAAGCTGCGCAGCCAGATCGACTTTGGTATGTTCTTCCCGATTCAGAAGGCCGCCATCGCCTGCCTGAACGGTCCGCGCGATGAGGTCGAGGCGCAACGTCTGAAGTACCAGGAGCGCCGCGATGCCCTGTGCGACGGTCTTGAGGGCCTGGGCTGGGAGCGTCCCAACGCGCATGGCTCTATGTTTGTGTGGGCCAAGCTTCCCGGTGGTCGCACCGATTCCATGGTGTTTTGCGAGGAGCTCATGGAGAAGGCCGGCGTTGTGGTGACGCCGGGCGCGAGCTTTGGTCCTTCGGGCGAGGGGCACGTGCGCATGGCGTTGGTCCTGCCGCCCGATCAGATTGCTTTGGCTGTCGAGGCCATTCGCGAGGCGGGCCTGTATTAGAAAGGTATTTCGGCTCGTCAATAGCTCGAAACCGATTTCGTACAGTTATTTTACGAATCCTGCAAACAATTTCGGTAAACGGTCGATTTTTGGCTGCGAATAGGGGCATAATCAAAGTCCCGATTGGATGTATTGGGATTACGGCAAGCCGCTCGGGTCGTTCCCGGGCGGCTTGTTTGTGGAGAGAGATGGGAGTTTCTAATGGTTAACGAGAAGAAGGTCGCTATTGTCGGCTGCGGTTTCGTCGGTTCGTCTTCGGCGTTCGCACTGATGCAGAGTGGTCTGTTCTCCGAGATGGTCCTCATCGACGTGGACAAGAACCGTGCCGAGGGTGAGGCCCTGGATATCGCGCACGGCATGACGTTTGCCGAGCCGATGAAGATCTACGCCGGCGATTATTCCGATGTCGCGGACGCCGCCATGATCGTCGTCACCGCTGGCGCTGCCCAGAAGCCCGGTGAGACCCGCCTGGACCTGGTCAACAAGAACGTAAACATCTTTAAGTCCATTATCCCCGAGATTAAGAAGTCCGGCTTCGACGGCATTCTGCTAATCGTCTCCAACCCGGTTGATGTTCTGACCTATGCTGCCATTAAGATGTCCGGCCTGCCCGAGGGCCATGTCATCGGCTCCGGCACCGTGCTCGACACTGGCCGTCTACAGCAGATGCTTGGTGCCCACGTCGAGGTTGACCCGCGCGATGTCCAGGCCTATGTCATGGGCGAGCACGGCGACTCCGAGTTTGTCGCTTGGTCCAGCGCTCAGGTTGCTGGCGTTCCGCTGAACACCTTCTGCGAGCTTCACGGCCACCTGGAGCATGAGGCTGCCGAGAAGCGCATCGCCGAGGACGTCAAGAACTCCGCCTACACCATCATCGAGAAGAAGCACGCCACCTACTACGGTGTCGCCATGGCCGTCAAGCGCATCTGCACTGCCGTCATGCGCGATGAGCAGACCGTTCTGCCTGTCTCCTCGCTCATGGTGGGCGAGTATGGCCTGTCCGATCTGGCCATCTCCATGCCGACCGTCGTCGGTCGCGATGGCGTTGTCTGCCGCGTCCCCGTGCCGCTGAACGATGACGAGCAGCATGAGCTCACCGCCTCCGCAAAGGCCCTCAAGGACATCATCGACAGCGTCGACTTCTCCTGCTAAATCAAGCTCTTTTGGGCAACAGGCTACAATGAAAGGCGTCCGGGCCACACGGTCCGGGCGCCTTTTTGGTGCGAGGGGGTCAGGTTACTTTGCACCACCCCAATGCACCATAGTTGATGGGAGGGCCATGTCGGATTCGCCTAATTTTTTGACCTATGCCCAGACGGCGTTTGATCCGTTTGAGGAACGGCCGTTCTGCGCGGTGGATAGCCTGGTCTTTGCGTGGTTGTCCTATTTGCGTTTGCCGGGTGATATGGCGGAGCTGACGAACTGGCAGGGCCTAGACGTACGCGAGCTGCTGCGCGCCGAGTGCTACCAAGACATGATTGGCGACCTGTGGGATCCGGAGGGGAGCCGTGCCCTGTTGGAGGCTGTGGCAGCAAGCCCTCGCTACCGTGGCGTTCGTGTTTGCGGCTATCGTAGCGTGAGTGATGCCGAGACAACGGAGCAGTTTGCGGCCATGACGTTCCGATTTCCGGCGGGGTTTAGCTATCTTGCCTTCCGGGGGACCGACAGCACGATTGTGGGCTGGAAAGAGGACTTTAACATGGCGTTCCGGTGTCCTGTGCCGGCCCAGGAATCCGCGGCGCGTTATGTAGACGAGGCGGCGGATGCGATTGACGGGCCGCTTTTGTGCGGAGGTCATTCCAAGGGTGGAAACCTTGCGGTGTACGGTGCGGCGATGTGCCCCGATGTCGCCCGTGAGCGAATCGAACGGGCGTATTCCCATGATGGTCCGGGCTTCGTCGAGGAGTTTCTGAGCGGCAACGCCTTCGCCGACCTATCCGGTCGAATCGACAAGACGCTACCTCGGTCGTCGATCTTTGGCATGATGTTCGAGGCACAGGAGGACTATGCCATCGTTGAGAGCACCGAGTTCAGCCTGCTTCAGCATAATCCCTTTAGCTGGGTGGTTGATGGTCGCGACTTCGTGTACTGTGAGCGCCTGTCCGCCGGTGCTCGATACGTTGATGGCTCTATTCGCGAGATGCTGCTTGCAGTGTCGCCTAGCGAGCGCGAGCGTTTTGTAGATGCGTTGTTCTCCGTGTTTGAGGCTACGGGTGCTGAGCGGTTTGCGGATATCGCTGGGAATCTGCGCGAGAGCCTGCCCGTGATGCTCCAGGCTGCGCAAGGCTTTGACAAGGATACGCGACGCTTTGTCTCGCAGACCATCGTGGCAATCCTTAAATGCGCACTGTTGCCCAAACGACCCGAGCTCAGCGTACCCACGAGCGGCAAGAGCTTTGCCGAGCAGCTCGAGGCATGGCAGTCCGAGCTCCTGCGCTAGCCATTGGTGCAAAGCAACCTGACCCCGATGTACCAATCTGCCGACCGCTATACTGATTTGTGCTCAATTCGATTTAGAACGGAATGCCGTATATGAAAATCAATCACGCGATTCTGCATATCCTGGACTTTGACTCTGCCGTTAACGTCATGAGCCAGCGCGAGCTCGATATCGAGAGCCGTACCGTGCGCAGCTTCGTGACCACGCATCTGCGCCGCGCACGTACCTCTGCCGACAATAAACGCGCCACGTTTGCCGAGAACTCTGCGTTTGGCGGCGAGCTCAAGGGCTATTTCTTTGGCGAGCGCGAGTTTGTGGACCTGTCGCAGCAGATTGCGGAGTTCATTTCCTCCGAGCTCACCAAGGCCGAAAAAGCCGAGTCCACCGATGTGCTTGTGGCGGACTTTGACGATGATGAGGATGCCCGCTGGTTTGCCGTGATGCTGCTGGGCTCCAAGCAGGCTTTTATGCACGAAGTGGGCCGCGAGGAGGGCGAGGTGCGCAACGACATCGCGCGCCACTATGCTATCCTGCCGAATCCTTCCCAAAAGGTGCCAAGCTATGCCATCGTGCGCGCGAGCACCATGGAGATCGGCTATGTGGACAAGAAGCGCAAGATTGCCGGCGAGGACCGCATGCTTATCCCCGATGGCCTGCTGCAGTGCGACACGGGCGTATCGGGCAAGGAGGTCATCGACACCGTGACGCGTGTGGTCGAGGAAGTCGCCGAGGAGCACGGTGCCAACACAGCTGTAGCGCTCGCTAAGGTTAAGGCTGCCGTTGCCGAGAAGGTTGAGGATGACGAGGAACTGCCGCCTTGGGATATTGTCGATGAGGTCTTTGAGGACGAACCGGTTATCAAGGAGAGCGTGCGCGCGGCACTGACCGAGGAGAAGGTGCCTGAGCGTGTGCCCGTGGAGCGCAAACAGGTCGAGCGCGCGGCGGTGCGCAACCACAAGATCCGTACCGACACGGGTATCGAGATTAGCTTCCCGGCCGAGATGGGCTCAAACTCCGAGTATATCGAGTTCGTCAACGAGCCCAACGGCCTCATCTCCATCGAGCTCAAAAACATCGGGTCAATTGAGAATCGATAAACTGCGCTTGGACGCTGCGGAAAAACAAAGGTCGAAACCCTTCGGGACTTCGGCCTTTTTGTTTGAGGATGAATTACCCCGCAGGTTGAGCATGCGCCAGCGAAAACGCCCCTGGGCGAGCAAGGTGACGTGAAAGAGGGGGGCATTGACCTGGTCATGCCCGACGATTGAACGTCAGATTGCCGCTTAGGGGCGTTTGCAGCGTCGAGCCGTTACGCGGTTTGTCAAAACCGCGTAACTTCTACAGCTGGCGCAGGCCCTCTTCCAGGCCGGTCTTGCTGTCGGTCTTCTCGTCGCGCATCTTGATGACGCGGGCGGGGACACCGGCCACGACGGCGCCGGCAGGGACGTCCTCGACGCACACGGCGCCGGCGGCAACTACAGCACCCTTGCCCACGTGCACGCCCTCCAGGACCACAGCATTGGCGCCAATCATGACATCGTCCTCGATGATGACGGGCGTGGCACTGGCGGGCTCAACGACGCCTGCCAGCACGGTGCCGGCGCCGATGTGGCAGTTCTTACCCACGGTGGCGCGGCCGCCCAGCACGGCGCCCATGTCGATCATGGAGCCTTCGCCAATGACGGAGCCGATGTTGATGATGGCGCCCATCATGATGACGGCACGGTCGCCGATCTCGACGCGGTCACGGATGATCGCGCCCGGCTCGATGCGAGCGTTGATGCCCTTAAGGTCGAGCATGGGCACGGCGGAGTTGCGGCAGTCGTTCTCTACGTCGTAGTAGTCGATAGAGTCGGCGTTGGCGTCGAGGATTGCCCTGAGCTCATCCCAGTCGCCGAAGACGGTCTTGCCGCGACGGCCGCCGTAGACATGCGCGTCGCCCCAGGCAACCTTCATGCCGGGCTTCTCGCGCACGTACAGCTTGACAGGCGTCTTTTTGGGCGCGGTGGCGATGTAGTTGATAATCTCCTGTGCATCCATCTCGGCTGCGTTGCTCATTTGCTATCTCTCCTTTGGGTGGATTCGGTTGATACCTGGTTAGGCAAACATGACCTGGTCGAACGTATAGAAGCCGGGTTCGCGGGTGACGAGCTTCTGCGCGGCTGCCAGGGCGCCGTTGACGAAGATCTGACGGCTCGTGGCGCGGTGGGTGAGCGTGACCTCCTCGTCCTGGCCAAAGAAACTCACTTCGTGGACGCCGGCGACAGTGCCACCGCGCAGCGAGTGCATGCCGATCTCCTTGGGATCGCGCGCGCCGCACATGCCCTCGCGTCCGTAGACGGGGTGGTAGCCTGTCTCGGGTTCGGCCTCGACTACGGCGTCGAGCAGCAGCTTGGCGGTACCGCTGGGGGCGTCGACCTTTTGGTTATGGTGCGTCTCGACGATTTCGCAGTCAAAGCCGGGCAATTCGCGCGTGGCCTGGGCCACTAGATGACGCAGGGCTGCGATGCCGATGGAGTAATTGCCCGAGTGCATAACGCGGGTGTTCTGACCCAGCTCACGCAGACGGTCCATCTGCTCGGGGGTGTAGCCTGTGGTGCCCGAGACCAACGCCGCGCCCGTGCGCTCGACATAGGCGACGACGGCATCGAAGGTCACGACGTTCGAGAAGTCGATGATAACGTCGGCCGCCGGGGCGCTCTCGAGCTCGGACAGATCAAAGCCAATCTGGGCCACGATATCAAAAACGGGCTGCCCGGCGGCGTCGACAATGCCTTCGGCGGTAGTGCGGATGAGCGAGCCCATGCGGCCCGTTCCCATAATGACGGTCTTAATCAAGCAGACCAGCTCCCTTCAGAGCATCGGTAAGTGCGGCTCGCGTGTCGTCTGCCATGGGGCACAGCGGCATACGGTAGTTTGCCTCGATCATACCCATCTGGGCGAGCGCTTCCTTGACGGGGATGGGGTTGACCTCGCTAAAGAGGGCGTTGATGAGCGGCTGACCGGCAATCTGGATATCGCGGGCGCGCTCCACGTCACCGTCCAGATAGGCGCGGCACATGTCGTGCACGAGCTGCGGCTGAACATCGGCCCACACGCTGATGGTGCCCGAGGCGCCCAGGCTCATGAGCGGCACGGTGAGCGCGTCCTCGCCCGAGTACATGCGGAAGTCGTCGGACAGCAGGTGGGCGATCTTGGCAGCGTAGGCGACGTTGCCCGAGGCCTCCTTAATACCCATGATGTTGGGGTGCGCGGCCAAGCGCTCTACGTTGCACTCGCTGATGCCGCAGCCGCAGCGGCCGGGGATGTTGTACAGGATGCAGGGGATGTCCACGGCATCGGCGACGGTCTTAAAGTGCTGATAGATACCCTCTTCATTGGACTTGTTGTAGTAGGGGGTGATGAGCAGCAGACCGTCGGCGCCCAGGCCCTGATAGGTGAGCGACTTGGTGAGCATGGTCTGCGTGGAGTTGGAGCCCGAGCCGGCAATAACGGGGACGCGTCCTGCAACATGCTTGACCACAGCGGCGACGACGGAGTTGTCCTCGTCGTCGGTCATCGTGGCACTCTCTCCGGTGGTACCCAGGGTGAGGATGGCGTCAGTGCCGTTTTGCAGGTGGAAATCGATAAGGCGCTCAAGCGCGTCAAAGTCGACACTGCCGTCCTTTTTAAACGGCGTGACGAGGGCAACGATTGAGCCCTCGAGATTGCGGATATCCATGTTCTTCTCCTTCGCTTCCGCGATCTGGACGCGTTTGTTCCATTGAGCAGCGACTGCTAGGCGCTCGTCCTGAGCGCGACGGCGGGCGCTTTCGGCGCGCGATTTAGCCAGCAGCTCGCGACCGCACGGCAGCACGTCGAGCGTGGCAAAGTAATCGCCCGGGCGCTCGGCGCGTCGGATGAGGTCGGCCGAGCCATCGGGGCGCAGCAGGACCTCGGCGGAGCGCAGGCGGCCGTTGTAGTTGTAGCCCATGGAGTAGCCATGCGCGCCGGTGTCGTGAATCACGAGCAGGTCGCCCATGTCGATATGCGGCAGCTCGCGGTCGATGGCGAACTTGTCATTGTTCTCGCACAGATTGCCCGTAATGTCGTACGTGTTTGTGACAGGCGCCGCGGTCTTGTCGTCGCCGCCCGGCTGGCCCATCACCGTAATGTGGTGGTAGGCGCCATACATGGCGGGACGGATCAGATCGACGGCGCTTGCATCGACACCGATATAGTCCTTGTAGATCTGCTTTTCGTGGATGGCCTTGGTGACCAGGCAGCCGTAGGGCCCCATCATAAAGCGGCCCATCTCGGTGCAGATGGCCACATCGCCCATGCCGGCGGGGACCAGAATCTCGTCGTAGGCTGCGTGTACGCCCTCACCGATGGCGTGAATGTCGTTAGCCTGCTGCTCGGGCAGGTAGGGGATACCCACACCGCCGGACAGATTGATAAAGGCGACATGTGCGCCGCTCTCGCGCTCCAGGCGCACGGCAAGTTTAAAGAGGATGCGTGCGAGCTTGGGATAGTAGTCGTTAGTGACGGTGTTACTGGCAAGGAAGGCATGGATGCCAAAATTCTCGGCGCCCTTGGCCTTGAGCATGCGGAAGGCCTCAAAGAGCTGCTCGGTGGTCATGCCATATTTGGAGTCGCCCGGGTTGTCCATGATGCCGTTGGAGAGCTGGAACAGACCGCCTGGATTAAAGCGGCAGCTGACCGTCTTGGGGATGGGCCCCGCAACGCGCTCAAAGAACTCGATGTGGCTGATGTCGTCAAAGTTGACGATGGCACCCAGCTTGTCGGCGAGCTCAAAGTCGGCAGCTGGCGTGTCGTTGGACGAGAACATGATGTCGTGTCCCGTGATACCCAGTGAGCGGGCGATCATAAGCTCGGTATAGCTCGAGCAATCGCAGCCGCAGCCGTATTCGTTGAGAATGGAGATGAGCGCCGGGTTGGGGTTGGCCTTGACGGCAAAGTATTCCTTAAAGCCCGGGTTCCATGCAAAGGCGTCGCGCACTTCTTGCATGTTGCGGCGGATGCCTGCTTCGTCGTATAGATGAAACGGCGTGGGGAACTGCTCGACGATATGCTCGAGTGTCTCCTTGTCCACAAACGGCTGCTTGGCCGCATATGCCTCGTTGGGGGTCAATGCCATGTCCCGTAAACCTCGCTATCCAGACGGCGCCATCTGCGCATCGAATCCGCATAGCGTGGACCCAATGTCCGGATAGCGCTCCCGCATTGCTGCAGACAGTCCTGTGGGTGTTTCCCACAGGCCCACCAGGTTGTTCGTGCCCGAAAAACCCAGTTCGGCGGGTTTCGCCTCCCCACGGGGTCAAAGCCTGCTGGCTCGCCCGCGGTTCTTCGTGCCCGCGCCTCTATCAAGTGGTAAAGACCCTATCACGTTGCACTTTACCAAACAAGAGTATTTGTATATAACGTTTAAAAAATGCAGCAATATGCTGGAAACATGTGTGCCACAATCCTGTATCACAATATTGTGTGAATGGATATGCCCCATGAAAGGATCCTTTATGACCGAGCTCCAAGAACTTCGTCGCTATCGTCGCGACCTGCATCGCATTCCGGAGCTCGATTTCGATCTTCCTCAAACCATAGCCTATATCGAGGGCGTGCTCGCTTCGCTTGCCTGTGAAGTGACCCATCCCTGCCCCAGCTGTGTTTGTGCTTTCTTCGACGCTGGCACGGGCGCCGCGCATGCCACGGCGATTCGCGCCGATATGGACGCACTGCCCATCGCGGAGGCGACGGGTGCGGCCTTTTCCTCGAAGCATCCCGGAAAGATGCACGCTTGCGGACACGATGGACACATGGCCATGGCCCTTGCGGCGGCAACCTTTGTCGATCGCACGATTCGTGAGCAGCCAGGTGCCATCAAGCGCAACGTGCTCTTTGTGTTCCAGCCTGCCGAGGAGACGACTGGTGGCGCCAAGACAGTTTGCGAGAGCGGTGTGTTCGAGCGCTACGGGGTGGATCGCATCTTCGGCTTCCACGTGTGGCCCGATCTGCCCGCCGGCACGTTGGCGAGCTGCTCCGGTCCGCTGCTGGCGCGTTCGAGCGAGACGCATATCCATATTCACGGTACGAGCATCCACATCGCTAAGACCTATGGTGTGCCGGTCGAGGAGTCGCACGATGCGGCGCTGGCGGCTGCCAAGTTCTTGGTTGCCGAGCGCGAACTGATGGATGATCTGGGTGCCGATGAGCCCTGCATTGGCAAGTTTGGCCTGTTACAGGCCGGTACCGTCTGCAACGCGGTGGCGGGGGAGGCCCATGTGGCCGGCAGCCTGCGTGTGTTTACGGACGACATGTTTGACCGCGCGCGCGAAGGCGTGCGCCGCGTACTCGACGAGGCGTGCGCTGCAACGGGCTGTACGTACGATCTCGATTTTGCCGAGGGCTATCCGCCGGTCGACAACGACCCCGAGTTGTTTGCCCGAATCGCGCCCGCTCTGCCCGAATTACAGCTCGTGGACGAGCCGCTGCTAATCGCCGAGGATTTCGCGTTCTATCAACGCCATCTGCCGGGCGTGTTCTTCTTGCTAGGCACGGGCGTGCCAGAGGACCAAGACAACCCGAGTGATTCGGATGGCTGCCCCGCCTATGCAACAAGCGCTCTGCATACCGATACCATGCTCTTTGACGAGGAAATCCTACTCAAAGGCCTCGATGTCTACAAACGATTGCTTTTGCTTGACTAAGGCGTGAAGGACTATTTGTTCTAGAAAACACGAACAAACGTACGATATAATAGAGATGTAAGTCTATAGAAACGTTTGACGTTACTAACGTAAGGCGATACTATGATTGCATCGTATAAAGATCAGGATACCGAACGCTTTGCCATGGGTGTGCGGGTCAGGAGGTTCGTGCCCTTTGAGCGTGTTGCGTTGAGGAAGATTCGCCAACTGCAGGTTTGTGCTTCGCTTGATGATCTTCGCGTTCCACCGGGCAACCGCCTGGAAGCTTTGAAGGGCGATCGTGCCGGTCAATATAGCATCCGTGTTAACGAGCGCTATCGGGTCTGTTTCGAGTGGAGACAGGAGATGGCTTGGAATGTCGAAATCGTCGATTATCACAAGTGATGGGACTTCGGCCGATTTGCTGTCGCCGGTGACTCCTGGTGAGCTTCTCAAAGAGGAGTTTCTTGTTCCCATGGGCATTTCTCAATATCGCCTCGCGAAAGAGACCGGGATTCCGGCTCAGCGTATCGGACAGATTGTCTTGGGAAAACGTCGCGTGACGGCCGACACCGACCTCCGTCTTTGCCGTTATTTTGGCCTGACGGATGGTTATTGGCTGCGCGCTCAGGTGGCGTTTGACCTTGAGGCCGAGAAAAGGCGGATCGAACCGGAGCTGGATAAGATCGTTCCTGTCCAGCAGGCTGTTGCGTTGTAGTGCTCAAAGATATTGAGGTTGGAGTGACGATGGAACGACGCCGACAGACTGCCGTGTATAGTCCGGGTGGATGTGGGTGTGGCTTGCTGCTGATTCCGGTCATCGTCGTGAGCGTTGGCTTGATGTTTGTGCTTGCTGAGCTTGCTGCGGCGGCGTTCGTGCTGCTGATTGTGGCTATTGGCGTGACGATTTGGCTCTGCCGCAATCGCGAGCAACGTCGTGCCGATGGTAAGACCAATGTTGGATGGACTATCTTTTTGGTCGTCGCCTACCTATTGAGCATCAGTTATCTGGCCTTCTTTATCCTGTTGCTTGTGAGCACCTTTACCGGGGAATCCGTCACGGTGGGTTGATGTTGCCTGCAGACGGTCGCGTAAAGCGCGTTTGTTCGGCGCTTGGACAACCGCATTGGCCGTTTACCGCAACTTTAGCTCTCAGCTAATGAATTCAAGTTTAATCCTTCCTACGATGTGCTGTGTGCCGGCACGGTAGCCGGATCGTAGGAAGGATGCATGATGAAAAAGCTCGAAAACGAAGTGCTGCTGAGCCGTCGCGCTGCACTGGACGCATTCGCCACCGTCGCCTTGGGGACTGCCGGTCTTCTTGCCGGTTGTGGTAGCGATAAGGCGACCGTCACCGAGGACGCTGGCGATGACGACAAGAAGGAAGAGACGAAGAAGGAAGAGCAGTCTACGACTGACCTGGCGGTTGGTGCGACGGTGACCACGGCTGCCGGTCTTTCCGTCGTTGTCGATTCCGTCCAGCCCGGCCTCACAAATTATGACGGTTCGACCATGACGGGCATTCATGTCACGTACGTCAACAATGGCGATGAGGGCGCAGATTACAACATCTACGACTGGAAGGGCGAGGACGCCAACGGCGCTCAGCAGAATCAGGGTTACTACAGCGAGGGCTCCGATGAGCTGCAGTCTGGTACCCTTGCCGCTGGTGGCTCTGTGGCGGGTAATATCTACTTTGATGGCGATATCAAGAAGGCGCTGTATTTTGCCAACATGTTTGATAAGTCTGCAACTGCAAGCTGGGTGTTGGCCTAGCATGTCGCTGCCGTTGCGCCGTATGGGAGGTGAAGTCGTATGCCCGATAAAAAGCTGACCGAGGAGTTGCTCAATGAGCTTCTCGATGCGCCGAACATCGATGGCTATATCAGGGAGCACGACTTTGCCGCCCCGTCGCTTTCGGACTACCTGAAGCAGCTGCTGCAGGAAAAGGGCTTGGAGCGCTCGCGCGTGGTCCGTATGGCCGATCTCAATGAGACCTTTGGCTATCAGATCTTTACCGGTGCGCGTCATCCGAGTCGCAATAAGGTGCTGCAGATTGCCTTTGCGATGGCGCTGACGCTCAAAGAGACTAACCGTGCGCTGACGGCTGCCGGGGTAAGCGTCCTTAACTGCAAGGACCGCCGCGATGCGATTATCATCTTTTGCATCGATCGCGGGTGCAGTCTCCAAAAGGTCAACGAGGAGCTGTATCGCTTTGGCGAGGAGACGGTGAGTTAGCGGCTGATATTTGAGCCGGCGGAGCTGCCGAACAACGATGCAAACGAACGGGGCGCGGATGCCATGGGGTGTCTGCGCCCTGCGCTATGATGGAGACTATGGATACTCAGACCCCAACATATTCCGATGACGAGTTGGCCGCAGCGCTTGCCGAGCACCTGACGTCGCTCGATCGCGACGACAGTTATCGCGTGGAGCGTGTACTTAAGTACTCGCATGTTGAAACAACCGAGCTCGTGTACTTTGAAGGAACCGGCGGTGGTTCGCTCGGCCCCTTTGTCCGTAAACGTATCGATGCTTCGGCTCAAATCGGCGGGGCATACGAGCGCCTGTTTGCCGCTCAGCGGGCAGGCAGGCGTTTTGAGCACCTGCCCAGAATCGTCGATTGTCGTCGTGTGGGCGACGAGCTCAACGTGGTTATGGAATACATCGAAGGGGAGACGCTCGGGGCGCTGGTGGACCGTCTGGGAGCCACCCCCGATTATGCGCGTGAATTGTATCCTGCCCTATGCGATGCCGTGGGCGAGCTCCACGCCGGTTTTGCAATGGCGGGGGAGACGTCGGCGCCGGTGATCCATCGCGACCTCAAGCCGTCGAATATCATCGTGACGGGTGCGAGCTGTACGCTCGATGAGGGCCTGACGTTTTCATCGCTGGTGATTATCGACTTGGGGATCGCGCGCGTATGGCGCGATGGCGCCGATGCCGACACCGTCAAGTTTGGCACGCGACCCTATGCGCCGCCCGAACAGTATGGGTTTGGGCAGACGAGTGTGCGCAGCGACGTCTACGCACTTGGCGCTCTGTTGTTCTTCTGCTTGACGGGAGTCGACCCTAAACCAGGGCTCGACATGCGCGAGCAATGCGAGGCGCGCGGCATTCCCACTCCACTTGCCGATGTCATCTGCATGTCGATGGCGCTCGACCCGGCCAAGCGTTTTGCGAGTGCGGAAGCGTTGGGACGGGCGACGCGCGCGGCATACGATCTGAGTCGCCCCGTGCGGCCTTCTGCGCCTGCGCCTGTCCGTACTCCGGCCTCGGAGACGGTGTTGACGCCCCAAGGGCTCCAGAACCCCACGGGGCTTCCTGGGCCTGCCGCCTCCGCTGCATGCGGTCTGCTCTCTCGCATTCCGGAGTCTCTGGGGCGCATTTGGAATACGCTCGTCTGCTTCTCGCTGCTTGTGTTCTTTGCCGGAAGTCACTTTGCCGTCTTTCACCCCACCGGAGCAAACCAAAGCTACCCGACGTGGCTTCTCATAATCGAGTATTTTTTCTTTGTCGATGGCCTTATGGTGCTTATGCATTTTGCGCTGCTCGATAAGCGCCGTCTTCGTCGGCGATTCGCATTGCTCGACAGCTATCGCGGCAAGAAACTCGCGAAACTCTGGCTCAAGGCATTGGGTGTGCTGCTCCTATGCATGATCGTCATAGTCGCGGTTGCCAATGCGACCGGCGTCGTCGATACTTCCGCCACCTAAAAGAAAAGGGCCCCATTGGGGCCCTTTGCAGTTGCACTTAGATGCGGTTCATCTGAGCGGCGACTTTGTTGTACCAGTCCTGCCACGTGGGCGGGCAGTACTTTTTGGCCGCTGCCGGGGTAAGGGTGGAGCCGTAGTTGGCGCCCAGATAGGCAACGTGGGCGGAGATGCCCTCGCTCCAGCTGCCAAAGCTGCGCCAACCGCCGCCACGGGCACTCCAGCCCCAGGCGTTGTAAGAATTGGCGCAATAAGCACCCTTGGTGCTCTCGATGCAGGCGATGGCGGGGGACCAACGGGGATCGACACCGGTATTCCAAGCGGCGACGGCAAAGTTATAGCCCTGGCCTGCCATGGGGGAGCCGGCGAGATAATTGTCGATGCGGCTCGTCCACTCATTAATGAACGAATCGTAATCGGAACTACCGGTATTGGCGTTGTTTACCGTGGTGTCGATGGTGGTGTTGGTGTTGGTGGCCTGGCTGCTGGAATTGCTGCCGCTTACGCCCTCGCCCGAGAGCTTCTCGGCGGCAGCGGCCTTATCGGCCTCAAGCTTGGCAAGCTCGGCGGCATTTTCCTGCTCGGCTTTTGCCTGTGCCTCGCTGCGGAGCTGCTGGGCCTGCGCCAGCGCATCCTCGGCGTTTTTCTGCTCTGTCTCAAGCTGAGACTTGGCCTGCTGGAGCTCAGCCTTGTTCTGCTCGAGTTCGGTTTGCATGTTATTGAGCTGTTCGATCTCGTCGACGCTCGAGCTCGTGATCTGGTTGGTGTATTTGCAGGTCGTGATGAACTCACCCAGGCTCTGCGCGTTGACCAGGAAGCTCACGATGGGGTTGGTGCCCTTCTGATACTTGTACAGATCGCGCATGGCGGAGCTTGCCTTGGCCTGCTGCTCGGGAAGCTTGGCCTCGATTTCCTCGATGCTTGCCTCATTGGAGTCAATCTGCTTTTGCAGGTCATCGAGTTTGGTGCGGGCGTCGTTGTAGGCGCTCGTGGCGGCTTCGATCTTCTGCTGGGCTGCGGAAAGCTGGTCCTGCGTTGCCTGCGAGGCGGCATACGCCGCAACGGGGGAGAGCATCGGCGTGGCCGTCAGCGCAACGGCGAGCGCGGCGCTCGTGATGATACGAGCCGGCTTCGACGCAATGAGCGCTGCGGTGCGATGATTCGAATGCTGCATCCAGTCCCTCTGCAATCAATCGTAGGTTATGGTTCGAACGGTATTCTACTACTGCTTTCGACCTCAACTTGAACCTTAAAGGTCCCAAAGGGTCAAGTTGAACTTGAGGCTTTGGCTTTGACCTGCAGTTATGATGAATTGTTGAGAAACCATAGAGTTCAACTTTAACGTTACAGAGCTCTGTTTGAGAGGAGTTTTGGGCTGTAAAAGCCATCTCAACGTGGGGTTTTATAACTACAGCGTGCCCTTCTGGCGAGCCTGCTCAATCTCTTCGAGGGCCTCGGCGGGGGTGAACGAACAGGTGCCGTCGCCGAGTTTGATTACCTGGATATCGTCGCCGGCGTAGACCTCTCCGCCCTTTAGTACCACGCCAAAAACGCCCTCGTGGGGAAAGATGCAGTCGCCGGCGAGATAGTAGATGGCACAGCGTGTGTGGCAGACCTTGCCGATTTGGCTGATTTCGACCAGGACATCGTTGCCAATCTTGAACTGCGTTCCCAGGGGGAGCGAGAGCAGGTTGATGCCCTGGGTTGTGAAGTTCTCGCCAAAGTCGCCCTCGTGCACATCGAGCCCGCGCGTCTGCGCCGTCTGGATGGACTCTGCGGCCAAAAAGGAAACCTGACGGTGCCAATGCCCGGCGTGCGCATCGGAGGCGAGGCCAAACTGCTCGATGACGGTGTCGTGCCCGTCGGCGACGGGTGACTTACGCGTGCCTTTGTGCTCCGACGTGTTGATTGAGACGATACGGGCAGGCCCGTTGTAGGCGTCGTTTGCCGTGCACAGGGGAGCGGTCGCTTTCGCACGTTCCGCCAGCTCGCGCCTCGCGGCATTGAGGATGGGATTATCGGTCGGATGGTCTTGGGGCACGTGTGCGCCTTTCGCTCGAAGATGTCAATACGCTGAATCCTACAACAACGGTAGGTTCATTGCCCATTGTCATACAACGGTGAGCGCCGTCTTCGTGCTGGCCTTCGTGCTGGACGATTGCGTCGATTGCCATAGATACGGTGGAGCTTTGGGCGCCGGCGGCTTGGCACGCTAGAATAAATCAGTTGCGCAAAGACCGCCCGTTGTGTGGGCAGTTCATGATAGGAAGTTTCCATGGCATTGCAATTTACAGAGCGCGAGTTCATTCCCGTGCTGCTCGGTGGCGACATCAACGCCTATTCGGTGGCGCGCGCCTTCTACGAGGAGTACCAGGTCAAGAGTCTGGTCTTTGGCAAGTATCAGACGGGTCCCGCGTACCGCAGCCAGATTATCGACTACACGCCCAACGTGGATATCGATACCATGCCCGTGATGCTCAAAACCGTCAACGGCATTGCCCAAGCGCATGCCGATAAGACGATTGTCCTTGTGGGCTGTGGCGATAACTATGTCGCTCTCGTGGCTCAAGCCAAGGATGCTCATGAGCTGGCGGATAACATCGTCGCTCCCTACGCGCCCTACAGCATGCTCGAGCAGTGCCAGAAGAAGGAGATCTTCTACGAGCTGTGCGAGAAGCATGGCGTGCCCTATCCGCACACGTTTACCTTTACCAAGGCGATGCTCAATGCCCAGGGTGAGGCGCCTGCCGAAGTGCTCGACCAGATCGATTTTCCTTACCCGATGATTCTGAAGCCTTCTGACGGCATCATGTGGTGGCAGCACGAGTTCGAGGGCCAGAAGAAGGCCTATGTGATTGCCGACCGCGCCGAGCTGGAACAGGTCATTCGCGATTCGTATGCCAGCGGCTACACCGACGATCTGATCTTGCAGGATCGCGTGCCCGGCAACGACGAGTACATGCGCGTACTCACCAGCTATTCCGACCGCAACGGTAAGGTTCGCATGATGTGCCTGGGCCATGTGCTGCTCGAGGAGCATCAGCCCCACGGTGTCGGCAACCATGCCTGTATCATTACCGAGCCCAACGACGAGCTCATGGGCGGCGTGCGCAAGTTGCTCGAGGACCTTCACTTTGTGGGCTATTCCAACTTTGACGTTAAGTACGACGAGCGCGACGGCTCGTTTAAGTTCTTCGATTTCAACACGCGCCAGGGCCGCAGCAACTACTACGTTACCAACAGCGGCTTTAACGTTGCCAAGTATGTGGTGGACGAGTATGTGTTTAACCGCCCGTTTGAGCCGGAGTTTGTGACGGCGCAGGACGAGGCCCTGTGGATGGTCGTTCCCATGGGCGTCGTCGACAAGTACGTCAAGGATCCCGAGCTGCGCGCTAAGGTGCATCGCCTGGACAAGGAAGGCAAGGGCGCCGACCCTTCGTTTATGAAGGGCGACTTTGTCTTTAACCGCTGGCTGCGCATGTGGCACACCAAGCTGCGCCACTTTAAGCTGTTCAAGACGTATTACAAGTAGATGAGCGCGGCGCCCGTCCGGTTTGCATCGGGCGGGCGCGGGTATGATACGCGCAATTGCGCAAGCGTCACCAAGGAGGCGGCGATGGAAAAGCTGGGAGTTATCGGCGGCATGGGCGCCGAGGCCACGTCGTATTACTACGACCAGGTGGTGCGTCATACGGCTGCTGCCTGCGATCAGGAACATATCGACATGGTGGTGCTCTCCAAGTCGACCATGCCCGACCGCACGCTGGCCATTAAGACCGGCGAGCATGCCAAACTGCTGGCGACCATGAAAGAGTGCGCCCAGGCACTCGAGTCGCTGGGCTGTGCATACATTGCCATTCCCTGCAACACGTCACACTACTTCTATGACCAGATCCAGTCGTTTACGAAGGTGCCGATTATCCACATGCCGCGTGAGTCGGTGCGCTATGCTCTGGCCGGCGCGGTGATGGGGGAGTGCGAGTTCGACCCCAACCTGAGTATGCCGGCCGAGCCGGTGCGCAAGATTGGCATCATGGGCACCGACGGAACCGTGGGCGCGGGCGTCTACGGCCGCGAATGTAAGGCTGCGGGTGTTGAGGTCGTCTATCCCAGCGAGAAACGTCAGAACGATGTGATGTCGCTTATCTACGATGATGTGAAGGCCGGACGTGAGCCCGATATGGATAAGTTCGACCGCGTGATGTGGGAGTTCGCCCGTAGCGGCTGCGACCGCGTCATTCTGGCCTGCACCGAGCTATCGGTGCTGCAGAAGTACCGAGAGATGCCCGAGATCACCCTCGACGCCATGGACGTCCTGGTGCGTGAATCCATCATCCGTAGCGGCGCTCCCTACCGCCTCTAGCTTCCGACCCGCCAAAAAGGGACAGGTTTATTTTGGTAGGTTTTATCTAGTGAAACAGTAAAGGCCCCGGCTCGTTTGGTGCGAGCCGAGGTCTTTTGCGTTGGGCGGTTGCTGTCGGTGGTGAACTAGAACAGGAAGCCGATGGCGATGAGGGCGATGCTGACGATGAGCACGGCGATGTCCAGGCCCTTGATGGGGTAGCGCTTGTACGAGCTGGCGCGCGTACGCAGATAGAAGCCGCGCTGTTCTGCCGCCAAGGCTGTGGCATCGGTCTTGCCCACGCTCGAGATGAGCAGTGGCACGCACAGTGGCAGCATGAGCTTAAGCTTCTTGATGGGGTTCTTGGTGTCGTACTCGACGCCGCGTGCGGTCTGCGCCTCCATGATGGCGTTCATCTCCTGACCAAACACCGGCACAAAGCGCAGCGCCGTGGTAAAGGTGAAGGCATAGCGATACGGCACGTGCAGCACCTCGACGCAGGCGTTGGCAAGGTCGTTGAGTTTGGTCACCATGAGCATGAGGATGAGCGGTAACGCCACACCCAGCAGGCGCAGGCAGGCCTTCGATCCTGTGATGAGGCCCGTGTCGGTGATAAAACCCCACACCACGTTGCCATCGCGCATAAAGGCCAGCTGGAGCACCAGCATGATAAGCGCGAGCGGAATCAGCAACTTGAGCAGCGAAAACAGACGGTCGACGACGCCGGCATAGGCACCCAGCGCAAGGGTGAGTGCCAAAAAGCCCAGCAGCGCCACGTAGGTGTCGGACAAGAAGATGCCGACGATGATGGCGGCGGCGAGGCCCAGTTTGACGACGGGGTTCAGGCGATGCAGTAGCGTATCGCCCGGCATGTAGTCGATGACGTTAACCACGGTGGACCATCTCCTTGGTAATTCGAACGACATCGGTGACCTCGCTCACCTGCGCAAAAGCGGGCGAGACGGAAGATGCCAGACGGCGCGAGAGTTCAATAACCTGGGGAGGCTCCACGTAGGCACGCCGCATGAGATCGATGTTCGAGAATAGCTCGTGCGTGCGGCCGCGGTCGAGGATGCGACCGTCGGCCATTACCACAATGCGCTCGGCAAAATCCGAGACGACTTCCATATCGTGGCAGACCATGATAACGGCGCAGCCACGCTCGGCCATGGTGCGCACCGTTTCCATGACGGTCATGCATTCGCGGTAATCAAGGCCGCTCGTGGGCTCGTCGAGTACGACGATCTTGGGCTCAACCACTACGACGGAGGCAAGCGCCACCATTTGTCGCTGGCCACGCGAAAGCGAGAACGGTGCCTCATCGGCAGGCAGGCCAAAGCGGTCGATGACGAGTTGGGCACGACGCAGAGCCTCGGCACGGTCCATGCCGCCAAGCTCCAAGCCAAAGGCGACCTCGTCGAGCACGGTGTCCTTGCAGATCTGACGGTCAGGGTTTTGGAAGAGGGTCGCGACCTCGCGAGCGATGCGGCTCGTGGGAACGGCTGCGGTATCCAGTCCCGTGACGCGCACGCTGCCCGAGGCGGGCTTAAGCAGGCCCGTGAGCAGTTTGGTGAGCGTGGTCTTGCCGGCGCCGTTTTGGCCGACGATGCCCACGAGCTCGCCGGGATAGAGGGTCAGGTTGAGGTCGTGGACGGCGGCGCCGCCATTGGGATAGGCAAACTCAACATGGTCGAAGGTGAGTACGGGTTCGGCGTCCTTGGCATGAGGGCGCAACGACGGTGCATGCGGGGAACCGGCGGGCGCCTGGGCTTCGATAGCCGCGTGTGCGGGGTCGACGATGCCCGAAATCAGGCGCTCGGCCTCATCGACATCCAAGCAAGGGGTACCGCTTACCAGGCCATCGGCCTCGAGGCTATTGAAGATACGCGTGACGCGAGGGCAGTCGACGCCGATGGCACGGAGCTCATCGGTATGCGCGAAGACCTCGTGTGGCTCGCCCTGCAGCGCGATTTCGCCATGATTGAGCACGAGCACACGGTTGCAATACTCCGAAAGCAGGGCGACCTTTTGCTCAACGACGACGATGGTGATTCCAAGTGCGCGGTTTGCCTCACGCAGCGTCTCGAAGACCAACGTTGAGCTGGCGGGGTCGAGTGCCGCGGTGGGCTCGTCGAGAACCAAGACGCGCGGACGCATGGCGAGGATGGCGGCGATGGCTACCTTTTGCTTCTGTCCGCCCGAGAGGGTGGCGATCTCGCGGTCGCGCAGGTCGCTGATGCCGACGGTCTCGAGCGTTTCGCTCACGCGCTGCTCGATCTGGTCGTGGGGAACGCCAAAGTTCTCGAGGCCAAAGAGCATCTCGTCCTCGACGATCGAAGCGACCATCTGCGTGTCGATATCCTGCAGCACACTGCCGACGATTTGCGACACGTCGGTGAGCGAGACTTCGCAGGTGTCGTGGCCGTCGACCATGACGGACCCAAAGAACGTGCCGGTGTAGTGGTGGGGCACGGCGCCCGACAGACAGGCGGCAAGCGTGGACTTGCCAGCGCCCGAGGGCCCGATGATGCCGATGAAATCTCCCTTGTTCACGCTGAGCGAGATGTGCCTGAGCGTCTGCTCGGTCTGCGTGCCATAGGAGAACGAGACATCGTCGACGTTGATGATCGTTTCCATGGATACCTTTCATAGTCATTGGGGACGTTCTTAAATGACTAGTCGTTTAAGAACGTCCCAAAAAAGCTCGTTGTTTGGGACGGTCTTTGGTGGTGAAGCACGGAGACGGCTTTACGAGGGGCCCCAGGTTGGCGCGCAAGAGGAGCGAAGCGTACTTGGGTACGCGAGCGACGAATGAACGCCAAGATGGGGTGGCTCGTAAAGCCGAGCGGGTTAGTTGAGCCTAAGGGCCTTCTGGATGGGCAGATAGAGGGCGCCGACCAGAATGGCGTTAAAGACGGCGGTCATGGCGACGACGGGCAACATGGCGGCGGCGAGCTCGCCTACCACGCCGAGCATGGCCATCTTGATGACCATGAAGATGACGCCGGAGACAAAGGTGGTCAGGAAGGTTGCAACAATGGCGATGGCGGGCTTGACCTGACCGTTCTTGCCGGCGGCGTTGACGATGCCGGCCATGAGCATGGCGGCGATGCCCTCGGCGGCAAAATCGACGAACGGCGAAGTGGTGGTGATCTGGATCACGGCAGCCGAGATGAGGCCAATGACGAGCGCCTGGCCGATGTTGGGGCGAACGACCAGGATGGTGAGGCAGAAGGCCGAGATGATGAACTCGGGGCTGATCATGCCGCCCGAGATGCCCGAGATGGCCTTGCCGACGGTGAAGTTGAGGATGAAGCCGGCAGCGAGCAGGATGGCGAGCAGGACGAGGGCGCGGACGTCGAGTTTGCCGCGGTCGGCGGTCTGGACGGTGCGGGGCTGGGCGGCGGTGGTGTTCTGAGACATGGTGAAAATCCTTTCGGAATGGGGGTGCAAGAGAAAAGCGGAGGCGCGTGATGCGAATGCGATCGGGCTCGAGATAGAAAAAAGGCCCCCGGTCGAAACCGGAGGCCTTCCAATCACCTAGAGCGCAAAAACAGGCGTGAGGGACTCACTGTCGACCGATCGTATTCGCATCACGCCACCACCAGTTGTTGAGAGACTTCATCGTGTTCTTCATGTTGGTGGCTCCTTTCGTGATGCCGTGGCGCGGTCGCACCTAGTTGCTGTTGCGCTGCACTATAGCACAGCGAAGTGTGTGCGGGGAAATCTTTTTTGAAAAGATTTCAGGCGGTTTCCCGCCGGTCAAAAGAGCGGGCTGAGCGGGCGTGGTGACTCATGTGCCCCGCCCGCTCAGCTAGGACATGAGGGCCTTAGGCCTTCTTGCGACGATAGATCACGTAGGCGCAGACACCGATGATGACGACGGCGCCAACGGCCATGGCGGCCATGTTGTTGCCCCCGGACTTCTCCTCGGTGACCTCTTCCTCTTCGGCCTCGGGCTCGGCCACGTCCTCATCGGAAAGGGCCTCGTCGGCGTAGGTGATGGACTCGACCAGGCAGTCGTTGTCGGCATCGTAGTCACTCGGGACGAACTCCTCGGAGAAATCCTCCTCCTTGAGGTAGTCACGCATCTCCTCGAGCATAGCCTTGCACTTGACGTAGGTGTTCTCGGTGGCAGCATTGCCGGCCTTGTTTGCCAGGGCGGTACGGGCCTCGGTGCCCTCGGTGGCCTGCATGGCCTCGTCGACGGTCAGGTTCTGCTCGATGAGTTCCTTCTGCAGGGCGTCGAGATAGGCGCGGACGCCGGTGGCGCAGTGGTCGCGGTTCTCATAGGCGAGCGTGTTGATGTCCATGAGGACGTAGTTGATGGAGTTCTTGGGCTCCTCGTTGTTCACGACGTCTTCCTCTTCGCAGTGATCGAAGGGGACATCCTGATCGCTGAAGCAGGGGCTGACCTCGGTGAGCAGTGCGGAGTAGAGGGGGATGGCGACGGAGAACTCAGCGTTGGAGAGCATCTCCCACTGGATGGTCGCGATCTCGGGATCCATGCCGTGACGGATCTGGAAGGTGTGGATCTCGGTGTTGCGGTTGGAGCCGATGGCATAGGCGCCGTCGGTGTTGGCGTTGAGGCCGGCGACATTCTCGCCGCGAGCGGCGAAGGAACGTATCATCTCAAAGGTGTTCCAGTCGGACTTGCCGGGCTGGAAGAACAGCGGCTGCATCTCGTGGACCAGGGCGCCGGTCGTGGCGCGAGCCTCTTCGCGCTCGTCCTTGACGATCTCGTAGTCAGTGCCTTCAGCCAGCGGGGCCATGAAGTAATCGCGGCCCTGGACATAGCGCGACCACTGGTGCATACCGGCCTCGCTAATCTCCTCGCCGTAGGTCTTGGCGACGTCGAACTTGCCGTCGGTGTACTCGGCAAAGCCCTTCTCCTTTGGCATGGACTCGATGTCCTCGGAGTGGAGGCAGTTCTCAGTGTCGTCTAAGTCGACATCATAGGTGAGGTTGCCGATGTTGGGGTTGAGCGAGGCGATGTCGTCGGTGAGCCTCATGGCAATCCACTGATGGCCGGAAAGCGCGGCGAACAACCAGGTCTCGGTGCTGTCGGCGATGATGATCTGATCGTTGGAGCAGACGCCCTGCTCGTCGATCAGGCTGCCGATGAGCTCGACGCCCTCGCGGGCCGTGGCGCTCTCGCCCAGGATGACGCTGGCATAGCTGTATTCGCCAATGCCAGTCTCCTCGGTGATGGGGTCGGCCTCTTCGGCCTTCTCGTTATAGGAGGTGCTCAACGTGGCAGAGCAGGAGACGCCCTTCTCGTTGATGCCTGCCTCGGAATATGCGTCGTAGCGATCTTCCCACTGCGAGGGGTTGTCGCGAACGAAGGTGTAGCGGTAGGTTGCGCCCTTGGACTTGTACTCAAAACCGGACTCGACCGAGGTGTACTCGTTGCCGTCCTTGTGTGCGGGCTCAATGCCAAAGTGCTTGACATAGCGCGGACCGAAGTCCTCGGAACGGCCGTAATACGTGTTGCCGTCTGCCGTGAGCTTGCTGCCCATGTAGATCTGGGTGCAGGCGAGTGCCGAAGTCGGCATGGCCATGATGGCCGCTGCTCCAAACGCAAGGCCGCAGCCGAGCTTTTTGAGCGTGTTGACAGGATGAGTAAACCTCATAATCCCTCCCAACCGTTGAAACCCCGCGAAACCGTACGGAGCTTCAGCTAATAAATACATCTATTAGCCTATCGGAAGTCTAAAGAGTATTCATCTAATTCGACGAAATACTCGATGAGCGTCCCAAAATATGCGATGAGCGGATAAGAATACTCATTTCGTAGCTTTACTTAAATAAAGGCACCCTGCAATTACTGTACCTGAATAAAGCGCTTTGCACGGGGCGTAAAGAAAATCCCCCGCTGTTTGGCAAATGCATAAACAGCAGGGGAGACGATAATTGGATGAATATCATACCAATGTGGAATTACTTCTTCCGGCGGTGGATCACGTTGATCGCATAGCCGACGAGCATGGCCAAAACGATGATGATAAAGCCGAGCAGGGGATTGTCGTTCATAGGGTCCTCCTATTTTCCGAGCGGGGAGAATTCGTCGACGATGAGGTCGAGGCATTGTGGAAGCGCGCGGGCTCCAAAGACGCCCGAATTACTGGAGATAATCTCGCCATCGAACTGCATGCCCAGTGACGGGGTGCAGGTGATCTTGGCTTCCTTGGTCTGGATGATCTTGAACTGCGGGCGCCCGAGTACCTTGCCGGCGGGGTCAAGCGCAGCGGTGATCACGGTAGGCAGCAGCTGCACGGTGCGCACGGGTTCGATGACCGCAATGTCGACCATGCCATCGTTCATGCGGCAGTCGGGGAACAGGTTGATGTCGTTTTGGATGACCGAGGTGTTGCCGGCCATGCAGCAGATGCCATCGAGCTCCTCGACAATGCCGTCATGCTCAATCGTAAAGTGCGCCACCGTGGGGTTGGGTGTGGCGAGCGCCGACAGGAAATAGGCGATCTCGCCGATATCGTTTTTGGTGGGGGCGGCCTTCATCATGATCTCGGCGT
This sequence comes from uncultured Collinsella sp., assembly GCA_900541015.1. Taxonomy (GTDB): domain Bacteria; phylum Actinomycetota; class Coriobacteriia; order Coriobacteriales; family Coriobacteriaceae; genus Collinsella. The sequence goes on along the minus strand of UQIB01000017.1, from coordinate 20,674 downwards.
CGAAGCCCGAGCCGGCGATGATGATAAAGCCGTGGCGCTTCTCGTTGCCGTTCTCGTCGAGCCAAAAGAGCTCGCCCATGTCGACTTTGACCGTGCGACCGGCGCGGCAGGCCTTGGCAAGCGCCGCTGCCTCGGGGGCATTGCCGATGTTGTTGAAGAACAGGCAGGCCGTACCGGAGGGGAAGACGAGCGTGGGGACACCGCATCCGCGCATCTGGTCGAGCACGTTGGAGACGGTGCCGTCGCCGCCCGAAACGACCACGCGATCGAATTCGCGCACGTCCGCCACGGCGTCCTCGGGTTCCATGCCATCGCCGATAAAGCGCATCACGACCTCGTCGCCGCCCTGCGCGAGGGCGTGCGTGAATGCGTAGATTTCATCTGAGCTGGGGCCCGATGCCGGGTTGTGGATGATAAGGCAGCGCATACTTACGTTCCCGTTCTGTGACTAACCGAGTATAGTTGTAAGGCAATGCCGATATCCTACCCGTGTTTTTCGGGCCTAACCTTATTCGATGGGTTGATATGTACATTTCCACACATCAGGCTCTACTCGACTTTTGCCAGCGCGCCCGTGAGTTCGACGCGATTGCCGTCGATACCGAGTTTTTGCGCGAGCGCACGTTCCATCCGCGTCTGTGCTTGGTTCAGATTGCCACCCCTGCCGAGAGCGTCGCGGTCGATCCCCTGGTAATCGACGACCTATCGCCGCTGGCCGAGCTTATGGCCGACGAGAGTGTGATCAAGGTCTTCCACGCCTGCTCGCAGGATATGGAGGTCATGCTCCATACCGTAGGCGTGCTGCCGCGTCCGATTTTTGACACGCAGGTGGCCGCCGCCTTTTTGGGCGAGCGCCAGCAGATTTCCTACGGCGCGCTCGTGCAGGCGTTTTGCGGCGTCTCATTGCCCAAGACCGAGTCACTGACCGACTGGTCGCGTCGCCCGCTGACTGATAAGCAGATTGAGTACGCGATCGATGACGTCAAGTACCTGATTGTCGCCTATACCGAGATGATGAGCCGCCTGCGCGAGCTGGGCCGCGTGGACTGGGTGCTCGACGAGCTGCGCCCGCTGGCTGACGAGTCGCACTATCGCGCCGATCGCCACGAGGCGTTCCGCAAGGTCAAACGCATCAATTCGTGCAGCCGTCACCAGTTGGGCATCGCGCGCGAGCTCGCCGCCTGGCGCGAGGACCGCGCCGAGCGCCGTAACATCCCGCGTAAGTGGGTCATGTCCGACGACACGCTACTTGCGCTCGTTAAGCGCAATCCCGTGCGCGTTGAGGAGTTCCGTAGCATTCGCGGTACCGATCAGTTGGGGGAGCGCGACGTGGACGGTGCGCTCATGGCCATCAAGCGCGGCGCGAGCTGCCCGCACGATCGCCTGCCGCTCATGGTGCGCGGGCACCGTCAGATTTCGCCGGAGTTGGAGAGCGTGACGGACCTGATGTATGCGCTCATTCGCCTAGTTGCCGAGCGCTCGGGCGTGGCGACCTCGGTCATTGCCTCGCGCGATGACCTGGCCGACTATATTGAGCACCCCGAGCAGAGCCCCCTGCGCGAAGGCTGGCGCTTTGAGCTCGTTGGCTCGCGCCTGGACGATTTGCTCTCGGGCAACATGGGACTCACCGTGAAGGACGGAAAAATCGAATTGCTGTAGGGAAGCCTAGCCGCTTGAATGGGTAAAATGCCTCCAACGTGTAACTCGACTCGGAGGAATTCGCATGCCTTATTACTATGGATACGGCTTTGGCATCGACCCGCTGTACCTGCTGGTTGTTCTTGTCTGCACGGTGCTTGGCCTTGCTGCGCAGAGCTATATCAATTCGACGTACAAGACCTGGTCCAAGGTTCGCTCGGACGGCGACACGGGCGCCACGGTTGCTCGCCGCATGCTTGACGCCAACGGTTGCAATGCCGTGGGTATCAAGGGTGTTGCCGGTGAGCTCACCGACCATTACAACCCGCAGGATAACAACCTGTATCTGTCGGATGCCAACCGTTCGGGCGGTTCGGTCGCAAGCGTTGCCGTCGCCTGCCACGAGGCGGGCCATGCCGCCCAGCGTCAAAGCGGCTATGCCATGATGAAAGTACGTACCGCCCTCGTGCCGGTCGTCAACTTTACCCAGAACACCTGGACCATCGTGTTGCTCTTGGGTCTGTTTATGAACATTGCCGGGCTCACATCCCTCGCGTTGATCTTCTTCTCGTTTAGTGTACTGTTCCAACTCGTTACGCTGCCTGTCGAGATTGACGCCAGCCGACGCGCCGTGGCGTACATCGAGCAGTCGGGTATGAGTTCCAAGCAGGTCAACGGTGCCAAGAAGGTACTGACGGCCGCCGCGCTTACCTATGTTGCCGCTGCGCTCACCTCGATTATTCAGCTGCTCTATCTTATGGCTCGCTACAACAGAAACTCCAACCGATAACAAATTGGGTCGCTGGGCGCCGCGGGGATTCGTGTCCCCGCGGCGCTGTACTATGTGTTGGACTTAAATTTGCGCAGGGCCGGAGCCCATGTGCACGATGACGAAAGGGGGCTGCGTGGCAGGCTGGAATCTGACCGGCAATAGCGTTTCCGCCGAGTTCGACGGATCGGACGAGCAGGAGCGCAAAGAGCTCAGCGTGAGCCAGGCGGTAGAAATCGCCGCCGGCGCGCTCGATGCCATTCCGCAACTGAGCGTTTTGGGCGAGGTCACGGGTTTCCGTGGTCCCAACGCCCGAAGCGGCCACTGTTACTTCCAGATTAAAGACGACTCGGCCGCCGTCGACTGCATCATCTGGAAGGGCGCCTACCTTAAGCGCACCTTCGACTTGCGCGACGGCATGCAGGTAAGCTTTAAGGGCAGCTTCAATCTCTACAAGCCTACGGGTCGCATGAGCTTCGTCGCCCGCTCGTTTTCGCTGGCGGGGGAGGGTCTGCTGCGTCAACAAGTGGCGCAGCTGGCCGAAAAGCTACGCCGCGAGGGCCTGATGGACGAAGCGCGCAAGCGCCGCATCCCGGTGTTCTGCTCCCGCGTGGCGGTCGTCACCTCGCTTTCGGGTGCCGTAATCGACGACGTCAAGCGCACGTTGCGTCGTCGCAACCCGCTCGTCGAGCTCGTCTGCGTGGGCGCCAAGGTTCAAGGCGAGGGTGCTCCGACAGAGCTCATAGAGGGCTTGCGCCGCGCCGCTTCCATTACGCCGGCGCCCGACTGTATTTTGTTGGTGCGCGGCGGCGGCTCCTTTGAGGACCTTATGACCTTTAATGACGAGGAGCTTGCCCGCGCGGTGGCGGCTTGTCCTGTGCCCGTGGTGACCGGCATTGGCCATGAGCCCGATACCTCGATCTGCGATATGGTGAGCGACCGCCGCGCCTCCACGCCCACGGCGGCGGCCGAATCGGTGGCGCCGGCTATGACGGAGTTGGCCGATGTGCTCGAGGCGCGCCATCAGCGCCTGGGTGCCGCGATGGCATCGATGATCGGGTCGGCCCAGGTCGATCTGGAAATGCTCGACCAACGCGGTCGTCGTGCCTGGGACACCTATACGGCTCGTTTGGGCGACGCGCTCGATGCAGCCGCGTGCCGCCCGTGCCTTAATGATCCAACGTTTATGGTTGAGCGTCGCGAGTCCGAGCTTGCCCTGACGGCCGATCGTCTGTCCGGCGCCATAACGCGTTCGGTCGGGGCCTTCCGTTCCAACTTCGAGCGTCTGCCCGAGCGCTTGATCGCAAGCACCTCGGGGCTCGATGGCAAGCGCCATGCGCTCACGCTTGCGAGTTCCCGCCTGGAGCATCAGGGGCGCACGATGCTCAACAAGCCCGCGTCCGACCTGGGCCGTGCGGCAGCCTCACTCGATGCCCTGTCACCGCTCAAGGTGCTTGCTCGTGGCTATTCCATCGCGTACAGCGATGATGGTGTGGCCACGAGCGCCAAGACCTTTAAGCCCGGCGACGCCATCCGCGTGCGCATGGCAGACGGTAACGTTGCGGCAACGGTCGATACGGTCGAGTAGGCCGCGTTTCATAGCGATAAACCTTTAGGAAAGGAAACAGATATGGCAGAGAAGACCCCGGTCGAGCAGCTTACGTACAAGCAGGCCTCGCAGGAGCTGGAGCTCATCATCCGCAGCTTGGAGTCGGGTGATATGGAGCTCGAGGAGTCGCTCGAGAGCTATACCCGCGGCGTCGAGCTCCTCAAGAGCCTGCGCACCCGTCTGTCCGATGCCGAGCAGAAGGTCTCGGTGCTCCTGAAGGATGTTGACGGCAACGACGTGCTCGCCGACGGCGAAGCCGCCAACACGGACGACAACCTCTCGTTCTAGCCATCCCGACCAAATATAATTACCTTGGTCTGTGAGAAAGGAACCAAACATGTGCGATTGCATCTTCTGCAAAATTGCCAACCACGAGATCCCCTCGACCGTTGTCTATGAGGACGACCAGGTCATCGCCTTCGACGACCTCAACCCCCAGGCGCCGGTTCACACGCTCGTGATCCCCAAGAAGCACTACAGCGATATCGCCGACAACGTGCCGGCCGAGACCATGGGCGCCATGGCTCACGCCATCCAGGAGGTCGCTAAGGCCAAGGGCTTGGAGGACGGTTTCCGCGTCATCTCCAACAAGGGCGTCAACGCCGGCCAGACCGTCATGCACTTCCACATGCACGTCCTCGGCGGCAAGAACCTGGGTGAGAACCTCATCTGAGGGCGCGTAGGTCGTCGACTTGGCTGCCTTTGGAGTAATCTATGCAGCTTTCCCAACTCGAATACCTTCAAGCGGTAGCGAACTATGGCGGTGTGCGCAAAGCAGCTCGCGCCGTTCATGTGAGTCCGCAGGCCGTTTCGTCGGCAATCAAAAAGTTGGAATCTGAGTATCAGATCGTTTTGCTCAACCGATTGGCGGGGGAGGCTGTTTTGTCTCCGGCGGGCAGAGAATTTGCGCGTCGTGCACGCGTGATCCTGGCGCAAGTCGACGAGCTCAAAAAGTACGCTCAATCGGGGAACGGCGGCGTTTCGCCCGACGGCCATTTCCGTCTTTACGCCCCCTGTCTTCACGGGCGGGGGCGCCTTTTTTCCGAAAACTGGTACGACTCGTTTGAAAGCTCGCACCCTCAGATTCATCTTGATGTGTGGCATCAGCCAACGGCAACATGCTTTGAATCACTTATACTTGGAATTTCGGACGCGGCTATCTCGTTTGAGGAACCACGGGACAGCGTCCTTTCTTCAAAATATATGGGTGAAAAGGAGCTCAGGGTTCTTTCATGCCCAGCTGGTCATCAATCTGTTGACGCCATGACCATTCGTGAGTTACTGGGCGGCAGGTTAGCTGTTCCCATTAATTTGTCGCCCTGTCTCAATGCAGTCAATCAGTGCCCCGAAGCTCAGCTGGTTAATTTCCGCTTCCGCGATGTCGAATACGGAAACAGGGCGCAGGCTGAGTTTCTTCAATCCGGGGGATTGATATTGGGTTTTTCTGGCTCTTCTCTCGCATCAGATGGATCGGAAGTGAGCGAGTGCTCCATTGAAGGCTCGCATGACGTAGCCTTGCCCATCTACTTTTGCTATCGACAAAATGCCTGGACCGATCGACACCAGACGGTTTTTCTTCACCTTTTGCGTCACCTTGCTTCGTGAGATTAATTGGCTTCGAGACGTCAAGTGATTATTGACGCCTTGCAACACATAACTGACAGCTTTGCCCTCATGCTTTTCCATGATTCCGATTTTAGATTGCTGGCTCTTGGAGGGCGGAGCATGAAAAACCGTACGGTTTTGCTTTATATGACGTTCGTTTTTCTGTCGAACTTCAGCACCATTTTGTATTTTCTGACGGTTTACCTTGAATTCGTCGGATTCTCGATGGTGGCGATTTCTAGCATGATGATTGCATACCAAGTGAGTAAGTTCATCCTTGAAGTTCCTACTGGTTATATTGCTGACAGGTTTGGACGAAAGACAAGCGGTCTCGTTGGCGTCGTGGGAATGCTTGGATACTACGCCGCCCTACTTTTCGCCCGTTCTCCTCTGCTTTTAATCGGCGCGTTTGCTCTCAAAGGTTTTGCCGTTGCATGTATGAGCGGATCCATAGAAGCGATTTACATTGACAGCGTCTCTCAGGACCAGCTCGTAAGACTTAATGTCGTTGAGCGATTCATCTTCTATGCGTCTTATGCCCTCTCCGCTTGTGTGGGCGGTTTCATTTCGTCCGCTGGCGCGTATCTCATTGGGCTTTCGGTCGATATCATCGCAATGGTGCTGACATTGGTTGTCGTTGTCTGTATTCCTGAGGTGAGAAGAGAGGGCACCGCGGTGACACCTGAGCATGGAATTAGCCCGAAGATGATCGGTGCTGCTATTGCGGGTAATGGCATTCTTCGGTCAGCGTTCATCATGGACTGTTCTCAGGCATTTGCTTTTGTCGCCCTGGAAGACTTTTTCTCACTGTTGCTTGCGGGTCGCGGAATGAATGCCGTCGCTTCGGGTGTGATCATTGCGGTCCAGCTCCTTGCCTCGGCCTCCATGGGGCTTATTGTGCCCAGTGTCATTGATCATGTCGACAAGGGCCGTTTTGCGCGTATTTGCGGCATCGTGCGCCTTTCCCTGACTGCTCTGTTTTTGATTCCCTTTACTCCGGTCTATTTGCTGCCCGTGTTCTATGTACTGCAGACGGTCGCTTACTCGTTATTTGCTCCAATTAAATACTCAATTTTTCAAAATGCTGTCGATTCTTCGATGCGCTGTTCACTGATTTCGGTCCAAAGCCAGATGGTGGCGGTGGGTGCCATCCTTTTCTATCTGTTCAATGCTGCGTTGAGCAGCATCGCGGGCATTCGAGTCATATTGCTTGTAGCGCTCGGGATATCTTCTTTGGTGTATATCCCCGCGCTCTTTCGTCTTACAAGTCAAAGGCCATGAGTATTTGGGCACCGATAACTTATATATCAACGCAATAAACCCAAGCGCGAGGGCGTTTGGGTTTATTATTGAAGCGTATGTAACCTGGCGGCGCCACACCGCCTGTTAGTAGGGAGACACATGAACGTTCTGGTCGTCAACGCAGGATCTTCGACGCTTAAGTATCAGGTCATCGATACCAAGTCCCACAAGGTGTCCGCAAAGGGCTCCTGCGAGCGCGTCTGCTTTACCGGCGGCACCTTCACCCACGCTGCCAACGGTTCCAAGAAGGTGACCGAGAACATCGAGTTCCCCGACCACAAGGTCGCCATCGAGGTAGTTCTGAAGGACCTCGAGGCCAACGGCGTCAAGATCGAGGGCATTGGTCACCGTATCGTTCAGGGTGGCTGGTACTTCGGCGATTCCTCCCTCGTCGACGAGGACGTCCTCGCCAAGATCCGCGAGGTCGCTCCGCTGGCGCCGCTGCACAACAACCCCGAGGCCAACGTTATCGAGTACTGCCTGGAGCAGTATCCCGACCTGCCCAACGTCACGGTCTACGACACCGCTTTCCACTTCAACATGCCCGAGGTCGCCAAGACTTACGCCCTGCCCAAGGACGTCTGCGACAAGCTGCACATCCGTAAGTACGGCGCCCACGGCACCAGCTACCGTTACATCTCCAAGAAGGTCGCCGAGATGACCAACGGCGAGGCTCGCAAGGTCGTCGTGTGCCATATCGGCTCCGGCGCTTCCCTGTGCGCCATCGAGGACGGCAAGTGCATGGACACCACCATGGGCCTCACCCCGCTCGACGGCGTCATGATGGGCACCCGCTGCGGCTCCATCGACCCGGCTACCGTGTGCTACCTGCAGCGCGAGGGTGGCTACACCTTCGACGAGGTCGACGAGATGATGAACAAGAAGTCCGGCCTTTTGGCTGTGACCGGCGGCAAGACCAACGACTGCCGCAACGTCGAGGAGCTCGCCGCCGCTGGTGACCCCGATGCTCAGCTCGCCTTCGACATGTTTGTCTACAAGATTGCCGCCAAGGCTGCCGAGATGGCTACTTCTATGTGCGGTATGGACACCCTTGTCTTTACTGCCGGCATCGGCGAGCACGCTCCGGCGGTCCGCGCCGGCGTTGCCGACCGCCTGGCCTTTATGGGCGTCAAGATGGATCATGCCCGCAACGCCCTGCGTGGCGACGGCGCTTGGTGCCTGTCTGCCAAGGATTCCAAGGTCAAGATCTTCGTCATCCCCACGGACGAGGAGTTCATGATCGCCTCCGACGTCGAGCGCATCGTCAACGGCAAGTAATTGCAAGAGGGGAGGGGCTGGACGACCGAGCGCCGTTCGGCCCCTCTTTTGCGCTCGTTGGGCGATATGACTGATAGCTATTTATCAAGTTGTGATAACTTCTTATTAAAATGCGGCCGCCTTAAGGGGTCTGCGTCGACCGTATTGCACTGCAAAGGAGTCTCATGAACGTACTTGTTGTCAACGCCGGCAGCTCAAGCCTTAAATATCAGCTTTTGGATACCGATACCCGAGAGGTTTTCGCCAAGGGCAACTGCGAACGTATCGGTTCGGACATGGGCATCTTTGGCCACTCCGAGAACGGTGGCGCCAAGCAGACCGAGGAGGTCCCTTTCCCCGATCATCGCTCTGCTATCGCTCGTGTGCTCGAGGAGCTCGAGAAGACCGACTTTACGATTGATGGCATTGGTCATCGTATCGTTCAGGGCGGCTGGCACTTCGATGATTCCGCAGTTGTCGACGACGAGGTTATGGCCAAGATTCTTGAGGTGGCACCACTTGCCCCGCTGCACAACTACGGCGAGGCCGCGGCGATTGAGTACTGCCGTGAGAAGTATCCGGAGCTGCCCAACGTGGCGGTCTTCGATACCTCGTTCCATATGACCATGCCCGAGGTCGCCTATACCTACGCGCTGCCCAAGGACGTGTGCGACAAGTACCACGTGCGCAAGTACGGCGCCCACGGCACGAGCCACCGCTATGAGTGGATGATGGCCAAGGAGATCCTGGGTTCGCGCTGCCACCGTCTGCTTTCGTGCCACTTGGGTAACGGTGCTTCGCTCGCTGCTATCGAGGACGGCGTGTGCCGCGACACCACGATGGGCCTCACGCCGCTCGACGGCCTGATGATGGGCACTCGTTGCGGTTCCATTGATCCGGCCACCGTGTGCTACCTCCAGCGCGAGGGCGGCTACAGCTATCAGGAAGTCGATGACATGATGAACAAGCAGTCTGGTCTGCTTGCCATCTCGGGCATCTCCAACGACGCCCGCGACATCCGTACACGCGCCTCCGAGGGCGACGAGCGCTGCCTGCTCGCCTTCGATATGTTCGCCTACAAGGCCATGCAGCAGGCTGGCTCCATGATCGCTTCCATGGCGGGCGTGGACACCATCACCTTTACCGCCGGCATCGGCGAGAACGACTGGTCGATCCGCAAGGCCTTCTGCGACTGCTTTGAGTGGCTGGGCGTGCGCATCGACAATAACAAGAACCGCGAGGCCGTGGGCAACGGCCCACAGGTCATCAGCGCCGCCGGTTCCGCCGTCACGGTCATGGTCATCCCCACCGACGAGGAATACATGATCGCCCACGACGTCGAGCGTCTGACCAAGAACAACTAACGCGTTCGCTTGTGATCGAACGAAAGGCCTCCTGAGCAGCAGCTCGGGAGGCCTTTTTGCTAGCAGGCGGACGGCGGAAACCCCATCCCATTTCGAGCGCAAATACTGGGACACGCTTTCCGGTTGAGGCACGTTGCGGAAAGCGCGACCCACAATAAAGCAAAATTCCGTCCCAAAGTTTCCCAAACAGGCCCCAAGCGGAAGCCACATCCCACAATCCGCCTCCAAACTGGGATGTAGTTTCCGGCACAACAACCGCCGAAGCCCACCGGCCTTTCAATCTCCAAAGTGATCATCATCAGCAACGCCTGCGCTCCCAGCAACGGCACCCATCCATTCAGATTTTCAGCCCAAGCTCGTAGCCAAGCCGCCGTCCACTCCAGATGCCCTGAATGCCATGTGACGGCAGGGACCCTACAGGGTAAAGCTCTGAAAACTTTCCGCAGGACGCATGAAACCCCCGCCGCACGAAGTGCGCAGCGGGGGTTTCATGCATGTCCGAGGACGTTTTCAGAGCTTTACCCTGTAGGGTCCCGAGGGGATACGTCAGCTACTCAGCCATCTGAGCCTGGACGGCGGTGATGGCCACGACACCCACGATGTCGTCGGCAGAGCAGCCGCGCGAAAGGTCGTTAACCGGCTTGGCGATGCCCTGCAGGATGGGGCCGTAGGCGTCAGCGCCAGCGAAGCGCTGGACCAGCTTGTAGCCGATGTTGCCGGCCTCGAGGTCGGGGAACACGAGCACGTTGGCCTTGCCGGCAACGGAGGAGCCGGGAGCCTTGAGCTGGGCGACGGTGGGGACAATAGCGGCGTCGAGCTGCAGGTCGCCGTCGATGGCGAGCTCGGGAGCCTTCTCCTTGCAGAACTTCACGGCCTCCTGGACCTTCTTGGCGACTTCGCCGCCGGCGGAGCCCATGGTGGAGTAGGAGAGCATGGCCACGTGCGGCTCAACGTTGCCCATGAAGGTGGACCAGGAGTGAGCGGAGGCGATGGCGATCTCGGAGAGCTCATCGGAGGACGGGTTGATGTTGAGGCCGCAGTCGGCGAAGATCAGCGTGCCGTCGGTGCCGAACTGCGGGGTGTCGGTGCACATCACGAAGAAGGCCGAGACCAGCTTGGTGCCCGGGGCGGTCTTGAGGATCTGAAGCGCAGGGCGCAGGGTGTCGGCGGTGGAGTGGCAGGCGCCGGAGACCAGGCCGTCGGCGTCGCCCATCTTGACCATCATGGTGCCAAAGTAGGTGGCGTCCATCACCTGGGCGCGAGCCTGCTCGATGGTAACGCCCTTCTTGGCGCGGAGCTCAGCAAACTTCTGCGCGTACTCCTCGTGCTTCTCGGCATTGCGCGGGTCGATGACGGTAGCGCCGGGAACGTCGATCTCGTCGGGGTTGCCCAGGATGACGATCTTGGCCAGACCCTCCTCGATGATCTTGGTGGCCGCGACGATGGTGCGCGGATCCTCGCCCTCGGGCAGGACGATCGTCTTAAGGTCGGCCTTGGCGGCAGACTTCATACGGTTAAGGAAATCGCTCATGTTACTCCTTACAAGCGTTTCGCTAAGCTCCAGGCGCCCGGCTGTTCACGAATAAACCCGCTGCTAGCGGGTTTACCTTTCAATTATGTACGCCGCGGTGCTTGAGCTTTCCTTGTGTGGCAAGCTCATTATAGGACGCATTAGCGCTATAATCGCTCTGATAAATATGTCTCGAAGAATGTTCGAGAAAAGCCCAGCTAACGAGCCCGTGGCTTTTGACAAGGAGTATCGATGCAGATTACCTCAGGCCTGCCTGAAGGCTTTAACGCCGGCGCGTACGACATGATTGTCGTCGGTGCTGGATATGCCGGTGCCGTTTGCGCCCGCCGTCTTGCCGAGACCATCGGCTATCGTGTCGCCGTTTTGGAGCGCCGTAGCCACATTGCGGGCAATGCCTATGACTGCACTGACGAGGCCGGAATCCTGATCCACGAGTACGGTCCGCATATCTATCACACTTTTAACGAGCGCGTGCACAATTTCCTGTCGCGCTTTACCAAGTGGACGGATTATCAGCACAAGGTGCTCGCCAACATCAACGGTGCCCTTATGCCCGTGCCCTTCAACCATGCGAGTCTCAAGCTCGCCTTTGGTGACGAGCGCGGCGAGGAGCTGTATCAGAAGCTCGTGGAGACCTTTGGCAAGGACGTCAAGGTGCCCATCATGGAGCTGCGCAAGAAGAACGACCCGGATCTTGCCGAGGTCGCCGATTACGTCTACGAGAACGTCTTTTTGCATTACACCATGAAGCAGTGGGGCCAGACGCCCGATCAGATCGACCCCTCGATCACCGGCCGCGTTCCCGTCTTTGTGGGCGATGATGACCGCTACTTCCCGCAGGCTCCCTTCCAGGGCATGCCGCAGGACGGCTATACCGCACTGTTCGAGCACATGCTCGACCACGATCTGATTGATGTGTTCTGCGACGTGGACGCCCGCGACCTCTTCGAGATCGACGAGACCACCGTCAAGATCGACGGCAAGGTCTATGGCGGCGAGATCGTCTACACCGGTCCGCTCGACGAGCTGTTCAATCTCGACCTGGGCGCCCTGCCGTACCGTACGCTCGACATGAAGTTCGAGACGCTCGATATGGACCAGTTCCAGCCTGTGGGCACCGTCAACTACACCACGAGCGAGGACTACACGCGCATCACCGAGTTCAAGAACATGACCGGTCAGGTCCTGCCCGGCAAGACCACCATCATGAAGGAGTACTCCAAGGCCTATACGCCCGGCTCGGGCGAGACGCCGTACTACGCCATTCTTGAGCCCGAGAACCGTGAGCTCTATGAGCGCTATCTTGAGCGCGTCCAGAACCTGACGAACTTCCACCCGGTGGGTCGTCTGGCCGAGTATCGTTACTACGATATGGACGCCGTGACCAATTCCGCCCTCGATCTTTCGGATGAGATTATCGCCTGCCATGCATAAAGTCATAACATTCGGTATTCCCTCGTATAACGCCGCCAAGGATATGGACCATTGCATCACCTCCATCTTGGAGGGGAGCAATTACGCCACCGATATCGAGATTATCGTGGTGGATGACGGCTCCAAGGACGAGACGGCCGCCAAGGCCGACGAGTGGGAGGCCCGTTATCCTGGAATCATCCGCGCGGTGCACCAGGAGAATGGCGGTCACGGTATTGCCGTCCTTTCGGGTCTGCGCGAGGCGCAGGGCACCTACTACAAGGTTGTCGACTCGGACGACTGGCTTGACGGCGCGGCTCTTTCGACCATGCTGTCGATTCTGCGTGGCTTTGAAGAGCGCGACCAGCGCGTTGACCTGTTTATCTCGAATTACGTGTACGAGAAGGTTTACGAGGGCACGCATACCGCTATTGGCTACAAATTTGCCCTGCCACGCAAAAAGATCTTTTCCTGGGATCAGATCGGTCATTTCCGCCTGGACCAGAACCTACTCATGCACAGCCTGTGCTATCGCACGGATGTGCTGCGCGAGTCCAACCTTCCCATGCCGCCGCACACGTTCTATGTGGACAACATCTACGCCTACGTGCCGCTGCCGCGTTGCAAGACCATGTACTACGCCGACATCGACCTCTACCGCTACTTTATCGGTCGCGAAGGCCAGAGCGTCAACGAGGCAACGATGGTCAAGCGTCTGGACCAGCAGTTCCGTGTTACGCGTATCATGATGGAGTCGTACCACCTGTACAGCGATGTCGAGTCGTCGCGCCTGCGTTCGTACATGATGGGCTACTTCACCATGATGATGGCGATCTGCTCGGTGCTCACCAAGCTTTCCGAGGAAGATTGCGCCGACGAGCGCCTAAAGACGCTGTGGAATGATTTGAAGGCCTACGACGAGCGCATGTATCGTCGTGCCCGCTACGGCGTGGTCGGGTTCTTCACCAATCTGCGCGGACGGGCCGGAGACAAAACCACACTCGGCCTATACCGTCTTGCCTCAAAGATCTTCAAATTCAACTAGCTGCTGAGTAATCGCTGCTGATAGGTTGACTGGGCCCCTTGGCCTTTAGTTTGCTACTGCGAACAGTCCTGCTCGCACGGAAAGCACATTAAGTGCTTTCCGGCTCGTGCGGAACTTGTATCAAACTAAAGGCCAAGGGGCCTCTGCTATAAGAAACGATTGTCAGGTTATTTGAATTTGAAGATCTTCGACGCGCGGTACACAGGGGCCTGGTCTGAAAAGAATCTGGTTGGTAGGTTGCCCGGTGGGGCTTGGTTATGTTTGTCGCGAGTTCCGCACGAGCCGAAGAGCACTTAATGTGCTCTTCGTGCGAGCCAGGACTGTAGAGCAGCAAACATAACCAAGCCCCACCGGGCAACCGGTCAGGTTAGGCTACTTCGCGGCGCCGGGGATGCCGTGGGAGATTTTGGCGGTTTTGGCTCCGTTTACGATGGCGGTTTCCAAGGCCCTTACTGCGAGCATGCCCAGCAGGTCTAGGGGAACGGCGGCACTTGCCTGGGCGCCCAGTTTGCCGCTGGCGAGGGTGTAGATGGTGTCGCCGTCGTTGGTGGTGTGCGTGGGACGGATGGCGTGTGCGTAGGCGTCTGCGGCCATCTGGGAGACCTTGGTGGCTTGTGCCTTAGTGAGTTCTACGTTGGTGACGATGCAGCTGATGGTGGTGTTGGTGCGGTCGAGCGGCATCTGCATGGATCCGGCGGCGGCAAAGGCTGCGAGTTCCATGTCGACAATCTGGTCGCTATCGGCTGCGGCGCGCATACCGGCGACCCACTCGCCGGTGAAGGGGTCGACAACGTTGCCGCAGGCGTTGACCGAGACCACGGCGCCCACCTTGATGGGGCCGAGCGCCACGGCGGCAGCGCCAAGGCCGGCCTTCATGCAGGTAGCGGGGCCCATGAGCTTACCCACGGTAGCGCCCGTGCCGGCGCCCACGTTGCCCTGTTCGAGCCTGGTGGGGGTGTTGTCGAGTGCTTCGCGCACCGCGGCGATGCCGGCCTCAATGTCAGGGCGAACGGTGGGGTTACCAAAGGCGAGGTCGAAGATACAGCTGGAGCACACGATAGGCACCTGCGTGGGGCCGACGGGAAGGCCGATGCCGCGGCTCTCAAGCTCGCGAGCGACGCCGCTTGCAGCCTCGAGGCCAAAGGCCGATCCACCCGAAAGGCAGACAGCGTGGACCTTGTCGACGGTGTTCTCGGGTCGCAGCAGGTCGGTTTCGCGCGATGCCGGAGCACCGCCGCGAACGTCAACGCCGCCGGTGGCGCCCTCGGGTGCCACGATTACGGTGCAACCGGTGCCGGCCTCCTCGTCCGTATAGTTGCCATAGCAAAAGCCATCGACATCGCAGACGTCAATGGCCTCGAGCAGTGTATCCATGTTTAACTCCTATCGGTTTTCCGCCGCGCCTTGTGCCCGGTCGGGATCCGTACGGTACGCCAAAATTGTAGGCGCCGGGGGATACCCAGCGCCAGATGCAATTACGAGAGTTTTTGAATCGCGCGCGCGACGCGGGCGATGGGTAGGCCCACCACGTTATAGAAGTCGCCCGAAATATCGTGCACGAGCATGCGTCCTCCTGTGCCCTGAATGCCGTAGGCGCCGGCCTTGTCCATGGGCTCACCCGAGGCGACGTAGTGCTCGATCTGCTCGTCGGTGAGCTCGTAGAACGTTACGTCGGTCACATCGACAAAGGACAGGCTCTCGGCGGCATGCGGGGCAGCCGTATCGCCTGCTTTAACGATGCAGACGCCGGTTGCGACCTGGTGCGTGCGGCCCGAAAGCTCACGGAGCATGGTGCGCGCCTCGTCCTCGGTTGCCGGCTTGCCCAGAATCTTGCCGTCAAAGGTGACGATGGTGTCGGCCGCGACCGTCAGCTCATTGGGCTCGGCATGCTCGGTGGCAACGGCGGCGGCTTTTGCGCGTGCTAAGCGTTCAACGAGCGTAAGCGGGGCCTCGCCATCAAACGGCGTTTCGTCGATATCGGCAGGAATGATGCGAATGTCATAGCCCGCCTCGTGCATCAACTCGATGCGGCGCGGTGATTGCGAAGCCAAAATCATAGCTGAATGCCCTCGGCGACCTTCTCGACGGCCTTGTCGCCGGCGAGCGTGCGCAGCAGCTCAAGCGCAAAGGGGAGCGACTGGGCCATGCCGCTGGCGGTGATGATGTTGCCGTCTTGCGTAACCTTCTCGCCGGTATAGGTGCCTTCGGGGAAGCTTTTCTCAAAGCCAGGGAAGCACGTGGCGTGGCGCCCCTCGAGCAGATCGAGCTCGCCCAGGATAAACGGGGCGGCGCAGATGGCGGCGACGTGCTTGGTCGCGGCGAACTCGCAGACCACGTCGCAGACGCGCTGATCGGCGCGCAGGTTGGTGGCACCGGGTAGGCCGCCGGGTAGCACGACGCAGTCGTACTCGTCAAAGTCGATCTCATCAAAGAGCGCATCGCAGGTCACGGGGATCTGCAGCGAGCTTACGACCTCACGCGTGGGCATGATCGAGACGAGCGTGGCACGCACGCCGCCGCGACGCATGACATCGACCATGGTCAAGCATTCAATAGTTTCAAAGCCATCGGCGGCGAGAACGGCAACGCTGGGCATGAGGGTTCCTTTCATAGGCGGCATACGATTAGCCGTCTTATACCCCGAAGACCTCCGCTTGCCACGCTCGATTTCCCAATGATTTTTCTGAGCAATGATTAAGTGGCTAGTTGCGCCTAAGGTGGACGACGGTCTCGCAGTGGAAGGTTTGCGGGAATAGGTCAACTGGCGTGATCTTTACGGGGGAGAAGGTGCCTTCTTCGACAAAGCGTTTGAGATCGCGCGCCAGGGTGGCCGGGTCGCAGCTCACGTAGGCGACATCGCGGGCACTCGTGCTGGCGATGAGGTCGATGGCCTCGGGCGCCAGGCCCGCGCGTGGCGGATCGACCACCAGGACATCGGCGTCCTGGTCGGGGAACTCGCGCACGGCATCGCCGCCGATGACGTCGACGTTGTCGAGCTTGTTGATCTCGAGGTTACGGCGCAGGTCGCGCACGGCCGGACCGTAGGCCTCGACGGCGGCAACAAAGTCGCAGCGGCGGGCGAGCGGCAGGGTAAAGGTTCCGGCGCCGCAGTACAGGTCCACGGCAAGCTCGTCTTCTTGTGGGTCGAGCGCCTCCATGACGAGCTCGATCAAAATCTCGGCACCCTTGGTGTTGACCTGGAAAAAAGACGGGGCAGACAAGCGCATCTGGCCGTCAGCGATGTTCTCGGTCCATGAGCCCTCTCCGGCGAGCATTTCGACCTTGGAGACACGGCGGGCCTTCTTTTCGCCCTTGCTCATCACGCGCACGATGCTCGTGGGATGAGCGGCGTCCGCCAGCACGCGGGAGACCTGCGAGCGCGGAAAAGAGCCTGTGGGCGTCCAGAGTGCGACCTCGAGTGCCTTGGTGCGGCGCGATGCGCGAATGCCCACGCGTTCGAGCCCCAAGTCATGGCTGCCGCTTAGATAGTTGAGTGCACCGACGACCGATTTGAGCGCCTTCGGGAAGCGCTTATCGAACAGCGGGCACGTATCGACGGTCACGATTTTGCTGGGGTCGACACCGTGCATGCCAAGGCGCACGCGACCGTTGACGACGGTCGGTTCGAGCTCGATTTTATTGCGGTAGCCCCAGTCGTCCTTGGTGTGGCAGATGGGCTGTACCAACTCATCGACCTGCTCAGGAGCGAACTTGCCGATGCGCTCGAGCGTGGAGCGCAGGTTTTGCTCCTTGGCGGCGAGCTGTGCCGTGCGTGAGAGATTGCCCCACGAGCAGCCGCCGCAGATGCCCACGAAGGGGCAGGGAGGCTGAATGCGATCGGGGCTTGGCTCCAGAATCTCGGTGGTGCGGGCGCGCATGAACGACTTGCCGTCCTGTACGACCTCGGCCTCGACGGTGTCGCCTGCCACGGCGCCCTGCACAAAGACGGCCTTGCCGTTGTCGGCGTGCGCCAGCCCGTCGGCGCCGTAGGTCATCGATTCTATAGTGAGCTTCATATTCCTGCCTGTCATTCGCGTTGTTGTTCGCACCATGGTAGCAGGGAAAAGCGCCCCGCATCCGAGGCTTTCCTCAAATGCGGGGCGCTTCTACAAACTGCTTCTACAAACGACTATTTCGTCTTGCCGGTAATGAGCGTCTTAAGACCCAGGCCGATCAGGCCCAAGCCCATGCGCACGCGACCGGGGCGATGGCGCTCGATGGCCTTGGTCTTGCCGGCGGGCTTATCGCGACGGGCGCTCGTCTCGGGTGCGGGCTTGGTGACCTGCGGCTCGGGTCGAGGTGCAGGTGCAGGCTCGGGTTCAATGACGGTCGCCTGGACCTCTTGGACCTTGGGTGCTACCGGCTGCGGCTCGGGCTGGGGGGCGGGTTCCGCCTCAATGACGGGCTCGGGCGCGGCCTCGGCGTTGCGATAGGCACGCTCCAGCAGGGCTTCCTGCGAGTTGAAGGGTTTCTCACCCTCTGCACGCTCCACGGGGACCCAGGTGCCGTCGCTCGTGAGGCTGCGGGCCTTCACGTTGTCCCGCAGCTGCATGCCCATGTACTCGTGTACCAGGGCGCGGCAGGTGGGGTCGAGCACGGGGAAGGCGATCTCCACGCGGTGCTCGGTGTTGCGTGTCATCATGTCTGCCGAGCTCAGGTAAATCATGTCCGAGTCCACGCCAAAAGCGTAAACACGGGCGTGCTCCAAAAAGCGTCCGACGATGGAGCGGACATGCACGTTCTCGGTCTTGCCCGGAACACCGGGCTTGAGGCACGAGATGCCGCGGATGATCATGTCCACGCGCACGCCGGCACACGATGCCTCGGCGATCTTGTCGATAACCTCGCGGTCGGTCAGCGAGTTGAGCTTAAAGAACACGCGGGCGGGCTCGCCAGCGAGAGCGCGCTGAATCTCGCGATCCAGGCCGCGCATGATGAGCGGCTTGAGGCCTACGGGCGCCACACCCAGGAAGCGGTAGTCGCCGCGCAGGTTGCCCAGCGACAGATTGCGGAAGAACAGGTTGGCGTCCTCGCCGATGCCGGGATGGGCGGTCATGAGCATAAAGTCGCTGTAGAGCTTGGCCGTCTTCTCGTTAAAGTTGCCGGTGCCCAACAGCGTCAGGCGTGTAAGCGCCATGCCCTCGCGATAGGTGAGCTGGCAGATCTTGGAGTGGCACTTAAAGCCTTCGGAGCCGTAGATGACGGTGCAGCCTGCCTCTTCCAGACGCTCGGCCCACTCGATGTTGTTCTGCTCGTCGAAGCGGGCGCGGAGCTCCATGAGCACCGTGACCTCTTTGCCGTTCTCGGCGGCATCGATCAGCGACTCGCACAGGCGGCTCTGCTTGGCCACACGGTAGAGCGTGATGCGCAACGAGATGCACTCGGGGTCGTAGGCGGCCTCGTGTACCAGATCCAAGAAGGGGTTCATGGCCTCATAGGGATAAAAGAGCAGCTTGTCGTGCTGAAGTACCTGCTCGCGGATGGAGCGGGTCATATCGATGGTGGGGTTGGGCTGCGGCTTAAACGGCGTAAAGAGCAACTCGTTGCGCAGGTGCTCGGGAATCTTGCCCTCAATGCCAAAGACATAGTCCAGGTTGAGCGGGATATCGCAGGTAAAAACCGAGCGACGCGAGAGCTCGAGCGCCTTGCGGATAGTCTTGAGCGTTGCTTTTTCGAGTGAGCCCGAGACGGCGAGCACTACCGGCTGCAGGCGCAGGCGCTTCTTAAGGATGCGCTTCATATGCTGGCGGTAGTCCTCTTCTTCCTCGACGCCCTCGCCGTCCGGATCGATGTCGGCGTTGCGGGTGACGCGGATGAGCGCGCGGTCGAGCGGCTTATAGGAGCCAAAGCAGCTGTCCAGGCAGGCGAGGATGACGTCCTCGAGCAGAATGTAGGAGTAGGTGCCGGTGGGCGAGGGGATCTCGACCACGCGGTTCATCGAGGCGGGAATCTCGATCAGGCCCAGCAGGCTCTCCTCGTCGGTGACGCCGTCCAGGCCACAAGCCAGATAGAGTGCGCCGTTGCGCAGGTTTGGGAAGGGGTGGCGCGGGTCGATCACCAGCGGTGAGATGACCGGCGACACGTAGGCCTGGAAGTAGCGGGTTACAAAGGTGCGCTCCTCGGGCGTAAGCGAATCGACACGTGCGCGGTGAACGCCCAGGGTGTCGAGCTTGCCCTCGATGTTCTTAAAGATGGACTCCCAACGGGTAAGGAGCCCGGGCATTTCGGCCATGACAGCATCGACCTGTTCGGAGGCGGTCATATTGCTCTTGTTGTCGACAGGTTGTTTTTTGAGCTCGGCAAGGTCGGACAGACCACCCACGCGCACCATGAGGAACTCATCGAGGTTGGACTCGAAGATCGAGACGAACTTAAGGCGCTCGAACAGCGGCACGGACTCATCAAAAGCCTCGTCGAGCACGCGGTTGTCAAAGCGCAGCCAGCTGAGCTCTCGATTTTGCGTGTACGAGAAGTCGCGCGGCGGCTTGCGCAGCTTAGCGGCCTTTTGCTTCTTTTCGATTTTGCTCGGCATATGCATCTGTCCGTTCAGTCCCCGTAGGGGACGGTAGCCTAACTCTAATTCACTATTGTCTCAATTTAGTCGACCGCTGGCACGGACGTATCGCGTGAACGGTATCTTTACCTACTTCTTACGCTGACAAGTCATAGGACTGACGCCCTGCTCGTCTGCAAGCGGTCTATATCCTCACTCAACTGGTACGTAAGTGTGAATAAGAATGATAGATAGCTGAATATCATTGAATGCAGGCGGAAACGTGAACAAACATCATTTATATACATAAAACCGATTAAGCTATGCAATTCTGAATCAAAAGTTTAGAGACACAATCGCAAATGGTTTTTAGGAAAAAAGAGCGTTTACCTTAGAAAAGTTACTTTAGAACGCCGAAGTACATCATGGGGGAATCACATGCG
The DNA here is from genome assembly GCA_900541015.1 of uncultured Collinsella sp. GTDB lineage: Bacteria > Actinomycetota > Coriobacteriia > Coriobacteriales > Coriobacteriaceae > Collinsella. The sequence goes on along the minus strand of UQIB01000017.1, from coordinate 205 downwards.
ATATACCGTTCATCGCACTTTGTTGACCGTTCGGGGGCGAGGTGGAATTGCGGGTGGAATTTGGATATAACTAGAGCTGTCAGCAAGCAGCGCCCGTTACGGAAGGGCGCTGAGAGATTCGGCCGAAAGGCCCGAAAGAAAGGTAGGAGGCCATGACGAAAGGTCTGCACGTGCCTTCCGAGATCGGCAAGCTCAGGAAGGTCTG
>UQIB01000016.1 GCA_900541015.1 uncultured Collinsella sp. | reverse complement strand
GCTAGAAATCATATGACGGGGCGCGGGCCGTGTTCCGCTATGCGGTTGTCAATTTGCGAAAGAAATTATGCGTCACCGAGAAAGAACTGATTCTCACGGTATTTAACAAGATAAAGTACAAATATGAACAGCTCTAATGCTTCTCGAGGCGGCTTTCTTAGCATGCTGGCCGAACATCTCGAAATATGTTGGCGAGCATTGTGTCGATGCATCCTAACCCACAGAAAATCGCAGAGACAGCAAGCAGTCATCGAAATTATCGCAAATTGTATTGACATATGAACATGCGCTCATATAATCGGAAGTGAGTTATATGAGCGCATGTTCATATGAAAGGATATTGCAATGAGCGTCTGCGTTGATGAAACGAAGCCCGACACCGAGGCCACTGAGCCAATCGTCCCCACCACCTGCTCGCCCGAGGACCTTCCCGATGAGGAGCTGCTGTACGACCTCGCTGACCTGTTCAAGGTCTTCAGCGACACCACGCGCATCAAGATTCTCTATGCCCTCATGGGCCGCGAGCTCTGCGTGGCCGAAATCGCCGAGGCAACCGAAACCTCGCAGTCGGCAGTATCGCACCAGCTGCGCACGCTTAAGCAGTCGCACCTGGTCAAATTCCGCCGCGACGGACGCAATATCCTCTACTCGCTCGCCGACGACCATGTCTACACCATGCTCAACCAGGGCATGAGCCATATCTGCGAATAGCAACCAACCACGGTACCAGCGCGGCCTGCACCCAAGCCGCAAAACAGGGAAAGGAACCCACCATGAAAAAGCAGTTTAAACTCGACGAGATCGACTGCGCCAACTGTGCGCGCGAGCTTCAGGACGAGCTGGCCAAGCTCGAGGGCGTCAAATCCGTGTCCGTCAACTTTATGACCCAGAAGCTGACGCTCGAGGCCGATGACACCGAGTTCGACGAGGTGCTCAACCGCGTCGTGGAGTTTACGGCCGACGCCGAGCCGGACTGCGAGATCATTCTCTAGCCCAGGCTTACGCCAACCTGCAAGGCCGCGCTTGCCGCGGCCTTTGCTCGCGAAATTACATGAGCGAGTGTTCATACATTCAATTGGGAGGATACGAGTCATGGCCACCGCCGACCCCAAGAAGAAAAAGAAGAAGCGCAAGAAAAAAGAGTCACTCGAGCATAAGCGCAACCGCATCCTGGTAGCGCTGGGCATTTTTGCCGTGGTGTACGCCCTCGATGAGCTTGGCACCCTCGCCGCCGCGTTCGGCACCCCGGGCGACATCTACGCCAGCTTTGTGCTGTTCCTCGTGCCGTTTTTGATTGCCGGCTACGACGTACTGCAAAAGGCATTCAATAACATCCGCCGCGGCAAGGCCTTCGACGAGAGCTTCCTCATGGCCGTCGCGACCATCGGCGCGTTTGCCATGGTGCTCTTCCCCGATACCGACCCGCACATGGCCGAAGGCGCCGCTGTCATGCTGTTCTACCAGGTCGGCGAGCTGTTCCAGGCATATGCCGTGGGCAAGAGCCGCAAGTCGATCAGCGCCATGATGGACATCGCGCCCGACTACGCTAACGTCGAGCAAGCCGACGGCACACTCGAACAGGTCTTTCCCGATGACATCGCCGTCGGCACCGTGATCGTGGTCAAACCCGGCGAGCGCGTGCCTATCGACGGCATCATCGTCGAGGGCGAAACCCAGCTCGACACCGCCGCGCTCACGGGTGAGTCGGTCCCCCGCCCCGCCAAGTCCGGCGACGACATCATCAGTGGCTGCATCAACATGACGGGCCTCATCCACGTGCGCACCACCAAGCCTTTTGGCGAGTCCACCGTCGCACGCGTCCTGGAGCTCGTGGAAAATGCCAGCGAAAAGAAGGCACGCACCGAGAACTTCATCACGCGTTTTGCCCGCGTCTACACGCCCGCCGTCACCGGCGCGGCCGCGGTGCTCGCGCTTGGCGGCGGCCTGGTGACTGGCGCTTGGTCCGACTGGATTCTGCGCGGCCTGACCTTCCTGGTCGTCAGCTGCCCGTGCGCGTTGGTGATCAGCGTGCCGCTCAGTTTCTTTGGCGGCATCGGCGGCGCCTCCAAGCTGGGCGTTCTCATCAAAGGCTCCAACTACCTCGAGACGCTCGCCGACGTGGACACCGTCGTCTTTGACAAGACGGGCACCCTCACCAACGGCACGTTCTCGGTCGTCGCGGTGCACCCCGAGGCCGGCCATACCGAGCAGTCGTTGCTCGAAATCGCCGCCCTTGCCGAGTCTTTCTCCGATCACCCTATCGCGCAGTCAGTACGCACTGCCTTCCAGGGTGAGCTCGATCCCAAGCGCGTGACGGATTCCACTAATGACGCGGGCCACGGCGTGACGGCAACCATCGACGGCAAGCAGGTCGTCGTCGGCAACGCCAAGATGCTCGCCGCGGCCAGCGTCGAAGTACCCGATTGCGAGGTCGTCGGAACGATTCTGCATGTGCTCGTTGACGGCGTGTACGCCGGCCACATCGTGATTGCAGACACCGTTAAGGCCGATGCCGAGCAGACGATCCGCGATCTGCACGCCGCCGGCGTCAAGCGCACCGTTATGCTCACGGGCGACCGCGAGGAAGTGGCTGCTGCGGTGGCCAAGCAGCTCGGCCTCGACGAGTTCCACGCGCAGCTGCTGCCGGGCGACAAGGTCGACCGTGTTGAGGCGCTGCTTGCGAGCGAGAACGGCAAGGGCAAGCTCGCCTTTGTCGGCGACGGTATCAACGACGCACCCGTGCTCACGCGCGCCGATGTGGGCATCGCCATGGGCGCTATGGGCTCGGACGCCGCAATTGAGGCGGCGGACGTCGTGCTCATGGATGACAAGCCGTCCAACATCTCCCGCGCGATCCGCGTGGCGCGCAAGACCATGTCGATTGTTTGGCAGAACATCATCTTTGCGCTGGGCATTAAGTTGCTGATTCTGGTGTTTGCGGCGCTCGGCATCGCCAACATGTGGCTTGCCGTGTTCGGCGACGTAGGCGTGGCGATCATCGCCATCCTGAACGCCATGCGCGCGATGGGTGTCAAGAACCTGTAGCGTTCGTGGGCTGTCCGGCCGGGGCCGGGCTTGGTTTTGAAGACGGGCCTCGCGCTGCGGAGTGTTTTCAAAACCAAGCCCGGCCCCGGCCTGCATTGACACAGCTGGCGGTTCTTGGGCATCGCTTGCTGGCGGGGTTCCTTAGCTGAAATGGACTTGGCCGAAAGGGCCGCTGGTCCCGGTCGCTGGTTCGCGCTTTGCGTGAACTCCGCGCCACTGTGGGTCAGTTAGGCTTCCGTTGTTGGACCCGCCACATCTTCCCGTCCCAGCATCGATCTTAGCTTCTCAAAGCTCTCCTCGCTCAGGCAGTGCTCCATGTGGCAGCCCTCTTGCGACGCCACCTCGGCCGATACGCCTGCATCCTCCAAAAGCCCCACGAAAAAGCAGTGGCGCTCCCACATTTGGCGCGCGACCTCCAGACCGCGCTCTGTCAGATGAACATCTCGTTTGCCCATTTCGACATAGCCGTTGCTTTCCAGCGTCGCCATGGCCTTGGAAACGCTCGCCTTGGTTACGCCGAGGTACTCCGCAACGTCGATCGAGCGCACGATGCCCTGACGTTCCGACAGAACGTAGATCGATTCGAGATAGTCTTCTCCGGATTCACGTAGGGCCATGGGCCGCCTTTCGCGATGATTGCTAGTTAGCCTTTGGATACTTTTCACAGCTTACTTTACCGCAAAAGTTGCCCATGTCTTACTACTTTGCCTAAAAGTTAGCCGTGTTTCACAAAACGTGCGGGACGAAAACAAAATGGGGACGCCCCGCAAGGAGTGTCCCCCGGTGCCGGCAGATAAGGAACGTCCCCAAGTGCCGAGCCGCAGCTATAACAGTCCAAAGTACTTCGCGGCGTTGTAGATGCCGTCGTCGTCCACGGCAGTCGTCACATAGGTCGCCGCGGCCTTCACGGTATCCTGCGCGTTGCCCATGGCCACACTTGTGCCCACGGCCGAGAACATCGACAGTTCGTTCTCGCCGTCGCCAAAGGCAATCGCTTCACTCGCGTCGATGCCCAGGCGCTCCAGCGTCGCCGCCACACCCAGGTCCTTGCCGCCGTTGGCCGGAATAATGTCGCAGAACAGGTCGCACCAGCGCGTGGTGAGCGAATGCGACACGGCATCGGTCACGATGTGCTCGTCAACTGGGTCAACAAAGGCACAGAACTGATAGACCGGCGCGTCAAAGGCATGCTCAAACGGCTCCTCGTGGTAGACGATTCCCGCGTTGCTGCCAGCCGTCACCACGCGCTCGGACAGGCGGTTCACAAACGAGTTCTCGCCCTGCATGCACAGCGAGTCATAGCGCCCCTGCGCCACCTGGTCCACAATCACCGCAACGTCGTCCGGGTCAATCGGGCAGCTACGGTAGACGCCCTCGGCATCAAAGCAGTGCTGGCCCGAAAGCGTAATGTACGCATCCCAACCCAAGTTGAACAGCCAATCGGGCATCTGGTAGGTCGGACGACCCGTAGCAATCACGCACGCGATTCCCTGCTCATGAAAGCTGTCGAGCACCTGCTGCGCCGATGCCGGAATCCGGTGCGTCTTAAAGCTCAGCAGCGTGCCGTCGATATCGAAAAACGCAGCTTTGATCATCCTCGTCTACTCCTCGCCCTCGAGCTTTTCGCTCGCCTCGAGCCACGCCATCTCCAGCTCGTCCATGGCGGCGTGGGCCTCGTCGATCTTTGCCTGCTGCTCGCCCAGCGCCGTGTAGTTGGTGGGATCGACCTGGGCCATGGCGGCCTCGGCCTCCTCCACGCGAGCGCGCTGCGTCTCCATCTTGCGCTCGAGCGAGCTCACCTCGCGGCGGAGCTTCTGGCGTTCGGCGTTGGAAAGACCGTTGGGCTGCCCGCTCGTCTTAGGCTTTTCGGCCGCAACCGCTGCGGCACCGGTGTCGAACGTGCCGGTCTTGGCACTCGGCGCGCCCACGGGCTCGCCCTCGGCGGTGGCGTTGCACAGGCGCAGGTACTGATCGACGCCGCCGGGCATATGCGTCAGGTGGCCGTCAAGCAGTGCCCACTGTTGGTCGGTCACGCGCTCCATGAGGAAACGGTCGTGCGTCACCAGGATCAGCGTGCCGGGCCAGCCGTCCAGCAGATCCTCGACAATCGCGAGCATATCGGTATCCAGGTCGTTGCCCGGCTCGTCCAGGATAAGCACGTTGGGCTCGTCCAGGATCGTCAGCAGCAGCGACAGGCGACGGCGTTGGCCGCCCGAAAGGTCGCCGATACGACTCCAGAGCTGTTGGGTCGTAAAGCCCAGGCGCTCGCAGAGCTTCTCGGGCGAAGTCTCCTTGCCGTCGATGACGTAGTACTTCTTATAGTTGCTGAGCACCTCGCGGATCGTGTCGCCCATGTAGGGCTCGAGCTCCTCGAGCTGCTGCGATAGCACGCCAAAACGTACCGTCTGGCCGATCTTCACGCGGCCGCGCGTGGGCTCAATCTTGCCCTGGATCACGTCGAGCAGCGTGGACTTGCCGGCACCGTTCTCACCCAAAAGACCATAGCGGTCGCCCGCGCCGATAAGCCAGGTCACGTCGGAGAGCACCTGCTTGGGCGCGCCGTCGGTATCCGCATAGCCGGCGTCCACGTCGATCACGTCGATGACCTGCTTGCCCAGGCGGCTCACCGCCAGGCGCTTGAGCTCCAGCTCGTCGCGCACGGGCGGCACGTCGGCGATGAGTTCGCGAGCGGCATCCACGCGAAACTTGGGCTTGGTGGAGCGCGCCTGGGCGCCACGGCTCAGCCACGCGAGCTCCTTGCGTGCCATGTTGCGACGACGCTCCTCGGTGACGGCGGCCATGCGGTCGCGCTCTACGCGCTGCAGGATGTATGCCGAGTAACCGCCCTCGAAGGGATCGACCTGGCCGTCGTGGACCTCCCACATGCTGGTGCAGACCTCGTCCAAGAACCAGCGGTCGTGCGTGACCACGAGCATGGCGCCCTGGCCGCGCTGCCAGCGGGCCTTTAAGTGACTCGCGAGCCAGTTGATGGTGCGCATGTCCAGGTGGTTGGTGGGCTCGTCGAGCATGAGCACGTCGTAGTCGCCGATCAGCAGGCGCGCAAGGTCCACGCGACGGCGCTGACCGCCCGAAAGCTCGCCCACCGTGCCCTCCCAGGGCACATCGCTAATGAGACCGGCGAGGATCTGGCGCGTACGCGGACTCGACGCCCACTCATACTCGGGAGTGTCGCCCACGACGGCATGATGCACGGTATCGGTGTCGACAAGTTGGTCCTTTTGGCCGAGCAGACCGATCGTGGTGCCGCGGCGATGCGTCACGCGGCCATCGTCGGGCTCCAGCGTGCCGGCGAGCACGCTCAGCAGCGTCGACTTGCCGTCGCCGTTTTTACCAACAATACCAATGCGGTCGCCCTCGCCCACGCCGAGCGTCACGCTATCGAAAATATGCTTGGTGGGAAACTCTAGGCTGATGGAATCGCATCCCAAAAGAATCGCCATATGCCCTGCTCCTTCGTAGAAATTCAACGTTGTCCATGATAGCAGCGAGCCCCACCCCAAACCACCACGAAGGTGCCTGTCCCCTTTGTGGTGGTCGCTTCGGTCGCAGAGCAAAAAGGCGGGCCATCTCCCGCAAGAGATGACCCGCCCCTCCAATCAGTCCCGTGGCGACCGTGGCCGCCACGGGCCTCAAGCATGTCCCGGACTAGGAGAACATGCCGGTGAGGTAATCATTCAGCCGCTTATCCTTGGGCCGTTGGAAAATCTCGTCGGTCTCGTCGTACTCGACCATATCGCCCATGTAGAAGAACGCCGTGCGGTTGGACACACGCGACGCCTGCTCCATGTTGTGCGTCACGATGACGATGGCACGGTCGGCAACGATTGACGACATAAGGTCCTCGATCGCCAGCGTCGAGATGGGGTCGAGCGCCGAGCAGGGCTCGTCAAACAGGATCACGTCGGGGTTGAGCGCCAGCGTGCGCGCGATGCACAGACGCTGCTGCTGGCCGCCCGAAAGCGCGTAGGCACTCTTGTCGAGCTTGTCCTTGACCTCGTCCCACAGCGCCGCGCCGCGCAGACTCTCCTCGACCATGCGGTCGAGCTCGTCACGGTCGGTGATGCCGTGGCGCTTAGGCGCAAACGTGATGTTGTCGCGAATGGACTTGCGGAACGGGTTGGGCTGTTGGAACACCATGCCAATGGAGCGACGCAGCTCGTAGGTGTTCTCGGTCTTGGTATTCACGTTGCGCCCGCGGTAATTGATCTCGCCCTCCACGCGGCAACCGCGAATCTCGCGATTCATCAGGTTGAGGCTACGCAAGAAGGTCGACTTGCCGCAGCCCGAAGGCCCGATGAGCGCCGTGATCTCGCCCTTGTGAAAGTCGAGCGACGTATCGTGCAGCGCATGGTGGTCGCCATAGTACACGTTGACGTCCTTGGTGGAGAGCACGACCTCGTCGCTCACGGCCTTGCCGCTCACGCGCACGCGCTTCTCGCTCTCCCCCACGCTCGACAAAAAGTCCTGGGTCTCGGACGTGGCCGCTTCGGTTGCGGGCGTTGCTTTCATCTCGCTCATTCGGCCGTCATCTTCCTTGCCAGTTGCTTGCCCACGATACGGGCGACCACGTTAAACAGCAGCACGCAAATCATCAACAGCGCCGCGGTGCCCCAGACGATCTGCTGGGCCTCGGGGCTGCCCTCGCCATAGATCTTGTAAATATGCACGGCGAGCGACTCACCGGGGCGGAACACGTTCCAAGCGCAGGTGGGGCTCGAAAGGTTAAAGCTCAAGAAGTTCAGCCGCACCGGCGAGCTCATGCCCGAGGTAAAGAGCAGTGCCGCGGCCTCGCCAAAGACGCGGCCGGCCGAAAGCACGATGCCGGTCACGATGGCGGGCATGGCCTCGGGGATCAGGATGTGCAGTGTGGCCTCCCAGCGAGTGAGGCCCATGGCCAGGCACGCATCGCGCTGGGCCTGCGGCACGTCCTCGAGCGCCTGCTGAATCACGCGCACCAGGATGGGGATGTTGAACATGGTGAGCGCGACGGCGCCGGAGATGATGGAGTACTTCCAGCCCAGCTGCACCGAGAACACCAGAAAGCCGAACATGCCGACGACGATGGAAGGCAGCGAGGATAGCGTCTCGATGGCGGTGGAGGCGATGTCGCGGACGGGGCCGTCCGGCGCGTACTCAACCAGGAAGACCGCGCCGCCGAGGCTGATGGGCACCGAGATGATCAGGGTGATCAGCAGCAGGTAGAACGAGTCGAACAGCTGGTAGAGCACGCCGCCCTGGGTTCCGTTGGCGCGCGCGGGCTGCGTGAGGAAGCCCGGTTGGAACAGCGTCGAGATGCCCTCGAACAGGATGTAGGCCACCATGGAAACAACGATGAGCATGACAATGGCGACGATTGCCGTCAGCACGCCCGTGGCGATGCGGTCCTGCTTTTGGACGCGCCCGAGTCTCGCCTCGTCGATATGGATGCGCGTGCTAGCCACGAGCCTTCGCCCCCTTGCGGCCAATGAGATGGATGATCAAGATGAAGATGAGGCTCATGCCCATCAGCAGCAGACCGAGCGCCCACAGAACATCGTCCTGGGCCGAGCCCTCGGCATAGACCGCCATGGACGTGGTGAGCGTGGTGGTGATGGTCGAGGCCGGCGACAGCAGCGACGTCGGCATGGCCTCGATGCCGCCGATGACCATGCGCACGGCGAGCGTCTCGCCAAAGGCGCGCGTCATGCCAAGGATGACCGCAGTCATGAGCGACGGCATGGCGGACTTGAGCACCACGTGCCAGATGGTCTGCCAGCGGGTGTAGCCCAGCGCGAGCGAGCCCTGACGGTAGCCGTCGGGCACGGCGCGCAGGCCATCGACCGAAAGGGTGGTCATCGTCGGCAGGATCATGACAGCCAGCACGATGGCGCCGGGCAGGATGCCCAGACCCGTGCTCACGTGGAAAACGGACTTCATAAGTCCGACGACCACGTGAAAGCCAATCAGTCCAAAGACGACCGAGGGAATGCCGGTCAAAAGCTCAATAAGCGGCTGAAAGACCTTGGAACCAAATTTGGGTTGGATCTCGACCGCAAAGATGGCGGAGCCGATGGCGATGGGCAGCGCGATGAGCGTGGAGAGCACCATGACCGCAAACGAGGTGACGATCAGGGGCAGGGCGCCGGTATAGGGCAGACCGTTTTCGGCTGTGTTGGCCAGGTCCCACTTGGTGCCGGTGAAGAACTCGACAACCGAAACGCCATCCTTGAGAAAAGCCGAGAGGCCCTTTTGGGCGACCATGAAGATAAGCGCGGCAACGACAAGCGTCACGAGCGCTACGCACGCGCCCGTGACGCCCAGGCCCACGTTCTCAAGGTCGCGCTTTGGCAGCTGTTTTGCCATTGCAAACCTTTCCGGGGGCGATTACTTATTTAGCAGAGACCTTGCCGCTGGCGTCCTTGACGACCTTCATGGCAGAGACGGGGATAAAGCCCTGCTCCTCGACGAGCTTGCCCTGGACGTCGTCGGAAAGCATGAACTCCAGGAAGGCCGTGGTGGCCTCGTCGGCGTCCTTGGAGCAGTACATGTGCTCGGTAGCCCAGATCTTGAAGGAGTCGTCGGTGACGTTTGCGCTCTTGGGCTCGACGCCCTCGACCTTGATGGCGTTGAACTTGGAGTCATCGAAGTGCGAGAAGTCGAGGTAGGAGATGGCGTTATCGGTGCTGCCCATCTGAGTCTGGACGTCGCCGGACTTGTCGAGCTCGGCGTCGCCCTTAAAGTCGACTGCCTCGTCGCCAAAGACGGCAGCCTCGAAGGTGGCGCGGGTACCGGAACCGGCCTTGCGGTTGAGAACGACGATCTTGGCGTCGTCGCCGCCGACCTCCTTCCAGTTGGTGATCTGGCCGGAGAAGATGCCCTTGAGCTGCTCGAGGGACAGGTCGTCGACCTTCACGTTCTTAGAGACGACGGGGCCCATGCCCACGACGGCGACCTCGTGGTCGACGAGGTTCTTGACCTGGTCGGCCTCGAGCTTGGTCTCGGCGAAGACGTCGGAGTTACCGATGGTGACGGTGCCGGCGGCAACAGCGGTCAGACCTTTGCCCGAACCGTTGCCCGAGCCGGAGACGGAGACGTCGGGGTTGGCATCCATGAACTTCTCGGCAGCGGCCTCGACGAGAGCCTGGAACGAGGAGGCACCGTCGTAGGTCACCTCGCCGGAGACGGACTCGGCAGCAGCGGCGCTACCCTTGTCGGCGGCGTCGGATGCGCCTGCGCCGCCGCAGCCAACGAGACCGAGACCGACGATGCTGGCAAGACCACCAGCGAGGCCGAGGAACTGACGACGAGAATAAGCCTGATCGAGCATGATCTTCCTTTCGTACATGCGAATCGCGGGCACCCTGCCCGCTTTGCTGTTTGGAAAGATACGACCCCGACCGGGCAGCACCCGCGCCAACTGCGGTTTCTTACGGGCATTTGATAAACCCTTACCGCAAGCGCGGCAGGGCTTTACAAACGAATAACAATCCAGCTGACATGCATGGCCCGCCTTTTACACCGATAAAAAAAGAAGTTGCGGTGAAATAGTTCCTGTTTGGCTGTTAGGCAGCCGATTCTAGGAACTATTCCACCGCAACTTAGATTGGCAAAACGCCGCAACCTTAAAGTTCGAGCTCGTTGAGCCTTAAGATCGCAACAATATAGATCTTGAGCGCTTGCTTGAGCTGTTCCTCGTTGGCACACTCGTTGGGGCCGTGCATCTGGCCGCCCCACGCGGGCAGCTCCAGGCCGGTCTCCTCAGGGCCAAACGAGACGGCGCGGGCAAAGTTGCGCGCGTACGTGCCGCCGCCCATGGCAAAAGGCTCGGCATGCTTACCCGTAAACTCGTTATAGGTGTCAATCAGCGCCTTCACGGCCGGGTCATCGGCCGAAACTGAGAACGGCACCTTGGCGCGACCCACGCGATACGTTACACCAAAGCGGCCCACGAGCGGCTCGAGCTGCTCGCAGATGGTATCGGCGCTCGTGCTGTCGGGGAAACGCACGTCGATGACCTGCTCGATGTGGCCATCCGCCACACGGATGACGCCGGGGTTGCAGGTGAGCGGGCCAAACGCCGGGCTCGTCGCATCGATTCCCAAGCCGCGACCATAGGTATCCGCGTGCACAAAGGCCAAGAACTTGACGAACTCGTGCTCCGCAGGCGTGAGCAGGCGCTCGCCGCGGGCGCCAAACGCATCCTCGACCTCGCGCAGGTACGTCACGATCAGGCCGACGGCGTTGATCGTCCCCTCGGGCATCGAGGCATGACCGCCAATGCCGTGGGCGAAAATCTGCGCATGTCCGTTATCGAGTGCCGTGATCTCCAGGCGGTCGGCGTTCTCAACGGGCGCCGGCAGCTCATCGACGGCAATCGCAAGCTCGCAGATAGACTGCGACGGAATGGCGTTGCTCGCCTCGGCGCCGCTCCACGACACAATACGCCCTCCATCAATCCTAGAGCTCACAAACGTCGCCCCAAACTGGCCCTTCTCGGCATTGCAGACCGGGAACTCGGCATCGGGCGTAAACAGAAAGTCGGGATCTGCGTGGTTCTCCAGATAATGGTGAACGTCGGACATGCCCACTTCCTCATCGCAGCCCAGCAGCGCGCGGAAGGTATAGCGCGGGGTAATGCCGTGCTTGAGCAGATAGGCGCCGGCGTAGAGCGACAGCACGGCCGGACCCTTGTCGTCGATAACGCCGCGACCGAGCAGCCAGCCCTCGCGACGCTTCATCGCAAACGGATCGGTATTCCAACCGGGGCCGGCGGGAACCACGTCCACGTGGCAGATGGTCGCGAGCTGCTTGTCGCCGCGGCCCGGGATATCGGCAATGCCCACATAGCCCTCGTCGTCGCTCGTCTGGTAGCCGAGCTTCCGCGCGATGCCGAGCGCGCAATCGAGCGCGTCACGGACCGGGCGGCCAAACGGCGCGCCGGGCTCTGCATCGGCAGCAACGGCCACGGACGGATAACTCACCAGCTGCTCGATATCGGCGACGACATCTTCCCAGACCTCGTCGACATACTCAGCGACGCTCTGCTCCACCTGATTCATGGACGACCTCCTTACCAATGAGGGGCGAGCGTGCCCGCCCCTCACATCACGTCATTAGATAGCGAAAAGTTTAGCAAGCTCGGCCACCGAGTGCACCACCGCATCAGCACCCGCGGCCTCGTGCTCCCCCGGTGCCGCCGCGCCCGAATAGATGCCAATGCACGGCACGCCCATTGCGTGCGCGCCCTCCACATCGTTAAAGCGATCGCCAATCATCACGGCCTCGTCCGCGGTCGCGCCCAGGACCGCCAGCGCATCGCGGACCGAATCCGCCTTGGTCTCGCGACCCTGCGGGGGATTCATGCCAACCACCGCCTCAAACTGAGAAAGCCCGAGCTCACGCACCATGTCGATGCACTTGGCCTCCATGCGCGACGTCGCCACGGCCATACGCTTGCCCCGGGCGGCCAACCCATCCAGCAACTCGGGGATCCCGTCGAACACGGGATACTCTTCCGGCCCCAGCTCATCAAAAAAGGCGCGATACTCGTCGGCCACCACAAGCGACTCCTCGCGGGAAAAGCCGTAAAAGTCGTGAAAGCTCTTCCACAGGGGCGGCCCGATCATGCGACGCAAGTCACCCATCTGCGCTTCAGAAAACCCGCGCGCAGCCAGCGTCTTGCGCGTCGAGGTCATCACCGCCCGGCCCGTATCCGCCACCGTGCCGTCAAAATCGAACAGCACGACCGGCCGCCTGCATATCTCCAGTGCCTCCATCGGCATTCCTCTTCCCCAGTTGACGATTTCCACACCGACACTTCAAACTGTTGACTATTCAACAATTGAAGCTAGTAATGTGGAACGACTCTACTATACTTGTCGCACTTTGCTCTCAGAAGGTGGCGCGCAAACGCCCCAACGAAAGGTGCAATTATGTCTTTTGCCATCATAACCGACTCCACGTCGGACATCTCCCCCGCCCGCGCCCAAGAGCTCGGCATTTACGTGATTCCGCTGCATGTGATTATCGAAGGCGAGGACCTGCTCGACCAGGTGCAGATTACCGCCGAGGAGTACGTCGCCCGCATGGCAGGCTCCGAGCAGCTACCGCACACCTCGCAGCCGAGCGCCGGTGAGTTCAAGGCACTCTTTGACCGCGTGCGCGCCGACGGCCACGACAGCGCCATCTTTATCTCGCTGTGCAGTGAGTGGTCTGCCTGCTACGCCAACGCCAGCCTGACGGCCGAAACGCACGAGCTCGATGTGCGCTGCATCGACTCGCGCACCGGCTCGGGTGCCGAGGGCCTGCTGGTGGAGTACGCGCTGGCCATGCGCGAGGACGGCCGCAGCCTGGACGAGACCGAAGCGCAGATCCGCGCGACGCTGCCCGATGCCCATCTGCTGCTGATTCCCCGCACGCTCGAAAACCTCGTTAAGAACGGCCGCGCACCTAAACTCGCCGGCCAGCTCACGCAGATGCTCAACATTCGCCTAGCCGTTTCGCCGGAGTGGAAATCGGGCGAGATCAAGGCCGTCAAGAAGGGCCGCGGAGCCAAGCGCATCGTTGCCAACACCATGGCCGATTGCCTCGCATTTTTGACCGAGCACCCAGGCTCAAGCGTTCGCGTGCTCACGACCGGCGCTGCCGAGGAGCAGGAGCTCGTCAACCAAGCGCTCGCAGGCCAGGACTACGTAGACGCCGGCACCGGCCCCATCGGCTGTACCATCGCCACCCACGTAGGCGTCGACGCCATCGCCATCAGCTACTGCCCCCGCTATCAGCCCATCCACTAGGGCCACCCATACCACTTGCGGTGAAATAGGGACTGTTTTTGGCTTATCAGCCGCAAATCAATCCCTATTCCACCGCAACTTAGAAGCAGTTCATTTAGCCTGTCCCATTTTAGCTACCCTACATCAGCCCGCTCAGGGCGATGTCGACGGCCTCGTTGAGGTCGTCGGTGATATGCACCAGCTCCGGATCGAGCGGGCTGATCATACCGGCGTCCATCACCGGACCGTTAAGCCAGTCGAATAGGCCCTGCCAGTACTCGGTGCCCACCAAAACGAGCGGCATGCGCTTGACCTTGTGTGTCTGCACCAGCGTGAGCACCTCGAACATTTCGTCGAGCGTGCCAAAACCTCCGGGAAACACGATGGCGCCCGAGCTGTATTTGACGAACATGGTCTTGCGCACAAAGAAGTAACGGAAGTCCATGCCGAGGTTCACGTATTTATTGAGCCCATGCTCGTGCGGCAATTCAATGCCCAGGCCAACTGACTTGCCGTTGACACTTGCCGCTCCCCTGTTGGCCGCTTCCATGATGCCGGGGCCGCCACCGGTGATAACCGCCACGCCGCGCTGGGCAATCTTGCGCCCGACCGTGCGCGCCGCCTTGTAGAGCGGATCGGTCTTGGGCGTGCGGGCGCTACCGAAGATGGTCACCGCAGGTCCAAGCTCGGCCAGCGCGCCAAAGCCATCGACAAACTCTGCCTGAATGCGCAGTACGCGCCAGGGGTCGGCATGCAGCCAGTCGGTCGAGTCCTCGGGCGCCAGCAGGTTAGCGTAGGTGTTGTCCTTAGGAATCATGGGGCCGCGCATGACCACGGGACCGCGGCGGTACGTCTCGTCGTAGGCAGGCTCGCCCTCGACATTCTCGTTCTTAATCATGGGTACTCCTATCGAGAAAAAGAAAACGGGCGGGGTCGACGCCATGCGCCAAACACCCGCCCGAACATCAACCATTCGGTATGGTACCCACGATGCATCAAGCGCTTGCAAGCTATCGGTCAGCGGTTGCGCAACCGATGCCGGCGCATGCGATGGCCGGCGCCGGTTGCGCGCGGTCGATTGGCACACGATCTCGACACCGCGCGAACGCCCCCACAAGCACGCCCGCAGCTCTTAGTAATCCACCGCCGCAGGACTGTTCATCCAGTCGCTCACGAACGCACCGTAACGGCCCTCGATAATGGCCTGGCGGGCACGCTGCATAAGGTTGAGCAGGTAGCAGATGTTGTGCATCGACAGCAGAATACCGCCGAGCATCTCCTTCTGCGTGACCATGTGACGGATGAGCGCGCGGCTGTAGCCGCCCGTGCACACCGGGCAGGTGCAGGTGGGGTCGATGGGGCCGTCGTCGTGCGCAAAGCGCGCGTTGCGGAAGTTAAGGCGACCTTCACTGGAGAACGCCGTACCCATGCGGCCGGTGCGCGTCGGCAGCACGCAGTCGAACATGTCGATGCCCACGCCAACGCCGCGCACGAGCGTGGTAGGGTTGCCGACGCCCATGAGGTAGCGCGGCTTGTGCTTAGGCATGTACTCGGAAACCAGCGGCGCCAGCGTCTCGAACATGGTCTCGTGGTCCTCGCCCACCGAGTAGCCGCCGATGCCATAGCCGGGGAAGTCGCCGCACTCCTCCAGGTGGCGCAGCGAGCGCAGGCGCAGGTCCAGATGCATGCCACCCTGGACGATGCCAAAGAGCGCCTGGTCATCACGGGTGTGGGCCTTATAGCAGCGCTCGGCCCACATACTCGACAGCTCAACGGCGCGCTCAACGTAGGCGCGCGTGGCGGGATAGCCCGGGCACTGGTCGAGCTGCATGCAGATGTCGGAGCCGAGCTTCATGGCGATTTCCATGTTGTCCTCGGGTGTCCAGAACACATGGCGGCCGTCGTAATCGTTGACGATAAAGCGCACGCCCTCGTCGGTGAGCTTGACGGCGTCGTTGTGGCTGAAGACTTGGAAACCGCCCGAATCGGTGAGGATGGGGCCGTGCCAGTTCATAAACTTATGCAGTCCGCCCAGCTCGGCGATGGTGTCCTCGCCGGGACGCATGGACAGGTGGTAGGTGTTGGCGAGCACGATCTGCGCACCGAGCTGCTTAACGGTCTCGGTGGGGATGCCCTTGACGTTTGCCTTGGTGCCCACGGGCATAAAGATCGGTGTCTCGATGTCGCCGTGCGGGGTGTGCAGCACGCCGGCGCGCGCGTGCGTCGTCGGGTCCTCGGCGATCAGGTCGAATTTAAAAAGGCTCTGGTCCATAAACTGGAACTCCTTGGTTGCGGTTCATACGCAAACCATTATACGGGCAACCCGCAAGAAGCACCGACTCGACAGAAACTGGCGCAAAGGGGTCATAGTCATTAGGGACGTTCTTAAACGACTAGTCGTCGGGGACAGTCTTCAGCGCCATCTTACAAAGGAGTGTCCCAATCTGCCGGCACTCAGGGACTGTCCCCAAGCGCCGGCAAGAGTGTCCCCTTCGACTAGTCATTTAAGAACGTCCCCAACGACTACATCAACAAAGGCAACGCCGATGCTCTGGCAACGTCAGCGAGCGGTCGCCAGAGCGAACAAGTTGGCATGAAAATGGGCGGCATAGACCTTCTGGTCATGCCGCCCTCTTTGAATGACAAATTGTCGCTCTGGTGACCGCGCAGCGTCGGCCCGTTACGGCGTTTGGTAAAACGCCGTAACCCCTAAGGCCGCTGGCCCATGCCACCCTCGAGGGTGACGGTCTCGCCGTTCATATATTTAAAGTCGGGGCCGCAGAGCTGAACGACCACGCGGCCGATCTCCTTCTCGACGTCGCCGTAGTGGCCCGCCGGCGGCATGTGGACGTTGGCCTTGAACGCCTCAGGGTAGGCATCCTGGAAGTTCTCGAGCGCAGCAGTCCAGGCAAGCGGGCACACGATGTTGACGTTGATGCCGTCCTTGCCCCACTCGTTGGCGGCAACGCGGGTCAGGCCGCGGATGCCCTCCTTGGCGGCAGCATAGCTGCACTGGCCGTAGTTGCCAAACAGGCCGGCGCCCGAGGCAAAGTTGACCACGGAGCCCTTGGTCTCCTTCAGGTGCGGATAGGCCTTCTGCATGTACAGGTAGGTGGCATACAGACCAGAGTAAATGGCCAGGTTAAACTGGTCCATAGTGTGTTCGGCGATGGTCACACCCGAGGCGCTGGCCTGAGCGTTGTTGACGACGGCGTCGATGCGACCGAACTCCTCAATCGCCTTGTCGATAACGTTCTGGACGACGGCCTCGTTGTCCTGACCAGCCGAGACATCGGCCTGAACAGGCAGAACCTTGACGCCGTACTCGGCCTCAAGAGACTCCTTGGCAGCCTCGAGCTTGGCGACGTTGCGACCGGTGATAACGAGATTCGCGCCCTCCTTGGCAAAAGCGATATCGATGCCGTAGCCGATGGAGCCAGCAGAGCCGTCCTTAAGCGTGGCCTTGCCGCCGCCGGTGACGATCACGGTCTTACCAGTGAAAAGTCCCATACGAAGTCCTTTCAAATCACGACGGGCGCACCCGCCGACTGCGCGTATCCAAATGAACGCGCCAAAAGCTGACATGCAACTTTAGCGGGTTCAAGTGAATAGAAAAGGCTTCGGTAGGCGAACGGCGCAACGTCTTTCGGCGAAGGGATTGTCAAGTACAAACTGGATAAAGTGGCCGAGTTTTTGCTATCGACGCGAGCCATCGAACACGTTTTGAAACTTTGCTGCGGCGCGCGGGATGTCGGCGCGAGACTTTATCATAGGGTGACAAACAACGATGAGGAGCACATGCCTATGACAGACGAGCTGGACCCCCAGACTCAACAGCATATTGATGATTCCGCAGACACCATTGACGACTGCGATACTTCTACCAGCAGCGATGGCGGCATTGATGCTGCTGTCGAGGAGGCTCCTGCCGCCGCAAACGAGGCCGCAGACGCAAATGTCGCCGCAGAGCAAGACAAAGAAGAGCAGCTAGAGCAGCCGAACCCGAACGATACTGAGCCCAAGGCCGAGAACGCTCCGCAAGCAGCGGGCCCCATCGAGGTGTCTTCGGAAGAAGAGCTCGACGCCGTTATGGACTCTATGATGGATGCCGTCAAAGCGATGAAGGACGCCGTCGCCGATGCCGATGTCGACGCCGAGGAAGAGGAAGCCGCCGAGGCCGCCTCGACGTTTGTGCCCGGCGAGACCCCGGTTGCCGACCAGGGCAGCACCATGCCCTCGTTCCTGCAACTCGAGCACCCCACGATCGGCGCCGACGCGGTCGATCCGCACGCAGCGGGCTTTTCCGTGATCGAGGGCGGCACCGGCAATATCGCCGCGCCGCAGACTGCCGATACGAATGCCGCCGAGGCCGTACACCCGACCACCTCGCACACCCCCGCCACGAACCGCGACCTGGGGAGCGCCGTCTCAAATACCGCTAACGCCGTGGGCACTTTTATCGCCCAGGGCGCGTCGGCCATGCGCGAGATGAACGCCGCCAAGAAAGCACTCGCCGATGCCCGCGCCCATTTAGCCGAGCTTGAGCAGCGCATCGCCGACCAGGCCGAGGAACTCGAGACGCGCCAGGATATCGCAGGCCGCTACGACCAGATCGTCGCCGACCAGCGCCAGGCGATCGCCACAGCGCAAAAGACCGCTGCGGCAGCCGAGATTGACCGTGATGCCCACGCCGCCAAAGCGACAGAGCTCAAGGGTCAGTTCGAACAAATGAAGACAGAGGATGACGCGACTGAGCTCCGCCTGAAGGCCGCGCTCGACGCCGTGGAGGCCCGCGAGGCGAGCTCGTGCGAGACCGGCAACCGCCTCGTTCGACGTCTTGAGGATTCCAAGCGCATCCGCGACAAGGTGAAGGCCGAGCGAGACGCCGGCATTGCCGCCGCACAACAAACCGTCGACGCCACGCGCGCCCAGCTCGAGACGCTGCGCCATGAGTATGCCGAGCTGCAACGCAATCCCTCGGCAAATCCCGCCAACTATACGGTGCGCACCAGCGAGCTCTCGATGCAGATCTCCGACACGGCAGATGCCCTGCGTAAAGCCGAAGAAGATGTCCCGCGCATCACCGCCGACCTTGAGCACTCGCTTGCCGCAGCCGAGCAGGCCGTCGAGCAGGCGCAAGCCCCCATCGCCGACGCAAAACGCGCGCACCAAGCCGTGACGACCGAGGCCGATGCCGCGCGCGACGAGCTGCAGACGGCGAAGACCGCCGCCGCGACGCGCCAGCGCGAACTGCGCGAGAAGATCGCTGCCGAGGACAAGGCACGCCGCGACCAAGAGCAGAGCATCGCCAACGCCCAAGCAGATGCCGCGCATGCGCAGTCGATTATCGAACAGGCGACCGAAGTGCACGACCACCCAGAGATCACTGAGTCGCTTGCAGGATCCTTGGCCCGAGACAAAGCCGAACACGCCGAGACCGAGCGAGAAGTCGCCCAGCTCGAGGCCACCGAGGACGCGGTGCGCGAGCGTACCCGCGACTCACGAATCAAATTCACCGGCGCCATCGTCTGCATCGTCGCCGCAATCCTGGTGATCATCCTAGTCTGGCTGTTCGCGAGCAAGTAAACCAGCTGCCAAAAAACGCTCAACGCAATTGCGGTGAGATAGTTCCTGTTTAGCCCTCAAAAAGCCAATTCAAGAACTATCTCACCGCAACTTATTAGATTGATGCAAGGCAATCTATCCCTCTTGCACCAATCTCTTGACATAAGGAGTGTCCCCAGGTGCCGGCACAAAAGGAACGTCCCCAAGTGCCAACAACGGCGACGCCGATGTTTTGGCGAAGTCAGCGAAAACGCCCCTAAGCGAGCAAGGTGACGTGAAAGAGGAGGGCATTGACCTTCTGGTCATGCCCGACGATTGAACGTCAGATTGCCGCTTAGGGACGTTTGCAGCGTCGAGCCGTTACGCGGTTCGTAGAACCGCGTAACCTAGAGAATGAGCATTGCGTCGCCAAAGCTGAAGAAGCGGTAGCGCTCCTCGATGGCGGCGGCGTAGGCATCCATGATCTGGTCGCGGGTGGCAAGCGCGCTCACGAGCATCATGAGCGTGGAGCGCGGCACGTGGAAGTTCGTGATCAGCGCATCGACCACGTGATAGGTCGAGCCGGGCATAAGGTAGAGCTGCGTTGTCGCGTTCTCGCGCACCACGATGTCGCCGCGGCCGAGCGTGTCGGCGCCGTCCTCGCGGCCCTCAAAATAGCGCGCCGTCACGGCCGGATCGGACACCGGCGCATCGGCGTCAAACGCGCTCTCGAGCGAGCGCACCGCCGTGGTACCGACGGCGATCACACGATGGCCCTCGGCCTTCGCCTTATGCACGGCGTCGACAACTTCCTGCGACACGTGGTAGCGCTCGGTGTGCATCACATGCTGCGTGGGATCGTCCTCCTCCACCAGACGGAAAGTATCGATGCCCACTTCGAGCTCGACGGCAGCAAACTTCGCACCCTTGGCCTCGATAGCGGCCATGAGCTCGGGCGTGAAGTGCAGACCCGCCGTAGGAGCGGCAGCCGAGTGCTCCTCCTTCATGGCGTAGACGGTCTGGTACTTCTCGGGATCGCCTTCGTAATCGGTAATGTAGGGCGGCAGCGGCACGTGACCGGCGGCGTGGATGGCCTCGTCGAGCGTGCGCGGCTCGCCGGCAGCATTGCAACCGGCCGGCTCAAAGCGCACCAGACGGCCGCCACGGCTATCGGTGACAAAGTCGATGACCTCGGCCGTCAGCACCACGGGCGCGCCCTCGGGCGCATGGGCGCCACCGGCGCGATACTCAATCTGAGCACCGGGCTTCAGACGCTTGCCCGGCTTGACCAGACACTCCCAAACATGGCCCAGCGGGTCAACATCCTCGCGGCGCTTGAGCAGCAGCGTCTCGACCACGCCGCCCGAGCCGGCTTTGCGACCGATCAGGCGGGCCGGCATCACGCGCGTCTTGTTGATGACGAGCACATCGCCCGGCTCGATATAGTCGATGATGTCGCGGAAGATGCGGTGCTCAACGGTACCGCCGTGCTCCAGCGGCGTTCCCGCCTGGGAGCCCTTGCGATCCACCACCAGCAGGCGGCAGGAGTCACGCGGCTCGGCAGGAGCCTGGGCGATCAGTTCCTCAGGAAGGTTGTAGTCAAAATCATCGGTACGCATAGACACGTCGGATACTCCTTATATAGCTAAAGTCCGCTCTACATCCTAGCAGGCTGACGTCCCAAGTGAACTACTTTTTGGCGGCTTTGCGCTCGTCGCGGATGCGGGCGCGGTCCATGGCCGCCTCGACGGCCGAGAATCGGCAGCCGCAGTAGTTCTGCCGATACATGCCCAGCTCGCGCGAACGGCGTGTCGCCTCGGGGTAATACGGGCGAAAATCGCGAATCACCGGGGTGAGCCCATGTGCCGCCGCCAAGCGCTCAAGCACGTCATTGCAGGTATCGAACAGCTGGTACGGCGAGACGGCGAGCGTCGTGCCCACAAACTCAAACCCGCGCTCCTGGGCCACGCGGCACGCCTCGGCCAAGCGCAAGGCATAGCACGCGCGACAGCGACGAGGCCGATCGGCGCCCAGCGGTGCCACGCCGGCCTCCCAGCGCTTCCGGTCCTCCCCCGCCTCGATAAGCTCGATGTCGCCATCGGCACACCACCGGCGCAGCTCGTCCAAACGCCGCTGCCATTCATCGTGAGGCTGAATATTGGGGTTTGTCCAGCAGATTGTGGGCTCAAACCCTTCCTCGCGCAGCAGGCGGACCGGCTCAAGCGAGCACGGCGCACAGCACGCATGCAGCAACAACGGCTTCATCGACATCTCCTCTCCCGCAATGATTTTTTAATCCCCGTCCCAGAAAAATCATTCCAAAAAGACTACTTTGCGAAAAAGCGCACGCCAAAGGACGTGTCCTCGCAGGCAACAATGCGGCGATCGCGCAGAATGGTTCGCACGTAGTACCAGTCGCCCACACAGCCCGACAAATGCAAGCCGGCCGCCAGGTAGCACAGCAGCGGATAGCCCGAGAACGCAAACCCCAGGGCAAACGCTGTCGTCACAACAACCGTCGGCGCCAGGCAAACTGCCACGTACCGCCGGCGCGAATACACCACGCCCTCGGCGCAGGCATAGATCATCGCCGTCTCGCGATTCGCCCCAAAGGTCACCTGCGCGCCCGCAGGCGCCAGCAGCTTAAAAAACACACCGTGCACCAGCTCGTGCACGCCAAATGACGCCGCCGAAACCGCAGCTAAGCAGACTATCCAGCCCAAGACCGTGGTCCAGCCGCCCGCGTCAGCCGCATCCAAGTCCGCAGGCCCGCCCATCAGCATAAACACCGGCACCAAGCACACAGCAAATGCGCCGAGCACGGCCATCCCCCACACAAAGCAGGCGTGCAGAAAATCCTCGTCTTCAAACGCATGTATGTTGGAAATCTCATTCATAGCATCTTAGGATAGCGCCCCTGCCACGTACCCGTCCGCATGTGCGATAATGTCGAACGATATGCACGAATTGACCACCGCGCCGCTAGGCCTTGCGCCCGGCCGCGCTCTCACCATATGCGAAGGAGTCCCATGGCATCCAAATACTCCATGAACGACCGTCCCAGCTGGCCGCGCCGCGCCATCGTTACCGCCGGCGAGCCCTACGGCAACAAGGGCCTTCACTTTGGCCACGTTGGCGGCGTCTTTGTCCCGGCCGACTTCTTCGCCCGCTTCCTGCGCGACCGCCTGGGCCGCGAGAACGTCATCTTCACCTCGGGCACCGACTGCTACGGCTCGCCCATCATGGAGAGCTACCGCAAGCTCAAGGAGAACGAGGGCTACGACAAGTCCATTAGCGAGTACGTCGAGTCCAACCACTCCCGCCAGGCCGCGACCCTCAACAACTACAACATCAGCTGCGATATTTACGGCGGCTCGGGCCTTGAGCCGGCTGCGCAGATTCACAACGAGGTGACCGCCGAGATTATCGAGCGTCTGCACGAGCAGGGCACCATCTCCAAGCGCTCTACCCTGCAGTTCTACGACGCCAAGGCCGGCACATTCCTCAACGGCCGCCAGGTCATCGGCCGCTGCCCCATCCAAGGTTGCAAGTCCGAGAAGGCTTATGCCGACGAGTGCGACCTGGGTCACCAGTTTGAGCCCGAGGAGCTCATCGCGCCCAAGAGCCAGCTCACCGGCGAGGTGCCCGAGCTGCGCCCGGTCGACAACCTCTACTTCGACCTGCCGGCCTACCTCGACTTTATGAAGACCTACACCGCCAAGCTCGCCCAGAACCCGCAGGTTCGTTCCGTGGTCTCCAAGACCATGGAGGAGTGGCTGCTGCCGGCACAGCTCTATATTCAGAACAAGTTCCGTGAGGCCTTCGACGCCGTCGAGGACCAGCTGCCCGAGCACACCGTGTTGGAGCCCGAGGGCAACAAGAGCAGCTTTACCGTCACCTTCCCCAGCTGGAAGGAGCGCGACGACGCCCACGCGGTGCTCGCCAACGGCGGCGTGCGCTTCCGCAGCGGCAAGGCACTCGTGCCCTTCCGCATCACTGGCAACATCGACTGGGGCGTTCCGGTGCCCGAGGTCGACGGCGTGACTGACGTCACCTGCTGGTGCTGGCCCGAGAGCCTGTGGGCGCCCATCAGCTATACGCGTACCGTGCTCGCCCGCGATGCCAAGGCAGCCGGCGTGACCGAGGGCGTCGCCGCCCAGGACGCCGCCCTCATGGGCGAGCCCGCCGCCGATTCCACGCAGGTCCCCGCGCCCACCTACCAGCACAGCTCGCTCGACTGGCGCGACTGGTGGTGCTCTGACGACGCGCAGATCTACCAGTTCATCGGTCAGGACAACATCTACTTCTACTGCATCGCGCAGACCGCCATGTGGGAGGCCCTGGGTTGGGACCTCACGCAGAGCACCGTCAGCGCCTGCTACCACCTGCTCTACATGGGCAAAAAGGCGAGCTCGTCCTCGCAGACGCCTCCCCCGCCGGCAGACGATCTGCTCAACCACTACACCTGCGAGCAGATGCGCGCGCATTGGCTGTCGCTCGGCCTATCCGAGAAGCCGGTGAGCTTTAGCCCCAAGGCATACGACACGCGCGTGACCGGCAAGGACAAGGACGGCAACGAGGTGCGTGCCTGCGACGACAAGCGCGTCATCGACCCGGCCCTTAAGGAGAGCGCCCTTTTGACCGGCGTCTTCAACCGCCTGGCCCGCAGCTGCTTCTACGGAGTCGCCATCAAGGAGGGCGACGAGAGCCCCTATCGCAACGGCTGCATCCCCGCCGGTGCCGCCTCTGCTGCCGTTGTCGAGGCTGCCGAGCAGGCAGCTCTCGCCTTTGAGCAGGCCATGTACAAGTTCGAGACGCACCGCGCGCTCGCCGTGTGCGACGACTACCTGCGCGCCGCCAACAAGCGCTGGAGCGACGCCTCCAAGGCCGCCAACAAGCTCGAGGGCGAGCCAGCCAACGCCGCCATGACGCAGGCCCTCGTCGACGCCTTTACCGAGCTGCGCGTAGCGACCGTCCTGATGCACGGTATTGTGCCGACCGGCTGCGAGCTCATCTGCGAGTACTTCGACGTCGATCCGGTCGCCTTCTTTAGCTGGGACAACATCTTTGCCTCCACGGACGAGTTCGTGGAGAGCCTGGGCGAGAAGCCCGGTGAGCACCGCGTGAAGCCGCTGCCCCCGCGCTTCGACTTCTTCAGCAAGCACGAGAGCCAGTACTAAAACAACACTCGACATGTAATGGAATGGGAAGGGAAGACGGATGTCCAAGCCGCGTCGTCGTAAGCAGAAAAAGCAGGTTAAGCCCGAGCTCAAGCTCAGGCAGTTTGCCGCTACCGAGCTTTCCGACCAGCTTGCCGCCCAACACTCCGCCGCCGACCTGCCGCGCTTTATGGTCGACACGGTCGCCGGCGCCTATGCCCCCACCGATGCCGAGCTCATGATCGAGGGCTTCGGCGCCGCGGCCACACGCCCAGTCACACTGCGCGCCAACACGCTCAAGGCGACCGCCGAGGACATCGCCGCCGCGCTCGACGCAGCCGGCATCGCCCACCAAACCGTTGCCTGGTACCCGGACGCTTTCATCCTGCCCGAGGCCCAGGTATCCGATCTGTGGAATCTCGACATCTACCGCGACGGCAAAATCTATCTGCAGAGCCTGTCGTCCATGATGCCGCCGTTGGTCCTGGGCGCCCAGGCAGGCGAGGACATCCTGGACATGTGCGCGGCCCCTGGCGGCAAGACGACGCAGATCGCCGCCCTCACCCAGGGCCAGGCACACCTCACGGCCTGCGAGATGAGCATTCCCCGCACCGAAAAGCTCGAAGCCAACCTCCACCGCCAAGGCGCAAAAAACGTGCCCGTCATGCGCATCGACGCACGCGAGCTCGACGAGTTCTTCCGCTTTGACCGCATCCTGCTCGACGCCCCCTGCACCGGCACTGGCACCGTCATCAGCGGCAACGAGAAGAGTCTACGCGGCCTCACCGAGCAGTTGCTCGGCAAGTGCGCCCGCTCGCAGCGAGCACTTCTGGACCGCGCCATGGGTGCCCTCAAACCGGGCGGCACGCTCGTCTATTCGACTTGTTCGATTATGCCGCAGGAAAACGAGGACGCCCTGCAAGAGGCCCTCGACAAGCACATGGACTGCGAGCTTATCCCCCTCGATGGCACGCCGAGCGAAAGTGAAACGCGCCGCGCCCAAGAAGCTGGCGAAGAGCCGCGCATCGAGTCCAACGCCCTCACCGAGGCCATCGCCGCCGGCCACGTCTCGTCCGTCGCCAACGGTATGCCCGGCACGCTGACCATTCCGCCCAGCCGCGACTTTGAGGGCTTCTACATCGCCCTGATCCGAAAACGCAGCTAGCGCACGGATTCAAAACTCAACAAACTATCTCCGTGCGCGCTTGTCCTGCTGGTCACGGTGCTGCTTAAGTGCCTCGCGTTCCTTGCGCTCGGCTCTTTTGCCCTTAATGGCCGTAACCACCAAGTAGATGACCGCGGCGGCAACGATTGCGCCCACACACAGGCCAATCGAGCCCAACATTGCTGTGAATTCCATTCCGCGTCACCTCTCTTTTAAACGGGACATTCAAGATAGCACCTCAATACCCGCCACCACAGCTCCTTCACGTTCGCCGGTCCTTCGGTCTAACGGATGGCGCGGCGGGGAAAAATCAACTCGTCAAACGATTTAGCAAGCACAACGCTGTCGGCACCCCGCCGGCCACCATCGCATAGAATCGAGCCCCCATGGATACCCTCAACGACCTAAACGAGCGCGTCGACGCCTTTGTCGGCACCAGCTCCTTCGAGACGCCTGCCGCGACTAACGACCAAGCCCCCATCGATGTTCCCGCCGAGGTTCACGAGGACATCGTCGCCTCGGTCGACTTCTCCGAGGTTGAGCTTGCAGACGAATTTACTGAGCCCCAGGTGGCCGTAACTCCCAACGGCCTTTTGCCCATGGAGCCGCTGTCCATCGACGGGCGTCTGCGCAAGGCAGCCCTCCGTATGCCCGATGAGATCGAGGAGGCCAGCGGCTTTACGCTCTTTGGCCGCCGCATCAAATCGCTCATCTACACCACCGACGTGGCGGTCATCCGCAACTCCAATGCCGACGCCGTGTTTGCCGTCTACCCCTTCACGCCGCAGCCCGCCATTACGCAGGCGCTGTTGACCGTCGCCGAGTGCCCGGTCTTTGTAGGCGTGGGCGGCGGAACTACGACCGGCAAGCGCTCCGTACAGATGGCAGCCGTCTCCGAGATGCAGGGCGCGGCGGGCTGCGTGGTCAACTCCCCCGCTACCGCCGAGATGGTCGAGCACATCACCAACATCGCCGATATCCCCGTCATCGCCACGGTCGTTCGTTGCGACGATGATGCGCATGCCAAAGTGCGCGCCGGAGCCAAGATCCTCAACATCGCGGCCGGCAAGAACACACCCCAGGTCCTGCGTGAACTGCGCGAGCACTATCCCAACTTGCCGCTCATCGCACCGGGCGGCAAGACGCCCGAGAGCATCCGTGAAACCATCGCCGCCGGCGCCAACGCCATCATCTGGACGCCGCCTTCGGCCCAGCAGCTGCAGACCGACATGATGCAGCGCTACCGCAAGATGAAAGAAGACGCCACGCCCGTCATCTCGCGCGACGATGTGCCCATTATCGACCAGGTCGCCGCCGCCGAGGTCAGCCAGGTCGAGAACATGAATCCCGACGTGCCGATTCCCGACGAAGTCATCGAACGCGTCGCTTCGATCCACGATCATATCGAGGAGCGTCGCGCCAACCGCGGACTCAAGCCCTCGCTGCACGGCTTCTTCTTCCGCGGAAAGAAACGCTAACCGCGAGAGCAAGGCCCGCCCCGCAAACAACGGGACGGGCCTTTTCTGTTATCGAATGTCAGGAGCGACGGGCGCTGCCGTTAAAACTGTCAGCCAGCCCACAAACGCTAATCCACGCGTTTGTCACCCATAAAGAAGAGCGCCACCGTACCAGGTCCGGTGTGCGAACCAATCAGAGCACCGATATTGTTGATCTCGATCTTGCCTTTGAGCCGCGGAACTTGTTCCTCAATCAGCGCCGCAACGGCCTCGGCATCCTCGCGGCACGCCGAATGGGACAAGATGCACTTACCCGAATAATCCACACCGTCCTGCACGTGTTTCATCATGGTCTTAGCCATCTCGGAAATCGCGCGCTTCTTGGTGCGAATCTTCTCACGTGGCGACAGCCCACCTTCGCAATCGACCGTCATAAGCGGGCAAATCTTAAGCGCTGTGCCGATAATCGCGCTCGCGGCCGAAATGCGACCGCCGCGCAGGTAGCTCGACAGATCGGTCGAGAAGAACCAGTGGTGAAGGTTGAGTTTATGCTCCTCAATCCAAGCGGCCGTCTCGTCGAGCGAAGCGCCGCTATCGCGAACGTCGGCGGCACATTCCGCCAGCAAGCCAAAGCCCGAAGACGCCGCCAACGAATCGATAACGCGCACCTTGCCGCCCTGAGGATAGCGATCCGCGAGCATCTGTGCCGCAACGCAGGCCGATCCATACGTGCCCGAAATACCCGACGACAACGCCAGGTGCAGCACGTCTTTACCCTCGGCAACAAACGGCTCCCAAAACTCCTCGTACTCACCCACGCTCACCTGAGACGTCTTGGGCATGGCGCCCGCGGCAATCTGGGCAAAAAACTCGTCCGGCGTAATCGACTGATACAGATCGTCCGTATAGACAACATCGTCGATCTCGTAATGAAAACACACGACAGGGATATTGCGCGACGCAAAGAACTCACGGGTTCGGTCGGCGGCGGATTCACAGGTCAGGACAAAATCACTCATATGAGGCTCCTTAAGTATTGCTGCGCAAATTATCGCACAGCAAGCCTAAATACGATACAAACGTCCACTATTTACCAATTCGAACCATTTGCATTGAATATCTTTATCATGAACATCCCCATCCCCGCCATGGGCCAACATGGGCAAAATCACCCCCTTCGTCTCCACTTAAACGACACATCAACCTCAACTAAATCGATTTACCAAACCGTTCAGCCGACAATTCAGCCGCCGGCGCAAAATCGAAACAAAGCCGGCGCATACTGATAAACGTTTGACGCTGTTTATCAGTTTTACCAACCATATCGGAAGGTGTTTCATGGTCGCATTCGATCGCAACCCGCAAGACTTTAAGTATCTGCGTCTGCTGTCGAGACAATTTCCCACCGAGCAATCCGCGTTTACCGAGATTATCAATCTCTCGGCCATTCTCAACCTACCCAAAGGCACCGAGCATTTTATGAGCGACGTGCACGGCGAGTACGAAGCCTTTATGCACATCCTCAACAACTGCTCGGGTGTCGTGCGCGAACATGTCGACGAGATCTTTGGTGACACGCTCTCCTTTGACGAAAAGGGCGAGCTGTGCACGCTCATCTACTACCCGCGCGAGAAGATCGAGCTGGTCCGCAGCCGGCGCGAGGACTCCCCCACCTGGTACAAGACAATGCTCGACCAGCTCATCATGGTTGCCCGCTCGCTTTCGAGCCGCTATACCCGCTCCAAGGTGCGCAAGGCCATCCCTCGCGATTACGCCTACATCATCGACGAGTTGCTGCACACGCATCCGGATGAGAACAACTACCGCGTGCGTTATCACGAGCGCATCGTTGAGTCCATCCTAGAGACCGCCAGCGCCGACGACTTTATCGAGTCGCTCGCCTCACTTATCAAGCGCCTCGCCGTCGACCACCTGCATTTGGTGGGCGACATCTTCGACCGCGGCGGCGGCGCGGCCAAGATTATGGACCGCCTGCTCACCTATCATTCGCTCGACATTCAGTGGGGCAACCACGATCTGCTGTGGATGGGCGCTGCGGCAGGAGAGCCCGCCTGCATCGCCACGGTACTGCGCAACAACCTTCGCTACGACAACTACAAGATCCTCGAGAACGACTACGGTATCTCGCTGCGCGAGCTTGTCGCCTTCGCCGACGCCACCTATACCGCCGGCGAGTCCATCAGCCCGCTAATCAAAGCCATTAACGTCCTGCTCTTTAAGCTCGAGGGTCAGATTCTCCAGCGTCACCCCGAGTTCGATATGGCAGACCGCCTGCTGCTCGACAAGATCGACCACGACACCGGCACGGTCACGCTTGCCGACGGCAGCGTGTGGCCACTCACGACCAACGACTTCCCCACCGTCGATCCGGCGGACCCCTACACACTCACGCCCGAGGAGCAGCACATCATAGACAAGCTCGTGTCCGAGTTTGTCACCGCCGATCATCTGCATCGCCATATCGATTTCCTCTACACCCACGGCTCGATGTACAAGGTCGCCAACGGCAATCTGCTCTTCCACGGCTGCGTACCACTCAACGAGGACGGTACCTTTAGCAGCATGAACTGCCTGGGCACCTGGCACGCCGGCCGCGATTATCTCGATTTTTGCGACCGCATCGCCCGCCGCGCCTGGCGCGTGGGCGACCGCGACGCCCTCGACTGGATGTGGTACCTGTGGATCGGCTTTAACTCACCCGCCAGCGGACGCCTGGTGCGTACCTTTGAGCGCGCCTATATCGCCGATAAGAGCACCTGGGTCGAGCCGATGGACCCGTACTTTACGCTTACCAAGTCGCCCTCGGTCTGCGACGACGTCATGCGCGAGTTCGGCGTTGCCCCCATGGCATGTTCGCCGACGGGGCACATCATCAACGGCCATACGCCCGTCAAGACCACCAAGGGCGAGCAGCCCATCCGCGCCGAGGGCAAGCTGCTGGTCATCGATGGCGGCTTCTGCCGCGCCTACCATCCCAAGACGGGCATCGCCGGCTACACGCTCATCTCGAGCTCACGCGGCTGCCGCCTCAAGTCGCACCGGGCCTTTACCACGGTTGCCGAAGCGCTCACGCGCAACGTGGACATCGAGAGCGAGACTAACCGTTTTGACCAGGCCGACCGCCGCCGCATGGTAAGCGACACCGATACGGGTGCCAAGATCCGTAGCCAAATCCAGGACCTGCGCCAGCTGCTCGATGCATATAGAAACGGTGCTATCGAGGAACGCATCTAGCTCCATCCGCGGGGATTGGCTAAACTTGCTGAGTTTGTCATCCCCGCAGCGCCCCGGCGCCACCCTAAGGCAGGTACCATGCAAAAGCTCCTTGCGCAGATCATGAAGTTTGGCGTCGTCGGCGTCATTGCCACGGTCATCGACTTTGGCATCATGAATCTGCTCCACTACGGCCTGGGCCTTAACATCCTGATCGCCAATACCAGCGGCTTTATCGTCTCGCTCATCTTTAACTACGTCGCGAGCATGAAGTACGTGTTTGCGCACAAGGAGGGCATGAGCCGCCGCCGCGAGTTCATCATCTTTGTCGTGCTGTCCGTGATCGGCTTGGCGCTCAACGACGGCATCGTGCTGGCGCTCAACGCCGGCCTGGGACTCGAGGCCAATATCGCCAAGATTTGCGCCACCGCGCTTGTTATGGTCTACAACTTTGTGACCCGAAAGATCTTCCTGGAGGGCGACGAGACCAAGTAGCTCGACCTCCTCGTTGCACTACGGGGCCCACGGACGACGCGCGTCGAGCGCTGCGTTGTTCGTGGGCCTTGCTCGTTTACGGAAGGATTTAGGACGTTTACGGATTGTCTCTTGCAAATTTGACGAGTTCGTATAGTTCTTGGCAAAGCCCTTACGTTTCCCATGCAAAAGCTCTAAAGTATCCTCTGCTCGATTCGTCAACGCATTGGATGTGATTACGTGCGCAAGGCACTGGCACAACCTCATACCAAGCAGTTCCTCAAATTCGCTGTCGTGGGACTTATCTCCTTTGGCATCGACTGGGGCATGCTCATTGCGCTCGTCGAGCTGTTCCATCTCGACTTTTTGATGAGCACCACGATCTCGTTTATCACGTCCGTCGTGGTCAACTACTGGCTCAGCATGAAGTACGTGTTCGACCACCGCGAGGGCATGAGCCGCAAGCGCGAGTTCACGATCTTCACCATCCTGTCGGTGATTGGTTTGGGCCTCAACGACCTGTACATGTTTGTGGGCGTCACGTTTTTGAGCATCGGCTACCAGGCCATGAAGGCCATCGCCACGTTCCTAGTCACCTGGTACAACTACTTTAGCCGCCGCTTCTTCCTCGAGGGCGCAAGGTCGTAGATTGCCGAACATATGCTTGAACGCAAAACGGGCTGGGACATCACGTTCCAGCCCGTTTTTTGTTTGCCGAGCTTTCTATAATTGCCGATAAGGGCGCACGAGACGGATCACGATGCCGAAATGGGACACGCTTTCCCATGGGCCTCCCCTGGGAAACCGCATCCCAGAATAGGACCTCAAAACGGGACACAGTTTCCCAATAGAACTCCAACCGGAAAGTGCATCCCAGAATTCAGCTCAAAAGTGGGATGCGCTTTCCGGTTGAGCCTTGATTGGGAAACTCCGTCCCATTCGCATCAAAAAACGGGCGGCCTGGATGTTTGTCCGAGCTGCCCGTTCCGTGCGTTATGTTGAGATCCCTAGCCTGTTACGTAATACCAGACGACGTTGTCGCCGTTGGAGAGAACGTAGTTGCTGCAGGCCGTCATGGGCGTCGAGCCGTTGACAGAGTACATCCAACCGCTCGTGCCGCCATACTGCTTCTCGGCCAAACCGCCGATCGCGGCGACATACGTGCCGTACGATGAGCCGTGTGCGTTGACGGAAAGCCCGAGCGCGCATAGGGCGTCGTAGACGGTGGCACCTTCGTTAAAGGTATAGGTGCCGCCGGCGGACACAGGATTGCCCACGACGCTCGATGTGACCGCAACCGTCACCGTGACGTAACTGGGCTCCTGCGTGCCGCCCTGGCCGCCCGAGGAGGCGGTTCCGCCGTTAGAAGCAGAGGCGCCGCCAGACGATTGGCCGCCGCCCGAAGAGGTACCACCAGACGTGTTAGAAGTATCGGCAGTTTCGGTATTCTGAGCAGCCGATACATCGCCAGACTTCTTGCCACGCTGGTCTTCAGACTTTTTGCCATCCGAGTTTTTATCCGAGCTCTTGTTCGAAGACTCGGAATCGCCCTTGGCGTCACCCGAGTCCTTGGACTTATCTTTCGCATCGCCCGAAGCCTTGGAGTTCTTAGAGTCAGCTTTGCCAGAAGCAGCAGCCGAGCCAGCTCCCCTGGCGTCGTTGGCAACGACGCTCTCCCCCGTCACGGCCTGAACGATCCAGTCGATGGACCAGGCACCGCTTGTGGAGGGATGGACAAACCCCAGCGAGACGACAATCAGGGCAACGCAAGCAGCCGTAAAAACGCCGACAAGTGCCTTGCGCCGCGGGGCGGACGCCGCCGAAGCGGCGCCCTTTTGCTTTGCATCGTCGAGCTGGATAAACGAGGAGTCGGGCTGCTGCCCGTTGGTCTCCTTGGGCTTATCGGGCATTACCGTCACCCTTGCCGCGCTTGGTCAGCATGAAGACGGCGATGAGCGCGAGGCCGATCACGCCGGCCGCGATGCCGACAATAGCGAGCGGGTTGAGGCCAGACTCCTGCGCGGAAGCCTCAGTGGACTTCTTGGCAGTGGTCGTGGAAGCGGATGCCTTGTCGGAGTCCTTCTTGTCGGACTTGTTGTCCTTGGTCCCGGTCTTGGTCGACACCGTCGTCTTGGTCACCGGCTTCTGACCCGGGGCGACAGCGCCACCCTTCGAGCCGGAGCCAGTGCCCGCGCCAGCGCCCGTGCCGGTACCAGCACCAGTGCCGGAGCCGCTGCCACCGTTAGAGCCAGAACCGCCATTGCCGTCAGGGTTAACGGCGTTCTTGGTCCACTTGGCATACAGCGTCATATCGGCCGTCACCGGCGTGCTGAAGTCATACGCCTCCGTGCAAGCCTCATCGGTGTACCAGCCACCGAAGGTGTAGCCCTCACGCGTCGGATCGGCAGGCTTAACCAGCTTGCCGTCGGCCGTAGTCTGGAAATCGACCTTGGAACCATCGCCAGTCTCGAACGAGACCTTAACGCCACCATTCAGCTTGAACAACGTGCCGGAATCGTTGATGTAGTAGAGGTTGCCCTTGGCGTCGCAGGCAATCGGCGAGTCGCAGTAGTTGTTGTGTCCCGTTGCGCTAAACGCACCGGTCGCCTGCGCGTCACCCAGCTTGTAGCGATAGACACCGCCGCCCGAGGTGTAGTTCACATAGTCGGAAGTCGCACCGTAGTTAACCGTGAAGTAGACATACGTGCCATCTGCCTGGGCGCTCACGAGCGGTGCACCCTTGATGCCGCCGATGGGAAGCGCGGAGCCATCAGCAGATGAAACCAACGTCGTAGCAAAGTCATTATCAAGGTCGACAATCGCCAGCGCAGAGCCACCGGAAACCTCGCCGCCGACAATCAGCTTGTTGCCATACAGCGTAGGCATGCAGGCGCATCCCGTAAGACCCAGGTCGACGACGCGCTCTTCGGAAATGCGCGAAGCGGCATCCGCACCACGCGAACTACCGTCAGAAATCGCCAAAACGTGCAGCTTGCCATCGCGCGAAATCAGATAAGCATGGCTACCGTCGGCGGAGAGCACACAGGAGGAGTTAACGATAGCCCCAACGGAAACGCTTCCAAGCACAGCGCCCGAAGACTTGCCGAGCATCTCAACGGTACCGGCGCTGGTGGGAACCAGAATAAAGCCGTCACCCACGGTAGCACCCGTCCAGTAATAACCCTCATCGGCGTTGACGTGCTGCCAGGAAACGGCACCGGTCAGGATATTGATGCGCGTCAGATGGCCGTTGTTATACACGCCCTTACCATAGTCGACATCAACGGTGCCGACATAGAGATAGTTGCCATCGACCGTCAGCTGAGAATTCGACTGAGCAGTTTTGCTCACAGGGTCGGTAACCCAAACCGTCGTGAGCGTATCGGCCGTCAGAGCCTGGACCGCACCGCCATCGAGCGGGACGATGACCAAGCCGTTCGTATAAATCGGACGCGTCGTGTAGCCAATCGTAGTCTTAAGGTTCGACTCGGCAAGCACCTTGCCCGACTCTGCGTCGATCTTAAGCAAGCGCTTGTTGACGGCGAGATACACGTTGCCGTTTACGACAATCGGCTCGCTCGCGTTGGGATACGTGGCGCCCGAGTAGGCCTTCCAATCGAACGTCCAAGAGCTTGCCAGCGCGCCCGTAGGGGTGGACACGTTCTCGACCACCGCATTGGAATTGCCGTTCCAGTCGGCTTTCCAATCGGTCGGGCGCGAAGCGCTCGGATCCACGACGATTTCGTCAGGATTGGGCACCGTGTCGCCGGCAGCATATGCCCAGACGATCTTGTCGCCCGACTTGAGCGCGTAGTCACCATCGAGCTGAGTCCCGGGGTCCCCGTTTACAAAGAACGACCAGGAGCCCGTCAGCTTTGTGCCATCAAGCGGGGACACGAGGCTATGGACATTCCAATAGCCGCCATCATTGAGCATCACGGAATCAATGCCCAGGGCATCGAAATAAGCAGCAGATGCATCCTTAATCGTCGTGCCCTCAACGAACACCTGCATCGAAGGATCAGTCCAGCGCTGAGCCTTATCGTCCTTCTTGCCGATGATCTCCATCGAAACGGAGACCTGACCAGGCATGGTGCCGTCGGAGCCATAGACCCAAGCAATCTCGTCGCTTGCCTTAAGCGTATAGGCGCCCGCACCAACATCAACAGGCTTGCCATTGACAAAGAACTGCCAATATTTCCAGGTGTTTTCGTCAACCTTCTCGCTCGAGAGGGTCACGTTCTTTTCGAACGGCGAGGTCAGCGACTCGAGATACCAGCCAAACGAGCTCTCCCCCGTTTTGGCGCCAATGCCAGACTTTTTAAAGATCTGCTCGGAAAGGTCAGCAGCGGTTGTTCCCTCGTCCACGAGAGCTGTCGTAGGCTGTGCCCACGTCTGCCGGGCGCCCGAAGCATCCTGGCCGATAACGGTGCAGCTTACCGAAAGCTGATCGGCAGGAGCGGGGTCGTTGTACTTCGAGTAGTACCAGACGACGGAGTCGCCGGCCTTGAGCGTGTAGCCGCCGGCGCCGACCATGGAGGACTTGCCGTTGATGAACAGCTGCCAGTACGCTTCGGTCGTCGGGTCGTAGGCGAGCGTGCGGCCGGAGTCGAAGGGCGACGTGATCGAATTGAGCGCCCAGCCCCAGGAGCCGTTGGGGTCGTAGTCGGCCTTGAGGCCGGTCTGCTTGAAGAGCTGCTCGGAGAGGTCGGCCGCGGTCGAGCCCTTCTTCAGCGTAATGCTCTGAGCGGCGGCCCAGGTCTGCTGAGCACCCTTGGCGTCGGTGCCGACGACCGAACACGTCGCGGAAACCTGCGTGGAAACCGTGCCCGTGGGATCCTCGTACACCAGCTCGAGCGTGTCGCCATCGCTCGGGTAGTAGCCCGTGGCATAAGAGTTGGCAGCCTTGCCATTAATATCAAAACGCCAGTACTTATAGCCGGACGCCGTGTTTTCCATCGCGAGCGTCTGGGACTTATCGGGGTTCGTAACCGAATAGGGAACGCCGCCGTCCGTGCTATAGCTATAGCCGGCGTCGTCAAGCACCTTGGCAAAGATGTCCCAGGCAGACATTTTTTGGGTACTCGACCACTCAAACGAGGCCGTCGGCACCCAGTCCACAAGGTCATAGGACTGACCGACATCGTGCTTGCTTACGCCTACAACCCTGACGTTAACGGAAAGAGACTTTTCGTCGGAAGAATTAACGAGCCAAGCGGTGCTCTTGACATCGTTGTTGCCGGCGTTTGCCACGACATAGGCGTATTTGCCCTCAGCCGAGGCGGGAAGCGTGATCGCGCCGGTCGTTTCGTCGGCGCCAAACAGCTCGTGGGCATTTGTGCCCTCAGCGTCATCGGCGAGATACCAGCGGTAATCGACGAGGGAGCCCTCGGGGAGTGCCGTCTCGTAATCGCCCCAATCGCCCGTTGCCATGTAATTGGCAGTAGGGGTAAGCGTTCCGCCGACCTGTGCAAGGTTGCCGCTCGAAGCGACATTAACCGATGTCAGGGTATACGCCTTGGCATCTTCGCCCTTGACGATGGCATAACGCGTGGAGGCATAGTCGGTGTTGTAGCCACCGTCGACGATGCACTTGAGGTACTTGCCGACGTACTTTTGCGAAATTACGAACGACGGCCTGTGCGCGTTCTCATCCGTCAGCGTCGTGAACGGACCCTGGGCGCTATCGGCAATCTGCCACGTATACGTCAGTTGATCAGATGTAAGCTCGGCACCCTTTGTTCCTGCAGACGTCTTCTCGAATGCAGTAACACCGATCTTTTCGCCACTCTTGTAGACAAACTTGGCGTCATCGCTCTGATCGCCGACGATCTTTTTGAGATACGTCAGGAACAGCTCGTGCGAGCCTGCGGCCTTAACGGCCACAGCAGTAGTCGCCTCTACGGTGTTATCGCCCGCAGTGGCCGACACGCTCACCCAGCGCTTGGCGTAGTCATCGGGAATCGTAAAGCTGCTGTCGGTTTTGCCCTCGACCACATGCCAGTCGGTCTTCGCATCAAACGCAGAGGAAGACGGGTCGACAGAGGACCAACGCCACGTGTAGGTAACGCCCTCGGTAACCGGCTCAGACGAGTAATCGACCGCCTTGTAGGCGCACGCCTCAATCGTAGAGCCAGTGTCCTTGGCGCCCTTGCTCGCATTGGTAAATGCAACTGAATCGAGCGTCGTCGCGCCCTTGGGCAGAATGCGGCCCGCCTTGGTCTCACAGCTATCGGAGCCGGGGATACCCTTCTTGGCCTTAGCGACCACCTTGAGGTAGCGGTTCGCGCACTCCTTGGTAACCGTGAAGGTATCACCAGTTGCAACCTGCTCGAACGTGCCGTCAGCAGAATCGGCCACCCACCAAGAAAAATCGACCTTGTCGGAGCCATAGAGGTCAGTCGGCGTGTCGTAGTTAAGGTAGTAGGCGGCAGCCTTAATCGTGTCACCGACGTTAGCGTTGGGGACGTTCTCATAATCGTCGCCAAATTCGGCGCCGTTATAGGCGAGAACGATATGGCCTAACGCGATCTGGTCACTCGCGGCAACAGGACCCGGCGTATTGTAGCCAACAGACGCGGGCGTCCCGAAAGAGCTGCTCGGACCGTACAGCTCCTGGCCATCGCCGACAACCTTAACGCGAATGTACTTGCCCGCAAGTTGCGAAGCGAGTTCGTCCGTGATCGTCAGCGACTGGGCGGTCTGGCCCGGAATTGCCTGATAGGCGGAATCCTCGGCATCGCGCACGTCAGACGCAAGCCACTGATAGGTCCAGCCGGCCTGTGTCGCAATACGCTTATTGGGAACCGCTTCGCCGTCGTAGGCGTTCGCCCAAAGCGTAGTGCCAGGGTTCAGCATCTCGGCCTTAACAGACGAATACGAGCTCGAATCGTCTGCCGAAGACTGGATGAGGACATAAGACTTTGCATCCAGTGCCGTCTTGGTAGGAACGGGCGCCTTGATGGTGTTCGTCGCTGTCAGCTTTTGGTTGTTGGCGCCCTTAGTCGGGCCGTAGATGACGTTACCGCTGGCATCGGTAATGCGTACGCGCAGGCACTTGCCGTTAAGCTGAGTGCGCAGGGCATCGTCCAAAACGATCGATGCGCCCGTCTGACCCTCGACAGGAACAAACGCGGAATTGTCCGCATCGCTCTTGTTGCTGATGTCGGCAGCAAGCCACTGATAGGTGCAGCCCGAAGCGCTGGCGCGCTTGCTGGACGAAGTCCAAACATTCGCATAGAGCGTAGTATTGCTCTGGATAAAAGCGGTGAAGTTAGAGCCAGCCCAACGAGAAGGCGACTGGCTCTTTCCGACGCTGACACCATTATTCGAGGAAAACGTAGCAGCGGCACGAGACGCGGCCTTGGCAACACTGGGCTCGCTGGCCACCGCAGTCGCGTCGCCGGTCTCGGCGGTGGTGTCAGACGCCTCGCTCGCCGGGGTGGCCGAAGCAGGGTCTGACGCAGCGGGGTCGTCCGATGCATCATCGCTCACGTTGTCAGGCGCGGCCGAACCCGTATCCCCAGTTTCGGAGGAGCCACCTGCAGCCGAATCGTTTGCGTCAGCAGCAGCCGCGGTAGTATCTGCAGCACCGTCCGTGGCCTGCGCGCCCTCGCTCGGCGTTGTGGCCTGAGCCACGGCCTCGGCAATGCCCTCGGCGCCATCGGCCCAAAGCTGGGCCGGCGTGGTGCTGAATGCCATCGCGAAGGCCAGGAATGCCACCAGGCCGCGCTTGGCTACGCCGCGCGCGATCGCCCCATGGCGACGCAACGAGGCGCGCTTGCGCTCGTCCTCAAACATATCCATTTGTCCCCCATTGTCTGTACTTGAGGCGTTACCATGCGGCTGCCCCACGTCATCGCGCATGTTGCGCTCGAGTTCCCCCATCGGGGTCCTCCTTCCCTCCAGAGCCCAACGCGTACCGGCGGCATACGCCGCGGCCGCGTGCAAGATGGGAGGCGATCCGACTTAACCTTGCCGGCCCGGGCGCGTCGTCCGATCTGCGACACGATTCTCCCGAGACATAAGGAATTACGGTTACTGGTACAGCCGGGGATTTGCACCCCGATTCTCCCAAACGCGCAGGAAAGCCGCGCATTCGTGCGTCTCCGCACCACCATCTAGGCCATCGATTATTACTGTCAGTATGGTAGCACGCAAAAGGGCCCCGCACACAGGCGAAGCCCAAGGTAAAAGCTATTGTTTGCGATAGGAAAGGGTACGGACGGAACGCAAGGTAAAATGATCCGTTTTCCTCCGTCCCCAAGGGATCAATGCTTTCCGCCGTGGCTGTTGCGCCAGATTTCGCGGCCCAGCATCAGCGCCAGCACCAGCGCACTCACGTAGCCCATAAAGCCAATGACCGGGATACCAAACACAACCGGCTCGATGCGCGCGTAGTACACCACCGACGAACCGATAAACAGGCCGGCGATCACAATTGCCATCGACATGCGGTCGATAATTCCACCCAGCTGCCGCAGCGCCTTGTCGCTGCTCATGATCTGCGTGTTCACCTTAAGCTGGCCGCGTGTGAGCATACGCGAAGCCAAGCCCAGATACTCGGCCGCCTCGAGTGAACCTTTTACCGCGCGATAGCTGCTCGCGGCAAGATCGCGTCCCATTTCGCGGACGCGCGCATAGGTGCTCTTCTCGTTTTTGATGTGCGTCTGAATGATCTGGATCATGTTGACGTTGGGCATGTACTCGGTCAGCAGACCCTCGAGTGTCACCATGCCGCGGGCGAACATCGTCACCACGCTCGGCAGCTCAACGTCGTTCTTGCGCGCCAGGTTTAGCAGCGAGGTCAAAAACTCGCCGATATCCAGGTCCTTAAGATCAAGACCCGCAAAGTCGGCGACGATAAAGTCCAAGTCGGACAAAAAGGCCGAATGGTCGAGCTCGGCCGAGTCGCCGCGCGTCACGGCAAAGCGCATGAGCGAGTCCTTGAGCTTGGGCACGTCGCCCTCGGCCACGGCGAAAATCATATCCTTGACGATACCGCGGTCGTGGCTCGACATGCGCCCGACCATGCCCAGGTCGATAAAGTAGACGACACCGTCCTTGAGAATAATGTTTCCCGCATGCGGGTCGGCATGGAAAAAGCCGTCATCGAGCACCTGCGTCGAGTAGTCCTCGACAATCGCCGAGCCGATCTTTTCCAGGTCATAGCCCTCAGCCACCAGGCGCTCGGGATCGGCAATCGAGATACCGTCGATATAGTCCATGACCACGACGTGCTCAGTGCACAAATCAAGATGGGACTTGGGACACGACACGCCATGCACGCTTTTGTGGAAGTCGTAGAAATCGTTGAGGTTTTTGGCCTCGGCCAAGAAGTTGGTCTCCTCGCGAAACGAGGTCCACAGCTCCTCGACCACGCCGTGCAGGTCCACAAACTGGTCGGTGTTGACGAACTTGGAAACGATGCGCACCACCGAACGGATGATGTCGATGTCCTGCGCCATGACCTGCTGCGCGCCGGGGCGCTGCACCTTAACGGCCACGTCCTCACCGGTCACCAGGCGGGCGCGGTGCACCTGCGCGAGCGACGCGCTTCCGAGCGGGTTGGGGTCGATCGCGTCGAACATCTGCCCCAGACGCTGGCCGTACTCCTCTTCCAGACAGCGAAGCACTACCTCATACGGCACCGGCTCTACGTCGGAGCGCAGGCGACGCAGCTCGTCGCAAAACCGCTGCGGCAAAATCTCGGACCGGTTGGCCAGGATCTGCCCCATCTTGACGAACATGGGGCCGAGCTCTTCGAGCAGACGACGCAGGCGCACCGGCGTGAGGTTATCCCACACGCGGTACTTTTTGATCAGGCGAACGATCTGCCCAATGCGTTCGCGGCGGCCTGCCGGCGTGAGCTGGTATTCCTCGTCCGGCGCCATCGCATCGGGCTCTTCGGGAACCATATCGACAGCACGCGGCTTCTTGCGAGCGCCCGAGACGGCGGCATCGACCTCATCGACAACCGCCGCCTCGTCACCCAAGGGATCTTGATTGTTGTAATCGGTGGTGGAATCTGCCATCTGCGCTGCTACTCGGCCTCTTCGGTGTCCTCTGCATCGTCGGGCTCAACGGACTCGACGGGCACCGAAGTCACGTTGTCCTCGACCGAATCGACGATATCGCGCACATGGGCCAAAAAGGCCGTGCGCTCGGAGGCGGTCATAACGCGAACGCGGGCCAGGATGAGCTCGTCGAGCACGCGCTGTGCCGCAGTCTCGCCCTGCATGCCCAGGCGCTCAGTCAGGTCGGAGATGGTGCCACCCGCCTGCTCGAACATATCGGACACGCTGCGGGCGATATCGGGGGTGCCGGCATCCTTGCGCACCTGCTCGCCCTTGGTATTGAGGTCGTCGAGGACCTTCTTGCCGCCCTCGACGGCAACGGCGGCGGCACCGAAGCCCACGTTGATGGCACCGTTAACAAGCTGATCGAATTTCATAACCATGGTTGGCTCCAATCATGAACAACTGCATTGGCCTTCTTGTACCCAAGATTGGGCGAACGACACAAAATCGTTTTACCGCCAAGATAGGAATCGAGCGGGGCAAAGCCTTTGACGGCGTTTGTCCCGCTCGCTCGTTGCAATGTGGCTTTTACCTTACGTTGTCGTTCATCGCGAAGGAGTTCTTCATGGCACAGCTCGTGATGTAGAGCACCTTGCCCAACAGGGCATCGGTCTCCACGCGCACGAGCTCGGCAAAGGCCTCGTTGGCGTGGGCGAGCTCAGCAGGCACCTCGGCCTCGGGCAGCGCGGCTACGACAGCGTCAACGTCGTGAATCTGCTTGTGGCCCATGCCGCCGACCTTCTCCTGATAATCCTCGACCGCGCGACCGCACTCGTGGAAGCGAACATCGGCCAAGGCACCGATCAGGCGATTTGCCCAATAGAAATTCTCGGACGTCACGCGAGCCTGCGTGTCGGCATAGTACTCGGGCATGGTCTCGACATTGGCGTATAGCGGCACGAGCGCGTTAAACGAGTTAGAGCCAAACGCCATCCACTGCACGGCGCGATACGCCGGCTGCGCATAGGGGCGCAGCTGCAGCACGGCGAGCTGACTGTTGCGGTTGATGCCGATGGGACGGTAGGCACCGCGCGTGGCGGGCGTGCCCTTGCTGCCGTAGCAGTCGTACTCCGTGCCCTGGTAGTGACTCGAAAGCACATACTTGATGTCCTCGATGGTCACCTTGCGCTCGGGCACGCGGCTCCAGGGGATGTCATCGCTCTCGGGCGTGTAGTCGGCCTCGGGACCGTCCCACACATCGCTGGGGTTGAGGCAACGCTGCATGTACCAAGCGCGCGGCGTGTTGTAGACATGGTCGCTGTCACTGTGCGAGCCAAAGGCCTCGCGCGGGTTGAAGACCGCGGCGGGACCGTCACCCTTAACACCCAGCGTAAGGTCCAGATGCCACTCGGCCATCCAGGAGCGCAGGTCGGCGGAGCACATGTGGTCGGCCTGGGCGCCCTCGGCATCGTCCAGGTCAAAGCTATCGATACCCAGCTGGTTGGGCATGGTCACATAGGCGTCGTCGGGCACGCGCTTGGCGATCCAGTGGTGGCCGCCGATGGTCTCGAGCCACCAGATCTCGTCAACGTCACTAAAGGCGATGCCGTTGTTCTCGTAGGTACCGTAGCGCTCAAGCAGGTCGCCCAGAATGCGCACGCCGTCGCGGGCGGACTTGGCGTACGGCAGCACCAG
Source organism: uncultured Collinsella sp. (assembly GCA_900541015.1). GTDB lineage: Bacteria > Actinomycetota > Coriobacteriia > Coriobacteriales > Coriobacteriaceae > Collinsella. Next base: position 13,646 of record UQIB01000016.1, on the reverse strand, counting down.
GGTCACCATGTCCTCCTCGCCCAGACCGCCGGGCTGCGCCGGCACATAGCCGTCCTCGCCCTCGTTGCCCCTGGCGGGCACGTAGTCCACGAGCGGATCGGCGCCGCGGACGCGCTCGTTGGTGGTAAGCGTCTCGGTTGCGGACATGCCAACGTTGAGCTCGTTGAAACCGGCCTCGGCCCAAATGCCGTGACCGGGAACGACGTCGGGGACGCTCGTGTAGCGCATGGGGTTGTCGGGCAGCTCAATGGTCAGGTGGCTCAGGACACTCGTGTAGACACGCGGCTGCTCGTCGGGATGTACCACGCGCATGCGCTTGGGCTCAAACACCCCGTTGGACGAGTCCTCATTGCGGGCGACAAGCGTCGACCCGTCGTAGCTCGCGTTCTTACCAACCAAAATCGTTGTGCACGGCATGCGCATCCTCCTTGAGCGAAGAAATTAAATGGCAACAGTGTATCGCTTTGGCTCAAAAAGGGCGAAGCCACAGCTCCGGCAACCCCTGTGGTCAAAAAATGCCAAATATGAGTACTGTCACCAATTTAGTAGTAGCAAATTTCCTTGTAACGAGTGCCAGAAATCCCCATTTGTCCAAAAGCAAGACAACGTTATTCCCCATAGGTTCAATAAAATGGGCTCCCTAGCGATAATGAATATCGCTAGGGAGCCCAAATCTCATAAAACATATGTGACTATCTTGGCAACAGTACTCATATTTGGCGTTTTTTGACCACGTGGTATATGGCTAACCCCTCAAACAGCCCAAAACGCCTATTTCGATGCACGCTCCGCCGCCTCGATCACGTGCTTGGCGAGAATCGCAGTGGTCACAGCCCCCACGCCGCCCGGCACGGGTGTGATGGCGTTAACGATCGGCTCCGCAGCATCAAAATCGACGTCGCCGACCAGCTTGCCGGCGGCCTCGTCCCAGTTGATGCCCACATCGATAATCGTCTGGCCCTCGCGAACCGCGTCCACACCAATCGTGCGCGCGCGTCCAACGGCCGCAACCACAATATCAGCCGCACGGCACTCGGCAGCAAGGTCGCGCGTATGCGTATGGCACGTCACCACCGTGGCGTTGCGAGCCGTAAGCATGGCGGCAACGGGACGGCCAATCACCAGCGATCGACCAACGACCGCGACCTTGGCTCCATCCAGCTCAACGCCGTAATGGTCCAGCAACGCCAGCACGGCCTCGGCGGTGCAAGGAGCAAAGCCCTCGCCTCGCCCCGAGAGCGTGGTAAGCAGCGAGGCCGGCGTCATGGAGTCAACATCCTTGGCGGGATCGAGTGCCGCGGCAACTGCATCCTCGTCAAGCCCAGCGGGCAACGGACGAAACATCAGGCAGCCATGAACAGCGGGGTCAGCATTGATGTCCTTAATAGCCGCCAGTAGCTCGTCCTGCGAAGCATCGGCAGGAAGCAAAACGCGGCGAGCCTCAATGCCAACCTTCTCGCAGCGCTTGAGGGCACCGCGCTCGTAGGATAGATCGTCCTCGCGCTCGCCCACGCGCACGATGGCCAGCGTCGGAACAACGCCACGCTCGCGCAGGGCAGTACAACGAGCGGCAAGCTCCTCAGTCAACGCGCGGGCGACGGGAGCGCCCTTCAACAGCTGAGCCATGGCTATCCCCTCTTCCTGGCGGCGTCGGCGGCGCGGCGCGCCAGCGCATCGGCGCGCGGCAGCCACGTATCCAGCAGCTCATCGCACGCTGCCTCGAGCTCCTCGGCGCGGGCACGATCCTTCATAGACGTGGTGTTCGCAAAGAGCGTCAGGCTCGCGCCCTGCATGGCGGCGCGGCAGAACACGGCACCGCACGCCACGTCGGACAGCAACTGGCGCGAGCCCTTATCGGCCATGTCCTCGAGCAGCGCCAGCGCACGACCGCACGCATCCATAATGCGGTACGGCGGCATGGCTGCCACGTGCAGCGCATCCTGAATCGCAGCCGGTCGAGCCGGATCATCGCGCGGAATACCGTATGCCGCGGACACCTGGCCGTACGCACGAACATCCTCGGCGACCAGACCCACAAGTTCCTGCGCCAACTCATCCGCCTGGGCAAACGCGTGTGTCAGATCGTCTGCGCGATCGGCAAGCGCGGGATTTGTCGCCCCGTAGCGAGCGACCATCCCGCAAAGCGAGGCACCCAACGCGCCCACAAAGGCACTCGCGCTGCCGCCGCCGGGAACGGGCTCGCGCGCGGCAAGTGCCTCGGCAAAACCGCGACAGGTTTTATCCATCATCTCTTGGCTCATCGAAACACCTCTGCCCACCGCGCCGGACACCACGGACCGCACGCATAATAAAAAATGGGACAACGACGCCAGGAAGCGGTTGTCCCATTCATCGATCTTGTCCAAGTCAGTCTAGCCCATAAGACAAAGGCTGTCAGGAGCTCTGGCTATCGGCGTTTCCGATTGCCGGCTATAGGCACGGGCGCCTAGTCCACCTGAAACGTCGGCAGCAGCGTGTCGATAATCTTCGACCCCATGTCGCGGTTTGCAGTCGAGTACTCCAAATGCGCCGTGGCAATCGTCGAATCCGTGACGATCGTCTTTTCGTAAATGATCGTATCGTCCTCACGCCACGAGACCACGTACCAGTTGTCGCCCTCTGCGGTATAGAGGTCGGCCTTGCCCGAGGTGTCCACGTCGACGAACATCTCGTGTGCAGTTTCGTCGTTAATGTTGATGTAGCCAAACAGGTTGATTACAAAGCCCGTCTCCGGATCCTCATACCTGGCACCACTGCCGCTGGGAGTATCTTCCATCTCAAAGCGATTGGGAATCGACATGCTATAAGGGTGAAGGTCGTTCGTGTACGTATGCACGTCGGTCAGGTAATCGTCCGAATCGCCCGAGCCGTAGTATGCCGATTCGTCCTCGGGAACGGCCTCGTCATCCGACGACGAAGACTCCTTGGCCTTGGACTTGTCATCCTTTTTCTTGGCAGAAGAATCTTTCTCGTCCGAAGACCCGGTATCGATCACCGAGATTTGCGTGTCAGAGCTCTTGGACCCGTTAAGCATCGTGAGCGCAAACACCGTGCCACCCCCGAGGAGTACCACGGCGGCACACGCCACCGCGATAATGACCGGCGCCTTGCTCTTAGGCTTTTGAGGCGCGGGCGCGACCGGCGGCATCGACTGGGTCAGGCCCGGGGCGGAGGAAGGACCAGCACCCGCAGATGCCGGCGCGGAGCCACCCGCCAGCGAGGCCCCACAGTGCGTACAAAACGTCGATCCATCAGGCACTTGCTGTCCGCATTTTTGACAGAACATCGTTCGACCTTTCGTGGTTTAGCTTTTGTCACAGCCAAGTCTATACGCCCCCACCCAGGGTGCTGTTGCGCAACATGAAAAAGCCGATGCCGAGCCGTGCCGTCCCATGCGCCTGCCCCAAACATGGGACACATGGCCCACCTTTCGAGACTCCCGGGCAGCACAAGCTGGGGCATATCTATAAGTAAGGAACCCGTTGGGGCACGGCCACTCAACGGCCGAAAACTAAGAACGGAGGTATCGCCGCACCACACACAACGACATCCGTCACGCTTGCGAATAGCAACATACACCAACGGCTCCAACAACCCGCGGCGCCGTGATGTCATCGGCAGACAAGGAGGACGCCACCATGAAGAAAAAGACCCTATCGATCCTTTCCCTTTGCATCGCCCTCTTTGCCGCGCTCGCCCTTGTGGGCTGCGGCGGAAGTGCGTCAAGCAGAGGCGGGGGCAGTAGCGCATCCAAGAGCGAGGGCAAGGAAAAGGCCCCCGTCGCCAAGAAGACCGACTTTATCTGGTTTAAGGTCGAGATACCCGAGGGCGTTGGCGTAAGCGACTCCGCTGGCAAGAATGCCGACAGGGTCCAGCTCACCTTCCCCGAAGAAGAGAACGGTTCGGCCGATCGCTTTATCCCCGTTTGGAAAAAAGCGCTGACGGCAGAGGAATCCCACGCCGACCAGGCAGAAAAGAAAGGTGATACGTTCCAGTGGAAGGATGGCGGGTCCGTCGAGTATAACGGCAGGACGTGGCTCGTCGGAACGTACGAGGACAACAGCGGCGTCTCAACCCTCCTCTTTACCGACGTTGAACCGGGAAGCTTCTACGTCCTCATCTCGAACTTCGATCTGCATAAGAAAGAAGCCGAGGCGCTCCTCAACTCCATCGAGTTCCCCGATGACATGGCGAAGGCAGTTTCCGAGGCACGCGAAGTCGAGATTTCGAGCATCGAGATCAAGCATTAGGGGCTCGCACGCAGCATCGCATGCGCAGTCATTAAATGATCGGACGCCCAGCCAGGGGAGGATCGGATCGGCCGGCCCTCCCCTCTTTTACGCTCGGGCATATTGCCACTTGTCGGCGCAAATCAGGCCCCCAGAATGGGACACATGGCCCACCTGAACGAGCCGCTCGCGCGTACAGTAAAGGCAAGTAATCCATGGGCGGTTACAGATCGAGGAGGACACGACCATGAAAAAGAAGGCCTTTGCGATTCTCACCCTCTGCATCAGTCTCTTTGCCGCGGTTGCCCTAGTGGGTTGTGGCGGAAACGGCGGCGCTACCGGCAGTGGCGGTGACGGCGGCGCGGAAAAGCCAGCCGTGGATATGAGGACCGACTTCATTTGGTTTAAGGTCGAAGTCCCCGAGGGCGTCGAAATCACGGACGTCGCAGGCGATACCGCCGACAGGGCCCAGTTTAAGTTCACCGAGAGCGAACACGCCAGCGATCGCTTCATCCCTGTCTTCGACTCTGACAAGAACGCTGACGAGCTGTTCGACTACGAGGCCAAATGGAAGGCCAACTTTGAGTGGACCGAGAATGATCCCGTCAAGTACAACGGCAAGACCTGGCGCAACGCTTCCTATACACACTCGGGCGGCGTGACGACTGAGTACTTCACCGAAGCAGGCGGTGGCAGCGTCTACGTGAGCATCGACAATGTCGAGGAACACAAGGATGCCGTCGAGACCATGATGAAGTCCCTGGAGTTTGCCGATGATATCGCCGAGGCAAAGACCGAGGCCATGGACGTCAAGCTCGAGGATATCGAGATTAAGCGCTAAAGCTCCAACGGCATGCAGCAGCGCCGTTTTAGCTCAGCCGGGATGCAAGGTGCGACTCCTTGCATCCCGGTTTTTGTGCACTGGTCACATCACCATATTGAGCACGTTGACGAATTCCTGCGCCTTCGCGTGGCTGCTGAGGCTGAAGGTGCAGGCGGTCAACAGCCTGTTGCGTAGGAAAACGCCGCGGCCTTTGATTATGTTAACGCCCGTAATGTCCTTAAGGTAAACGATCTCGGTGTGCTTGCCGCCAAGCGTGCCCTTCTTGAGCACCTCGATACGGTTAGGGTAGATCCTGACGTCTTTATAACTGCCCGAACCTTTGTCCTGGAACAGCAGCGTGTTGTTGTCCATACGCATTGCTCCCCATGGGGTTCGTTAAAACTGTCTCAATGGTCACATTTTAGCCGCTTCGAGATCTCCTCGCGAAGGCGCCAGGGCAGCAGCGCAATTCATGTCCCCACGAGGCCTTAAACTAAATGCAGTTTGATATGCATTCCGTCAGGAGGAAAGTGGGCGATGGTGATGGGCGAACTGGCAAACCGCGGAGAATCGGTAATCGTGCCCGAAGGTTTTTATAAGCAGGTTTCCTCGATTCTCAACGCTGCTCGCAACAAGGCATATGCCGCCGTTAACTTTGCGATGGTTGAGGCATATTGGGAGATCGGCAAGAGCATTGTTGAGGAACAAGGCGGAGAAGAGCGCGCCAGGTATGGAGAGGCGCTGCTTAAAGGACTCGCGACCAGGCTTACCACAGATTTCGGCAAAGGCTTTGATACCTCAAACCTCCGCTACATGCGGCAGTTTTATTTAGCATTCCCAATTCGTGACGCACTGCGTCACGAATTGAACTGGACACATTATCGCAGGCTATCTCGCATTCCCGACCCCGAAGCTCGCATTTGGTACATGAACGAATGCGCCGACTCTCGCTGGAGCACGCGTCAGCTCGAGCGCCAAATCAACACCATGTTCCGCGAGCGTCTACTTGCCAGCAAGGACACAGAGACCGTCGCTCAGGAAATCCAAAAGAGCGCCCCGGCTCGTCGCCCCGAGGATATCATCCGCGACCCATATGTGCTGGAATTTTTAGGCTTCTCGGATGACGCTGCGTTTCGCGAGAGCGATCTAGAGCAAGCGCTCATCACGCATCTTCAGAGGTTTCTGTTGGAACTTGGCCGCGGCTTCGCTTTCGAGGCGCGTCAGAAGCGCATCACCTTTGATGGACGTCATTTCTATATTGACCTCGTTTTTTACAACTATCTGATGCGCTGCTTCGTGCTTATCGACCTTAAGACGGACGATCTTACGCACCAGGACTTGGGCCAGATGCAAATGTATGTGAACTACTACACGCGCGAGCTCATGAACGAAGGCGACAATCCGCCCATAGGCGTCGTGCTCTGCGCGGACAAAAGCGATTCGATCGTCGAGTACACGCTGCCCGAAGACAACGACCAAGTGTTTGCCGCCAAATACCTGCCGTATCTTCCAAGTAAGGAAGAGCTGGCGCGCGAGCTGAGTGCCGAGTACCGCGCCATCAACGAAGCGACTAATGGCGAAGCGCAAGGGTAGCAGCACATTGCGACCGACACCCCCGATGGCGCTCCACATCACCCGGGAAAGAGGAGCTTTCCATGACAGACAGACCGAAAACAACACTGCGCGACTGCATCTACGGACTTGCCGTCGGCGACGCGCTGGGCGTTCCTTACGAGTTCAGGCCCCGCGGAACGTTCGAATGCACGGACATGATCGGCTACGGCACGCATGGGCAGCCCGCCGGCACCTGGAGCGACGACACATCTATGACGCTTGCTACCTGCGACTCGATTAGGGAGCTCGGTCATATCGACACCGCAGACATGCGCGACAAGTTCGTAAGCTGGATTGCCCGTGGCGAATATACGATCGACGGTGTTTTCGATTACGGCGGCACGACCGCCCGCGCCCTGCACACCGGCAAAGGAGGCTCCGGCGAGCGCGACAACGGTAACGGTTCGCTCATGCGCATCGCTCCCCTGGCGTTCACCGATGCGACAGACGAAGAGATCAGCGAGGTCTCCGCGATTACGCACGCCCACAGAACGTCGACCGACGCGTGCATCATATTTGTCGAGCTGATGAGAGGCGTGATGAACGGCGCGCTCCCCTCGTGGGCACTGCAGCTGAAAAGCGCGCCCGGGCACGAAATCAGGTCCGGCGGCTTCGTGCGCGACACGCTTAACGCCGCCACCTGGTGTTTCGTCAACACTAACAGCTACGAAGATTGCGTGCTTGCCGCCGTCAACCTGGGCGACGACACCGACACCACCGCAGCCGTCGCCGGCGCGCTCGCAGGCACGGCCTACGGTCTCAAAGCCATCCCGCAGGAGTGGGTCAACACCCTGCGCGGAAAAGAGCTGATTGAGAGCTGCCTGTTTTAGGGCGCCATACAAGAAATAAGGCTGGAGGCACCATGGAGAGGAAGATCGCGAATATCGATGAGTTCCAAGTGGACGAAAACGAGACCCCGATACTCCCAACAGGACTGAGGGAGGAAGAAAACCTTTACGTCCTCCCCGACGGGCGTTACCTCCCCTGCGGACTTTACAGGACCGCGGACGACGATTCGCTCATTTATGAGCCGTTCGAGCTCAGCACCTTCGGGCAGATGCTTGCTCAATTCAAAGAGTGCTAGAGGCTTGATTGCCCGTAAGATCGACACTGTTCCAAACCATGGGATGGACAGGATGTCTCCCACGGCATTACCCAGACCTCTACTCGATCTGGCGGGAATATAAGCAGTAACGGATAGCGAAGGGAGTCATAGAAAAGGGTCGGTTGCAGCCGACCCTTTAAGACGATAGCACCTGCGTTGCCCGCGCTTCCGAAGTGTGACTAGCTGAGGAGCGGGTCCCGCGGCACAACCTGATTTTACCCAGCGAGGCGGATCTTTTGCAGCCGCTCCACCGTTTATTTACATCTACCGCCACAAGCGGATGCCGCGCGAACGAGAGCAAAGAAACAACGCCGGCGCGGCCAACAGAACAGACAATCCATGCGACCAAAGAAATAGAAAAGCGCCCGTGGCCTCGGTTCTTCGCCCAGGTCTAGGCGCTTTTCTTGGCACCATCGCACCACATCCGCCACCGCCTCCGGCCCGAAACTCATTAAAATGCAAGCAGAAAACGACCTCAAGATCACCAACAACAGCTTCAAGCAAGCGCTTGGGCAACTGTCACAACACGAGCGCCTGTAAATAGGAGCCAGTTTAATAAGTAAGAGAGCCTTGCCACCAATCGTCATTCGGGCACGATCAGCCAATAGGCCAAATGGCAACTAACGGGTGTCAGATATACCAATATATGCAAGATTAACTGCTAGAATGCAATGGTGGACAGGCTCACCAACGTCGAAGAAGCATAAGGTAAGGAGTGCGCATGATTGCTGTCGATTACAGCTCCTCAACGTCATTTAATGAGGATGCTTTCGAACAAGGCATCATTGACCACTTGCAAACGAGTCTGGGGTACGAGCACCTCTATGGACCTGATGTCGCTCGTTCCTCCGACGCGTTTGACGACGCCTTCCTACCTGACGTCATTGGGCCCGCTCTTGAGAGCATTAACCCCACGCTCAACCGACGCGCGATTGATGCCTCAATAACTAGACTAAAGGAAATTGAGGGCAGCGACCTCATCATCAAGAACAGCATCTTTATGGACATGCTGCAGAACGGTGTGGAGGCAAGCTGGTTTGACGGCAAAGAAGAGCATACAGACATCGTGCGCTTGGTCGATTACGGCAATCCCGAAAAGAACAGCTTCCACGTTGTTAACCAGTGGACCTACATCGAACGCGGCACCAACAAACGTCCAGATGTCATCGTATTCGTTAACGGTCTTCCGCTCGTTCTCTTTGAATTGAAGTCGCCCGCTCGAGCCGACGCTGACAGCGAAGGTGCCTACCAACAGATTCAAAACTACAAACGACAGATTCCATCGCTTTTCGTGTACAACGCCTTCTGCGTCACCAGTGACATGCTTCACACCAAGGTTGGCACGATCACCGCCAACGAGTCACGCTTCGTTGAGTGGAAGAGCGTCGATGGGAACTACGAGGCCACCCAGTACGCCGATTGGAAAACCCCTCTGGACGGCATGTTCCCCAAGGAGCGGCTCATCGACATCCTGAAGAACTTCATTCTGTTCTCCGAGGACGCGAAAATCCTCGCGGGATACCATCAGTACTTCGCGGTGAACAAAGCGCTCGAGAGCGTGCACGAGGCCATCGGCGGCGACGGCAAGGGCGGCGTCTTCTGGCACACGCAGGGCTCGGGCAAGTCACTTTCGATGGTTTTCCTTGCCCATCTGCTCGAAGAGAAACTCGACAGCCCGACCATCGTGGTGATTACCGACCGCAACGACCTCGACTCGCAACTGTTCGCGCAGTTCTCTAAATGCTCAGACTTCCTGCGCCAGACGCCTGTTCAGGCGCAGAGCCGCGCCGATCTTGCGCAGCAGATCTCGAGCCGCCGCGCCAACGGCATCATTTTCACCACCATGCAGAAGTTCGAGGAGGAGGCCATCGCCCTCTCCAAGCGCAAGAACGTCGTCGTGATGGTGGATGAAGCGCACCGCGGGCAGTACGGGTTCGAGGAGAAATACGACCGTGACGGCAAGAAGCACACGGGCACCGCGTTGCTCATTCGCCGCGCCCTTCCGAATGCGACTTTCATCGGCTTTACCGGTACCCCTATTTCTGCCGAAGATCGATCAACTCGCGAGGTTTTCGGCGATTATATTGACGTCTACGACATGACTCAGGCAGTAGAGGACGACGCAACTCGACCCGTGTTCTACGAGAGCCGCGTCGTCGCACTCAAACTGGATCAGGGCATCCTTGCAAAAGTTGATGATGAGTACGAAAAGCTCACCGAGCAGGCTAACGCCGAAACCATTGACGCAAGCAAGCGCAACTTTGCAAATCTGGACGCCGTTCTAGGTGCACCCGAAGTCATCGATGCCCTATGTCAGGACATCGTAGAGCACTATGAGACCAACCGTGCGCACGAACTCACCGGCAAGGCAATGATCGTTGCGTATTCGCGCCCCGCTGCCATGGCCATATATCAACGTATATGCGAGCTGCGACCCTCTTGGAAGGACGAGGGCAAGCTCGGCGTTGTCATGACCATGGGCAATCAAGACCCCGAGTGGTGGTTCGACGTCGTAGGCAATAAGGCCCATGTTAAGGAGATGGCAAAGCGGTTTAAGGATGACGCCGACCCGCTTAAAATCGTAATCGTCGTAGACATGTGGCTCACCGGTTTTGACGTGCCGAGCCTTGCCACTATGTATGTGTATAAACCCATGCGCGGATATAACCTGATGCAGGCAATCGCACGCGTAAACCGAGTATATAAAGACAAGGTTGGCGGACTGGTTGTTGACTACGTAGGCATAGCTAACGCCCTTAAACGCGCCATGAAGGACTACACCAAGCGCGACCAAAAGAAATACGGCGACATGGATATCGGGAAAACCGCCTATCCTAAGTTCTTGGAAAAACTGGCGGTCTGTCGCGACAAAATGTTTGGTTACGATTATTCGGAATTCATGAGCACCGAGTCCGCCGCACGTCGAAGCGAACTCATAACGGGTGGAGTAAATCATATCCTTGCACCCGGCGACGAAGATATCACCCGCGACTTTGTTGAGCAGGCAGGAATCATGCTCAAAGCCTATGGACTCGCCAAAAGTCGCGCAACAGACATGCAGCGCATCGAGGCTGGCTATTTCCAGGTTGTTCGAGAGCTTATCCTTCAGCTCACCGAGCAGGGCGGCACCCGCAGCAAAAACGGAGGCAAACTTACCCTTAAGCAGGTAAATGACCGCATCAATGCGTTACTCGAACAGAACATCGTCCATACCGACGGCGTAATAGACTTGTTTAAGGTGGAAGACGAAACGGTTTCGATTTTTGACCCCAAGTTTCTGTCGAGCCTCTCGCGTATGAAAGAGAGGAACCTGGCTTACGAGCTGTTGAAAAAACTCATCGACGACCAGATTAAGGGCTACCGCAGAAAGAGCATAACGCAGGCAAAGAAGTACTCAGAACTCATGCAAGGCATGGTAAATAGCTATCTAAATGGACAGCTCACAAACGCTGAGGTATTCGAAGAAATGCTCAAGATGGCAAAAGAAATGCTTTCCGAAAACCAAAAGGCAAAGGAGCTTGGGCTTAGCGAAGAGGAGTTTGCGTTTTACGAGGCACTAACACAACCGCAGGCAGTCGCCGACTACTATCGCGAAAGGAATGACGAGTTGGTCGCCATCACGCAAGAGCTCGCTGCGAAGATGCGCGAAATGCGCACGGTCGATTGGCAGAAGAAACAAAGTGCACGCGCTGCTATGCGCGTTGCAATCAAGCGTCTGCTCAAACATCATAAGTATCCGCCAGAGGGCATGGAGTCGGCACTGGCCACCGTGATGGATCAGTGCGAACTCTGGGCCGACAATGCAGCATAGGGAGTTAAAACAGCATGGCTAAAAGCAAGGCTAAGGACACCAAGAAGAACACGGCCGATGTTGGCTTTGAGGACCAACTGTGGAACGCCGCAGACGTGCTGCGCGGCAACTTGGACGCTGCTGAGTACAAAAACGTCGTATTAGGCCTCATTTTCCTGAAGTACCTCTCGGACCGTTTCGACGAACGCTATCTAGAGCTCGTCGCAGAGGGTTACGGCGACGAGGAAGATCGTGACTGCTACATGGAGCAGAATGTCTTCTTCGTTCCCGAAGAAGCACGTTGGGCGAACATCTCACAGGCGGCGCATACGCCCGAAATTGGCCAGATCATTGACAATGCCATGCGCGCCATCGAGCGCGAGAACGACAAGCTTAAAGACGTGCTGCCCAAGAACTTCGCTCGTCCCGAACTAGATAAGCGACGCTTAGGCGACGTCGTAGACTTATTCACAAACGTACAAATGACCGATAACGAGAGCGAGAAGGACCTGTTAGGGCGCGCATACGAATATTGCCTACAGAAATTCGCATCAATGGAGGGCAAAAACGCCGGTGAGTTCTATACGCCGTCGTGCATCGTGCGCACGCTAGTTGAAATCCTCCAGCCTTTCCACGGTCGTGTGTACGACCCCTGCTGCGGCAGCGGAGGCATGTTCGTGCAGTCCGCCGCCTTCGTCGAGCACCATGGCGGCAACGTGGTACAGGACATCACTATCTTTGGCCAGGAGAGCAACCCTACCACGTGGAAGCTCGCAAAGATGAACCTCGGTATTCGCGGCATCGAGGCCGATTTGGGCAACTATGCAGACACCTTCAGCGCCGACCAGCACAAGAATGAAAAGTTTGACTATGTGTTGGCAAACCCGCCGTTCAACCTCAAGAACTGGGGCGGCGAAGCGCTGCAGGAAGACGTACGTTGGAAGTACGGCATGCCGCCCACGGGCAACGCCAACTTCGCTTGGATGCAGCATATGATTTGGCATCTTAACGGCACGGGCAAGATTGGCCTCGTATTGGCAAACGGGTCGCTTTCGAGCCAGACGAGCGGCGAGGACGATATTCGACGCGCTATCGTAGAGGACGATTTGGTCGAGGGCATTGTAGCCATGCCGGGGCAGCTGTTCTACAGCACCCAAATTCCCGTGTGTCTGTGGATCCTGAACAAGAAGAAGGCTCAGTCCGGCAAGACGCTATTCATCGATGCCCGCGAAATGGGCACCATGGTCTCTCGCAAACTACGCGAGTTTACCGAAGAGGACATCAACAAAGTTGCATCCGCATTCGACTCCTTCCGCAAGGGCGAGTTCGAGCCCGTGAAGGGATTCAGTGCCATAGCGGATTTGGATGAAATCGCCAAGCAAGATTTCATTCTGACGCCCGGTCGCTATGTAGGCATTGCCGAGGTCGAAGACGACGGTGAGCCGTTTGATGAGAAGATGGCACGCCTGACTAGCGAGATTTCGAAGTGCTTTGAAGAGTCCAACCGCTTGCAGGAGCAGATTAAGAAGAATCTGGAGGCGATTGGATATGAACTTTAGCGTTGCGACTCTTGGAGAACTTAGTCTCGGCGACGGAAAATACGGTATCGCCGCTTCGGCAGTGGATTATGATGCGGAATTACCTGCATATCTTCGTATTACGGATATCAACGACGACGGCACCCTGAATTGGAACGACCGCAAATCGGTAGACGACCCCGCCGCTCGCAAATACATGCTGAGTGAAGGCGATATCGTTTTCGCCAGAACGGGCAACAGTACTGGCAGGAATTATTACTACGATCCTCGTGATGGCACGTTTGCCTTCGCGGGCTTCTTAATTCGTTTCTCGCTGGATGACAGGAAAGTTAATCCTCGCTATATCAAGTACTATGCCCAGTCGAAAGCTTATTGGAGTTGGGTTGCCTCCTTTAACACCGGTAGCACCAGAGGCAATATCAACGCTAAGACTTACGCACAAATGCCAATCCCCCTGCCCGATCGCCCGACGCAAGACTCAATCGTTACTCTATGCGACTCTATCTCGAATAAAATCCGACTCAACACTAAGCTAAATGGCTATTTA
>UQIB01000015.1 GCA_900541015.1 uncultured Collinsella sp. | reverse complement strand
GCAAACGCATCGGTATCGAAGTGCGTGATCGGGCCGATGCCGCACGTGCCGGCGCACATGGCCGCCCAGGTGGCAAGTGCGGTGTTGCCGAGCGGCGATACGGCACCGATGCCGGTGATTGCAACTCTCTGTTCCATCATGGTCTCCTCATCCAAGCCGCTTACCCGGCTTGCTTTCTACATCGCCATTCCGCCGTCGACGCGTATGACTTCGCCCGTAATGTAAGCAGCCGCATCGCTCGCTAAAAAGCGCACCACACCGGCCACCTCCTCGGGCTGCGCCATACGCTCAAGGGGAATCTGGTCCTCCGTGGCCGTACGCACCTTATCCGATAGCTTTGCCGTCATATCCGTCTCGACAAACCCGGGGGCGACCGCGTTCGCTCGTACGCCGCGGGGCGCAAGCTCGCGCGCCACCGCCTTGGTCAGACCGATCACGCCCGCCTTGGAGGCAGCGTAGTTGGCTTGCCCGGCATTGCCCATCAGGCCCACGACCGAGCTCATGTTGACGACGCAACCGCCGCGCTGGCGCATAAAGTTCTTGGTGAGCGCGCGCGTCGTATTGAACGTGCCCTTGAGATTGACATCGAGCACGCGGTCGAAGGCATCGTCACCCATACGCATGAGCAGGCCGTCGCGCGTGATGCCGGCGTTGTTGACAAGCGCCCAAATGGAGCCAAAGTCGTTGAGGACCGCTTCCACGCACGCGTTGACGGCAGAGGGATCGGCCACGTCGCATTGATATGCGCGCGCCGTGGCCCCAGCCGCCTCGCAGGCTTCGCACGTCTCGCGCGCCGCATCGACGCTACCGGCATAGACGACGGCGATATCAAAGCCGTCCTCCGCCAGACCGACAGCGCAGGCGCGGCCGATACCCCGCGAGCCGCCCGTGACCAGCGCCACGCGACGTGAGTCGTTGCGCTCGAGCGCGCCGTTGTTCAAGTTGCCCATGTCATTCCTTTCGGGTTATAGCCCTGTGGACTATGCGAGCTCGTCGGCAATAGCTGCGACCTGCTCGGCCGTCTCGCACGAATACACGCGAACGTCGCTCAGCGTACGCTTGACCAGGCCCGACAGCGTTTTGCCAGGACCGACCTCAATAAACGTATCGATGCCCTGATCCTGCAGAGCATGCAGCGTGTCGACCCAGCGAACGGCATGACTCACCTGGTTGGCCAAGACATCCGATGCCGCTCGCGGGTCCGCCGGATAGGGCGCCGCCGTCATGTTTGCCATGACCGGAATCAGCAGCGGAGACGGCGCGTGGCCGGCTTGGATATACGTCGCCAGCCCCTCAGTCGCCTCGGCCATATAGGGGCTATGAAATGCACCCGACACCGCGACTTTCATAGCGCGGCCGCCAGCCTCTTTTACCAGGACGTCGAGGGTCTGCAACGCATCGGGCGCTCCGGCCACAACCGTCTGCTGCGGACTGTTGTAGTTGACCGGCCAGCAGTCCTCGCCGGCCTGCGCAGCCAGGTTCTCGACTTGCGCCGCATCAAGTTTGATGACGGCGCGCATGCCGCCGGGGTGACGCTCGGCCGCCGTGGCCATCAATGCCGCGCGCTCACACACGAGCTCAAAACCCGCTCGCGTATCGAATGCCCCCGCAAAGCTGAGTGCAGCGACCTCGCCCAGCGAGAATCCCGCACAGGCGGCAGGCACCACGCCGCGCTCGCGCAGGGCGACGGCGACAGCCAAGTCGTGCACGAACACGCAAGGCTGCGTGTTCTCGGTCTGCGAGAGCTCCTCCTTGGAGGCGCTCCGGCACTGCTCGCTCGTCCCCGGGCGCACCTCATCGGCAATGGCGAACACCTCGGCAGCCGCCGGCGATGCCTCGACCAGGTCGACGCCCATCGCGGGGTGTTGGGCACCCTGGCCGGCAAACAGAAACGCTACGCTACCCATGCGGACGCACCCTTCAGGACGCGCTCGGCGCCATCGACCAGATCGTCAACGATTTCGCGTGCGCTCTGACGCTCGTTGACCATGCCGGCAATCTGTCCACACAAAAACGAACCCTCTTCGTAGTTGCCGTCCTTGGCGGCTTTACGCAGTGCACCGGTTCCCAAAGCACCGAGCTCCTCGGCACTCGCACCGGAACCCTCGCTCTTGGCGTAGGCGTTGGTGAAGGGGCTCTTGAGGGCGCGCACCGGATGTCCCGTCGAGCGACCGGTCGCACGCGTCGAAGTGTCGTTGGCCTTCAGGACCATCTCCTTGTACTGCTCCGAGACGGTGCACTCATTTGCAACGAGAAAGCGCGTACCCACCTGGACGCCGGCAGCGCCCAGCATAAAGGCGGCCGCCACGCCACGGCCGTCGGCAATACCGCCGGCGGCCACGACGGGAATGTCGACCGCATCGACGACCTGCGGCACCAGTGCCATCGTCGAGGTCTCGCCAATATGGCCACCCGATTCGGTGCCCTCGGCAACAACCGCCGTGGCTCCACGACGCGCCACGAGGCGCGCCAGCGCCACCGAAGCCACAACGGGGATGACCTTGATGCCCGCATCGTTCCAAGCTTTCATGTACTTGGTGGGATTACCGGCACCAGTCACCACAACGGGCACCTGCTCATCGATCACAACCTGTGCAACCTCGTCGGCAAACGGGCTCATGAGCATGACGTTAACGCCAAAGGGCTTATCCGTCTTGGTGCGCAGCTCATGAATCTGGTCGCGAAGCCAGTCGGCGTCGGCATTCATAGCCGCGATGATGCCTAGGCCGCCCGCCTCGGATACGGCCGATGCCAGTGAGGCGTCGGCAATCCAGGCCATGCCGCCCTGGAACACGGGCTTTTCGATGCCGAGCAGATCGCAGAGAGGAGTCTTGAGCATCTCTACTTCTCCAATGCCGCCTCGACCGTATCGGCGAACTCGCCGACCGTCTTGGGGTTCTCCTCGGTATCAAGCTGGATGCCAAACTCGTCCTCAACGGCGACGAGAATCTCGACGGTACCCAGGCTGTCGAGGCCAATCTCCTCGAGCGTGGACTCGGGCTTCATCTCGACGTCGTCAAGGCCAGCGGTCTCGCGGATAACGTCGCAAACGCGCTCGAAGGTCTTCTGATCTGCCATGGTAGTCTCCTTTGGTTGTGCCCTAGGGGCGTTTTCATTTCCTGTGTGCGACTACTTCCAACGAAGCAGATAGCCACCTATATCCAGACCGGCGCCAAATCCAACCAAGGCGATGGTGTCGCCTGTGTGAAGTGCACCGGCGTTTGCCAGCCGGTCGAGGGCAAGCGGAATGCATGCGCTCGAAATGTTGCCGGTCTCGCGCAACGTGCGAACCACACGCTCGTCCGGCACGCCCAGGCGCTTGACCGCCTGGCTCAGGATTCGTTCGTTAGCCTGATGGAATACAAAATGATCGATGTCTTCGACCGAAATGCCCGCATCGATCGCAAGCTTATGGACCGTGTCGCAGATGGCGTTGACGCCGAACTTGAACACGCGGCGGCCATTCATGGACAGCACGCTCGCGCTATCTGCGGAAGCCTTAAACGGCGAGGTGCCGAGCAGACCGGGAACGCGCAAGGTCTCGACGTCGGGCGCCGTCGAAAGCTCAACGGCAAGGGGGTTGTCTCCCCCAGTCCCAATCACTGCGGCTCCTGCCCCATCGCCAAAGAGCACGCACGTGGCACGGTCGGTCCAATCGAGCGCGCGCGTCATCTGCTCGGCCGCAACGACTAGCACGCACTCGGCACGGCTGCGGGCGATATAGCCCTCGGCGACATCGAGCGCAAATACGAAGCCGGCGCAGGCCGCCGAGACATCGAAGGCAGGGCACGTCGCGCCAAGTCGCTCTGCAACGGCACACGCCTCGGCGGGAACAAGGTGGTCACCCGTCGTCGTCGAGCAGACGATCAGATCCAGCTGGCTCGCGTCGATTCCGGACACCTGGAGTGCCCGCTCGCTCGCCGCTACGGCAAGGTCGTCAAGTGACTCGGTGGTGCAGACGTGGCGGCTCTTGATACCTGTGCGGGTAAAAATCCACTCATCCGAGGTATCGAGGAACTCAGACAGCTCGTCATTGGAAACACTGCGTTCAGGAAGTGCCGAACCTGTTCCAAGAATCGTGAAACCCATCACTAACCTCCTTTGAGTTGTTGACGTGTTTACATCGACCAAGAGAGGATAACGCATTTCAGTCGTTGTTGACGTGTTAACATTAAATTGTTCAAATGCGACAAAGGCTTCACATTGTGTCTATCTCTCGACACCATTACGCGATTGCCTTATTACCTTAGGAGGTACCAGCTGTTATGGATTTACGTTTAACAGTGGTCGACGTAACCGGATCGACCAACGATGACCTGCTCGAAGCAGGAAAACAGGGAGCGCCGCACGGCACAGGACTTGCCGCACGGGCTCAGACAGCAGGACGCGGTCGGCGCGGGCACAAGTGGGACTCAACCGTCGGCAACTTATTGCTTTCGATTGTCCTGCGCCCATGCGTTAATCCTGCAAAGTTCTCTGGTCTTGCCGCCGTCAGCGGCCTAGCGGTGCTCGAGGCACTCGAAAAACAGGGTCTTGCAAACGAGATTGGCCTCAAATGGCCCAACGACCTGGTCGCGCGTGGACGCAAACTCGGCGGCATTCTGGTCGAGGCCGCACGCGATAACGAAGGCAACCCCTTTGCGGTCTGTGGCATCGGCGTTAACGTGAACTATGTGCCCGCGGAGGTTCCCGATGGCGGCCTGCCAGCAATCGGCCTGTCAGACCTCAACAAGAACGTTCCCGCCGTCGACATGCTCCTCGATGAGGTCTATCACGCAGTTATAGACGCTGTAGATGCGTGGGCAGAGCGTCTCAACGCCATGGAAGAAGACGCCGGTCCGCTCGCGCCCGTCCACGGCGAATATATCGCTCACCTCAATTGGATCGGGGAGCACGTTATCGCCCGCTCCCCCGCTGAGGACGAGCTGGCGCGTGGCATCTTTAAAACGGTCGATGGCTTTGGTCGCGCGTGCATCGAAACGGAAGACGGCTTTCGATCCTTCCATTTTGAGGAGGCATCGCTGCGTCCCTTGAGCGAATAGGGCGCCGCAACCACCTACTCGGCAGCATTACCCCGCAGTCCAAACCATCATTCAAAACAAAAGGGCCCCGCTGCCGTTACGGCAGCGGGGCCCTTTAAGCTATGAGCGATATCGCTTAGAGCTTGATGTCGATGTCGACGCCAGCGGGGAGGTCGAGACGCATGAGCGAATCAACGGTGCCCGAGGTGGGGTCGAGGATGTCGATGAGGCGCTTGTGGGTGCGCATCTCGAACTGCTCACGGGAGTCCTTGTTCACGTGCGGCGAGCGGATAACCGTGTACAGGTTGCGCTCGGTGGGCAGGGGGACAGGACCGGAAACGCGAGCGCCGGTCTTCTGAGCGGTCTCGACGATGAGCTTCGCGGACTGATCGACGACCTCGTGATCATAGCCCTTGAGGCGAATGCGGATCTTCTGGGTAGCCAACTTAAACCTCCAAAGAGTGCGAGAGATGTTCTCGCAGGATTACGTAACAGGGAGCTCGAACTTAGGCGTTCTTGCTCATGACCTCGTCCACGATGGACTTGGGCGCGGGCTCATAAGAGTCGAACTGCATCGTGTAGGATGCACGGCCCTGGGTCTGGGAGCGAAGGTCGGTAGCGTAACCGAACATCTCGCCCAGCGGCACCTTGGCACGGATGAGCTTGCTGTTCTTGCGATCCTCCATGCCCTCGATCTTGCCGCGGCGACCGGAGAGGTTGCCCATAACGTCGCCCATGTACTGCTCGGGGGTCTCAACCTCGACAGCCATGATCGGCTCGAGCAGCTGCGGATCGGACTTCTTGAGGGCGTCCTTGATAGCCATGGAACCGGCGATCTTGAAGGCGGCCTCGGAGGAGTCGACCTCGTGGTAAGAACCGTCGAACAGGGTGACCTTAACGTCGAGGACCGGGAAGCCGGCGATAACACCGGTGTTCAGGGCCTCCTGAATGCCCTTGTCGATGGACGGGATGTACTCCTTGGGCACGACGCCGCCGACGATAGCGTTGACGAACTCGTAGCCGAAGCCCTCCTCCATCTTCTCGAGCTTGATGACGGCGTGGCCGTACTGACCGCGACCGCCGGACTGACGGACGAACTTGCCCTCAGCCTTCTCGACGTCGTGACCAGCGGTCTCGCGGTAGGCAACCTGGGGCTTACCAACGTTAGCGTCAACCTTGAACTCGCGGAGCAGACGGTCGACGATGATCTCGAGGTGCAGCTCGCCCATGCCGGCGATGATGGTCTGGCCGGTCTCGTGGTTGGTGGACACCTGGAAGGTCGGGTCCTCCTCGGCGAGCTTGGTCAGAGCCAGGGACATCTTGTCCTGCTCTGCCTTGGTCTTGGGCTCGATGGCAACGTCGATAACGGGCTTAGCGAACTCGATCTTCTCGAGGACGATCTCCTTGCCCTCTTCGCACAGGGTGTCACCGGTGGTGGAGTTCTTGAAGCCGACGCAAGCGACGATGTCGCCGGCGGCAGCGTCGTCACGGTCGATACGCTCGGCGGCGTTCATCTCGAGGATGCGGCCGAGGCGCTCGCGCTGACCGTTGGAAGCGTTGACCACGTAGGAGCCGGACTCGGCACGGCCGGAGTAAACGCGGACATAGGTGAGCTTACCGACGAACGGGTCGGTCATGATCTTGAAGACCAGGCCGGAGAAGGGCTCGTCGAAGGAAGGATGACGCTGAATCTCCTCGCCGGTGTCCGGATCGGTACCGGTGACGGCCTCAACGTCGAGCGGGCTGGGCAGGTAGTCGACGACAGCGTCGAGCAGCTCCTGAACGCCCTTGTTCTTGTAGGCGGAACCCACGAAGACGAGGTTGAGCTCGTTGGCCAGAACGCCCTTGCGCAGAGCAGCCTTGAGCTCCTCGACGGTGAAGTCCTCCTCCATGAGGATCTTCTCCATGAGCTCGTCGTCAAAGCTGGCAGCAGCGTCAAGGAGCTCCTCGCGCTTGGTGGCAGCGATGTCGGCAAACTCAGCCGGGATCTCGTCCATCGGCTCGGGGTAGGTCATACCCTTCTCGTCGGCCTTGAAGTCCCATGCAGTCATGGTGACCAGGTCGATGACGCCCCAGAAGTTGTCCTCGGCGCCCATCGGGACCTGAGCGGCCACGGCGTTAGCATCGAGACGATCCTTCATGGTCTCGATAGCGTTAAAGAAGTCAGCGCCCACGCGGTCATACTTGTTGATGAAGGCGATGCGGGGGACGTTGAAGGTAGAAGCCTGACGCCAAACGGTCTCAGACTGGGGCTGAACGCCGGCAACGGCGTCGAAGACGGCGACAGCGCCATCGAGGACGCGCAGGCAGCGCTCGACCTCGGCGGTGAAGTCAACGTGGCCCGGGGTGTCGATGATCTGGATGCGGTAGTCCTTACCGTCCTTGTTCCAGAAGCACGTGGTAGCAGCGGAGGTAATGGTTACGCCGCGCTCCTGCTCCTGAACCATCCAGTCCATGGTGGCAGCGCCCTCATGGACCTCACCGATCTTGTGGGTCTTACCGGTGTAGTAAAGAATACGCTCGGTCGTGGTGGTCTTACCGGCATCGATGTGGGCCATGATGCCGATGTTACGGGTATCGGAAAGCTTGTACTTAGGCTTAGCCATGTTAGTTCCTTACCTTAACTTACCAACGATAGTGAGAGAACGCGCGGTTGGCCTCGGCCATCTTGAAGACGTCCTCACGCTTCTTGACGGAAGCGCCCAGGCCGTTGGAAGCGTCGAGGATCTCGTTGGCGAGACGCTCGGCCATGGTCTTCTCCTTGCGAGCGCGGGAGAAGTTGACGATCCAGCGGATACCCAGAGCGGTGGAACGACGGGAGTTGACCTCCATCGGGACCTGATAGGTAGCGCCACCGACACGCTTGGGCTTAACCTCGAGCGTGGGCTTGACGTTGTCCATAGCCTTCTTGAAGGTAGCGAGAGCGTCGCCACCCTCGGACTTCTCGGCAACGATCTCGAAAGCGGTGTAAACGATGCGCTCAGCGGTGGCCTTCTTGCCGTCAAGAAGGACCTTGTTGATGAGCTGAGTCACCAGGCGGTTGTTGTAAACGGCGTCAGGCTGAACCTCACGACGATTAGCTGCTGCACGACGCGGCATGTGAAATCTCCTTAAGTGTCTACCGTGCGGCGCTTAGGCAGCACACGGCGAAAGTATCAAAACGTTATCTGGCTTATTTAGCCTTGGGGCGCTTAGCACCGTACTTGGAACGGGCCTGCATACGGTTCTGGACCGGAGCAGCGTCGTAGGCGCCACGGATGACGTGATAACGGACACCAGGGAGGTCACGGACACGACCGCCGCGGACGAGCACGATGGAGTGCTCCTGCAGGTTGTGGCCCTCACCCGGGATGTAAGCAGTAACTTCGATGCCGTTGACGAGGCGAACACGGGCAACCTTACGAAGAGCCGAGTTCGGCTTCTTGGGGCTCGTGGTGAAGACACGGGTGCACACGCCGCGCTTCTGGGAGTTGTGCTGCAGGGCAGCGTTCTTGGACTTCTTGGGCACGGAACGACGGCCCTGGCGAACCAGCTGGTTAATAGTAGGCAAAGCGTACTCCTTCTCGAATGATTCCAGCTTTCTGTAAAGTGCAACGGCTTGAATCGAGGGGTCAGCATCCCCCTACGAAACACGCAGTTCGATAGGATACGTGGCGTTAGCTGTGCCGTCAACAGACCACGCCGCCGGGCGTATCCCAAAATTGGCACATTTCCGCAAACCCTACACAAAAGGGATCCCCTCCTGTGCGCATGGGCGGATTCCCGGGCCGGGCGGCCTGCGGTTTAAGTTTGCTGCTCTACAGTCCTGGCTCGCACGGAGGCCACATTAAGTGGCCTCCGGCTCGTGCGGAACTCGCGACAAACTTAAAACCTGGGCCGCCCGGACCGGGAATCCGACGTGCTCGATGGGGCAACGCTACCCGCCAAATAGGGACAGGTTTATTTTGGTCGGTTTTATCTGGGGAAACGTCGCGCTCCGGCGGTGATCTGCTTTCGTCTTTCGCATGGAAATCGGCGGCGTTTTCGGAAGTATGCGGCAAATTTTGGACTTGCTGAGCGCACAGGGGGTTTTGCGATAACAAATCAGCAGGTAGAGCGCTTGAGCATATGCGGTGTGGTCGGCCCATCAAGATTTTGCCGCATACTTCCGAAATTCAGACGAATATCGCTCGCTTTAACCGCCCATTTACCGCAAAAGAGGCCGCTTTCCCTAGTAGGAAGCGGCCTCAGACCTTACGAATAGACGATGGTAAAGGGTATTTCTGTTTCGGTCTCTCCTGCTGATGTGCATCTCGTGCCCTCAAGGGTTACCGAGACCACCTGATCGACATTGATCAGCTTCGTCGGAACCGAGATGTTCTCTCCGCTATTGCGCGTATAAGAAAAATATAAGTTGAACGCCCCTGCGTCGTCATCTTCGATAATCTGCTCCGATCCATCCTTGTAGGTAACCGTCAACTTCTTCGTGACTGCGTCAATGCCCAGATCATCGATGTGTGTCTGGATAGAAAACGGGCTGATCTCGAGAGGCGAGTCATCGGAGCGGAGTTCCTTTGTATCGACGTACGCTCCAACGCTAAACTCGGGCGTCGATGCCTCGAACGGCTTCGCATCCTCGCCTTCGCCCTCGGTCCACGAGATATTCCAGGTGACCGCATGTTGAAAACCTCGCT
Source organism: uncultured Collinsella sp. (assembly GCA_900541015.1). Classification (GTDB taxonomy): domain Bacteria; phylum Actinomycetota; class Coriobacteriia; order Coriobacteriales; family Coriobacteriaceae; genus Collinsella. The sequence continues at coordinate 46,688 of UQIB01000015.1, read as the reverse complement.
CGCGATCCATAGAAGCAAAGTACATCGTGCCATTAATGACAGTATCGCTTGATGTGTCCTTATCAATGGTGCAGCGTGTGTCAGCCCATTCCTCGCCGAAGTTCATGCTGGGCGTGCCGATGCCTTGTTCTTCTTCACCATAGAGAACAAGTTCGCCTGTCTCTGCTGCCGGCTTGTAGTAGTTAACACCATTTGGATTGGACAGCGTAAACGTCACGGCACCGCAACCGTTTTTATCGATAGCCATCTCATGGATATCAAGCGTATAGCCGTTACCCTCGACGGACAGTTTAACCTTCTGGACTGTGCCCTCCAGGCTTTGGGGCGCAATGCCGTCACCAAACTCTCTGGTGTAGGTATATTTAGTCCCCGATGAACCGCCGTTGGTCCAGGTAATGGAATCCCCGTTGCCGTGGTTTCCCCAGGCTGAGGCAAAATAGCTGGAATTGATAACTGCGTAGGCGACCCCTCCGGTCGCCAACACTCCGACAAGACATCCGATTACGGCAACATAGAGAGGCTTCGCGTGGCCCTTTCGATGAAGCGGCTCACCCGCAGCGGTATTAAGGACGCGATCTGCAAGATTGCTATCGGCTTGGATGGACTCGAAGGCCTGCTTGATTTGATTGGATTTCACGGTCGCCCTCCTCTAGGATGAATTTGAGCTTCGATCGACCACGAGCTAAACGCGTTCGAACGGTCGCGGCTGGTACATGCAACAACTCGGCAATCTCTGAGGTCGAAAAGCCCAGATAGTAATAGAGCACGATGGGGATACGGAATCGTTCCGGAAGCCGCATGACATCTGACAGGACGGCCTTGGTCTCATCCTGCGCTGTCGAAAGCGACTCGGCCAGGTTCTCAATATCCTCCACACGCCTCCATGGCTTTCGAAAGAGAGATTTGCATTCATTGATCGTGACCCGGATAAGCCATCGACGAAGATGTTCCCAGCTTTCAAATTGCGCATCGCTTTTGAGTAACTTCAGAAAGACGTCTTGAGCGACATCGTCGGCGTCGGCGCGATCACGCAGGTACGTCAACGCGATCCGAAACACGACATCCCGGTGGTCTTCGACCGCCTGTCTAAATGCTTGTTCTTCCATAATCACCTCCCGGTGACGTTAATAATTCTTGGTGAGGCCCTCACCTTAAATACGCTCTTGTCGGGCGAAATGTTTCAAATTCAAGCAGGAAAAACCTACCAAAATAAACCTGTCCCTTTTTGGCAGGTCTCCAACGGATCAACGGAACGCAACAGGTTGAGCATGCACAAGCGAGCGGCCCCCAGAGCGTACAAGGTGGCATGAAAAAGGCAGGGCATTGACCTTTTGGTCATGCCCTGCCTTTTGAATGACAGATTGTAGCTCTGGGGGCCGCGCAGCGACGGAGGTCGCCGCCGTTCGTTAGAACGGCGGAACTAATTACTCCTCGTCGTTGTCCTTGGCCTCTTCGGCGTCGTCGGTGTCCACGAGTTGGTTGAGCAGCTCGTCGAGGGAAGCCATGTCCTCGTTGATGGCACCGTTGGCGGGAGCCTTCTTGTCGTCGATCGGGGCGCCCAGGAGCTCCTCGTCGGCGTCGGCGTGATGCGTCGGCGCAGCGGAGGTGCCCAGCAGGATATCGTCCGGACCGTCGGGGCTAAAGACCATCTGCAGCAGCTGCGAGAGGTCTTCCTCGTCGGCAACGTCGTCGTTGTTCTCGAGGATGTAGAGCAGGTCGTGGGCCTCCAGGCCGTCACGGAGCTCCTCGATCGCCTTGGCACCGATGCCGTCGATGCGCAGCAGATCCTCCTCGGACTTGCCAACCAGGTCGCCGACCGTCTCGATGCCGACCTCGCTGAACTTGTTGGTCCAGCGCTGCGACACGCCCAGGTCGTCGAACAGGTACAGGCGAGCCTTCTCGGCGGAGATGGTGTGGCCGTTGCGGGTGAACGAACCGTCAGCACCGCCGAACTCGTCGTAGCCGGCCCAGTCGAGCTGCTGCGGGAGCTGCTCGTCCAGGTCCTTGAGCTCCACAGGAGCCCACTCGGGCAGCGACTTGGCGTTGGGCGAAGCCGGGCCGTCGATGTCCACGTAGCCGTCGGCCGTGCGATACGTCAGCTTGGCGTTGGCGTACGGCTTGAGGCCGGTACCAGCCGGGATCTTCTTACCGACGATGACGTTGGACTTAAGATCGAGCAGATGGTCGACCTTGCCCTCGATGGCAGCCTCGGTAAGGACGCCGGCGGTGCGGATGAACGAAGCGCTCGACAGCCAGGAGTCGATGTTGGACGCGACCTTGAGCGTACCCAGGATGACGGGCTCGGCCACAGGAGCCTGACCGCCCAGACGGGCAACGCGCTCGACCTCGTCGGCGAACTCGTAGCGGTCGACGTACTGACCGAGCAGGTACTTGGAGTCACCGGGGTTGGTGATCTGAACGCGACGCAGCATCTGACGTGCGAGCACCTCGATGTGCTTGTCGTTCAGGTCGACGCCCTGGCTGGTGTAAACGTCCTTAACGCTCTCGACGAAGGTGTGCATCGTCGACTCGATGTCGGTCAGCTTGCGCAGGTTGCGGAAGTTGACGAAGCCCTTGGTGATCTGGTCGCCGGCGCGAACCTCGCAGCCGTCCTCGATCTCGGGCATGAAGCGCACCGAAGCGGGGACGCGACGCTCGTCGAGGACACGGGTGTGGTCCTCGGAGTCGGTGAGCGTCAGCACGTACTCGGACTTCTCGGGCTTAATCGAGAGGTGACCGGAGTACGGAGCCAGCTCGGCCTCGCGACCCAGAATCTTCTCGTTGACGTTGCCGACGATATCGAACATACGGCTGACCGTAGGCAGACCCTGCGTAATATCGTCGACGCCAGCGACGCCGCCGGAGTGAATGGTACGCATCGTAAGCTGCGTACCAGGCTCGCCGATGGACTGGGCGGCAATAATGCCGACCGCGGTACCGATGGCGACCGGACGACGGGTGGAAAGATCCCAGCCGTAGCACTTCTGGCACACGCCGTACTTGGAGCGGCAGGTGAGCAGCGCGCGGAGCTTGACCTTCTTGAGGCCCGCATCGACCATCTTTTGGATGTCGGCGACCTTCTCGATGTAGCCGTCCTGCTCAAAGAGCACGGTGCCATCGGGAGCCACGACGTCCTCAATGAAGCAACGGCCGACGAGGTCGGTGTTGAGGTCGGTGGTGCCGGGGATGATGAGGTTGTAGGTGACGCCCTCGTGCGTACCGCAGTCCTCCTCGCGGACGATGACGTCCTGGGCCACGTCGACCAGACGACGGGTCAGGTAACCAGAGTCCGAGGTGTGGGATGCGGTATCGACCAGGCCCTTACGGGCACCGTAGGTCGAAATGAAGTACTCGAGCGGCAGCAGGCCCTCGCGGAAGTTCGCCTTAATGGGAAGGTCGATCGTCTCGCCGGACATGTCTGCCATCAGGCCACGCATGCCGCCGAGCTGACGCAGCTGGGTCTTAGAACCACGGGCGCCGGAGTCGGCCATCATGTACAGCGGGTTCTCCTCGTCGAACATGTCGAGCATGAGCGCTGCAACCTTGTCGGTACAAGCGGTCCACTCGTTAACGACTTCGATGTGGCGCTCCGTCTCGTTGATGAAGCCCTCCTCGAAGTACTCGTTGATCTGGTCGACGTTGGCCTGAGCGCGGTCGAGCAGCTCCTGCTTCTCGGCAGGGATGAGAGCGTCCCACACCGAGATGGTGAGGCCGGCGCGGGTAGCGTAGTGGAAGCCGGAGTACTTGATGGCGTCGAGGATCGGGCCGACCTTGGCCTCGGGGTAACGATCGCAGCAGTCCGCAACCAGCTTGGCCACGTCGCCCTTGACCATCTTGTAGTTCATGAACTCATAGTCTTCGGGCAGGCACTGGCGGTTGAAGATGATGCGGCCGATAGAGGTCTCGAAGCGCGCGGTCTTGTTGCCGGTGACGTCGTAGTCGACAAACTCGTTCTTGCCGTTCTTGACGCGGAAGATACGGGTGCCGTCCTCGTTGATGACGTTGGCGTTCTCGGCGGACACGCGGACCTGAATCTTGGCCTGCATGTCGACCTCGGAGCGACAGTCATAGGCGTGCAGCGCGTCGTCGAAGCTCGAGAACACGTGGTTCTCGCCCGGCAGACCGTCGCGGACCTGGGTCAGGTAGTACACACCGATGATCATGTCCTGCGAGGGGATGTTAACCGGCTTGCCGGATGCCGGCGAGCGCAGGTTGTTCGCAGAGAGCATGAGCACGCGGGCCTCGGCCTGAGCCTGGCTGGACAGCGGCACGTGGACAGACATCTGGTCGCCGTCGAAGTCGGCGTTGAAGGGCGAGCAGACCAGCGGGTGCAGGTGGATAGCCTTGCCCTCGACCAGCACCGGCTCAAAGGCCTGGATGGACAGACGGTGCAGAGTCGGTGCACGGTTGAGCAGCACGACGCGGCCGTCGATGACCTCTTCGAGGATGTCCCACACAAAGGTGGCACCACGGTCGATAGCACGCTTGGCGCCCTTGATGTTCTCGACCTTGCCGAGCTCGACCAGGCGCTTCATAACGAAGGGCTTGAAGAGCTCCAGCGCCATGGTCTTGGGCAGACCGCACTGGTGCAGCAGCAGCTTGGGGTCGGTAACGATAACCGAACGGCCGGAGTAGTCGACACGCTTACCCAGCAGGTTCTGACGGAAACGACCCTGCTTGCCCTTGAGGGCCTCGGCGAGCGACTTGAGCGGGCGACCGCCACGGCCAGAGACCGGGCGACCACGACGGCCGTTGTCGAACAGGGCGTCCACGGACTCCTGGAGCATGCGCTTCTCGTTGTTCACGATGATCGCAGGGGCGTCCAGGTCGAGCAGGCGCTTGAGTCGGTTGTTACGGTTGATCACGCGACGGTACAGGTCGTTGAGGTCGGACGCGGCGAAGCGGCCGCCGTCGAGCTGGACCATCGGGCGCAGATCGGGCGGAATGACCGGGATAACGTCCAGGATCATGTTCGCGGGGCTGTTGCCGCCCTTCAGGAAGGCGTCAACGACCTCGAGGCGCTTAACGGCCTTCTCGCGCTTCTGCTTCTGGGAGTCCTCGTCGGCGATGATGGCCTTGAGCTTCTCGGCCTCGGAAGGAAGGTCGATGGCAGCGAGCAGGTCGCGAACGGCCTCGGCACCCATGCCACCCTTGAAGTACATGGAGTAGTAGCGGGTCATCTCGCGGAACAGCGGCTCATCGGAGATGAGGTCGCGCTCGGTGAGCTTCATGAAGGCGTTGAAGGCGTCCGTGCGGAGCTGCTTCTCGTCCTTGCACTCTTCCTCGATATCGACGATGCCGGAGGCGATCTCCTCGGGGGTCAGCGGCTCCTCGTCGGAGAACTCGTCAAAGTTCTCGGGGTCGCCCTGCTCCTTGAGGGACTCGATCTGGCGGGCGCACTCGGCATCGATCTCTTCCAGATCGGCGGCGAGCTCCTCGCGCAGGTCGTCGGCGTCGGCCTCGCGAGCCTCGTAGTCGACCTCGGTGATGATGTAGCTGGCAAAGTACAGAACCTTCTCGAGGTCCTTGGACTTGATGTCGAGCATACGGCTCATCGGGAAGCTCGTGGGGCTCTTGAAGTACCAGATGTGGGACACGGGAGCAGCGAGCTCGATGTGGCCCATGCGGTCGCGACGCACCTTGGCCGAGGTGACCTCGACGCCGCAGCGCTCGCAGACGATGCCCTTAAAGCGGATGCCCTTGTACTTGCCGCAGGAGCACTCCCAGTCCTTGGCGGGACCGAAGATCTTCTCGCAGAACAGGCCGTCCTTCTCGGGCTTGAGGGTACGGTAATTGATGGTCTCCGGCTTCTTGACCTCACCGTGCGACCAGGAACGGATCTGGTCGGCGGAGGCAAGGGAGATCTTTACCGAGTCAAAATCAGTAGCTTCGAAATCTGCCACAGTCAACTACTCCTTATCAGTGGTCGTGGCGGCGACAGCCTCGGGTGCCTCGGCGGTCTCGGCATCCTCGGCCTCGACGTCGGCGTCAACGCCGGCGAGCGCAGCCAGGTCGTCGAGAGCGGAGGTCTCCTCGGCGGTCACAGGGGCGGAGGCGTCCTCGTCGGCATCGTGCATGGGCTCGATGTCCAGTGCGAGGGAGCGGATCTCCTTGACGAGAACCTTGAAGGACTCGGGGATACCCGGGACAGGAACGTTCTCGCCCTTGACGATGGACTCGTAGGTCTTGACGCGGCCCACGGTATCGTCGGACTTGACGGTCAGGATCTCCTGCAGGACGTTGGAAGCACCGTAAGCGTACAGTGCCCAAACTTCCATCTCGCCGAAGCGCTGACCGCCGAACTGGGCCTTGCCGCCCAGGGGCTGCTGGGTAACCAGGCTGTAAGGGCCGGTCGAACGGGCGTGGATCTTGTCGTCGACCATGTGGCCGAGCTTGAGGATGTAGGACGTACCCACGGTAATGGGCTCGCGGAACTCCTCGCCGGTGCGGCCGTCGAACAGGCGGGTCTTGCCGCGCTCGTCAAGCTGGGTGACGAACTCGGGGCGCATGTGATCGCCAAAGGCAGCGGTGGCCTTGTTGAGCATGTTCTTGTTGGCACGGCGGATGACCTCGGCGATCTCGTCCTCCTTGGCGCCGTCGAAGACGGGCGTCGCGGTGAAGAACGGACCGGGGACGTACTTGTCGGAGTCGGCCTGCTCGGTATCCCAACCGCAGGCAGCAGCCCAGCCAAGGTGGCACTCGAGCAGCTGGCCGACGTTCATACGCGAAGGAACGCCCAGCGGGTTGAGGATAACGTCGATCGGGGTACCGTCAGCCATGTAGGGCATGTCCTCGACCGGCAGAACGTTACAAATAACACCCTTGTTGCCGTGGCGGCCGGCGATCTTATCGCCCTGCTGAATCTTACGACGCTGGGCGACGTAGACGCGCACCTGTTCGTTGACGCCGGGGGCCAGGTCGTCGCCGTTCTCGCGGCTAAAGCGGACGACGTCGATAACGCGGCCGTAAGCGCCGTGAGGCATCTTAAGGGAGGTGTCGCGGACATCGTGGGCCTTGGCACCGAAGATGGCGCGCAGCAGGCGCTCCTCGGCGGTCAGAGCGCTCTCGCCCTTAGGCGTGACCTTGCCGACCAGGATGTCGCCAGGGCCGACCTCGGCGCCGATACGGATGATGCCGTCCTCGTCGAGGTTGGCAAGCATGTCCTCGGAGAGGTTCGGGATCTCGCGGGTGATCTCCTCGGGGCCGAGCTTGGTGTCGCGGGCATCGATCTCGTGACGGGTGATGTTGATGGTCGTCAGCAGGTCCTCGGCCACCAGGCGCTCGGACACGACGATACCGTCCTCGTAGTTGAAGCCTTCCCACGGCATGTAGGCCACAGTGAGGTTCTGGCCCAGTGCGAGCTCGCCGTGATCGGTCGAAGGACCGTCGGCCAGAGGCTCGCCCTGCTCAACGGTGTCACCGACGCGCACGAGCGGACGGTGGTTGATGCAGGTGGACTGGTTGGAGCGCTGGTACTTGGCCAGGTGATACTCGTCCATGCCGCCGGCATGCTTGACGATGATCTTGGCGGCATCGGCAAAGATGACCTCGCCGGCGTTCTTGGCCAGGGTGACCTCGCCGGAGTCCAGAGCGGCGCGACGCTCCATGCCGGTACCGACATAGGGAGCGGCGGGGTGAACCAGCGGCACGGCCTGACGCTGCATGTTAGCGCCCATCAGCGTACGCTTGGCGTCGTCGTGCTCGAGGAACGGGATCAGCGTGGCTGCGACGGAGAGCATCTGACGCGGCGAGACGTCCATGTAGTCGACGTCCTCGACAGGCACGTCGGCGGGAGCGCCGAAGGAGCCGTCGAAGTCGCGGGTACGGGCGATCACGCTATGCGGACGGACGATCTTGCCCTCGGCATCGGTCGTGATGAACTCGTTGGTCTTGGGATCGAGCGGCGTGTTGGCCGGCGCGATGACGTGCTTCTCTTCCTCGTCAGCGGTCATCCAGTCGATCTGATCGGTGGCAACGCCGTTCTCGACGCGGCGGAACGGGGCCTCGATGAAGCCATACTCGTTGACGCGGGCGTAGAGGGCGAGCGAGCCGATCAGGCCGATGTTGGGGCCTTCGGGGGTCTCGATCGGGCACATGCGGCTGTAGTGCGAGTTATGAACGTCGCGGACGGCCGTCGGCACGTTGGTGCGGCGGCTGGAACCCGACTTGTGGCCGGCAAGACCGCCAGGGCCGAGTGCGCTCAGACGGCGCTTGTGGGTCAGACCGGTCAGGGGGTTCGCCTGGTCCATGAACTGCGAGAGCTGCGAGGAACCGAAGAACTCCTTGATGGAGGCCACGATCGGACGGATGTTGATGAGCGACTGCGGGGTGATCTCGTCGATGTCCTGGGAACTCATGCGCTCACGGACGACGCGCTCCATACGGCTCATGCCGATACGGAACTGGTTGGCGACAAGCTCGCCGACGGTGCGGATACGGCGGTTGCCAAAGTGGTCGATGTCGTCGACCTTGAAGCCCTGCTCGCCGGCAGCGAGGGACAGGAGGTAGCGCAGCGTAGCGACGATATCCTCGTCGGTGAGCACCGTAACCTCTTCCTCGGTGGTGAGGTTGAGCTTCTTGTTGACCTTGTAACGACCGACGCGGGCCAGATCGTAGCGCTGCGGGTTAAAGAGCAGGCCCTCGAGCAGGCTGCGGGAAGCGTCCACGGTGGGAGGCTCGCCCGGGCGCAGGCGACGGTAAATCTCGATAAGGGCATCCTCGCGGGTGAGGGCGGTATCGCGCTCCAGGGTGCGCTTGATCACATCGGAGTTACCGAGCAGCTCGATGATGTCGTCGTTGGTGACGGCGATGCCAAGGGCGCGCAGGAACATCGTGGCGCTCTGCTTGCGCTTACGGTCGATGGAGACCATGAGCTGGTCGCGCTTGTCGACCTCAAACTCAAGCCAGGCACCGCGGGACGGGATGATCTGGGCCTTGTAGATCTGCTTGCCCGAATCCATCTCGGAGCTGTAGTACACGCCCGGGGAGCGGACGAGCTGCGAGACGACGATACGCTCGGTACCGTTGATGATGAAGGTGCCCTGATCGGTCATCATGGGGAAGTCGCCCATAAAGACGAGCTGCTCCTTGATCTCGCCGGTCTCCTTGTTGGTGAGACGGACGTCGGTCAGAAGCGGAGCCTGATAGGTCATATCCTTCTCGCGGCACTCCTCGACGGTGTGCGCGGGGTCGCCGAACTGATGCTCGCCGAAGGTAACCTCGAGAACATGGTTCTGGCTCTGGATGGGGCTGGATTCCTTGAACGCCTCACGAAGGCCCTCGTCCTTAAAACGCTCAAAGGATTCCCTTTGAACAGAGATAAGGTTGGGGAGCTCCATGGCCTCCGGGATTTTCCCGAAGCTGACGCGCTTGCGCTCAGTGGCAGTGTATGCGTAGGTCACCAGGTTTTTCCTCCTTCACGGAAATGCTCGGTGGGTTGGCGAGGCATAGCTTCGCCAGTTATCGCAACCTAATAGTTTATCAGGTACCGACCGTTGGGCAAGAAAAGCCTTGACGCGATTGAGTTTTTGGAGTAGCAAAGTTTTTCGACAGAAAACACGCAGGTAGATGGGTGTGTATCGAACATCTGTTCATATATTTTCTGTGAACGAGACTGCCGATGCGGGACGCTGAACGGCGGAATGGCTATGAGGGTTAATCGGGCGGAAACTGCGTCCCGTTTTGAGGCCTCAAACTGGGCCGCGCTTTCCAGCTGAGCCCTGTTCGGGAAAGCGTGTCCCGTTCTGAGCCGATATTCCGGGTCGCAGTTTCCGCTAGGGGCCCCAACCGGAAAGCGCATCCCAGAATTCAGCCTAAAAATGGGCCACAGTTTCCGGAGCCAAGCCGCGGCGCGCATAAAAAACGGGTGCAGACCGAAGTCCGCACCCGTAAATGTCGATGCTCGAAGGCTTATTTGCGCATCAAGCCGCCGCGCTCGTCGATGGCGTCCCAGAAGGCGCTGGCAAAGCGAGGATCGCTTGCGGCCATGAGGGCGTTGGTGGCCATCCAGCCAGACGGGGTGCCGGTGTCGTAGCCCGACAGCGGGTCGATGACGACAGCGTACATGGCCTCGCGGTCGAGCGAGCGGGCCATGGCGTCGGTGAGCTGGATCTCGCCGCCCTTGCCGGCCTGCTGATCGGCCAGCAGGTCCATGACCAGCGGGCTCAGCAGGTAACGACCGACGATGTACAGGTTGGACGGAGCCGCCTCGGGAGCGGGCTTCTCGACCAAACCGCCGATGCGCCAAACGGCACCGGGCTCGTCGTCGGCAGCATTCTCGAAGCCCTCGAGCGAGCCAACGCGATCGCCGGCGATGACGCCATAGCGGCTGACTTCCTCGGGAGCGCACGCGGCAACGGCGATAACCGAAGCGCCACCGTGCTCCTTGGAAACGGCGAGCATCTTGTCGCAGATGTCACGGTTGGGCACAACGTAGTCGCCCAGAAGAACCAGGAAGTTCTCCCCCGCCACAGCGTCGGCGGCAGAGCGAATGGCGTGACCGAGGCCCTTGGGCTCGTACTGATAACGGAAGTCGACCGGCATACCGCCCGCATGGGCAACGGCGTCGGCGTAAGCATCCTTACCGCGCTCGCGCAGCAGATTCTCGAGCGAGCGATCGGGCTGAAAGTAGCTCAGCAGCTCGGGCTTACCGGGAGAGGTAACGATGATGGCGTCGTCGACCTCCTCGGGGTCGAGCGCTTCCTCAACGACATACTGAATGACCGGCTTGTCGAGCACCGGCAGCATCTCTTTGGGCGTGCACTTAGTGCCAGGCAGAAAACGCGTGCCAAGACCGGCGGCGGGGATGATTGCCTTCATGTTATTCAAGGATCCTTTCGCAGGCGCAGAATGCGCCCTGTGCGTGCGGCGCGACGGCCGCAGACCAAATTGCGATACCGAAGTATCTTACCGCCGGAGACATACGTCGCCGTAAGGCAAACGCAATTCTTCAGCAGGTCAACGCAAATTATTGCTCGAATGGTGCAATTTTACGCCCCAGCGGTAACGGGATTGGCACGGCAAAGACAGCGGTGTTCTGCGTGCCGAGCAATGGGAATGAGGGGCCAAAACAAAAAAGACGGGGCTCGCAATGCGAACCCCGTCTGCAAAGAAATCTGGCGAGAAAGCCTGATTACTTGAGGGTGACAGCAGCGCCAGCAGCCTCGAGCTTCTCCTTGGCAGCCTCGGCGTCCTCCTTCTTGGCACCCTCGAGAACAGCCTTGGGAGCGCCCTCGACGACCTCCTTGGCCTCCTTCAGGCCAAGGTTGGTGAGCTCACGGACGGCCTTGATGACCTGGATCTTGTTGTCGCCGAAGCCCTCGAGCACGACGTCAAACTCGGTCTTCTCCTCGGCCTCAGCAGCGCCAGCAGCGGGAGCGGCGACAACAGCGGCAGGAGCAGCGGCGGAAACGCCGAAGGTGTCCTCGATAGCCTTGACGAGCTCGGAAGCCTCGAGAAGGGTCATTTCCTTAAGAGCATCGATGATCTCATCGGTGGTAAGCTTAGCCATTTCTAAGTCCTTTCGGTTTCCGTGCGGATGCACGGAGATCAGTTAAAACACGGCGCGAATGCGCCAGGGGGTGCGGCGTTGCCGCCGCGGGTGAAAACAGCAACTAGGCTGCCTTCTGCTCGGAGACCTGCTGGATCGAACGAGCGAGACCAGAGGAAACGCCGTTGACGCAGACAGCGATGTCGCGAGCGAAACCGGAGATGAGACCGGCGATCTGGCCGAGAAGCTGATCCTTGGTGGGCAGCTCGGCGATAGCCTTAACATCATCAGCGGAAACGGCCTTGCCGTCGGAGATACCGCCCTTGATCTCAAGGACGCCCTTGGACTGAGCGGAGAAGTCCTTAAGGGCCTTAGCGGCCTCGACCGGCTCGGACTCGTAGAACACATAAGCGACGGGGCCGGCGAGGATCTCGTCGAGCTCGGGCTGCTCCTGGTTCTTGAGAGCGATCTTGACCAGGTTGTTCTTGTAGACCTTCATCTCGGCGCCGCACTCACGAAGCTGATGACGCAGCTCCTGAGCCTGCTTAACCGTCAGACCGTTGTAGTTGACGACGAACAGACCGGCGTTCTCGGCGATACGGGACTCGATCTCTGCAACCTTGTCGATTTTGTACTGCTGGGGCATGAATTACACCTCCTCGAATTCTTTCCGGGCACGGTCCGCCACAAGGACGTGACGGGGGCATGTCCAAAAAGAAAGCCCCCGCGCTGCATGAGCGACGGGGGCGAGAAGACATATCTACTCGACCACCTCGGCTGGCGGGATATCCCATTAAGCTCGCGGGCAATGCCCGTTTGCACCGGCTGTCTCTGGCAGCGGATTCGTGCGTGAACCGAAAGTATTATGGCGGGGACCCCGGCGTCGGTCAACGGAAAACCGGGCTGCACACAATTCCACCATCCGGCCGCGCCGCCGAAGGCCGGGCGCAAGGTTTTCGCTCGGTCAGGTCCTGGGCTCGCTCGGAAAGCACATTAAGTGCTTTCCGGCTCGTGCGGAATCTACGAAAACCTTGCGCCCGGCCTTCGGCGGCGCGGCCTGCGTCAACTATGGGGCAGCCCGGGTTTTCGTTGGCTGACGCCCCCACGCATAATCCTTATGTCGGTGGGCTGATGTGTTGCGTCCCTGAGGACTACAAAGTCGAAATGAAGGTGGACAGGCGGTGGAGGCCTTCGTCCAGGTCTTTGTCGGAGACGCAGTAGCTTAGGCGGATGTGGCCTTCGGTTCCGAAGCAGTTTCCGGGGACTAGGGCTACGTTTGCCTCTTTGATGGCTTTGATGCAGAAGTCTTCGCTGGTTAGGCCGAATTGTTTGATGCTCGGGAAGGTATAGAAGGCTCCCGCCGGTTCAACTACGTCGAGGCCCATGGCGTTTAAGGCTGCGAGTACGCGTTTGCGGCGGGCTCGGTAGACTTCGAACATGGGGGTGGGGTCGACGGTGAGGGCTCGGGCTGCGGCGTCCATTTCGAAGGAGACGGCGCTCGATACTAGGTATTGATGGGCCTTTGCGATCTCGGCGATGACGGGGGCTGCGGCTGCGAGCCAGCCCAAGCGCCAGCCAGTCATGGCCCAGGGCTTGGAGAAGCTCTCGATGACCACCGTCTGCTCGCGCAGCTCCGGGTGTCGCTGGGCAAAGCGCTCGTAGCCGTCCACATAGACGAGGCGGTTGTATACGTCGTCGCAGACTACGTAGATGCCCGCCTGCTCCGCTACGCGCGCCACGGCGTCGAGCGATGCCGCGTCGAGGATGCAGCCCGTGGGATTGTTGGGCGAGCAGATAACGATGGCCTTGGTCGCCGGGGTCACGCAGGCGCGAAGCGCTTCCTCGTCAATCTGAAATTGCGCGGGCTCCGTATCCAAAAAGACCGCTTTGGCGTGGTTGGCAACGACGATGCTCTCGTACAGGCCAAAGGCCGGCGTGGGGATGATGACCTCGTCGCCTGGATTGAGCATAGCCATAAACGTAGCCGACAGGGCCTCAGTCGCACCATCGGTCAGGATGACCTCGTCGGCAGAATACGTAAGGCCCGCATCCCCCATGTAGGCAGACAGCGCCTTGCGCAGGGCGGGGCGACCGTTGTTGGGCGGATAATGCGTGTCACCGCGGTCCAGCGCGGCAGTCACCTCGGCGCTAATCACGTCGGGCGTGGAAAAATCAGGCTCGCCGAGCGCAAGCGCAATGCATCCCGGATGCTGGGCGGCGAGCGCGTTGATTCGGCGGATGCCGGAGGGCTTAAGCGTGGCAAGCGAAGTATTCATGGGCAGACGCATGGCGTTCCTTTCGTAAGGGTTGCACTAGGATAGCGCGGCGAGGCACCGCCAGACGGTGTAACCTAAACGGAAACCAACTGGAAAGGAGGTGGCATGGAGACGATCGCGCGCGGCGATGTACCAAAAACGCTGCAAACCATTGCGTATATCAGCATTCCCAATAGCTCCGATCTTGAGTTTTTGCTCTGGGACCTGCAGGATGCCATCGCCGCCTATGCTCAACTTTCTGGCACCGCGCTCCCCCGCCCGGTTGATTTGAAGGCGGATGATGCCGGCAGCGTTGTGGACGGCATTGTATTCGCTGTTGAAGATGTGCTCGATGGCGAGGCGATGGCCGTCGTTGAACGGGCGCTCGAATGTGTTGAAGGCGCAGGAACACGCGTCTATGTGGTTGTTCAAGCCGACTGTAGGAGTTCCGAGCAGGCGCACACGGTCGTTGGCCATCTGCACGAAGTGTGCGAGCGTCGAGGACTGTCGTGGTGTGGAGGCGTCATCGTCTGCACCGGCAGCGGCATAGCGGCGCTTCGCCGCTCCCCGCGCATGGGCCTCTTGCGCCGGCCGTTTTCGGAGGCCCTGGACAAGCTCGTAGGTGCCGTGCGCATGGGTTGCTCGGTTGAGCATGCGCAGCGACTTGGCGGCGGCAATGCCGAAAGCGTCGATGCCGACGGCATGGTGCGCGCCAAGCCCGCGCTGCCTGCACCGATCTGGCATGCCATCATAAAACGCCTCGGCACCCGCGCCCAACCAGATATCTAAATTACAGAGCGCCCCAATCAACGACATCGCGCCAGCGCTCGACAAGGCGTTCCAGGCGCCACGCCGCATTGGCGGGACTTGTCGACGGCAGAACGATGGCCGGCAGCCCCGTGCGCTCTTGTAGATAGCGCTTGTAGAGCCGGCCGGCTGTACCCCCGTTGCATATCACCTGCTCAATGGGAGCTGCACCGGTAATACGCTCGGCATGCGCCGGAACGACGTTTTTGATGCTCGCGTCGCTTGAGCCCTTGATGTCACAGCTCTCGATCACGTCCCACAGGGCCACACCGCCGTTGAGCAGCATAGCCCGCTTGGCGGCAATCGAGGCATCGAGCGTCGCGGACTCGCCGCTCGCCAAAGAGTCTCCCTCGTTGGGCGGCACGGGCGCACCAAGGCATGCGGCCATCACGCGCCAAAAGCGGTTCTGCGGATTGCCATAGTAGAAGGCATTGGCACGCGAGAGCACCGAGGGAAACGACCCCAACACCAAAACGCGCGAGCGCTCGTCAAACACGGGCTCAAACCCATGCTCAATATGCTGATAGCCCTCGTCGGACGCAGCCACGAGCTAGGCCCTCAACAGATAACGCACCTCATAGGGCGCGAGTTCAAGGGAGCCCGACAGCTCGACCGTGGGCGCATCGTCGGCAAGCAGATCGACGAAGGAGCCGTTGAGTTCGCCGACTCCAAAGGTATAGGGCTCGTTCACGGCATTGACCGCCACGAGCACCGTCGCGTCGTCGCAGGCGCGCTCAAACAGCAGCTGCTTGTTCTGAATCACCACGTTGCGATAGGCACCGTAGTCGAGGGCACGAGCTGCCGCGTCGTTTGCCGAGCGCAGGTGCGCAAGCTGCTCGATGAAGGCCGTCAGCTCGTTGGGCGCAGGCTCATCGAGCGCAGGTCGCAGCGCCCAGTCGCCATCGAGGCCGCCCTTTTCGCCGGCAATCCCCCACTCGCTGCCGTAGTAGACGCACGGAATGCCCGGCATACCAAAGAGCATGCCGTAGGCGGGGCGCAGGCAAGACTTGTCCGTCAGGATGCTCGCCAGGCGCGGCACGTCGTGGTTGTCGACAAACGACAGCAGATGCTTGCCGCGATAAATGCACCACGGGTCACCGCCAAACTGGCGATGAAGCGAGTGGGCAATCTCGAACATGTTGATCGAATTAAAGCTGGAGTACAGGCCCTTGTAGCACTCGTAGTTGGTGCAGGAGTCGAGCATCTCGTCGTTGACGATCTGGTTGTAGTCGCCGTGGAGCGTCTCGCCGATCAGGATAAAGTCGGGCTTGAGCTCACGGGTAAAGGCGTGCAGGCGGTGCATGAAGTCGCGGTCGAGCATATAGGCGACGTCCAAGCGCAGGCCGTCGATGCCAAAGACCTCGACCCAGCGACGCACGGACTCAAGCAGGTAATCGACCACGGCGGGGTTTTGCAGGTTGAGCTTCACAAGCTCAAAATGGCCCTCCCAGCCCTCGTACCAAAAGCCGTCGCCGTAGCACGAGTCACCGTCGAAGCTGATGTGGAACCAATCCTTGTAGGGCGAATCCCACTTGCGCTCCTGCACATCACGGAAGGCCCAAAAGCCGCGACCGACGTGGTTGAAGACGGCATCGAGCACCACGCGGATACCGTGGGCATGCAGCGTCTCGCACACGGCGGCAAAATCGGCATCCCCACCCAGGCGACGGTCTATATGGCGCAGGCTGCGCGTGTCGTAGCCGTGGCTATCGGACTCGAGCGGCGGATTGATCAACACAGCGCCAACGCCGAGTTCCTGCAGGTAGTCGGCCCATTGGGCGATCTTCATGATGGGGGCATCGGGGCTAGCTGTGGCATCGGCGGCCTGGGCGAGCTCATCCTCGGCAACGGGGGCGGCGTTTTCGCGCGGAGCTCCGCAAAAGCCCAGCGGATAGATCTGATAGAACGTCGTCTCGTATGCCCACATAGCAACCTCCCGGTAAGCTCAACACAACGACATCCATTGTATGCCCGGCTTGTATCCTCTTCCCCAAAATAAGTTGCGGTGGAATAGTTCCTGCTTGGGCCTTCAGAGGCCTTAAACAGGAACTATTCCACCGCAACTGATGAGGAAACGTGATTAGGCAACGGGCTTTGCGCGGCGAATGGCCGGGAACATTACCGTGATGGCGAGGATGACACCCACGGCGGCGATTGCGCCACCCGCGCAGCCGATCCAGGCGATACCGGGACCCGAAACCACGGCTCCGCCGATCGCGGTACCCGTGCCGATACCGAGGTTGAACAGGCCCGAGAAGATCGACATGGCGACGGCCGACGAATCTGCCGGCGTGTGCTTGATGAGCTCGGCCTGAAACGCCACGTTAAAGGCCGTGGCGCAGCAACCCCACAGTGCGCAGACGGCAAGCACTGTCACGAGCGACGATGCGGCCGGCCCCATGAGCAGCAGGGCCACCGGCACGCCGGAGAGCGTGATAGCCAAGAACGGGAAGCGATGCCCATCGAACAGGCGGCCGAACAGCCAGCTTCCGAGCAGACCGGAGCAGCCGAACGCCGTCAGCGTCATGGTGATAGCGCTTGCGTCGACATGGGCGACCTGAGCCAGGAAAGGCTCGATATAGCTGTAGCTTGCGTAATAGCCGGTCGCCATGAAGACCGTGACTGCGTAGAGCGCGATGAGGAGCGGGTTCTTGAGCAGCTCGGGCAGCTGTTTGACGGTAAAGCGCTCACCCGCCGGCATGGCCGGGAACACCGCTGCCTGGTAGACGGCCGCGATGGCTGAGAGGCCCCCGACCACGGCAAACGTCATACGCCAGCCCACGGCCAGGCCAATGGCGCGGCCGAGCGGCAGGCCGAAGATCTGTGCGATGGAAGAGCCCGTGGCGATCATGCTGATGGCGAGCGCCCCATGGCGTGTGTCAACCAGGCGCGACGCCATGATCGAGGCGACCGACCAGAACACGGCGTGCGCGCAGGCAACCACCAGGCGCGCGCAGACTAAGATGGGATAGGTCGGTGCCAAGGCGGACAGGAACTGGCCCAGCGAGAACACGGCAAGCACGCCCAGCAGCATCCGCTTGAACTCAAAGCGCGAAGCGAACACCATGAGCGGCAACGACAGCAGCATGACGCCCCAGGCATAGACCGAGATCATGATGCCCGCCTGGGCCTCGGTGAGCGAGAACGACGCGGCGATATCAGTCAAAAGGCCGATGGGCATAAACTCCGACGTGTTGAACACGAACGCACAGCAGGTGAGCCCGACGAGCGGGAGCCACTGCCTGAGCGTGATGCCGTCTTGCCTTGCCTGACTCATATATAACGTCTCCAATCATTTTGAGTGGAGGCGATTATATAGCAACGGCCCCGCATCCGTCAGCAACAGATGCAGGGCCGAAAACAATTCGATACACAAAGGTTGCGCCGTCAATAAATAACTAAGCCAGCCCCAGCAATATGCCCGCCGAATGCACGACAAACGCCACGATCCAGGCGACCGTCACTTGAAACGCGAACACGGCAACGGCGTAGCGCGCGCCCAGCTCGCTCTTGACGGCGCCGATGGCTGCCACACAGGGCGGGTACAGCAGCGTAAAGACCAGGAACACATAGGCAGTAAACGGAGAGAACATGGTCGACAGTGCCGCGGGCGAGGTCGCGCCCAAAAGCACCGTGAGGGTCGAGATGACACTCTCCTTGGCAATAAGTCCGGTGACGAGCGCCGTGGATGCACGCCAGTCGCCAAACCCAAGCGGCGCCAGCGCCGGCGCAATGATGCTGCCGAGGCCCGCAAGTAGACTCTGCGACTGATCGGCGACCACATTAAAGCGGATGTCGAACGTCTGCAGGAACCAGATGAC
The DNA here is from genome assembly GCA_900541015.1 of uncultured Collinsella sp. Classification (GTDB taxonomy): domain Bacteria; phylum Actinomycetota; class Coriobacteriia; order Coriobacteriales; family Coriobacteriaceae; genus Collinsella. The sequence continues at coordinate 28,317 of UQIB01000015.1, read as the reverse complement.
CACGGTCGCGGCAAAGATAATGGTAAAGGCCTTGGTAATAAAGTCTTTGGCCTTATCCCATGCCAGCATCACTGTCGTCTTGACGCTCGGCAGGCGGTAATTGGGCAGCTCCATGATAAACGGCACCGGGTCGCCCTTAAATGCCGTGCGGTTGAGCACCAAGGCCGCGATGCAACCGACTGCAATGCCAATCAGATAGAGCGAGACCATGGCGGGGACCGTCGCCTGCGGGAAAAACGCCCCGCACAGCAGGCCATAGACCGGCAACTTGGCCGAGCAGCTCATGAACGGCGTGAGCATGACCGTCATCTTGCGGTCGTGCTCGGATGGGAGCGTACGGGTCGACATGATAGCCGGCACGGTGCAGCCAAAACCGACGAGCATAGGCACAAAGCTGCGGCCCGACAGGCCAAAGCGACGCAGCACCTTATCCATAACAAAGGCCACGCGCGCCATGTAGCCCGAGTCTTCCAGAATGGAGAGGAACAAGAAGAGCACGACGATAATCGGCAGGAAGGTCAACACACTGCCCACGCCCGTAAGCACGCCGTCGACAGCCAGCGAGCGCACCACGTCGTTGGTACCGAACGCCTTGAGACCCGCATCGGCCGAGGCGATGATGGCAGCGATGCCGTCCTCCATGAGTCCCTGCAACGCCGCGCCGATCACGCCAAACGTCAGCCAAAAAACGAGGCCCATGATCAGCAGGAACGCCGGAATGGCTGTGTAACGACCTGTCAGGATGCGGTCGATCTTGACGGAGCGCACGTGCTCGCGGCTCTCGTGCGGCTTGACGACACAGCGACCACACACGTCGCCGATAAAGCTAAAGCGCATATCGGCCAGCGCGGACAGGCGGTCGGTGCCGGCCTCGCCCTCCATCTGGGTAATGATGTGCTCGATAGCGTCGAGCTCGTTACGGTCCAGATGAAGCGCCTCGGTCACCAGCTCGTCGCCCTCAACCAGCTTGGTCGCCGCAAAACGCACGGGAATGTGCGCCGTGGCGGCATGGTCTTCGATGAGGTTGGCGATGCCGTGGATGCAGCGGTGCAACGCGCCGCCGTCCGGGCCATCGGGCGCGCAGAAGTCCAGGCGGCCGGGACGTTCGCGAAACTGCGCCACATGCAGGGCATGGTCCACCAGCTCGCCGATACCCTCGTTGCGTGCGGCGCTAATGGGAACGACCGGCACGCCCAGCAGACTCTCGAGCAGGTTGACGTCAATGGCACCGCCGTTGGTCGTCACCTCGTCCATCATGTTGAGCGCGATAACCATGGGGCGATCGAGCTCCATAAGCTGCAGCGTCAGGTACAGGTTGCGCTCGATATTGGTGGCGTCGATGATATCGATGATGGCGTCGGGGTGCTCATCAAGGATAAACTGGCGGCTCACGATCTCCTCGCCCGTGTACGGCGACAGGGAGTAAATGCCGGGCAGGTCGGTAACGCTTGCCTCGGGATGGTTACGGATGGTGCCATCTTTGCGGTCGACCGTCACGCCAGGAAAGTTACCGACGTGCTGGTTGGAGCCCGTCAGCTGGTTGAACAGCGTGGTCTTACCGCAGTTTTGGTTGCCGGCGAGGGCAAAATGCAGCGGTGCGCCCTCGGGCACGGCCGTTTTTGCCGCACGGGGCGAATACGTCCCCTCGCCGAGTGCCGGGTGCTCCGTCGTGCCGATTGCGGCGTTAGCGCGCGGACCCGTATCGGTATCGTGAACACCCACGAGCTCGATGCGAGCAGCATCATCCTTGCGCAGCGTCAACTCGTAGCCGCGTAGGCGAATCTCGAGCGGGTCGCCCATGGGGGCGTACTTCATCATGGTGACTTCGGTGCCCGGTGTTAGGCCCATGTCCAAAATATGTTGTCGGAGTGCCTGGTCGTCCGATGTCACCGATGCGACAACGGCGTCCTTTCCAATCTCGAGTGTATCGAGCTTCACGTCCGTGTTCCTCCCCCGGCGCCCACAGGGCGTTGCATTTTGTTTACCATGGCTAACCGTTTGCCATGGCTAACCAATTGTAACCATGCATGATAGCGCGAACACACAACGATGTTCAATCAACAGATTGGTGCAAGATCGGTGCAAAGGGAATTCTGGGCCGTGGTTTCCCAGACGGGCTTGCTGCGGAAACCGCATCCCACTACTCAGGCGAATTCCGGTCCCCGATTTCCCGATGGGGCCTCTCGGGGAAACTGCGTCCCACTCTGGAGCGCCAGAACGGGATGGGCTTTCCGGTTGAGGTCTATAGCGGAAAGCGCGTCCCGTAATCGGCGCTCGGAACGGGATACGGCTTCCCCGGACGAGAGCCCGGCAATGTTGCGCAACAAAGGGCGCAAGTCCGCGCATAGGATAGAGGCGGATGAGGATGCGCCCGGTATTCGCGCGAGCGCCGATCGAGGGGAGTCTGCACATGTTCTGCCGAAATTGCGGGTCGAAGGTCGAGGACGGGACCAGGTTCTGCCCCGTGTGCGGCGAGCCCATTGCCGCCGAATATGAAGCCCCGGCCGAATCGCAGGGCGACTATCAACCCGCCCCGGCAGCCGAGACGCAGCCGACGGCACCGGCGCCGGCGAAGGCCAAGCGCTCAAAGAGGCCCCTCGCGATCGCGGCCGTCGTGATCGCATTGCTCGCTGCGGGCGGCGGTGCCGGCTACTACTTCGGCGTCTACGCCCCCGAGCAGGCTCGACAGGTGGCCGAACAGGAGGCGCTCGCGGCAAAGCACGCCGTGCGCTTTAGCGTCTCGGCCCAGGGCTGGGACACCTCGGCGGGAGCGAGCAGGCTGCCGGTTCATATTACAGGCAAGGAAGACCGCGGCAAGAAGGTCGACGCCGTGCGCTACGTGGACAGCGACGGCGAGGGCGTCGAGCTCCGGCGCGGAAGCTACAAGGTCGAGGTCGCCGCCTCCCCTATCGCCGCCGACGGCACGATCTACGCTGTCCCCGCCGACAAGCTCAACATCAAGTTGGGCGAAAAGGCCGCCGAGAAGAAGACCATTGACGCGGGCGACGTGGCGCTGGAGCCGATCGAGGCGCCCGAAGTGACCGACGACCAGATCGCCGCGGCAAAGAAGTACGCCGAGGAGGACGAGGGCGCCAAGAAGGCCGGCTTCAATATTGACGCCGAGGCGCTCGCGACCGCCGCGACCAAGCGCCGCGACGACGCCGTGGCGGCAAAGCAGGCCGAGGAGGAGGCAAGGCGCCAGGCGGAGGAAGAGGCCAAGAAAGCCGAGGAGGCAAAACGGGTAAGGACCATCGAAACCGATTACTTCACTATGGTCCTTCCCGACTGGTTCCCCATCGATCAGTTTACGGTTCAAACAACCGACCATGCAGACCAGGGGGATGGGATGGGTGCATATACCATGGTCCTAGTAACCGCAAAAGATAGCTTTTATCCAAACGGGAAAAACAACCCAAACTTATGTCCAAACTTCGGCATCTGTGCTGACACAAATGGCCTGCCCGGTGTTGGATGCGCTTTTTATAAGGAGCTCGGCGATACACAGGGCCATACAGTTCGAGTCTGGGGCGGGTCATATGGCGAGTGGAACGGAAAGACAATCGACGATAGGCCATTCGGAATGAGCGGCGATGATTACGCCAACCTCCTCGCATCCTGCATTACGCTGAAATAGCAGCCTGCCACCACCCAAAATAATCAGCTCTCCTCCGTCCCCGGTGGATCAAAGCAAAGTTGCGGCGGAATAGCTCCTGGCCGTGGCTTTAACCAGCCAAAACAGGAGCCATTTCACCGCAACTGCAAAAACCCGTGCAGGCAACCGTGGTCACCTGCACGGGTTTGGTGGGCACTCACAAAGGCACGTTAAGAGGCCCACATAAGATATGGATTACCGAACGGCACCGGCATGCGATGCCTCAGTCGGCGTACCAAGCGATGAAGCTTGCCGCAGTCCTAGACAATCGGCGCAATGCCGGCAAAGTGCAGATACAGCGAAATGATTGCCACGACAATGACCACCGCTGCGATCAGCTTGTCGTGCAGATGCGGAAGCACCGGCTTACCGCGGCCTCGCTCACCCAGCATATAGACGGGAATGGCCGGAGCAAAAAGAATCGTCGTGATCATAACGCCCTGGAGACCAGTCGACCACACCAGGAACAATGTGTAGATGAAGCCGAGTGTACCGAAGAAGCGGGCTTTGCCGACGCTTGGCGCATGCGGCCCGTCCAGATGCTCGTTCTTCCAGCCAATCACCATGTAGTAGGCTGCCGAGCACACGTACGGAACCAGAATCGTGTTGACCGCGCAGCTATAGAAGAACTGGTAGGTGCTCGCCGCCACATACGACACAATCAAGAAGAGCTGCGTGATACCGGAGCTCACGAGAACCGTTACCACCGGGGCGTCGTGCTTGTTCGTCTTGGCAAACGCCAGAGGGAAGGATCCCTGGCGCGCTGCCTCGAACGGCGTCTCGGATGCAATGATGACATAGCCCAGCATCGCGCCGACCAGCGAGAGAATAACGCCAAGGTTTACGATGGCAGCCCCAACAGGACCGATTGCGCGCTCAAGAATTCCCGCCATAGAAGGCGTTGCGAGCTGTGCCATCTCCTCGCGCGGCATAATGCCAAGCGACAGCATCGAGATAATCAGATACAGCGTGAACACGGCAGCAAATCCGAGTGCCGTCGAGCGACCTACGTCGCGCACATACTTTGCACGGCCCGAGATGACGACGGCACCCTCGATGCCCGTGAAGACCCAAACAAGGGCAATCATGGTCGAGACAACCTGCTCGCCAAAGCCAGGACCCGCCGGCTCTCCCCAGAAGTTGTCCATAAAGATATCGACGTTGAACTTACCCAGGAGCACAATGCTCAGCACAAAGAGTCCCAGCGGCACCAGCTTCGCCAAGGTGACGATCGTGTTAATGCCCGCGGCCTCTTTAACGCCACGAAGCACAAGCGCGGTAAGGAACCATAGAAATACGCTGGCGCAGATGATGGAAAGCAGATTGTTGCCCGCACCAAACGCGGGAAAGAAATAGCCCAGTGCGCTAAACAGCAAGAGAGCAAAGCTCACGTTGGAAAGGCATGCGCTGATCCAGTAGCCCCAGGCGGAGTTGAAACCAATGTAATCACCAAAGCCTGCCGCAGCGTATGCATAGATGCCGCCGGTTAAGTCGGGACGAGCCTGAGATAGACCGTTGAACACCATCATCAACGCAAAGACGCCTATAAAACAAATTCCCCACGAGACGATAACCGCACCGGTATTGGCTCCGCCCGCTGCCATATCGCCGGCGAGAGAAAAGATACCGCCACAAATACTGGCGGTAATGACCATCATGGTCAGACGAAAGAGGTCCAGACCATTGGGATCGATAATCTCATCGTTACAAGTTTTCGAGGCCATATACGTGCACCCCCTCAATCAAACGACCGCATAAAGATGGCCCGGACGTCCCGAATCGGGTGCCGGGCCATCGGTCAAGCGATCAATAAGCTAGTACAGCGACCACACTAGAAGCGCAGTGACAGGCAAGAAAGGCCACCGTCGACCTTGCGATACTCGGAGGTATCGACGACGAGCGTCTTGTAGCCCAGATCCTGCACGGCCTTGAGCACGGTCGGATAGCCCTCGGCAACGATGACCGTACCGTTGACCCAGATGCAGTTAGCGCCATAGGCCTCGTCCTCGGGCACGACAATCTTGTTGTACTGGGCAAAGTCGGGCTTATCGATGAACTCGCCGGAGACAAGCATGTTGTTGTCCTCGATGTAGTTGACGCCCGTCTTGAGGTGCAGGACCTCCTCCAGCGGAACCTCGGAACCCTCGAGGCCCCAGCCCTCGAGAATCTCGCAGAACTGGCGAATGCCCTCTTCATTGGTGCGAGCGGAGCGACCGACATAGAAATGATCGCCGACCATCATGACGTCGCCGCCGTCGAGCGTGCCGGGAGAAACAATGTGCTTGACATGCTCGTCGTCAAAGAAGCGACGGACGACCGGCTCGATCTCGTCCTTCTCGCCGTTGCGGCTGTCAGCACCGGGGTTGGTAATGATGGCGCCGCAGCGAGTGATGACGGCCGGGTCCTCGACGAAGCAGCTGTCGGGATACTGCTCGAGGGCAGGCAGCACCGACACGTCCACGCCACACTGCTCGAGCGCATGCTCATAATCGTAGTGCTCCTCAATGGCGCGCTCGTAGATAGGCTGGCCAAGCTCGGGTGCGCTCGTGATGCCATTGCTCAGGGACTTGCCGGGACGACGGATGATAACGTGGCTGAACTTGGTCATGATGATCCTCCTTGGATCTCCTAGCCGAGGGCGAACTTCCTTGTGTCCGCCCTCCTTTCGATGGCTTAATCATAGGGCGGTTTTCCTGTTTTGTATATTGTATACAATCATGAACGGTAGATATTTCTCGGTGAGCGTACTCTCACGTTTCGGCACGAAGTAGCATGATTTAACTGGTCGTTCTATAATTCAACTGAGCTATTCAAGTGAAATGTATTTAGTTTTAAAAATATACAGTTAAAGGATATACGTTCATGGAAACACTCAGAAGGCCCCTGAAGGACCACGTATACGACTACATTTCGAGCCGCATTGACGCCGGCGAGTTGTCCGCCGGCGACCGTTTGAGCGAGCAAGCGATCTGCGATGCCATGGGCGTGTCGCGCACGCCGGTTCGCGAAGCGCTCATCCAGCTGGCAAGCGATGGCTATCTGGACAACCTCCCCCGCCGCGGATTCCGTGTCCGCGGGTTCGATCAGCAAAACGCCGTTGAAGTCTTCGAGATCATGGGGCCGCTGGATGGGCAGGCAGCGTACCTCGCCTGCCCGAACCTAACCGACGATGACATTACGCAGCTTAAATTTCTCGTCGGCTCCATGGACCTTGCGATCCAAGGCGGTCTTATCCGAAAGTACGACGATATTCAGCGAGACTTTCACCTTACGTACTTCAACCGCTGCGGCAACGACCGTCTGCGCGACATGATCTCGCAACTCGAGCGCTGCTTTATCAAGCGCGATTACGAGACCGTCGACCAAGAGACGGCGTGCAAACTGCTCAATAAAGCCAACAGCGAACATGCCCATATTCTTGAGTTGTTCGAAGCACGAGATGCGACGGGCGTGCGCGACTACGTTCGCGATGTCCATTGGAACACAGAAAACGCCCAGTTCACCGTTTGGTAGGAAAGCAGCGGGCGGTAGCGGACCAGTTCTTGGCACCGCCGCCCAAAATGATTCATTTCCCTCCGTCACCAAGGGATCATTTGGAAAGCGCATCCCACCATCCGGGCGGATTCCGGGATACCGTTTCCCGATGAGGCCTCTCGGGGAAACTGCATCCCAGAATTCTGGCTCGAAACGGGATATGGTTTCCCAAACAAGCCTCTTGCGGAAGATGCATCCCGGAATCCCCGCTCGAAACGGGACGCGCTTTCTCAGTCGAGGCCCTACGGGAAACTGAATCCCGGAATCCGCACCCAAACCGGGACGCAGTTTCCGGGCGGGGCATCAAAACCAAAATTGCGGTGGAATAGTTCCTGCTTGGGCTGGTTGAGGCCTTAAATAGGAGCTATTTCACCGCAAGTTATTAAGGGGATGTCCGTCCTCTTACAGATGGCGCTCCAGGAAGCGGAAGGCCAGGCGAATCCAGGGACGGACGGAAACCTGCTTGTCCTCGTTGTCGACCGCGGTATTGGCGTTGCCGAGCGAAAGGCCGTGGCCACCCTGGTCAAAGACGTGCATCTCGCATGCAACACCCTCCTCGGCCATGCGCTGCACAAACGGATAGACCTGCGCGACCGGCGCCGTCTTGTCGTCCGAAACGCCCCACACAAAGGTCGGGGGCATCTGGCGCGAAACGTGCGTGGTAGGACAAATGTCGGTCAGGTGCTCATCGGTCGCCTCGCCGCCCGTCACCATCGATAGATAGTCGTTGAGCAAATCGCGCCCCGTCTTGCCACCCGTCTTGGGCACGCGCAGGTCAATGCGCGGGTCGCGCGTCTGCATATCGCGCACATAGGCAAGGTCGAGCAACGGATAGCCCAGCACCACGGCGTCGGGACGAATATCCTCCGGACGAGCCCCGACAAGGCCCGCGAAGGGTCCGGTCTTCCACTGCGTTGCCAACGAGGCGCAGATCATGCCGCCCGCCGAGAAACCCACGATGCACACGCGCTTGGGATCGACATGCCACTCGTCGGCGTTGGCGCGCACGGTAGCGACCATCTTGGCGAGGTCCGCCTGCGGGTGCGGAAAGCTCACATCGCCCGTGGCGCTCGTCACATAGTTGAGTACAAAGGCCTGGTAGCCGCGGTCCAAAAATGCAAACGCCACCGGGTCCTGCTCGTGCGGAGCGATATGCGTAAACCCGCCTCCGCCGCAGATGATCACCGCGGGGCGGCGGCCATTGGGCTTGTCGGGCAGCGGCTCGGCACCCAGATACGTAAACGTCGCCGGATAATCCTCGGTCGGCTCCTCGCCCCACAGCGCATGGTTCTCGACAATCATATGTGCTCCCTTCGCGCAGATTATGCGCACTCGTTTTTCGCACCTTAGCGTACCCCACTTGAGCCCGTGGCGCAGAAACACCCCCGCAATAAGTTGGCCTTCAACTGATATATCACAAAATCGCTGTTCAGAGGTATCGTTGGGCAGCGTAAAATAGGGGCGCTGACCGTGCTGGGAAACACGTACGAAACGTTTCCGGCAAACCACACGCGTGCAACATGCGCGCCTGATACGTTGGAGGCATCTATGGGTCTGCTCGATTCGCTCAAGTCCACGTTCACTTCGTCGGGCGAGGCGTCCGTTCCGCCCGCAGCAAGCTTCGCCACCCGCGAAGGCGTCATCTACGCTCCCGTCAACGGCGTGCTCGTCAATCTGAGTGAGGTTTCCGACGAGACCATCGCCTCGGGCATGCTCGGTCAGGGCTACGGCATCGAACCCATTACCGGCACCATCTACGCGCCCGCCAACGGCCGCATCGGCGCCACCACCGTCACCAACCACTCCATCGGCATGATCACCGAGGACGGCCTGCGCGTGTTCATCCATGTTGGCCTGGGCACCGTGGAAATGAATGGCAAGGGTTTTGCCCGCTTTGTCGAGATGGGCGATGTGGTCAAGGCCGGCCAGCCGCTCATCAGCTTCGACCGCGACGCTATCAAGGCCGCCGGCCACGAGGACATCGTGACCGTCATCGTCTCTGAGCTCGACCGCCTCAAGAGCATCGACCACGTCGGCGAGTCTGGCACGCTTATCGGCGGCAATCCGCTCGTCAAGCTTGGCGACCCGCTGCTGGTTGCCAAGACCAAGTAGCCGAGCATCATCGCATAAAGGCTCAACCACCCGTGCATCTTTGCCGCACCTGTGTTGTTGTTTTTGCCTATGTAGAGGTTCTGAAACGTTTCTATATAGGCAGCTGAGCATCAACGCAGGTGCGGCTTTTGCGTAGCGAGGCATCGCCCCGCGGCATGTTGTTCAACCGCACGAACCCCCTTCCTTTGTCCGCGCAGAGCGCTAGACTGCTAGGTCGACATTGGAGGAAGATCGATGCAAAACACACCCACGGGCGCCGCACATGCCGAGCCTCAACGCAACCAACGCATCGTCGCGCTCGACGGGCTCCGCGCCCTCGCCATCGCCGGCGTCGTCCTATATCACCTTCGCCCCAGCCGCCTGACCGGCGGTTTTTTGGGCGTTACACTCTTCTTTACGCTGAGTGGCTATCTTGCCACCAAAAGCATTATGCGGGCCACGGCACGCGACGGATTCTCGTACCCGCGCTATATCTGCCGCCGCATTGCGCGCATGATGCCGCCGATCGTCGTGACCATCGCGCTTACCGCCGTCGCCACCTACATCGCGGCCCCGAGCCTACTCCCTAAGGTGCAGCAGGACGCCCTGCCATCGGCACTCTTTTTGAGCAACTGGTTCTACATCTTCCGTAACGTCTCGTATTTCGCCGCCGCGGGGCTCCCCTCGCCGCTCACGCACCTGTGGTTCTGCGCTGTCACTATGCAGTTCTATCTGGTGTGGCCGGTCATCCTTATGGCACTGTGCAGCAAAACCAGGTCGCGCAACACCGCCATCGGCATCACGATCGCATTCGCGCTTGCATCGACGGCAGCCATGGTCCTCATGTTTAATCCCACCACCGACACATCGCGCGTCTACTACGGAACCGACGCCCGTGCCGCCGAGCTTCTATGCGGGGCCTTAGCCGCCATCGCCGCGCCGCGTCTGCGCGAGATGCTGAGCGGTGACATCCATATCCCCGGCGCCAACAAGGGCATCTCAAAGGTCAACGCGATTTCTATCGCGTGGCTCGTCGCCGTTATTGCCGGCGCACTCATGCTGACCGGAGAGAGCGCTTGGCTCTACCGCGGCGGCTTTTTGCTGTTTGCCCTCGCCACCGGACTCCTCATCATCTGCGTGCAAAACACGGAATGTATCGTGCGTCGTCTGTTGTCGGTCAAGCCGCTCGTCTGGCTGGGCCAGCGCTCGTTCTCGGTTTATCTGGTGCACTATCCCCTACTGCTTCTTATGAACCCCGCAACCCGCACTACCCGCATCGCCTGGTGGGAGCAGGTATTACAGCTTGTACTGATCCTTGCGGTAGCCGAGGTTTTCTATCGCCTCGTCGAACGCCCTTGGTCCCACAAGCCGGTCCAACAGGACAGCACGGCAAAGACACGCATCCTTTCGCCCACCATGGTGCTCCCCGCGCTTGGCGCCGCATGCGTCGCCGCACTTGCCTTCGCGCCGCTTGACTGGACGGGCATCGCCACCGCCCGCGCCGAACAGCTCCGTCCCGAGCTTGCCCAGAACGCGACCTCGGCCCAGGACAACGGGGCCAACGACAAGGGCGCCGAGCCCGCATCCGGTAAAGATTCCCAGCCCAGCGACACCGCATCCGATGACGCCACCAAGCAAAAACCCAAAGAGGGACCTATCGCCGAAAAGGTCCCCAAGAACTTGGACTGGAAGAGCTTTACCTACGACGAGGCGACCGGGACCTGCGATGCCCGAGTGCTCATGATCGGCGACTCGGTCACCGCAGGTGCCCAACCTGGCATTCAGGCGGTGCTTCCCAACGCGTACATCGACGGCGTGGTGAGCCGCCAGTTCTACACCTTCCAGGATGTCTATGCGCAGGACAGTGCCAACTACGATCCGAGCGTGGTCATCTGCGCGCTTGGCACCAACGGCCTCATCCGCGATCCCCAGCAGGTGCAGGACGTGATTAATGCCGTGGGCGGCAAGCCCATCTACTTTGTGACCGTGCGCGTACCGCTCGAGCTACAGGACCGCAATAACCAGACGATCCGCGATGTCTGCGCCCAAAACGACAATGCCGGCGTCATCGACTGGAACGGTGCCTCAGAGGGCCACAGCGAATACCTTGTCGACGACGGCACACACCTCACCCAGGCGGGAATCGACACCTACGCTGCCCTCATACGTCAAGCCATCTGCGGGCACTAGGCAACGCAAAATCGGCGCTTGCGCGGTGCCCACGTCACGCCCATACATCGAGCTTGCCGTTTTGCTACGCCCCCACTCGCGGGTTAGAATGGTTAACTGTTTGGAAATAATCCGCACAACCGCTATGGGAGGATACGTGAACCGCACCAAAATCGCGCAGCTCTATGCCGATGCCGAGTCGCTCGGCGGCCAGACCGTCACCGTCGCCGGCTGGGTCAAGTCCGTCCGCGACATGAAGAACTTTGGCTTCGTTACACTCAACGACGGCAGCTGCTTCCGCGACCTGCAGGTCGTCATGAACCGCGAGGCACTCGACAACTATGACGAGATCGCCCATCAAAACGTCTCGGCCGCACTCATTTGCACCGGCACCGTCAAGCTGACCCCCGATGCGCCCCAGCCTTTCGAGCTTTCTGCCACCTCCATCGAGGTCGAGGGCACGAGCGCCCCGGATTACCCGCTGCAGAAGAAGCGCGCAACCGTCGAGTTCCTGCGCACCCAGCAGCACCTGCGCCCGCGCACCAACCTGTTCCGCGCCGTGTTCCGCATCCGCTCTGTCGCGGCTGCCGCCATCCACCGCTTCTTCCAGGAGCAGGGCTTTGTCTACGTCAACACCCCCATCATCACCACGAGTGACTGCGAGGGCGCCGGCGAGATGTTCCGCGTGACCACGCTCGACCCCAAAAATCCGCCCCTCACCGAGTCCGGCGAGGTCGACTGGAGCCAGGACTTCTTTGGCAAGCATGCGAGCCTCACCGTGTCCGGCCAGCTCAATGCCGAGAACTTTGCCATGGCCTTTGGCGACGTGTACACCTTTGGCCCCACCTTCCGCGCCGAGAACTCCAACACCACGCGCCACGCCGCCGAGTTTTGGATGATCGAGCCCGAGATGGCCTTTGCCGATCTTAACGACTACATGGATAACGCCGAGGCCATGCTCAAGTATGTCCTCAAGGACGTCATGGCAACCTGCCCCGACGAGCTCAATATGCTCAACAAGTTTGTGGACAAGGGTCTGCTCGAGCGCCTGGACCATGTCGCCAACTCCGACTTCGCCCGCGTCACCTATACCGAGGCCGTCGAAATCCTGGAGCAGGCCGTCGCCGCCGGTCACAAGTTTGACTATCCCGTCAGCTGGGGCATCGACCTGCAGACCGAGCACGAGCGCTTCCTGACCGAGGAGCACTTTAAGCGCCCGACCTTCGTAACCGACTACCCGGCCGAGATCAAGGCGTTCTACATGCGCATGAACGAGGACGGCAAGACCGTCGCCGCCGCCGACTGCCTGGTTCCCGGTATTGGCGAGATTATCGGCGGCTCCCAGCGCGAGGAGCGCCTGGATCTGCTCGAGGCCCGCATCAAGGACCTGGGCATGAATCCCGAGCAGTACAAGTACTACCTTGACCTGCGCCGCTACGGTTCCTGCAAGCACGCCGGCTACGGTCTGGGCTTCGAGCGCTTGGTCATGTATCTGACCGGCGTGGGCAACATCCGCGACGTCCTGCCGCACCCGCGCACCGTGGGCAACGCCGACTTCTAATCGTCGGACGCTAGCTCGCGTCGCCACACGCCAACGCTCATCGCATAAGCGTCTCTCGACATCGGTCGAGAGACGCTTTTTTTCAACAGCATCCGTCAAGCTTTTGGCAAGTTTTTGGTCAGTTGAGCAGGGCTGTTGAAAACTCGACCCACCGTTTGCCGACGACTACCGACCGCCCAGAGCGCCCTGCGCCCCTGGGAAAGCCCCACGTCCTAGGCTCCATACCGTCGCCACCCAAAACGGAAAGGACGTGGGCACGATGACCGAAGCCGCTGTTGAAACCTACGACACCACGACGAGGGGCGCCGCCTCGATGGCAGCCTATCGCGCCGTTCGCATCCTGCAACTATTAAGCGAAAACACCGGCGAGGACAAGGCCATGCTTTCCGATGAGTTGATCCGGCGCCTCGCCCATCCCGACGACCCCGCCCGCATGCCCATCTCGGCGGCGCGGCGCAGCATCTACACCGCCATCTCCGCGCTTCGCCATGCCGGATATGAGATTGAATACAAGCGCGGCGTGGGGTATCGGCTCTTGACCCGTCCACTCACCGACGAGGAGATCATCCGGCTTCACGGCATGGTCATGCGCAACCGCTCCACGCCTATCGCTATCCGCAAGAGCATGGCGCAGCACTTAGTTGCCATGGCGAGTGCCGACGTTCGCGGCTATCTCGATACACCCGAACCTGCTCCAAGCGCAGGCAGCAAGGCTACCAAGGCAACACGCACGCCCATCAAGCGCATCGACACGTGCGAGCTCGTCGAGCAGGCCATCGACCACGGAACCACGGTGAGTTTTGATATTTCGAGCGTCACGACGCGTGGCGAAACCGAAGCAGCACGGATGACACTCCGTCCCTTTGCCATCAGGCAGCGCGATGGCATCTCGTATCTACTGGGAACGGTCTACGACGCCCGAGGCGCCGATGACACGTTGCGTACCGTAGAGATTGGCCGAATGAGAAACGTCACCACACGTCTCCTCGACGGCAAGAAGCTCTTCGCCGCCCTAGACGAGGACGACGCCTCCTCCGCCGCATAAGACCCTCCGCCGCCCATTCGACTACCCGTACCGCCCATCCGATTCTGTATTAAAAAACCCGCCAGGCTGTTGTAAAAATGGACATCAGCGCTACTATAGTTCCACTTGCACTTTGTCCCAGTGCAGTGTTTCCAGCCATTTTTATACTGGGGGTAATGATATGAAGGACATCACCATCAGCCGCAGGAGCCTTCTGGTCTCCGCCGGCCTGCTCGCGCTCGCCCCGCTCGCCGGATGCGGCGGCAACTCTGGCTCCGGCTCTGCTGCCGCCGGTTCCGACTACACCATCGGCGTTCTGCAGCTCACCGAGCACTCCGCACTCGATGCCGCCAACGACGGCTTTGTCAAGGCCATCAAAGAGAGCGGCCTTAAGGTCAAGATCGACCAGAAGAATGCCCAGAACGACCAGTCCACGTGTAAGTCCATTGCCGACAAGTTTGTGGGCGACAACGTCAACCTGATTTATGCCATCGCCACGCCCGCCGCGCAGGCTGCCGCCGGCGCCACGGCCGATATCCCCATCGTGGGCTGCGCCATCACCGACTACGCCGCCTCCGGCCTGGTCCAGGACAACGACAAGCCCGGCACCAACGTCACGGGCGCTTCCGACCTCACCCCGGTCGCCGAGCAGCTCGAGATGATGCAGAAGGTCCTGCCCGACGTTAAAAAGGTCGGCTTGCTCTACTGCACCGCCGAGTCCAACTCCGACGTCCAGATCAAGGCAGCCAAGAAGGAGCTCGACAAGCTGGGCCTGGAGTACACCGACTTCACCGTCTCGAGCTCCAACGAGATCCAGTCCGTCGTCGAGTCCGCCGTGGGCAAGGTCGACGCGCTGTACTCCCCCACCGATAACACCATCGCCGCGGGTGCCTCGCAGGTTGGCCAGATCTGCAAGGAAAACAAACTTCCCTTCGTGACTGGCGAGGAGGGTATGTGCATGGCCGGCGGCCTGTTCACCCTCTCCATCAACTATGAGGACCTGGGCTACGCCGCGGGCGAGATGGCCGTTAAGATCCTGAAGGGCGAGGCCAAGCCCGAGGATATGCCGATCAAGCACCTCTCGAGCAAGGACCTGGTCGTCGTCAAGAACGACGAAATGGCCGAGGCCCTGGGCATCGACCTTTCCGCCCTGGACGCGTAATGCCATACGCGGCATGCGTCTAGAGCCCGTGCTCGCGCTTTAGCCGCGTTATTCAATATCTGAGCCACAGGGGCGGGCGCTGTAGACCGGCGTCCGCCCTGCTTGTTTCAGGTAAAACAAAACGTCTGTCCGTAACTCTTCTATGCATTGTTACCGCTATTATGGTGAATCACGTGTCCACCCTATCCTAGGAGGTATGAAGCATGCTCATTGCATTGCAGGGCGCCGTTTCGCAGGGCGTCCTCTGGGGCATTATGGTGCTTGGCGTGTTTATCACGTTCCGCCTGCTCGACATTCCCGATATGACCTGCGACGGCAGCTTTGCCCTCGGCGGCTGCGTCTGCGCTGTGCTCATCGTCAATAACAACGTCGACCCGCTGTTCGCCGTGCTGGCCGGTATGTGCGCCGGCGCCATCGCGGGCGCCGTCACGGGCATTTTGACCACCGTCTTCGAGATTCCTGCGATCCTCGCCGGAATCCTCACCCAGATCAGCCTGTGGTCCATCAACCTGCGCATCATGGGCAAGTCCAATACGCCCATTCTTGCCAAGGGCACCGTGTTCTCGGCCGTCAGCAATATGACCGGTCTGCCGCAGTCCACCGTTGCTATCATCTTGGGCATCCTGCTCGCCGTGGCTATCGTTGCCATCCTGTATTGGTTCTTTGGCACCGAGATCGGCTCGGCGCTGCGAGCCACCGGCAACAACGAGTACATGATCCGCGCTCTGGGCGTCAACACCAACTCCACCAAGATGATCGCCCTCGTGCTCTCCAACGCCCTCATCGGCCTTTCGGGCGCGCTCATCTGCCAGAGCCAAAAGTATGCCGACATTGGTATGGGCACCGGTGCCATCGTTATCGGTCTTGCCGCCATTGTTATCGGCGAGGTGCTCGGCCGCCTGCTGCCCGGCGGCCTCACGCAGTTTAGCGTCCGTCTTGCCTCCGCCGTCTTTGGCTCCGTGGTGTACTTCCTTATCCGCGCCATCGTGCTGCAGTTGGGCATGGACGCCAACGACATGAAGCTGCTCTCCGCCGTGATTGTCGCTGTGGCCCTGTGCGTGCCCGTGGTTTGGGAGCGCTATAAGCTCCGCAGCTCCTACACGAAGGGGGATGAGGCAGATGCTTAAGCTCTCGCACGTCAAGAAGACCTTTAACAAGGGCACCGTCACCGAGAAGCGCGCGCTCACCGGCGTCGACCTCACCCTGAATGACGGCGACTTTGTAACCGTGATCGGCGGCAACGGCGCCGGCAAGTCCACGCTGCTCAACATGATCGCCGGCGTGTACCCGCTCGATTCGGGCGTTATTGAGCTCGACGGCACCGACATCTCGCGCCTGAGCGAGTCGCAGCGCGCCAAGTACCTGGGCCGCGTGTTCCAGGACCCCATGCGCGGCACCGCAGCCGACATGCAGATTGCCGAGAACCTGGCCCTCGCCAAGCGTCGCGGCCAGCGTCGCGGCCTTTCGTGGGGCGTCACCAAGGCCGAGAAAGATGAGTACGTTGAGCTGCTCAAGCGCCTGGACCTTGGTCTGGACACGCGTCTCAACGCCAAGGTCGGCCTGCTCTCGGGCGGCCAGCGCCAGGCACTCACCCTGTTGATGGCCACGCTCACCAGGCCGCGCCTGCTGCTGCTCGACGAGCACACCGCGGCCCTCGACCCCAAGACGGCCTCTAAGGTGCTCGACCTGACCGAGGAGATCGTCGACGAGAACCACCTGACCACGCTCATGGTCACGCACAACATGAACGACGCCATCCGTCTGGGCAACCGTCTGATCATGATGCACGAGGGCCATGTGATCTACGACGTGGCGGGCGATGAGAAGAAGTCGCTCACCGTCGCCGACCTGCTGCAGAAGTTCGAGGAGGTCTCGGGCGGCGAGCTTGCCAACGACCGCATGCTGCTGAGCTAAAACCTGCCAAAAAGGGACAGGTTTATTTTGGTAGGTTTTATCTGCGCAAACGTCAAAACCGCCGCTAAGGGACAGACGCCCTTACGGCGGTTTTCGCATATTATGTCGATAATCCGATATTCAACCAGACATTCTGGCTAAGGACTAAGGAAGCTGCCATGAAAAGACTCCCCCGCCTTGCGTTGGCCGCCGCGTTGTTTGCCGGCGCGCTCGCAGGTATCCCAAGCCTCGCTTTCGCAGGGAACCTACCCGCCGCTATTGACGGCTCCGTGGCCGTCATGCACACCAACGACATCCACGGCAGCTACAAGTACAGCTACAACGAAAGCAAGGGCACCGGCACGGTGGGCTTCGACGGACTGGCGGTTCTCTATAGCGCCCAAAGCAGCGCCCCCGATCTTTTGCTCGATGCGGGCGACACCTTCCACGGGCAGTCCTTTGCCACCATGAGCGAGGGCAAGAGCATCGCCGAGCTCATGGACACCTTCTATGTAGACGGCTACGACGCGACCACGCCGGGCAACCACGACTGGAGCTACGGCGCGGACAAGCTCCGCACCATGACCGGCTACAGCACCGCCGGCACGCCCTTCGCCATGCTCTGCGCGAACGCGAAGTCTACGAGCGGCGTATGGAGCTCGAGCATCACGAAGACGCTCGATCGCACCTGGGAGGATAGCGAGGATCACTCCACATTCGACTACAAAATCAAGGTCGGCGTCGTGGGTGCCATGGATGAGTCGCTGGGATCCTCGCTGCGCGCGGACCTGGTCGCGGGCACGTCGTTCTCGAGTGCCACGAACGCCATCAATACCGAGGCAGAGCAGCTGCGCAAGGAGGGCTGCAACGTTGTCGTCTGTATCGCGCATACGCTCAACGCCAAGACCTTTGCCACACGGCTCCGTGGCATCGATGCCCTTATCGCAGGCCACCAGCACATCAACCTCAACGAGAAGGTGACGGGAGCCGACGGCAAGACGATCCACGTTGTCGAGGCAGGCAGCGCCTTTGCCGAGGTGGGGCTGCTTTCCATTCCGTACAAGTACGACACCAATGGCACCGAGACGACCGACGATGACACGGTCACGGTCCCTGCAGACGGCAGCGACGAGAAGCTCTACACCGCCAAGAACGTCAACGACCTTTTGGCAGACCCCGACAAGGGCTCCGACTACCAAAGCTGCCTTGAAGCCGTCCGCAACAAGATCAAGCCGCTCGACGAGGCCTTTGAAAACGAATCGAACAAGGTGCTCGGCACATCCACCACCAACTATTTCTACGGCGAGGACGCCGCAGGCACGCATGGTTGGGAAATGGTGCGCACTACCGATTTCCGCCCCAGCAACCCGGGCGACACCACCAAGGCCCAAACCATCGGCCACGTGATTTGCGGCTCCTATCTTGCCTTGACGGGCGCAGACCTCGCTATCGAAAACGCTGGCGGCATCCGCGGCGGCATCGCGGCGGGCAACGTGACCGCCGGCGACGTCATCGCCATCTCGCCCTAAGGCAACACCGTGGAGACCTGGACCATGGCCGGCGCGGACTTCCTCGCAGCGCTCGAGCACTCGCTACAAATCAGCGACGAGTGCAATCACAGCTACGAGCTTCAGCAAGCCTACGTGGCAGCCGGCCATACCGAGCAGGAGGCGCAAGACAAGTACAAGTGGCGCGATGACTCTGGCAGCGTTCTCTCCTTTGGCGGCATCAACGTGACGATTGATTGGACGCAGCCCGAAGGCAAGCGCATTGTGAGTGCCACACTCACCAAAGACGGCAGCACGCTCGACCCCGCCAAGACCTATACCGTCGCCACCAACAACTACATCATTACCAACACGACCGATTTTCCCACCTTTGCACACGCCACCAAGTACACCGAGTGGGGCACGTGCGAGGCGGCGCTGAGGGCACTGATCGGGCAGGACAGCTGGGAGAGCAAGATGGCCTCGCTCGCGGGCACCATCAGCTTTGGCTCTGCTGCCGTGGACCCCACGCCCACACCGGCCCCGACGCCTAAGCCCTCGCCTAAGACGGACACGGCGACCACGAAGGTCATCACCAAGAAGACGACCGGTAAGCTCGCCGCAACGGGAGACCGCACGCTGGCAGTAGTTGGCGCGTGCCTTATCGGCGGCATCATCGTCATCATGCTCGGCATTATCTGGAAGCGTCGACGCTAAGCTACACCGCCGGGCCTTGCAGCCCCACCGCGTAAACTTTATATCGAGCACAGAAGCCCGTCCGAATTTGATCGGACGGGCTTCTTGGTGGGTATCATGGTTGGACGATCATTAGGAGGTTTTCCCTACATGGAATTGTTTGAGCCAATTCTTCATTTCTTTGCACAACGATGGGTCCACAACATCATCTGGGCCGTCATCTTGGCGATAGGCACCGCCGTCGCCGCCAAGGTCGTATCCAAGACCCTGAACCATCTGCTTAACCGAGACGATAACCCGCTTCCGGCATCGAGTATCTTCATCAACATCGCGCGCGCCGTCATTTGGATGATCGGCGGCAGTTTTATCCTCGACAACTGCTTTGGCATTAACGCAAACGCGCTCGTCGCCGCTCTTGGCGTCGGCGGCATCGCCATCTCGCTCGGCTTTCAGGACACGCTGTCAAACCTTATCGGCGGCATGCAAGTGACCTTTATGGGCATCATCAAACCCGGCGACAATATCGAGGTCGGCGGCGTATCCGGCGTGGTCCAAGACATCACTTGGCGCCATACAACGATTGAGGATGCCTGTGGACAGACCATCATTGTGCCCAACTCCAACATCTCCAAGAACACGCTCGTGCATTTGATGCCCTTTGGGCGCGTGGCCGTGCCCGTTGCCGTAAAGGACACGTCCAAGTGGGCTTCCCTTGACGCGCTGGCAGACGAGCTCACGAGCGCAACCAAAACGGCCGTCTCGCCCATCTCGGGCTTTGACAAGGAGCCCTACGTACTCTTTAGCGAGATCGGCGACTTTGGCATCAAGGGCAAGATCATCTTTATCGTCAGCGACGACAGCACCACTTTCACGGCAGCCGACGCCTGCATCCGCGCCATCGCCCCCATCATCGCCTAAACCACCGCAAAGGGGTCAGGCATCTTTGTAGTGGTTTTCATTCGTGGTACCATGGTTCATATAGTTGTTTAAACGACTAAGGGAGCAACATTATGGAAGAGGCCTATCGTCAAGCACGCAAGCGCGGCGAGCAAGGACGTCGACGCGCCATTAGCCAAAGCGAGCATCCATACCTTACGGACCTCGATAGCTTGGTTGCTCAGCTCCCCTTAGGTCAGCGAGAGAATGTCGGCCTGCGGGATATTCCGCTCGAAATGGTCGTCGGCACGGTCACCAAGGGCCGTCAGTCCGCCTTTTCGTGTAACTTTATGCCCCTGCTTCCGTTTAGCACCGAGTTCGCCCGCAAGTGGTCCAACCTCTACGACATCCAGGTGACCGAGGGCTATCGCGACCCCGTCATCGTCACCGAGTTCATGCATCGGTTCTATGTCCAAGAAGGCAACAAACGCGTCAGTGTCCTCAAATTCCTAGACGCCCCGACGGTTTCGGCCAAGGTCACCCGTCTCTACCCCGGCACATGGGATTCCGTCGAAAGCCGCCTGTACGGCGAGTTCTGCGCGTTTTGGCGCGTCTGCCCCCTATACGAGATCGAGTTCTCGCGTGAGGGAAGCTACGAAACGCTCGCCAAGATGCTCGGTCAGAACCTTATCGAAAAATGGCCGCAGAAAAAGGTCGACTACCTGCGCCACACCTTCCTGCTCTTTAAGCGCGCCTACCTTCGCGCAGGCGGCGATCACCTGGACATTACGCCCGCCGACGCCATGCTCGTCTACCTCAATGTGTACAACCAGGACCGCCTGCTGGATACGCCAACGGATATCGTCGTAAACCGCCTGTGCAAGATCTGGCGCGAGCTGGTCATTGCCGGCAAAAATGACGAGGACAAGGTCGATCTTGTCGAAGCACCGAGCGTCGACGAGGAGGAGACGCCCGCCAAGTCCACCTCCGGCGTGCTCAACTTCTTTATGGGCAAGACCGTCTATTCGGCGGCTAACCCCCTGCGCATCGCCTTTATCCATGAGTTCCCCTGTGCGATGTCGAGCTGGGACAGCCTGCACGACCAAGGGCGTCAGTATCTCGATGAGCACTTTGACGGTATCGTGCGCACCGAGGCGTTCGAGGACTGTCACGATCCGGACATGTTCTACGCCGCCGTGGAAACGGCTGTCAAACATGGGGCAAACGCCATCTTCTCGACCTCGCACCGCCTGATGGAATACACGCTCAGGACTGCCGTTGAGTATCCCCGGGTTCGGTTCCTCAACTGCTCTATCGGCCTTCCCCATCAAAGCGTCCGTTCGTACTTTGGCAAGATGTACGAGGCCAAGTTCCTCCTGGGCGCCCTTGCCGCCAGCATGGCGGACAACCACCGCATCGGCTACCACGCGTCGGTCTTCGCCTCGGGCGCACTCAGCGAGATCAACGCCTTTGCGATTGGCGCCTCGCTGCTCGACCCGCGCGCGCAGGTCATCCTCACCTGGGGCGATGTTCCCGCCGGTGGTCTTGCCGAAGCCATGTGCCGCGAAGGCGTAAGCGTCATGACCGGCGCTGACATGTCAAAGTCGCTCGAAGACCCAACGGCCTACGGGCTTCACCGCTTGGTCGACGGCAAAGTCACCGGCATCGCCATGCCCGTATGGAACTGGGGCCGTTACTACGAGCTCATCGTTCGCAGCCTTCTGCACGGCACGTGGGACGAGACCAGCGACGACAACCAAGTGCGTGCCGTCAACTACTGGTACGGCATGAGCTCCGGCGTTATCGACATCCGTTACGCTCCGGGCCTACCCTACCAGACGCGCAAACTCGTGCAGTTGCTCCGCAACGGCATTGTTGAGGGATCCATCAACCCCTTTGGCGGCGAGCTCCATAGCCAGAACGGCGTGGTACAGATCGAAGGCTTCCCTCCGCTGCCGAGCACGCAGATTGTCGAGATGGATTGGCTGGCGGACAACGTGGTAGGCACCATTCCGCAGCTCGACGATGAGCCGAAAGTCCCTGCCCTATGAAAATCCTTGCCATAGCCGATACCGAAGAACGATGCCTTTGGGAGTGCTTTCGCAAGGAACGCTTTGAGGGAGTCGACCTGATTTTGTCCGCTGGCGATCTGGACCCGGACTATCTTGAGTTTTTGGTCACGGTCATCAACAAACCGCTCATCTACGTGCGCGGCAATCACGATGGCCGCTACGCACGTCATGCACCGGGCGGATGTATCTGCGTAGAAGACAGCGTGTACACGTACCGAGGGATTCGCATTGCGGGCCTTGGCGGGTCCATGCGTTATCGCGACGGCGCCAACATGTACACCGAACGCGAGATGTCCAAGCGCATGCGTAAGCTGTCGCGTAAGGTTAGGATGGTCGGCGGGTGCGACATTCTGCTTACCCATGCACCCGCCGCCGGTATGGGTGATCTGGACGATCTGCCGCATCGAGGGTTCGAGTGCTTTAACACAGCACTCGAATCCTGGAATCCCGACTACATGGTGCACGGGCATGTGCACCAAAGCTACGGTTGCGATTTTCAGCGCGAGCGTCAGCATGTGTGTGGAACGACGATCATCAACGCCTGCGGCTATACACAGTTTGAGCTCGACCAGACGCGCTACCCCATCCGTGGCTGGCAGGCAGCCTGGCTCAATTCGCAAACCATGCGCCGGGAGCTCAAACGCCACGAGGCAATCGAGTCCTCAACCGCAAGAACACCCTGGTAACCACCTCAAAGGGGACACTGTCCCCTTTGAGGTGGTTTTGACGCGATAGCAAGAAACCCGGTCCTGCGCAAGGCAGAACCGGGTTTCTTTAGCAATGCTTGCTTTGCTCAAGCAGTAACTAGCAGTTACTCAGCCAGGAAGTCACGCTGGACAGCGGGATCGACCTTGACGCCAGGGCCCATGGTGGAAGACACGGAGATGGACTTGACGTACTTGCCCTTAGCAGAAGAGGGCTTGACGCGCAGGATCTCGGTGTACAGGGCAGCGTAGTTCTCGACGAGCTGCTGCTCAGAGAAGGACTTCTTGCCCAGGGGCACGTGGCAGATGCCGTAGCGGTCGGCGCGGTACTCAACGCGGCCAGCCTTGAGCTCGGAGACCATCTTGGCGACGTCCATGGTCACGGTGCCGAGCTTGGGGTTCGGCATGAGGCCACGGGGACCAAGGATCTTACCGATGCGGCCAACCTTGGCCATCATGTTCGGCGTAGCGATAGCGGCGTCGAAGTTGATCTCGCCCTTCTGAATCTGGGCGACGAGCTCGTCGGAACCGATGATGTCGGCGCCGGCAGCCTCAGCCTCACGGGCCTTCTCGCCCTCGGCGAAGACGGCAACACGAACGGTCTTGCCGGTGCCGTGGGGCAGGGAGATGGAACCACGGATGTTCTGGTCAGCCTTACGAGTATCGATGCCCAGACGGAAGTGAGCCTCGACGGTCTCGTCGAACTTGGCGGTGTCGAGCTCCTTGATGAGCTTGGCAGCCTGAAGGGGGGTGTAGAGCGTGGCGCGGTCGATCTTCTCGGCAGCGGCGTTATAGCTCTTACCATGCTTAGCCATGTGCATTACCTCCTGTGGTTAAACGGGCGTGAGCCCTCCCACATCGTATCGTGTGCCCTATTGCACACATTTAACGGGCGCCCCGGTCGGAGCACCCGCCGTTACCATAAGAAATCGCTACTCAGCGATGGTGACGCCCATGGAACGGGCGGTACCGGCGATGATCTTCTTGGCGGCGTCAATGTCGTTGGCATTGAGGTCCGGCATCTTGATCTCGGCGATCTTGGTGAGCTGCTCCTGGGAGAGCTGACCAACCTTGTCAGCCTGGGGCTTAGCGGAACCAGACTTGAGGTTCAGCTCCTTCTTGATAAGGTGAGCCGCCGGCGGGGTCTTGGTGATGAAGGAGAAGGACTTGTCCTCGTAGACAGAGATCTCAACGGGGATGATGTCACCCTTCTTGTCCTGCGTCTCGGCGTTAAAGGCCTGGCAGAACTGCATGATGTTCACGCCAGCAGCGCCCAGGGCGGGGCCGACAGGAGGAGCGGGGTTTGCTGCACCAGCAGGAATCTGGAGCTTAATGACGTTGGCAACCTTCTTCTCAGCCATGGTCATTCCTTTCGAATCACGAGTGTGAAGTACTTGCTATATCGTAAGCACGCACGTGTTAGAAGCACTCCTGAGATGAGCAGTCACAGAAGAAGCACGCTCGCGCGAACGGACGAAAACTTAAGCGATGACGGCGACCTGGTTAAAGTCGAGCTCGACCGGCGTCTCGCGGCCAAAGATCATCAGCGTGACCTTGAGCTTGCCTGCCTCGGTGTTAACCTCAGAGACCTTGCCATCAAAGTCGGTAAGCGGGCCATCGGTGACGCGGACGGACGTGCCGACCTGAATATCAACCGAGGTGCGCTTGGGCGAATCGCCCTTACCGGGACGACGAGTCATCTTGTTGTACTCGTCGCGGGAAAGCGGAGCGGGCTTGCCGTTGCCGCCTAGGAAACCGGTGACGCCAGGCGTGTTACGAACGCACGTCCAAGCATCGTCATCCATCTCCATGCGGACCAGGACATAACCCGGGAAGATCTTGGAATCCTTGGTCTCACGCTTGCCACCCTCTTTAATCTCGGTGACGCGCTCCATAGGAATCTCGATATCAAAGATACGGTCCTGCATGCCCATGGTCTCGATGCGATGCTCGAGATCGGACTTAACGCGGTTCTCGTATCCGGAGTAAGTGTGAACGACGTACCAACGCTTAGACATGGTTTAGCCCCTCAATCCAGAGAACAGAGCAAGAGCCTCGCCAAAGCCAGCATCGAGCAGAGCGATGACGACGCCGACGACGACCAGAGAAGCGCAGACGACGACCGAGTAGTTCACGAGCTCCTTCTTATCGGGCCACGTGACACGCTTCATCTCGGACTTGACCGAAGCGAAATACTTCTTGGTGCGGGCGAAGAAACCAGGCTTCTCGTTCTTCTTGGACTTCGCAGCCTTCTCGTTCTTCTTGGCAACGGCCTTCTTGGCCTCAACCTTGGAGTTGGCGGCAGCGCTGTTGGCAGGTGCCGGCTGCTGAGCCTTCTTCTTGTTCTTCTTGTTGGCCATTTGGGTTACCTCCGCGCAATGCGCTTATACATGAGTAAACCGTAAGCCCCCAAGTGGGAGCTTACGGAATAATGACTGGCACGCCAGGAAGGACTCGAACCCTCAACACTCGGTTTTGGAGACCGATGCTCTACCAATTGAACTACTGGCGTATGTGACTAGAGACTAGCGAGTCTCTTTGTGCAGCGTGTGGTGACGGCACCAGGGGCAATACTTCTTGATCTCCATACGATCAGGCATGGTCGACTTGTTCTTGGTGGTCGTATAGTTGCGGCGCTTGCACTCAGTGCACGCAAGAGTAACTAGAGTACGCATGTATCCTGAACCTTTCATTTCCGCCCCGTACGGGCACGAGTTGTTACTTTATCAGCTCCACGTAAGTGCTGTCAATGAAAACCTCGAGTCAATTGGTTCTCGGTGGATCCATTCATATTTGGAACACATCAATGAAGCCATCGAGAGCTAATCGACGGTGCATCCAGGACCATTATCGATCCTCTCGACACCAGCAACGGCTCAATATCCATTGCAGAAAAGAACCCGGCACCCATATAAGTGCCGGGTTCTCTAAGTCAGCTATATCAAAGAGCTAATTTACTCAATGATCGTGGAGACGATGCCCGAACCGACGGTGTGGCCACCCTCGCGGATAGCGAAGCGCAGGCCCTCCTCCATGGCGATCGGGTGGATGAGGTCGCCCTCGATGGTGATGTGGTCACCAGGCATAGCCATCTCGGTGCCCTCGGGGAGTTTGACCGTACCGGTAACGTCGGTGGTACGGAAGTAGAACTGAGGACGATAACCATCGAAGAACGGGGTGTGACGGCCGCCCTCCTCCTTGGTCAGAACATAGATCTCACCGGTGAACTTGGTGTGCGGGGTAACCGAACCGGGCTTGCAGAGAACCTGGCCGCGCTCGATGTCCTCACGCTTGATGCCGCGGAGCAGCAGACCGACGTTGTCGCCAGCCTCGCAGAAGTCCATGGACTTACGGAACATCTCGATACCGGTAACGACGGTGTTCTGGGTATCCTTGATGCCGACGATCTCGACGGGCTCGTTGAGCTTGAGCTCACCGCGCTCGACACGGCCGGTAGCAACGGTACCACGGCCGGAGATGGTCATAACGTCCTCAACGGCCATCAGGAACGGGAGGTCGTTGTTACGAGCAGGCGTCGGGATGTACTCGTCGACGGCCTTCATGAGCTCGCGAATGGCGTCCATCCACTTGGCGTCGCCCTCGAGAGCGCCCAGAGCGGAGCCACGGATGACGGGGATGTCGTCGCCGGGGAAATCGTACTCGGAGAGGAGCTCACGGGTCTCCATCTCGACGAGGTCGATGAGCTCGTCATCGTCGACCATGTCGCACTTGTTCAGGAAGACGACGATGTAGGGAACGCCGACCTGACGGGCGAGCAGGATGTGCTCGCGGGTCTGAGCCATGGGGCCGTCGGTAGCGGCGATGACCAGGATAGCGCCGTCCATCTGAGCAGCACCGGAGATCATGTTCTTGACGTAGTCAGCGTGGCCCGGGCAGTCAACGTGAGCGTAGTGACGGGCAGCGGTCTCGTACTCGACGTGGGAGACGGAGATCGTAATGCCGCGCTCGCGCTCCTCGGGAGCCTTGTCGATGTTCTCGAACGCAGTGAAGTCAGCCTTGCAGCCCTCGGTCTCGGAGAGAACCTTGGTGATGGCAGCGGTCAGCGTGGTCTTGCCGTGGTCGACGTGACCAATGGTGCCGATGTTAACATGCGGCTTAGTGCGCTCAAACTTCTCTTTGGCCATAAAGCCCTCCTCTTAACAGGTCGTCCCCGGACGGGACTTTGCCTTTATACCATAGTGGCCTCTCAACATACTATTGAGAAGCCACCGTGTTACCTATGGTAGCGGTGACTGGATTCGAACCAGTGACCGATTGCTTAGAAGGCAATTGCTCTGTCCGGCTGAGCTAACAACGCAGGATACAGATAATGGACCGCCTTCGGGGACCCGAACTCCGCGCAACCAGCTTCGAAGGCTGGCGCTCTATCCTGATGAGCTAATGGCGGTATGTGATGGTGGCCCTTGCTGGATTTGAACCAGCGACCTGGCGATTATGAGTCGCTCGCTCTCACCACTGAGCTAAAGGGCCGGGAGCAGAATAATAATGGTGCGTAATTAATTCTGCAATCTCATCCGTTTCAAACGATTAAATCCTGAACTTCCCTGACTGTCTGCTCAAAACGTCCGGTCTCCAGCTCAACACCAATCGCACGACGCCCCAGTGCCATCGCCGCTTTTACCGTTGAACCCGACCCCATGAAAAAATCCGCAACCAGATCACCAGGACGGCTACTTGCGCTGATTATCTGCTGCAGCATTTCTGCCGGTTTTTCGCACGGATGTTTCCCGGGATAGAACTGCACCGGTTTATGCGTCCACACATCGGTATACGGCACCTGCACCGTCACGCCAAAATACCGCCGCAGATGTTTATATTCACTCAGCAGCTCCGCATACTGCCGGTTCAGTGAGGTATACGTATCCACCAGCTGGTGGTGGAGCTTTTCCAGTTCACCACGCCGATGCTTCTCTTCTGCCACCCGGGCAAACAGCGCCTGTAATTTCAGATAATCGCTTTCATTCGGTAGCTGCCACTGACTGGCACTGAACCAGTGCGACACCATGTTTTTCTTTCCTGTGGCATCTGCAATCTGTTTTGCCGTTATCCCCAAGGCCGCGCGCGCATCACGAAAGTAAGAAATCAGCGGGGCCATCACATGCTGTTTCAGTGCACTGCCCTTCGCCGCATACCCGGCATCTTTCGGACGATACGGCCCCTGATAATGTTCCGCGAACAGAATGCGCTCTGTGGCGGGGAAATACGCCCGCAGGCTTTCCTTGTTGCACCCGTTCCAGCGTCCGGACGGCTTCGCCCAGATAATATGGTTCAGCACACTGAAGCGTTCACGCATCATGATTTCGATATCAGATGCCAGGCGATGACCACAGAACAGGTAAAGACTTCCGGCAGGTTTCAGCACCCGCCAGAACTGC
>UQIB01000014.1 GCA_900541015.1 uncultured Collinsella sp. | reverse complement strand
GGCCCGAAAGAAAGGTAGGAGGCCATGACGAAAGGTCTGCACGTGCCTTCCGAGATCGGCAAGCTCAGGAAGGTCTGCCTGCACCGTCCCGGCGACGAGCTCCTCAACCTGCCGCCCGACGAGCTCGAGCGACTCCTGTTCGACGACGTCCCGTTCCTGGAGGTCGCACAGCAGGAGCACGACACCTTCGCCCAGATCCTGAGGGACCAGGGCGTGGAGGTCCTCTATCTCGAGAACCTCGTCGCCGAGGTGTTCGACCAGGTCCCCGGCGCCCGCGCCGAGTTCACCGACCAGTACATCGCCGAGGCCGGCATCCGCGGCCAGCACATGCCGCAGATCGTCCGCGAGAAGCTGGACTCCATCGAGGACAACCTCGAGTTCGTCAAGAAGACCATGGCCGGCATGACCAAGTCCGAGATCGACATGCCCCTCACGGCGTCCACGACCCTCGACTCCCTGGTCAACTCCGAGTCCGAGTCCGACCTGATCATCGACCCGATGCCCAACCTCTACTTCACCCGCGACCCGTTCGCGGTCGTCGGCGAGGGCGTCAACCTCAACCGCATGTACTCGGTCACCCGCAACCGCGAGACCCTGTACGGCAAGTACGTCTTCAAGTACCACCCCGACTACAAGGACGTCTCGCTGTACTTCCGCCGCGACTGCCAGTTCCACACCGAGGGCGGCGACGTGCTGAACATCAACGAGAAGACCCTCGCCGTCGGCATCTCCCAGCGCACCCAGGCCGCCGCGATCGACGTCATGGCCCAGAACATCTTCTGGAACTCCGACTCCAAGGTCGAGCGCATCCTGGCCTTCGACATCCCGGTCTCGCGCGCCTTCATGCACCTCGACACGGTCTTCACCCAGATCGACGTCGATAAGTTCACGATCCACCCCGCCATCATGGGCACCCTGCGCGTCTACGAGCTGACCGCCGGCAAGAACCCGGGCGACGTGAACATCCGCCTGATCGAGGACACCCTCGAGCACGTCCTGGAGGACGCCACCGGCGTCGACCAGGTCAAGCTGATCCCCTGCGGCGGCGGCGACCCGATCGCGGCCTCCCGCGAGCAGTGGAACGACGGCTCCAACACCCTGTGCGTCGAGCCCGGCAAGATCTGCGTCTACGCCCGCAACACCGTCACCAACGACGTGCTGTACAAGGAGGGCCTGGACCTTCTCGTCGTGCCCTCCGCCGAGCTCTCCCGCGGCCGCGGCGGCCCGCGCTGCATGAGCATGCCCTTCTGGCGCGAGGACCTCTAAGTCTTTCCGTTTCCGGTGCGGTCCCCCTACAACCGCACCGGCTTCGCCCGTTAAACGGGCAACACTAATACTTACGTAATTCATTTCTTCGAAAGGAATCGAACCATGGGTGTTAACCTCTCCGGCCGTAGCTTCCTCAAACTTCTCGACCTCACCACCGAGGAGATCGAGTACCTGCTCAAGCTCTCCAAGAACTTCAAGGATATGAAGCGCGCTGGCGTTCCGCACCGCTATCTCGAGGGCAAGAACATCGTTCTGCTCTTCCAGAAGACCTCCACTCGTACCCGCTGCGCCTTCGAGGTCGGCGGCATGGACCTGGGCATGGGCGTGACCTATCTCGATCCCGGTTCGTCGCAGATGGGCAAGAAGGAGTCCATCGAGGACACCGCCCGCGTTCTCGGCCGCATGTATGACGGCATCGAGTTCCGTGGCTTTGCCCAGGACGACGTCGAGGAGCTCGCTGCTAAGTCCGGCGTGCCCGTGTGGAACGGCCTGACCACCGAGTGGCATCCCACCCAGATGCTCGCCGACATCCTGACCGTCCAGGAGAACTTCAACTACGACATCAAGGGCAAGACCCTCGTCTTCATGGGCGACTGCAAGAACAACGTTGCTCGCTCCCTCATGGTTGTCTGCTCCAAGCTCGGCATGAACTTCGTGGCCTGCGGCCCCGAGGAGTGCATGCCCGCTGACGACGTCATCGAGGCCTGCAAGCCCATCGCCGAGGCCAACGGCTGCACCATCAAGCTGACCACTGACGTCAAGGACGGCGTCACCGGTGCCGACGTTATCTACACCGATGTGTGGGTCTCCATGGGCGAGCCCGACGAGGTCTGGGCCGAGCGCATCGCCCAGCTCACCCCGTATCGTGTCACCTCCGAGGTCATGGCTATGGCCAACCCCGGTGCCATCTTCCTACACTGCCTGCCCAGCTTCCACGACACCAACACCACCATTGGCGCCGAGAAGTGCGAGCAGTTCGGCATCACCGAGCAGGAGGTCACCGACGAGGTCTTCGAGAGCCCCGCTTCCAAGGTCTTCGACGAGGCCGAGAACCGCATGCACACCATTAAGGCTGTCATGTACGCCACGCTCAAGTAAGAGCATCTAGCATCTCGCTCGGGGTGTATTGTTGAACACCCCGAGCGGCTGTGTCTGGTAAATATCTCGCGTCGGGCGGTGGGCACGGCACGGAAGATCCGCTTCGCACGAGAAAGTTAAATGATTTATGAAGGGGGGATGAGAACTATGACTGAGACCGCTAAGAAAAAGCGCGGTATGCCTTCATCGTTCACCATTCTTCTTGCTCTGCTGGCAATTGTCGCAGTGATTACCGTTATCGTCTCCGGCACGTCCGGCGGCGCGGTTACTGCCGCCCGTCTGAGCGATTTCTGCACCGCCCCGATTAAGGGCTTCGCTGACGCTCTGCCCGTCTGCCTCTTCGTTATGATCCTGGGCGGCTTCCTCGGCATGATGACCGAGACCGGCGCTCTGGACAACGGCATCGCCGTCCTGGTGCAGAAGCTTAAGGGTAACGAGATCATGCTCATTCCCGTGCTGATGCTCATCTTCTCCCTCGGTGGTACCACTTATGGTATGTGCGAGGAGACCGTTCCCTTCTACGCCCTGCTCGCCGCTACTATGATGGCTGCTGGCTTCGACCCCATGGTCGGCGCTGCTACCGTCCTGCTCGGCGCTGGCTGCGGCTGCCTGGGCTCCACGGTTAACCCGTTCGCCGTCGGCGCTGCCGTCGACGCTCTGACCGGCGTTGGCATTGAGGTCAACCAGTCCATCATCATCGGCCTCGGTGCCGTCCTGTGGATTGTTACCACTGCCATGTCCATCTTCTTCGTCATGAGCTATGCCAAGAAGGTCAAGGCTGACAAGGGTTCCACCATTCTTTCGATGCAGGAGCTCAAGGACGCCGAAGAGGCTCACGGCAAGGCTGCTTCCGAGGTCCACAAGGAGGTCAAGCTCACCGGTCGTCAGAAGGGTGTTCTGATCGCCTTTGCCTTTACCTTTGTCGTCATGATCGTCGGCTTCATTCCGCTGGCCGACCTCAACGAGGGCGTCGCCAACTTCTTTGACGCTGGCGCTGTCTACGATGCCGACGGTAACGCCGTCGTCCAGGGCTGGTCCGCCCTGATCACCGGCCTACCCATTGGCCAGTGGTACTTCGACGAGGCTTCCACCTGGTTCTTCCTCATGGCTGTCCTGATCGGTATCATCGGTGGCCTTTCCGAGAAGCAGATCGTTAACACCTTCATCACCGGCGCTGCCGACATGATGTCCGTTGTTCTCGTCATCGCTCTCGCCCGCGGTATCTCCGTCCTCATGGCTAACACCGGCCTCGACGTCTACGTCCTTGACGCTGCAGCCAAGGCCCTGGCTGGCCTGTCCGGCGTGATCTTCGCTCCCATGAGCTTCCTGGTCTACTTCGGCCTGTCCTTCCTGATCCCCTCGACCTCTGGTATGGCCACCGTTTCCATGCCCATCATGGGACCGCTGGCTGTTAAGCTCGGCTTCTCGCCCGAGGTCATGGTCATGATCTTCTCCTCTGCCATCGGCGTTGTGAACCTGTTCACCCCGACCTCCGGCGCCATCATGGGCGGTCTCGCCCTGGCCAAGATCGAGTGGACGACCTGGCTCAAGTTTGCCCTTAAGCTCATCGTCGCGCTCTCCGTCGTCTGCGCCATTATCCTGACCGTCGCCTGCGTGATGCTCTAAGTACCCAACGGGTACCCCACGGAAACCTTGACGATCCTGTAGAGGATCACTTGGTCATCGTCTGTCCGGTGGGGTCAACCCACCGGTAGACTCCTACCTTTAGCCCCCTTCCGTTCCGTGCGCGGGAGGGGGCGCTCTTGTGTTCCGGCGTTTTACCAAACGCCGGAACCACTCGACGCTGCAAGCCCGCCAGAGCGGCAATCTGACGTTCAATCGTCGGGCATGGCCAAAAGGCCTATGCCCTCCTCTTTCACGTCACCTTGCTCGCTCTGGCGGGCTTTCGCTGACTTTTGCCCCACCTGCGGCGCTGCCATTGTTGCTGCAGGGGGACAGCTTGCTCGCTCTGGTGCCTGTTCGCTGTCCGTTCTCTGCCCGCAACGTTTCTGCTGTTGGTGCAAAGGGGTCAGATTACTTTGCGCCAAAAGGGGAAGTTGCGGTGGAATAGTTCCTGTTTGGCCGTCTTGAGGGGTTAAACGGGAACTATTTCACCGCAACTTATCGATGGCGTGTTTGGTTGGTGCCAGTTGATTGCTTGGGCGTTGGGGAGGGTCTGCTCCGTTATAATCGCCTAGAACATTAAATGGAAACGGGACGGGAGCCATATATGCGCCAGGGTTTCGACAACGCGAAGTATATCGAGCTGCAGGCTGCTCACATTAAGGAGCGCATCTCGCAGTTTGGTGGCAAGCTCTATTTGGAGTTTGGCGGTAAGCTGTTCGATGACTATCATGCGAGCCGCGTGCTGCCGGGTTTTGAACCGGACAGCAAGTTCCGCATGCTCAAGAGCATCGCCGACGATGTCGAGGTTATCATCGCGATCAACGCGAACCACATCGAGAAAAACAAGGCTCGTGGTGACCTCGGCATTACCTATGACGAGGATGTGCTGCGCCTGGTTGACCTGTTCCGCGGCAACGGCTTTGCTGTCGCGGCTGTGGTCATCACCCAGTACGCCGGCCAGCCCGCTGCCGATGTGTTCCGCAACCGCCTGAACGCGCTCGGTATTCCCGCCAAGCTGCACTATCCCATCGAGGGGTATCCGCACGATGTCGATCTGATCGTGTCCGACGATGGCTACGGCAAGAACGAGTTTGTCGAGACCACCCGACCGCTCGTCGTGGTCACTGCCCCCGGTCCTGGCTCGGGCAAGCTTGCCACCTGCCTGTCTCAGCTCTATCACGAGCACAAGCATGGCACGGCCGCCGGCTATGCCAAGTTCGAGACCTTCCCTGTCTGGAATCTTCCTCTGACGCATCCTGTCAATATTGCCTACGAGGCCGCCACGGCTGACCTCGACGACGCCAATATCATCGATTCGTTCCACCTTGAGGCCTACAACAAGACCACGGTCAACTACAACCGCGACGTCGAGGCCTTCCCGGTAGTCCGTGCCCTGATGGAAAAGATCCTGGGCAAGAGCCCCTACCAGAGCCCTACGGACATGGGCGTCAATATGGTCGGCTTTGCCATCACCGATGACGATGCCTGCCGCGACGCTTCCAAGATGGAGATCGTCCGCCGCTACTTTACCGCGGTCGAAAATGTACGCCGTACCGGCGTGGGCGATGAGCAAGTCGACCGTCTCAAGATTATTATGAAGAAAGCCGGCATCGATAAGAACTACTCACCGGCGCGCTCGGCGGCCCTCACCAGGGAGCAGCTGACGGGTGGTCCCGTGGGTGCCATGGTCATGCCCGATGGCTCCGTGGTGACCGGCAAGACTTCCACGCGCCTGGGCGCCGCGAGCTCGCTCATCATGAATGCACTTAAGCATGTCTCGGGCGTCGACCTTGAGCTCGAGGTCATTAGCGATGAAGCGATCGAGCCCATCAGCAAGCTCAAGACGCATTTCCTGGGCAGCAAAAACCCGCGCCTCCACACCGACGAGACGCTTATGGCGCTGTCGATCACCTCGGCCACGAGTGAGACGGCCGCTCGCGTCCTTTCGGGCCTGGAGCAGCTGCGCGGTTGCGATGCCTTCTTTAGCGTGATTATCTCGCCGACGGACGAGACGGTGCTGCGCAAGTTGGGCATCAACGTGTGCTGCGAGCCCAAATTCGAGCGTCGCGGATTCTTTCACCGCTAAAACGAGGCGATTGGTCTGATTAGGCCGCATGGGGTATATGCCCTATGCGGCCTAATTTATCAACATTGCCTTTGTTTGGGTTAAAAATAGCCCGTTTACCTGCCTAGAAGTGATTTGAGCGGTATACAATAACGCTGATGTAACATCCTTTGCGGGATACGCCGGTCGCGCACGGCGCGTTAGATGCTCGTGCTCGGTTTGAGGAGGCTGCTATGGCGGGCAAGGGTCGTGCGAGTGTCAACGATATGAAGCGTGTCGAGGTGCTGGTGTTGATGGAGATCGACCAGCAAACCGAAGACAATGGCGGGCCGTATGGTTTCTCGCGCAAAACGCTTGCCGAGCGCGTGGGGGTTTCGCCGTATCGTGCCCGCGCCGCAATCGATCGCTTGGATTCCGAAGGCATGATTGATGTCGTCTCGCGTTATAGCGACGACGGCGGTCAGCTTGCAAATGGCATTTGCCTCACCGAACGTGGTGAGTGGTATCTTGAGGGCGTCCGTACCGGCATGCTCGTTCAAGAAATGCTTGAGGACGAGGCTGCTGATCGATAGCAGCATGTAACCCTTGCCATAGCGACGCCGCCTGGGAAACCGGGCGGCGTTTTGTTTCAAGATTGAGAAATGCAATCGCATGCGAGAAAAATTGCGAACGGTCCGCGGCGCGAGTATTACAATGAAGACCCGTAAGATGTGGATAAACAACTTCTACGGGAAGCGCAGGTAACTCAATATGACCAAGCATGTGTTCGTAACCGGTGGCGTGGTTTCGTCCCTGGGCAAGGGTATCACCGCGGCCTCGCTGGGCCGTCTGCTCAAGTCGCGTGGCTACAAAGTAACGATGCAGAAGGCCGACCCGTATCTGAACGTCGACCCCGGTACCATGAGCCCGTTCCAGCATGGTGAGGTCTTTGTAACCGAGGACGGTTACGAGTCCGACCTGGACCTGGGTCATTACGAGCGCTTTATTGATGAGAACCTGACCCGCGATTCCAACTTTACGACCGGTGCCATCTACAAAAGCCTAATCGCCCGCGAGCGTCGCGGCGACTTTTTGGGCGGTACCGTGCAGGTGATTCCTCACGTCACCAATGCCATTAAGGACAAGTTCCGCCGCATCGAGGAGCAGACCGGCTCCGATGTAGTCATCACCGAGCTGGGCGGCACGATCGGCGACATCGAGTCGCAGCCGTTTGTCGAGGCCATCCGCCAGTACCGCAAGGAGGCCGGCCCCGAGAACGTCTGCTACATCCACGTGTCGCTCGTTCCCTATATCGCCGCCGCCCACGAGGTTAAGACCAAGCCCACGCAGCATTCCGTCAAGGAGCTCCGCAGCTTTGGCATCCAGCCCGATATCATCGTGCTGCGCTCCGACCACCATATCGATGACGCTATCCGCGGAAAGATCGCAAGCTTCTGCGACGTCGACACCGATTGTGTCTTTACCAACGAGGACTGCGCGAGCATTTACGATGTTCCGCAGCTGCTTGCCGAGCAGGATTTTGACCTGCGCATTTGCGAGCGCCTGGGTCTGGATCCGCGTGAGCGCGACATGAGCGAGTGGAACGAGTTCCTGCGCAAACAGAATCACGCCAACCATCACGCCGACAAGGTGAAGATCGCCGTCGTGGGTAAGTACACGCAGCTGCCCGATGCGTACCTGTCGGTTATCGAGGCCCTGCACCATGCGGGCGTCTTCTACGATCGCCATGTGGACGTCCAGCTGGTCGACGGCGAGAGCCTCGACGAACAGAATGTCTCCGAGGTTCTGGGCGACGCTTCGGGCATCCTGGTTCCCGGCGGCTTTGGCAAGCGCGCCCTGGAGGGTAAGATCCTCGCGGCCGAGTTTGCCCGTGAGCACAAGATTCCATATCTGGGCATTTGCCTGGGTATGCAGGTCGCCGTGTGCGAGTTCGCCCGCAATGTCGTTGGCCTTGCCGGTGCCAGCTCCTCCGAGTTTGATCCGGACGGTCCGTATAGCGTCATCGATCTGATGAGCTCGCAGGAGGACGTGACCGAGAAGGGCGGCACCATGCGCTTGGGCGCCTATCCGTGCAAGCTCGCCGCCGATACCCTCGCTCGCGAGGCATATGGCGAGGAGCTTGTCTACGAGCGTCACCGTCACCGCTTTGAGTTTAACAACGCCTTCCGCGACCAGCTCGAGGACGCCGGTTTGGTTATCTCGGGTCTGTCGCCCGACGAGCGCCTGGTCGAGATGGTCGAGCTGCCGCGCGACGTACATCCGTGGTATGTGGCCACCCAGGCTCATCCCGAGTTCAAGAGCCGTCCGACCAACCCGCAGCCGCTGTTCCGCGAGTTCGTGCGCGCCTCGATCGGCCAGCACGAGGGTGTCGACCGTCTGCAGGTGACGCCCAAGAACCTCGCTACGGACTAAGGGTGCCGGAGAACCAAGAACATACCGAAGCTACTCCCTCGTCGCTCGCTGTGGTGGCGGGGGAGTATCTCGATTACCTTGCGGTCGAGCGGGGTTTGGCGCGCAATACGATTGCGGCCTACCGTCGTGACCTGACGACGTACTGCGCCTATCTGGAGCGGGCGGGCATTGTGTCTTTTGAAGAGGTGGCCCGTCAGGTCGTGGAGGGCTTTGTAGCCGATCGCCGCGACGGAGGCTATTCCGACGCCTCGGTGGAGCGCGCGCTTGCTGCCGTGAAGGGCCTGCATGCCTTTTTGGTGCGCGATGGGGCCGTGGCCCAAAACCCGACGGCGGCATTGCGCCTGCCTAAAAAGGCTGAGCGTTTGCCGGAGTATCTATCGGTGGAGGATGTCTCGGCGCTGCTCGATCAAGACTTTCCCGAGGGCGAGATGGGACTGCGCGACCATGCCATCTTGGAAGTGCTCTACGGATGCGGTTTGCGTGTGAGTGAGCTGGTTGGGCTCGATGTGGGCGATATCCATATTGACGATGGCTTTGTACTCGTTCGCGGTAAGGGCTCAAAGGAACGCCTGTCCCCACTGGTGGGAAGCGCGGCGCGAGCTCTGACGCTCTATGTAACTGAGGGACGTTCTCGCTTGGCGGCCCATGCCCGCGGAACCGAGACCTCGGCGGTCTTTTTAAATAAGAACGGACGTCGCCTGTCGCGCCAGGCCGTGCATGCGATATGCGAGCGGTATGGGCGTCAGGTGGGGCTGGTGGGGCTCCATCCCCATACCTTGCGCCACTCCTTTGCCACCCACATGCTCGCGGGCGGTGCCGACCTGCGTGTGCTGCAGGAGATTTTGGGCCATGCCGATATTTCGACCACGCAGGTCTACACGCATGTCGACCGAACGCAACTGACCGAGGTCTATCTGGCGGCGCACCCGCTGGCGCATCGTTAACTCATCGCTGACCTGCAAATTTATAGGTATTTGGGGACGGGCCCCAGATTGCCACGGCGTGCTTTTGCGCGCGCATGGGCAATCTGGGGCCCGTCCCATTTTTTGCCACTTGTCGTCGCGGTGATGGGCTGCACGTGCCTTGGGTGGGGGAGTTTGGGGGCGATGTGAACGGCGTGTAAAGGGACGTAAAAATCGCCTCAAGGTCAACTTGAAGGTTGAGGTTCGCGGGCGTGGTTCTACAGGTGGCATCCCGCCTTTGCTGCAAACACAACATATTGTGTTTTCGAACATATGCTCGGGGGTGTTTTACAACATATTGGGGGTGGAATAGTGGGGCGGGGTGGGGAAAGGTGTTGAAAAATGGGGCGGTTCCCCATATTATTGATGACGTCGACAGGCGGGGTGGTTCCCCGCGTACGTGCCATCTGAGTAACCGAGGGGAGGGCGCACATGGGAATGACTGGTGCATACGAGCGCAATCTCGATGCAAAAGGTCGTCTGTCCCTGCCTGCACCCCTTCGCGAGGAGCTTGGAGAGCACGTTCGCGTGTTCAAAGCCCTGGATGTCGATGCTCTGTACGTGTTCTCTGCCGAGGCCTTCGATAAGTGGGTCGAAGGACTCTTCGCGGGTCGTGAGGGCCACGAGGGTTTTAACCCGCGTGACATTAACGACCAGAAGCTCATGAGGGCGATCAACAAGCGCACCACGTCGATGGACGTGGACAGCGCCGGTCGTATCGGTCTTTCCGAGTCTCTCCGCAAGCAGGCGAACCTCGACCGCGAGGTCACGGTTGTGGGCAACTACGACCACCTTGAGGTTTGGGATCGCGCCGCGGCCGGTGAGGACGATGACGATGAGGCCCTGCTGGACCTCTTCTTCTCGTAAGGGCAAGGCACGGGTAACGGATGGAGCGTGGGATCTTGACACAAGAATATCGGCATGAACCTGTCATGCTCGGCGAAGTGCTTGAGTCGCTGCGGCTAAAGAGCGGCTCCGTTGTCTGCGATTGCACTCTTGGCGGTGCCGGCCATTCGGTAAAGATGGCCGCGCAGGTGGGGGAGACGGGCCTTTTGCTCGGCGTCGATCAGGACGACATGGCCCTCGAGGCCGCTGGCGCCCGTCTGGACCGCGAGGTTCCCGGCGTTCCGCACCAGCTGCTGAAGGGCAACTTCGGCGACTTGGACGAGCTGCTTTGCTCGGCCGAGGTGCCCGGGGTCGATGGCTTCCTGTTCGATTTGGGCGTTTCGTCACCGCAACTCGATATCCCTGGCAGGGGCTTTTCGTATAACGAGGACGCCCCATTGGACATGCGGATGGATCCGGGTAATAACACCTTAAACGCAGCTGAGGTCATCAACACCTATAACGAACACGACCTCGCCCGGATTCTACGCGTCTACGGCGAAGAGAAGTTCGCCTCGCAGATCGCGCGCGAGATCGTGCGCCGCCGCGAGCAAGAACCGATCGAAACCACCGGCCAATTTGTCGAGATCATCAAGGCGGGTATCCCGGCTGCCGCTCGTCGGCATGGCGGACACCCGGCCAAGAAAAGTTTCCAGGCCATTCGCATCGAGGTCAATCACGAGCTCGATGTGCTCGAACGAGGGCTTGATGCCGCCACCAGGTGGCTCAACCCGGGCGGACGTATCTGCGTCATCTCGTATCACTCGCTCGAGGACCGTATCGTAAAGAACCACTTTAAGGAGATGAGCCAGGGGTGCACGTGTCCGCCGGAGATTCCGGTGTGCGTGTGCGGCAACGTGCCGATACTCAAGGTCATCACCCGCAAACCCTTGGTTGCCCAGCCTGATGAGGTTGAGCGCAACCCTCGGGCGAGATCAGCCAAAATCCGCGTGGCGCAGCGTCTGTAGGCGCGACCGCGCGATATTGGACCTCCCGCTCGCACCATAAACGAAGCTTAAACACACTACCAACGTACTCGGGATGGGAGGCGGCATATCATGGGCTACAACACTTCAAGCGCAGCACTCGCCTATGATATGAACGCCATGCCCGCCTATCGTGAGACGCCGCAGGCCCCCGTTGCTCCCCGTGAGCAGCGCACGCCGCGCTTTGATGTCTACACGGGCGCGGGCCGTCAGGCAAACCAGGCGGTAAGCCCGGTTTTCATGAGCGTTCTTAAAACGTTTTGCATCATTGCGGCTATCTTCATGACGATCGGTGTCGCCCGCGTGGCGCTCGCCGGCGTTACGGCCCAGGTGCTCAACGGCAATGCCGAGCTTACCAACACGCTCGAAAAGGCGACCGATGAGAGCTCCGACTTGGAGGTCATGCATTCGGTCTATGGCGCCGACACGCGCATCCGCGACCTTGCGGGCGCTTATGGCATGGTGGAGCCCAGCGAGAGCGTTACACTTGACTTTTCGCAGGATGCAGCCGCGGGCGCCAACGCGACCGCGACCGCTCAGTAGCAAGACGGTAGCTGAGTATGACAAATGACTATCGCCGCGGTTTCGATGGGGGCCGCGGTTCTGGACGTCCCTCGTCGCGGGGACGTTCTGGTTATCAAGGAACGGGTCGGCAATCTTACAACGCCGGGCAGTCCCGTGGCAACGACCCGGCGTCGCGACTTCGCGGCTCGGGCGGTCCTCAAGTGCATAACACCAGGTCGCGCAAGAGTTCGTCGACCGAATGGCTCACAG
Source organism: uncultured Collinsella sp. (assembly GCA_900541015.1). Classification (GTDB taxonomy): domain Bacteria; phylum Actinomycetota; class Coriobacteriia; order Coriobacteriales; family Coriobacteriaceae; genus Collinsella. The sequence goes on along the minus strand of UQIB01000014.1, from coordinate 45,132 downwards.
GCACGCCTCTGCCTCGCCGCAAAGCCGTCATGGGCTTCATTGGGCTTGGCTTGGGCTTGGGCGTCTTTCGTCTTGCCGACTATCAAATTGTCGAAGCCGATAAACTGCGCGAGCGTGCCGATGCGCGCCGCCTGCTTGCGCAGACCCTCTATGCCAAACGCGGCACCATCTACGACCGCAACGGCAACGTGCTGGCGTCGTCGGTCGAATGTCGCAACATCGCCGTGAACCCGCAGCTTGTCGAGGATGTCGACAAGACGGTGTCGGCGCTGGTCAAGGCAACTGGAATCGATAAAAAGACCTGCCGCAAGCTCGTCGAGTCCGATGGCACCTGGGTGTATATCAAGCGCCAGGTGGACGAAGACGATGCTGCGGCGCTGGAGAAGAAGAACCTGCCCGGCGTGCTTTTTGAGCAGGCCATGAAGCGCGTATATCCATACGGCAATCTGGCATCGCAGGTGCTGGGTGTAGTGAATGTAGACAACGACGGCTTGACGGGTCTCGAAAAGCAATACAACAAGCTTCTGACCGGCACGAACGGTTCTCTCGTACGCGAGCGCGCGAGGGACGGCAGCTATATCGCGGGCGGTGCCTATAAAAAGGTGGCTGCGGTCGACGGCGTTGATATCGTGACGACGCTCGACGTCAATATCCAGCGTGCGGCTGAGGATGCTCTGGCAGAGGCTGTCGAGAAGACAAAGGCCAAGAACGGCTCGGCTTTGGTCACCGACCCCACGACCGGTGAAATTCTCGCAGCCTGCTCGTACCCGACCTACGACCAGACCGATCTGGAGAACGCCAAGACCGAGGATATGAACCTGCGCCTGGTCACTGACGCCTACGAGCCCGGCTCGGTCTTTAAGACGCTCGTGGCGGGCGCCGGCTTCGACTTGGGCGTCGTGCGATCGAGTACGTCGTTTGAGGTGCCGGCGAGCATCAAGGTGGGCGACGATACCGTTACCGATGCCGATAAGCGCGACTATGGCATGACCATGGATGTGCGCGAGATGATGCGCCGTTCGTCCAATGTGGGCTTTGTCCTGGTGGGGCGCAAGATCGGTGCCGACGACTTTGCCGCCTATGTGGACAAGTGGGGCATCGGTCACAGCTCCGGTGTCGATTTTCCGGGCGAGAGCCTGGGCATCGTCAAGGAGCGTGACCAGTATGACGGCGCCACGCTGGGATCGATGAGCTTTGGACAGGCGCTGTCCGTCTCGCCGATTGAGATCGCACGTGCCGTGGGCGGCATCGCCAACGGCGGCGTGATGATGACCCCGCACTTCTATAAGTCCAGCAAGGGCGACGAGAAGGACTGGGGCGAAGGCGAGCGCGCGATTTCGGAGGACGCCGCATCCCAGGTGACATCGTGCATGCAGACGGTCGTGTCGGAGGGAACGGGCGTTGGCGGCGCGGTTGACGGCTATGACGTGGCGGGTAAGACCGGTACGGCCGAACGTGCCGACGAGAACGGCGGCTACCTCAAGGAGAACTACATGTCGTCCTTTATGGGCTTTGCACCGGCACAATCGCCCAAGGTACTGTGCTATATCACGCTCGACGGAACGCCGAGCGGCTCAGATGCCGCTGCGGTGCCGTTCCAGTCCATTATGGCCAACGCGCTCGACGTGCTGGGTATCCCGCACACGAAGTAGGGGGTTACAATCTTTGGGGCGTGGTTTGTTGTCCCATATGAGGGGTGTTCACATGCCCTGCACCACGCATGCGCGGCGCTGGGATACAATACGCCGATAGCATTATTTAGGTTTACAGGGGAGCTGCAATGATAGAGATCGCCGTCAACAACCTCGCGGCCGCAACAGGGGCCCGAACCGTGACGGGAGAAGTCGATCGGGTATGCCGCGGGTGCGTTATCGACTCGCGCCAGGTCGAGGAAGGGACGATTTTCGTCGCCTTTCCCGGTGAAAACGTCGACGGCAATGATTTTGCTTCCCGTGCCGTCCAGTCGGGTGCCGGCGCCGTCGTGATGACGCGTGAGCCCGAGGCCGAGCTGGTCTCGCTGGCGCAGGACAAGGGCTGTGCCATCTTGCTGACCGATGATCCCGAGGAGTTTCTGCTGCGTTTGGCGCACGCGTATCGCCTGGAGCTTGGCTGCCTGGTCGTTGGCATCACCGGTTCCATCGGCAAGACGACGACCAAGGACGTGCTCGCCGCTGTGCTCGCCAAGCGCTATCGTGTCTGGGCCACAAAGGGCAATTTCAATAACCTGATCGGCATGCCGCTCACGGTGCTTTCCGCTCCGGCCGATACCGAGGTCCTGGTGCTCGAGATGGGCATGAACCATTTCCACGAGATCGAGCGCCTGTCTCTGTCTGCCAATCCCAACCTTGCCATCGTGAGCAAGATCGGCACCTCTCATATCGGCATTTTGGGCAGCCGCGAGAACATCGCCCGCGCTAAGGCCGAGATTGTCCAGGGTATGTGCGCCGCTGGCGACTTCTTGCCGCTGTTGGTTTTGGGCGGCGAGGACGACTTTACGCCGTTCATTCGCGATACGTTCGCCCAGCCTGCTGGTATCGACGTGATGCTGGCCGGCGTCTCGGACGATGATGAGGTTCGTGCCCGCGACATTCGTGTTGATGACGAGGGCCGTCCGGTCTTTACGCTCGATTTTGGTCAGGGCGAGACAATCGATACCATGCTTGTCATCCCCGGCGTGCAGTCCGTTCCTAATGCCGTTAAGGCCGCCGCGGTTGCCTATCGCCTGGGCGTGACGCCCGAGCAGATCGATGCTGCCTTTAGGGGCCTCACGATTACCGGTCACCGCCAAGAGATCAAGCGCGCCAAGAGCGGTGCCCGCGTCATCGACGATTCCTATAACGCCAGTGCCGAATCCATGGCTGCTGGCCTCGATCTGCTGTGCTCGCTTTCGTGCATGGGGTCTCGCATGGCGATCCTGGGCGAGATGGGCGAGATGGGCGATGAGGCTCCTCGCATGCATGAGCTCGTGGGCGCTTATGCCGCCGCCAAGAAGCTCGACATGCTGGCGTGCGTGGGTGGTGAGCTGGCCCAGCTTATGGCCGATGCCGCGCGTATGATGGGCATGGACGAGGACCGCATCCAGGTGTTCTCCGATTATCAGCAGGTGCTCGACCGCATGGGCGGCGCGCTTGAAAAACATGATGTTGTACTGGTCAAGGGTTCCCGCTTTGTTGAGCTCGACCGCTTTGTGGAAGGTGTGTGCTAGCCCATGTTCGGCAATCCCTCGTATCCAACGTATCAGGCTTTTTTGGGGCTTGGCATCGCCGCTGCCATTGCGCTGCTGCTCATGCCGTGGTGGATCAAGCTGCTCAAGGTCGAGGGTATCGGCCAGCAGGTTCGTGCCGACGGCCCCAAGCGTCATTTGGTTAAGCAGGGAACGCCCACCATGGGTGGCGTTGTCATCCTCGTCGCGATCTCGCTGACCTGCCTGCTGATGGGCAAGCTCACCACCGAGCTCGTGCTCGTGCTGCTCGCCACGCTGGCGACCGGCGTGCTGGGCCTGATCGACGACCTGACCTCCGTTACGCATGGGCGCTCGCTCGGTCTCACGCCTCATGCCAAGATGATCGGCCTAACCATTATCTGTGTCACTTTTACGGTACTTGCCGTCAACTGGTGCGGCGTCGCCCCCGAGATTCGTTTTCCCGGCGGCCTGACGATTGACCTCGGTGTTCTTTCGACCACCATCTGCGGCCTTTCGTTCCCGTGGCTCTACATTGTCTTTTGCTGGCTGATGATCGCCGGTCTTTCTAATGCCGTGAACCTGACCGATGGCCTTGACGGTCTTGCTGGCGGCACCTCCATGATCGCCATGCTCGCCATGGCCGCCATGGCGTTTTTGCACGGAGACGTGAACCTGTCCATCTTCTGCACCGCGTGTGCCGGTGCCTGCTTGGGCTTTCTGTGGTTCAACTGCTATCCGGCGAGCATCTTTATGGGCGATACCGGCTCGCTTGCCTTGGGCGCCGCGTTTGCCTGCACGTCCATCATGACCAACACCGAGGTCGTCTCCCTCATCATCGGCGGCCTGTTTATCGTTGAGACCCTGTCGGTCATGATTCAGGTTGTCTACTTCCACTTTACGCACAAGCGCGTCTTCCTTATGGCGCCCATCCATCATCATTTCGAAAAGAAGGGCTGGGCCGAGACCAAGGTCGTCATCCGTTTTTGGATTATCGCTGCGGCCTTTGGTGCCGTTGGCCTTGCTTTGTTCTTCCAGTTGGGATAGTGGTCTTTCATGCCTCTTGCTGATGTCTTTAGCCTGCTCGTTTTGGGTCAGGGCAAATCCGGTCTCGATGTCGCCCGCTGGGCGCTGGCACATCCCGAGCGCGTAAGTGCCGTTACCGTGTATGGCGGCGGCACCTCTGAGCCCAATGACGCTACGCGTGCGCTCGAGGCTGCTGGTGCGTCGTTTGTGTATGGGACCGAACAGGTCGAGGGCGCCTATGACGTATGCGTGACGTGCCCGGGCATCTCGGAGTTCTCGGGCTTCTTTAAGGCCGGGCGCGAGCATGCCGCCCAGATTATGGGTGAGCCCGAGTTTGCCTATCGCCTGTCGCCCGATAACTGGATTGCCATTACGGGTACCAACGGCAAGACGACTACCACGTCGCTGACTGATTATCTGCTCAAGGCTGCCGGTGAGGCCAGCGTAGCTGTCGGCAACATCGGCGAGCCGCCGGTCAACGAGATTGACGGCCGAGCTCATAACGAGTGGTTTGTGGCCGAGCTCTCGAGCTACCAGATTGCTACGACCGCCGAGCTTCATCCTCGCGTGGCGGTGCTGCTCAACATCACTCCCGACCACTTGGGCTGGCATAAGAGCCATAAGAACTATGCGCTTGCCAAGATCAAACTGTTTGACAATATGGTCGATGACGATCTGGCGGTTGTCGACGTCGAAGACGCCGGCATTCACGAGTTCGATGAGTACATCTACACGCCGGGTCGTCGCATCTGCAAGGTCGCTTTTGACGAGCCCGAGGGCGAGGATGCCACCTTTGTGCGCGATGGCAAGATGATCGTGCGCCTGAAGGGCGTCGAGACCCCGCTCATCGCTACATCCGAGCTCAAGATCTCGGGCCATCACAATGTTATCAATGCCCTGTGCGCTGCCACGGCTGCCCTGGCAGTCGGTGCCGATGTCGATGGTGTCTGCCGCGGTCTGGCCTCGTTCCAGCCGCTCGAGCACCGCGTGGAGCCGTGTGGCGAGATTGACGGCGTGCGCTACGTCAACGATTCCAAGGCGACCAACACCGATGCGGTCGAGAAGGCGCTGACGGCATTTCCCGATGATGACGTGATCTTGCTGCTCGGCGGCCACGATAAGGGCACGCCGCTCACGGACTTCGCGCGCGTTGTTATGGATAACGTACGCTCGGTCGTCTGCTTTGGCGATGCGCGCGAGCGTTTCACCGCCGCTATGGACGAGGCCGATGTCGACGGCGATGTGGATATCGCCCAGGCGGATGACCTGCGCGATGCCGTGGACGTCGCCCGTTCGCTGTCGAGCCGTGGCGACGTGATCTTACTTTCTCCTGCCTGCTCTTCGTTCGATGAGTTCTCGGGCTATGAGGAGCGCGGCCGCGTGTTTAAGGACTATGTGGCCCAGCTTGCCGCTGCGGCGAAATCGCAAATGGAATAGGGGTTGCCGGTGAGAGAGGAGAGCCCCCGACAAGGTATGAGGAGGCCCGACTCGGACCGTGCTTCCTCGCGGCGCATCACACCGCGTTCCGGCCGCGGCGGGCAGTCGTTTAGCGAACGCTATATTGCCGGCGTTCCCGCCCGTATCATGCGCCCCCGTTTGATATTCATGGCCTGCTTGTTTACCTTGGTGTGCTTTGGCCTGCTGATGGTGTACTCGGCGTCTTCGGTCGAGGCGCTGCACGAGAATGGCTCGGCGACGTTTTTTCTGGGTCGACAGGCCGCGTTTGCCATGGTCGGTGTTCTGGCGCTGATTGCCATCGTGCGCGTTTTGCCGGACAGCTGGTTTGGGGAGGATGTGCTCAGGATCTTCCTCATCGGCATGATAGGGCTACTGCTTCTGGTGTTCTTGGTGGGCAGCGGCAGCCGTGGCGCCACGCGCTGGCTCAACATCGCCGGTATTCAGTTCCAGCCTTCCGAGTTTTTAAAGCCATTTGCCATTGCGTATTCGGCCATCATGCTTGATCGCTTCTTTTCGCCCGGTGGCGACATCAACGAATTCCTTCGCAAGATGGGCATCTACTTGGGCATTTCGCTCTTTCTGATCTTTATCCAGCCCGATTTCGGTACTGTCCTGATCATCCTGTTGACCCTCATGTGCATGGCGTTGTTTGCGGGTCTCGACCCCAGATTTATCATCGGCGTGCTAATCTTCGGCATTCTCGTGATCGTGATTGCGCTTGTTGCAGAGCCGTACCGTATGGTGCGTATTCAGGTTGCCTTGAACCCTTGGGCCGACGAGTATGGTGACGGCTATCAGGCCACGCTTGCCATCATGGCCTTTGCCTCGGGCGGTCTGTTCGGCCGTGGCATCGGCAACTCAACCATGAAGTACTCGTATCTGCCCGAGGCGCACAATGACTACATCTTGGCCATCATTGGCGAGGAAGTCGGTTTTGTCGGAACCGTGCTGTTCTTCTTGGTGTTTGCGATGCTGATCTATTCGGCGTTTCGCATTGCCGAGCAGGCGACCGATCGTCGGGGCGCGCTTATGGCGTCTGGCTCCGCGGTCATTCTCGCGGTGCAGTTTTTGATTAACGCGTTGGGCATCCTCAACGTGTTTCCCATGACGGGCAAGCCGTTGCCGTTTATTAGCTACGGCGGTTCGTCGATTATTGTGTCGCTTATGCTTGCCGGGTTGATCCTGCGCGTTTCGTACGAGAGCGCCCGTCGCGATGAGTACGACCGTCGCCGCGAGAGCTTTGCCGTTATGGATGAGAGTACCGCCGGCGTGCCCCACGTGCGCGGCGAGCGATCTTCGCGTAACGGTTTTACCGTCCTGGATGGCTCTGCGACCGAGCCGGCAGCCCGCCCGCGTCAGCGAACGGCGCCGCAAGGTCGTCCTCAGCGCCCCACTCCTCGCAATGCGGGCGGCGGATATAATCGAATCGATTTGAACTCGGACCCGTCGGCGCGTCTGCGCACCGACGACCAGGGACCGCGTGTACGAAGGGACTACCATGACCGATAAGATGACCGTTGCTATTGCAGCCGGCGGTACGGCAGGACACATCAACCCCGCGCTCGCCTTGGCCGAAGAGCTGCGTGATCGTGGCCACCACGTTGTGTTCGTGGGCCAGTCGCGCAAGCTCGAGGGTCGTCTGGTCCCCGAGGCTGGATTTGATTTTGTGCCCATTACGGTCACGGGCTTCGACCGCTCCCGTCCTTGGACGGCGCTGACCTCGCTATGGCGTGTCAACAAGGCCAAGCGTGCGCTCGCCAGTCATTTCTCAAAGGTCGGCAAGCCCGATGCCGCCATCGGTTTTGGTGCCTATGTCGAGGTTCCGCTGCTGGGGTGGTGCAAGGGCGCAGGCGTTCCGTATCTGCTGCATGAGCAGAACTCTGTTCCGGGCCTGGCCAACAAGATGATGAACTCCCACGCCGCCCGCGTGTGCATCTCGGTGCCGGCAGCGCGTTCGGTCTTTGAGCGCGAAGGTGACCCTGACCACGTGCTCATGACCGGCAACCCCGTACGTCGCTCGGTAATCGAAGGCGATCGCGCTCGCGGCCGCAAGGCACTTGGCGTTCCCGAGGACGCTACGCTGCTGCTCGTCTTTGGCGGTTCACTTGGCGCCCAGCACCTCAACGAGCGCGTGGTTTCGCTCAAAAACGAGCTGCTTTCGCGCAAGAACCTCTATGTGTTGCATTCGACGGGTGCCGACGGCTTTGAGGAGACCGAGCGCGCTTTGGCGCTGACGCCCGAGGAGGCGGAGCGTTACCGCGTCCAGCCTTACATCGACAACATGGGCGATATGCTGGCTGCTGCCGATTTGGTGCTCTCGCGTTCGGGCGCATCGAGCGTGGCCGAGATCGCTGCGCTCGCCGTGCCCTCGGTGCTCGTGCCGTATCCGCATGCGACGGCCGACCACCAAACCACCAATGCCCGTTATCTGGTCGACGCCGGGGCCGGTGTGCTCTGCGCCGATGCCGATATCGACGGTTCTGCCTTTGCCGATGAGCTGCTGCACTTGGTCGATGACGCGGCGGCGCGCGACGCCATGCGTCAGGCGGCACGTGGTCTGGCTCAGGATAGGGCCGCCGCTCTTCTGGCGGATGCGGTAGAGGGTTTGCGTTAGTTAGACGGGATATCGTCGGTCGCCCTCGCGCTGATGCGGTAGGTGCGGTACAGTTAACGGGTTACAGGCAGTGTTTACGCAAGGAGTACACGAGCACATGGCTGATTCCCAGACTGCAACCTCCGCGCCCGAGTTTAAGAGCGCCCACTTTATCGGTATCGGCGGCGCCGGCATGAGCGGCATCGCCCTCGTTCTGCACGAGCGCGGTTATGCCGTTACCGGCTCCGACCTTAAGACGTCACGTTATATCCGCCAGCTTACCCGCGCTGGTGTGAAGGTGCATGTGGGCCATGAGGCCGCCACGATCGACGAGGTCAAGCCCGACGTGGTTGTTGTCTCCACCGCTATTCCGGAGTCCAACCCTGAGCTCGTGCGCGCTCGCGAGCTGGGCATTCCCGTGTGGCCCCGTGCCAAGATGCTCTCTGCATTGGGCCACGGCTACACCACCGTCGCTGTTGCCGGTACGCATGGCAAGACCACCACGTCTTCGATGTGCGCCACCATGCTCGACCGCATGGGTCTGGATCCGAGCTTCTTGATCGGCGGCATCGTCGAGGGCTATGACACGAACGGCAAGAACGGCTCGGGCGACTACTTTGTCGCCGAGGCCGACGAGTCCGACAGTTCCTTCCTGTTCCTGAACCCCAACGTGGTCATTGTGACCAACGTCGAGGCCGACCACCTCGATCACTACTCGGGTATCGAGGAGATCGAGGCGACTTTCGCCAAATTCATGAGCCTGGTGGGCGAGGACGGCACCGTCATCGTCTGCGGTGAGGACCCGCATCTGGTCGAGCTCGCCAAGTCGACGGGCCGTCACGTGCTTTCCTACGGCTTTGCCGAGAGCAACGACATCGTCTGCATGCACCCGGATGTCAAGGGCATCCAGAGCGACTTTATCGTTCGCTTTGAGGACGGCACTGAGCACGCTGTGGAGATCAAGAGTAATCCCGGTCGCCACAACATGCTCAACGCCACGGCGGTGCTCACCGTCGCCCATGTCCTGGGCCTTGACATCGACGCCGCCGCCAAGGCGCTTTCGAGCTTTGAGGGCGTCCGTCGTCGCTTTACCCACGTGGGCGATATCGATGGCATCACCGTGGTCGATGATTACGGCCATCACCCCACCGAGATCAAGGCGACGCTTGCTGCCGCTTCGTCGCTGGGCTACAAGCACGTCGACGTCGTGTTCCAGCCGCACCGCTATTCGCGCCTGCAGGCCCTGTGCGACGACTTTGCCGATGCATTTGCCAATGCCGATAAACTGCTGCTGATTGATGTGTTCTCGGCTGGCGAGATGCCCATTCCGGGTGTTACCTCTAAGATGCTCGCCGATACCGTGCGCGCCAAGCATCCTGGCAAGGAGGTCGTGTACTGCTCCAGCCGTCTTGAGCTCAATCAGGAGCTCGAGCAGATGGTGGGCGAGGGCGACTTGCTGCTCACTATGGGTGCCGGTGACGTTACGACCGTCGGCCCCGAGTTTATCGAGTATTTGACTGCCAAGAAAGACGCTTAAGTCTAATGGGTCTGTTTAACGCCGTCATGGCGCTCTCGGGCATGATCGACACGGATGTGATCGAGGACGAGCGCCTTGCGCGTCATACGAGCTATCGTATCGGCGGCAAGGCCGACCTCTTTGTGACGTGCCATAGCTATCATGCCCTCCGCCGCGCCGTGGCGGTGCTCGATCGCGAGCAGGTGCCGTGGGTCATCATCGGCAAGGGCTCCAATCTGCTGGTTGCCGATGGCGGTTATCGCGGCGCCGTCATTTCGCTCGGACGTGAGTTTCAGCGCACGGTTGTTGCCGATGACGGTTGTACGCTGACGGTCGGTGCGGGCGTGATGTTTGCGCGCCTGGTCAACGATGCCCTGTCGCGTAGCCTCTCGGGCCTTGAGTTTGCCGTTGGCATCCCTGGCTCGGTTGGCGGTGCGATATCTATGAATGCCGGCACACGGACCGAGTGGATTGGCTCGCTGGTTGAGGATGTCGTAACGTTTGACCCGGCATCCGGTATCAAGCATTATGCGGGGTCCGAGATCACTTGGGGCTACCGCGAATGTAGCCTTCCCCGCAATGAGATTATCCTCGAGTGCGTGCTCAAGCTTAAACCGGCGCCCAAGGCCGACATTCGCGAGCGCATGGAGCGGTACCTGACGAGGCGCAAGCGTACGCAGCCCATGGGTCGCGCATCCTGCGGGTCGGTCTTTCGCAACCCGCCCGATGCGAGTGTGGGCAAGCTTATCGAGGATTGTGGATTAAAGGGTTTTTCGATTGGCGGCGCGGAAGTTTCGCCCGTTCACGCTAATTTTATCGTTAATAACGGAACTGCCTCGGCCGATGACGTTGCCGCGGTTATCAGACATGTGCACGGAAAGGTGAGGGAGGCGTATGGCATCGAGCTCAGACCGGAAGTTAAATTCCTCGGCTTCTAGAGCATCGAAACCCACCTTCCGCCGCGCCGGAGGGCGTTCCGGCGCGCCTGCCAAACCTCAACGCAATACCGTCGCGCACTCTAAGTCTGTCGGGCATGCTCGACAGACCAGTCGTCCGGTTGTCGGCTCGCAGCTCGGCAATCGTCCGGCCGCAAAAAAGTCCTCGCGTCCCTCGGTGACGTCAAAGCCTGTTATGGGCGCCAAACCTGCCCGTCCCATGGCAACTCCTAAGCCCTCGACGGGAACTAAAGCGCCGCGTCCGGGTCGCACGCTGGGCGCATCGAAACCGCGCTCGCTGACATCGGTGCCGGCTACCGCCAAGAAGCCTTCGGGTAAAAAAGGCGTCAACCCGTTGTCTTCACTTGGGGCGATGGCAAATAAAACGTCAGACGCCGCTTCTCTCGTTACAGGCAAAGGCAAAATCGTGGGCGGCGTTCTGGCCGTCTTGGCCGTGCTCGTCGTCGTTGCCGTCGTGGTGATCAACTCTGGATTGTTTACCGCCACTGATATTCAGATTCAAGGCAGCGAGCATGTGACGAAGCACGATGCTATCCAGCTGATCGATTTGCCCGAGGGAACGTCGCTTTTTAACGTCGATCCCGACCAGATTACCGAGGACCTCAAGCAGAACCCGTGGGTGTCGGGCGTGGATGTCCAGCGTCAGTTCCCGCATACGCTCATCATTACGCCGATGGAGCGCAAGGTCATCGCAATTGCCTATATCAGCTCCGATGACCTTGCCTGGGCCATCGGGGATGATGACACCTGGATCGCCCCGCTGTCGACGTCGGTCGAAGTGGATGACCAGGGCAACGTCATCACGACGGGGCAGGGCTCAAATACCCTGACCGGCATTGATGCCGCGCTGGCGCTCGCTAAGCACTATGGCGCGGTGTTGTTGACTGATGTCTCGGCGGATGTCGCTCCGGTTTCCGGCCAGGCGGTGAGCTCCAAGGCCGTTAAGGCTGGCTTGGATTATGTGCGTGGTTTTTCGAGCGAGTTCTTGGGACAAGTCAAGGATATTTCCACGCCTTCGGTCGAAGCCATCTCGGCAAACCTCAATAACGGCATTGAGGTGTCGCTGGGCGATTCGAACGATATCGTCAAGAAGGAGCGCGTAGTCACCAAGCTGCTTTCGCAGGTAGAGGGCGTAACGTATATCAATGTGCGTTCTCCGGGTAACTATACATTTAGGAACGCTCCGACCTCGTAGCGCTGGTTGATGCTTTGTTGAGGGGCCATACCACGCCGTTTATCTGGTTTGTTTGGTTTTCACGGTCAATTATTTGACTGATACGTTCATAATGTGCAAACATAATACGGTTTACCTTTGCATTTACTTTCAACCTGAAGGTTAATGTGCGCAGGGGTCGACCCATGCTATGGCTATAACCTTTGTTCGGAGGACCGACATGCACGAGACAGAGATCAACAACTACCTTGCCGTCATTAAGGTGGTCGGCGTCGGCGGCGGCGGTACCAACGCGGTCAATCGAATGATCGAAGAGGGCATCCGCGGCGTCGAGTTTGTTGCCATCAACACCGATGCTCAGGCACTCGCGATCTCTGATGCCGATATCAAGGTGCACATCGGCACCGACCTTACCCGCGGCCTGGGCGCCGGCGCCAACCCCGAGGTTGGCCGCAAGGCTGCCGATGAGTCCCGCGACGACATTGCCGAGGCGCTCGCTGGCGCCGACATGGTGTTCATCACCTGCGGCGAGGGCGGTGGCACCGGTACCGGCGCTGCTCCCATCGTTGCCGATATCGCGATGAACGAGGTCGGTGCGCTGACCGTCGCCGTCGTGACCAAGCCCTTCACCTTCGAGGGCCGCAAGCGCAAGAAGAGCGCCGAGGAGGGCATTAAGACCCTCTCCGATTGCGTCGACACCATGATCGTCATTCCTAACGATAAGCTGCTCGACATCGCCGAGAAGAAGACCACCATGCTCGAGGCCTTCGCGATTGCCGATGGTGTCCTTTCCCAGGGCACCCAGGGCATCACCGACCTCATCACCGTCCCCGGTATCATCAACCTGGACTTCGCCGATGTTAAGACCATCATGAAGCAGGCCGGTACCGCCATGATGGGTATCGGTACCTCTTCTGGGGATACCCGTGCCGTCGATGCTGCCCAGCAGGCCATCTCCAGCCCGCTGCTCGAGAGCTCCATCGATGGTGCCACGCGCGTGCTGCTCTCCATCGCCGGTTCCAAGGACCTGGGCATCCAAGAGATCAGCGACGCCGCCGACGTTGTCGCCAATGCCGTCGATCCCGAGGCCAACATCATCTTCGGTACCGTTGTCGACGAGTCCCTGGGCGACCAGGTGCGTATCACCGTCATCGCTACGGGCTTCTCCGACTCCAACGTCAACCGCCAGGACGAGCTCTTTGCTGCTCAGCAGTCTCAGAGCAAGGCCGCTGCCTCCGCTGAGCCGCAACGCACCGCTCCGGCCACCAGTCCGGCTCAGGCCGCTCCGACCCGCAACGTTGGTGGCACCGAGCTTCCTAACTTCGGCAACGATCAGTTCGAGCTTCCCGACTTCCTGAAGCGCGGTAGCTTCTAAGTCGTTCTTTGCATTGTTGTGCACAGGGGCGTGTCCGTATGGACGCGCCCTTTTTATTTCGACTTTGTAAACTAGAACCTCCAATCTCTTTACGTTCCCTTTACGATTGCCTCCAGCGCAGCAGGTATCCTTTTAGAGAAGTATGACAGCCGTATAAACGCGGGCTGTAGCGGCGATGCCGCGGTACTTGTGTTATTAGGAGGCTTTAGTATGGCAGCACGTGCGGACAACGTTTCGCGTGTCGACCATGATGGAGTTACGTTGGTGGAGGGCGCGACATCCGATGTTCGCTTTGCCTTCACCGAGCGCGCCGGTGGCGTTTCCGAAGATGCGTACTCCTCACTCAACTTGGGCTCGCATGTTGGCGATGACCCCTTTGCTGTTCAAGAAAATCGTCGTCGTGCGCTCGAAGCTATGGGTGCCGCCGAGTGCGAGCACAACCTGCTCGTTCCCAATCAGGTCCATGGTGATCATATCGTTGCGGTGACCTCGAACGGCGCCGATGACCTTGAGGACGTTCGCGAGCAGATTGCCGAGGGCTGTGATGCCATCGTCTGCACGGCGCATAACGTGCCCGTGCTGCTCTGCTTTGCCGACTGCGTTCCCGTGGTGCTGGTGGCCCCTGGCGGATTTGCCGTGGTGCACTCCGGTTGGAAGGGCACGATTGCACGTATTTCTGCCAAGGCGTGCCAGGCGCTTTGCGATGCTGCCGGCTGCGATGCGAGCAACGTTTCCGCCTATATCGGCCCCCATATCTTGGGTGACGAATATGAGGTATCCCAGGAACTCATGGATCGCTTTGCCGCCGAGTTCTCTTGCATCGATGCGAGTGCCTCTCGCATGCTCGATCTTTCCGCTGCCATTCGCGAGGCGCTGGTAGATGTCGGTGTCGACGCGGATAATATCGTGGATACCCAGCTTTCGACTGTGCGTCAGAACGACCGCTTTTATTCCTACCGTAACGAGGACGGCACCTGTGGGCGCCATGCTGCGATCGGCGTGATGCTATGAGAAAGATCGTATCGGTCCTGAGCGCCGCTGTACTTACGCTTACGCTGTGCGCCTGTTCTTCGGGATCTTCTACCTCTTCCATTACCGTCGCCGGCTCCACGACCTGCCTTCCTATCGCCGAGATTGCGGCCGAGGGCTTTAAGGAGGAGACCGGCATCGACGTGCTCGTTTCCGGTTTGGGTTCTTCCGCTGGCATCGAGGCCGTCAGCGCCGGCACATCCGATATCGCCAGCTCCTCCCGTGGACTCAATGCCGACGAACAGGATCTGGGCCTGACTCCCATCGTCATTGCCCACGACGGTATCGCGGTCATCGTGAACGACGATAACCCGGTCGATAACCTCTCGACCGAGCAGCTCCGCGATATTTACGCCGGCAAGATCACCAACTGGAAAGAAGTCGGTGGCGAGGACCTGAGGATCCAGGTCATCAATCGAGATGAGGCGTCCGGCACGCGTGAGGCCTTCCGCACCATCGTGATGGACGGCACCCCGTTCGATCGCCGCTCGGCCGTTCTTTCGGGCACGGGCCAGGTGCGCGACGTGGTATCTCGTTCGCGCGGTGCCATTGGCTACATTTCGCTGGGCTTCGTCGATAGCCTCAACGCCAAGACCTCGGTCAAGGCCGTCTCGGTCAATCATGTTGAGGCGTCCGAGAAGACGGTCGCGAGCGGCGGCTATCCCATCTCACGCGACCTTTACTTCTTTGTGAAGGGTGCGCCTTCGCAGCAGGCGCAGGATTACATCGACTATGTGACGTCCGAAAAGATGGACAAGCAGATTCGCGAGGCAGGCTTTATTCCCGTCACCAACGACGAGAAGGGGAGTGAGTAGCATGGAAGCACAGGAAAACTCCCAGACTGAGCAGAATGTTCAGACGCCCAAGAAGCGCGAGCTGGCGCTCGTATCGCACAGTACCTATATCAAGGAGAAGGCGCTGCAGTGGATCTTCTTTGCCTGCGCGTTCTTGGCGGTCGTTACCGTCATCCTGATTTTTGTCTTTACCACGTACTCGGCGCTGCCCGTCTTTACCGACATCGGTCTGGCGGACTTCTTTAGCTTTACGTGGGCGCCTTCCGAGGGCCACTACGGCATCTTGTCGCTGCTTGCCGGCTCGGGTCTGGTGACCGTCGGTGCGCTCGCCATGGGCGTGCCGCTGGGCGTGGGTACGGCCGTTTACCTGGTCGAGATTGCCAGCAAGCGCGTGCGCAAGCTCATCAGCCCCGCCGTTGACCTGTTGGCGGGCATACCCTCCATCATCTACGGCTTCTTTGGCATGATCATCATCCGCCCGTTTATCGCACAACTGACCGGCGGCCTTGGTTTTGGTGCGCTGACGGCGTGGTTTGTGCTCGCCATCATGATCGTCCCTACCATCACCACGCTCACCATCGATGCTCTCAATTCCATTCCCATGGGCATTCGCGAGGCATCGTATGCCATGGGCGCCACCAAGTGGCAGACCATCTATAAGGTCGTGCTACCTGCCGCGAAGCTGGGTATCGTTGATGCCATCGTGCTGGGTATGGGCCGTGCCATCGGCGAGACCATGGCCGTGCTCATGGTCGTAGGTAACGCCCCGGTTATTCCCGACAGCATTGCGAGCCCCATCTCGACGCTCACGAGCCAGATTGCGCTCGACATGAGCTATTCCTCGGGTCTGCACCGCTCGGCGCTGTTCGGCATGGGTGTGGTCCTGTTTATCATCTCCGCCACGCTGGTGGGCATCGTCCGTCTGATTTCCAAGAAGAAGAGGGGGTAGGCTATGTCCGATTCCGTTGACACGACGGTCGATACGACCTCGTCGCGCGAGCGCATCAAGCGTGCCCTTTCCCACGGCAAGAAGGGCCGCATCAACAAGGACCTGTCCAACAAGATCATGCTTGGCGTGTTCCGTGCCGCTGCCTACATCACCACGCTGGTGCTGGTCGCTATCATCGCCTACGTGGTCATCAACGGCCTGCCACACATCTCGCTCGACTTTATCTTCGGTTGGCCCCAGGGCGTCAACGCCGAGGGCGGTATTTGGCCCACGATCGTCTCGACCGTCTATGTGACGGCGCTCGCCATGCTTATCTGCACGCCGATCGCTGTGCTGGCAGCCGTCTATCTGGCCGAGTACGCCAAGCAGGGCAAGGTCGTCGAGCTCATTCGCTACGCTGCTGACGCTTTGGCCTCGGTGCCCTCCATCGTTATGGGTCTGTTTGGCTACGCCTTGTTTGTCGAGGCCATGGGCTTGGGCCTTTCGATGGTCTCTGCCGCCCTGGCACTCGCGCTCTTGATGCTTCCCATCGTCATGCGCACCACCGAAGAGGCCATTCGCGCCGTTCCGCGCTATATCCGTTGGGGCGCGTACGGCCTGGGCGCCACCAAGTGGCAGGTTGTCTCCAAGATCGTGCTTCCTTCTGCCTTTGGCCGTATTGCCACGGGCATCGTCCTCGCCATCGGCCGTGCCATTGGCGAGACCGCGGTGGTGCTCTACACCATGGGGCAGGCCATCAATCTACCTATTTCGCCGCTCGATTCCGGCCGCCCCATGACGGTTCACCTGTACCTGCTTGCCAACGACGGCATCAACATGAACGCAGCCTACGGCACCGCGCTCTTGCTGATGGTGATCATTTTGGCCTTCAACCTGTTTGCGCGCTTCCTGTCGCGCAAGCGTCGCTAGTTAAGGAGTCCCATGTCCGTTTATCAGTCCGCTCCCACGCTGGAGCAAGCGGCCATTACGGCCAAGGATTTCAACTTTTGGTACGGTGACTTTCATGCGCTGACGGGGCTCGACCTCAACATCGCCAAAAACGCCATCACCTCGTTTATTGGCCCTTCGGGCTGCGGCAAATCGACGTTTTTGCGCTGCATCAACCGCATGAACGACCTGATCGAGGGCACGCGCATCGAGGGCACCATGACGCTCGACGGCAACGATATCTATGCCGAGGGTGTCGACCCGGTCGATCTCCGTCGTCGCGTGGGCATGATCTTTCAGCAGCCCAACCCGTTTCCTAAATCCATCTACGAGAATGTCGCCTTTGGCCCTCGTCTGCAGGGCGTGACTAGCAAAAGTGACCTCGATGACATCGTGGAAGAATCGCTCAAGCGCGCCAACCTCTGGAAAGAGGTATCCAATCAGCTCAACAAGGATGGTTTGGCACTCTCGGGCGGTCAGCAGCAGCGTCTGTGCATCGCGCGCGTGCTCGCGGTGCAACCCGATGTCCTCCTGATGGACGAGCCCTGCTCCGCCATCGACCCCACGTCCGTCTCTAAGGTCGAGGATCTGATGGCCGAGCTGGCGCCCGAGATGACGATCATCATCGTCACGCATTCAATGCAGCAGGCAGCTCGTATTAGCGACTACACCGCATTCTTCTTGCAGGAAGTTGCCGGCGAGCCCGCCACGCTCATCGAGTATGGTCAAACCGACGCGATCTTCACCAGTCCGGTGGACTCGCGGACGGAAGACTATATCACCGGCCGCTTTGGCTGATCGGTGCGACTAGTCCCAAGCTGATCGGACCTGGTCCGGTGTATATTCACTGTGCGGGCGGCATGACCGCACCCAACTGATTGGAGTGAACCATGCGCAAACTGTTTTCCCGTCAGCTCGTCGAGGCCCGTCACGAGATGCTGAGCATCTATGAGGCCGTCGATCTGGCCCTCCACGATGCCGTTAAGGCCTATGTGACCGACGACCGCAAGCTCGCCACCAAGACCAAGAAGCGCACGCTTTCGATTGACGCGCGCTGCGCTAACCTGGAGGCCGTGTGCTACAACCTGATCGCCACGCAGTCACCGGTCGCCTCCGACTTCCGCTTGCTGCAGACGATTATCTACGTCGACTTTAACCTGCAGCGCATGACCGATAAGGTTCGCCAGATCTGCCGCGCCACGCGTCATATGATCAAGGCCGACATCTCGCTGCCCCAGGAGCTCGTCGGTACGGTCGAGGCCGAGGCTGAGGCCGTCTACCAGGTGCTGGGCTCTTCGCTTTCTGCGCTCGTCACTAACGACATGTCCATCATCTGCAGCCTGGCCGTCGAGGACGAGCCGGTGCATGCGGCGTACGAGAAGTTCTTCCGCACCTTTAACCGCATGGACACGGGCGATTTTATGGACGACGACAGCAACTATGACGACCTGCGCCGCGCCATCATGGTTTCGCGCTACCTCGATCGCATCGCCTCGATTTCCATCGATGCCGCCTGCCGTCTGACCTTCCTGTTGACTGGTCAGCGCATGAATGCCGGCGATATCGCCCGCACTGATGAGGATGAGCTCGAGAGCATGCGCGTGCCTTCGGGCGAGGGTGTTATCATGAGGCCCGCCGTCGACGCTCGCTACGTTGCCAAGGTGCCCGCTAACGAGGTCAGCGAGGGTCTTCGCTACCTGCTCGATCATCTTGAGGATGAGGACGATGGCGAGGACGACGAGGAGTAAGTAACCCCGTTCGTCGAAAGATTGTAAATACCTAAGTGAGCGCGGCCTTGCACATGCGGGGCCGCGCTCTTGCGTTAGCATGGGACTACTTGTTTGGCTGTCAGCGGAGGCGATTAGCAATGGATAACTATTTGGACTTGATGCGCGCTCGCCGCGAGCAGATTCTGGAACGTTTTTATGCGGCGCTCGATCGCGCAGGCCGTCCCCACGACGCCGCGCGCCTCATTGCCGTGTCCAAGACCGTTGGTGTCGATGAGACCGTTGCCGCCATCCAGGCGGGGTATCGCCATTTTGCCGAGAACCGCCCGCAGGAGCTGGTTCGCAAGCTCACGGGTCTGGCGGAGCATCCGGAGCTGCCCGAGGTGCGCTTCGATATGATCGGCAACCTGCAGACCAATAAGATCAATGCGGTGCTGGGCTCAGCCGAGCTGATTCACTCGGTGGGTTCGCTGCATCTGGCGCAGGCGATCTCGAGCCGTGCTGTCCGCAAGATTGAGGCAGGCGAGCTCGCCGGCCCCCAGCGTGTGCTCATCGAGGTCAATGTGAGTGGTGAGGAGTCGAAGGGAGGCTTTTCGCCCGATGAGATTCGCGCCGCCGCGGGTGAGCTTGCGGAACTTGAGGGAATTTGCGTGCAGGGGCTTATGACTATGGCGCCCCGGGGGAATAAGGATGTGGCACGCCGCACCTTTGCGGGGCTTCGTGAGCTGAGGGATGAGCTGGAGGCGGCGCATCCCGATTTGAACCTGCCTGAGCTTTCCTGCGGCATGAGCGAGGACTTTGAGTCTGCCCTTGAGGAGGGCTCTACGCTCGTTCGCCTGGGCAGGGTAGTATTTAGCCCGGAGTTTGCAGTAAAATAAGGCTCTGAAGTGCGCACTGATTATCGGGGCGCCTGCACTAAACCGCGAGAGGACACAACCATGGGCTTCCTTGACGAGATTAAAAATAAGATGCACCTGGGCGGCCAGCAGGGTTACGACCAGGGTTATGGCCAGGACGACGACTACGGCTACGATGACGGCTATGACGATGGTTATCAGGGCAACGGCTACAGCGGTGCTTCGGGCGAGGGCTTCTACACCCAAGACGAGCCGAGCAACGGCCTGCTTGGTCAGACGCGCCGCGGTGAAGCTGAGTCGGTTGCCGTGTATACGCGCTCCGGTCAGCTGGTCGGCGATGACTCCCGCCATGCCACGACGTATAACCCGCCTTCGCGCTCGCAGGACAGTGTTGCGAGCGGTTATCGTCCTGGTGCCTACGACACGCCGTCTAGCTACGCCGAGAACACCCGCGCCCGTGCCGCCGCTGCGCCCGCGCCTGCAGTGAGCGATGCCTCGGCCTATGCGAGCAATATCATCAACGCCACACCGCAGCTGCCGGCCTATGTCCTGCGCCCCGAGAGCTATGACGATGTGGAGACCGTGGTGCGCCGCGTTCGCACCAAGCAGCCTGTCGCACTGATTTTTGTGGGCGTACGCACCGAAGTTGCCAAGCGCGTCTTGGACTTCTCTTACGGCTTTGCCTGCGGTCTGGGTGCCACGGTCAAGGAGGTGGGCGACCGCGTGTTCATGGTGCTGCCCGCCGGTTGCGAGGTCAAAGATTCCGATCTCAAGAAGCTTCGTGCGGACGGCTACCTTAAGTAAAGACAAGACGAGGAGATTCCCATCAACATCTACACTATCGTCCAGCTGGTCAACACGCTGTTCAACTTCTATTCCACGCTTATTGTCGTCTACTGCTTTATGACGTGGATTCCCATGAAGCAGGGTGGTTTGCTTCAGGATATTGCCGCAGTGCTTGATAGCGTGTGCGGTCCGTGGCTCAACCTGTTCCGTCGTTTCATCCCGCCGATGGGCGGTATCGATTTTTCGCCGGTCGTTGCGATTATTGCGTTGCAGTTGGTGCAGAGGCTGGTTCTGCAGCTTCTTATAGGTATACTCGTATAGAACTGACTTAGTAACTTACGTCGGGCGTGTAGCGCCGAGGCGATGAAAAAGGAGACTTGTTATGGCTATTACCCCCGCAGACATCCAGGCTCAGACTTTCTCTGAGGCCAAGCGTGGCTACGATCCTGCTGAGGTCGACGTCTTCTTGGAGACGCTGTCCTCCGAGGTTGACGCTATGCTCGCTAAGATCGTCGACCTTAAGGGTCGTCTGACTGCTACCGAGCAGCAGCTTGCCGATGCGCAGGCTCAGCTTGCCCAGGCTCAGGATGCCCCCGCCCAGGCCGTTCCTGCCGCCCCCGTGGCTGCTCCCGCCCCTGACTTCTCCGCTCAGGAGCGCCAGATTTCCGCTGCCCTGATCGCTGCCCAGCAGACCGCTGAGACCATCGTCAACGATGCCAATGAGAACGCTGAGCGTATCCGCAACGAGGCTGACGCCAAGGCCCGCGAGGTTATCCGCCAGGCTCTGACTGAAAAGCAGGCCGAGCTCGAGGAAATCGACCGTCTGAAGGCTTCCCGTGAGGAGTTCAAGGCCGAGTACCTCAAGCTCATCCAGCACTTTATGGACGATGCCCAGAACTCCTTCCCGGCCGACCTCATGGCCTCCACGCCGGTCGGTTCTGCCGCTTCTCCTGCGGTGACTGTTCCCGCCGAGCCGCTGCCCGTCGCTGACCCGGTTGTCCCTGTGGCCGATCCCTTCGCCCCGATTGACAACTTTGCCGCTGACGACCTGGACTAACATTCGGCCTACAATTTAGTGCCTAGAAAGGACCCGCAGCTTGCGGGTCCTTTTTTATGACTGTACCGGGGCGCGCAACATAAAAAACCGAGCCCTGAACATAGTGGCGCGGAGCTCGGCGAACGGGTGAGCGGTAAAAGGTAGGTTTTGAGGCATGTCCTAAAAATCTACTTGAGGAGGAAGTCGGGGAGGGGAATGGTGCGGGCCTCGCGATGCTCGGGATCGGCGATGTGGTCGGCAGGATAGCCACAGACGAGCATGTGATAGGGATAGACGCCCTCGGGCAGGTTGAACTGCTCCTGTGCCACCTCAGGCTTAAAATGGCATACCCAGCACGTTCCCAGGCCCTGCTCGGTGGCCTCCATCATCATCTGATCGCAGACGATCGAAGTATCGATGGCACTCGAGTTCATCTGATCATACGGGCGCACCCAAGCATCATCGGTAACGCTGCAAATAAGGAAGACAAGCGGAGCCCCAAAGATAGACCCATCACGAGCAAACCGAGGCTGACAAGCAGCAGCCTTCTCCAGAAGCTCAGGCGTATCCAACACCATCACACGAGAAGGATGATTATTGCAAGCAGAAGGAGCAATCCGCCCAGCCTCAACAATGGCATCCACCACAGCCTGCTCCACAGCCCGATCTTCAAACTCACGACAAGAATACCGACCCCGAGCCAGATCCAAATAAGACATACAAGCCCTCCAACAATTTAATAACGAAATAAAAGACAACCAAAGGGTACCCAGAGCAACATTCAGCCAAACGCTCAGCGCTGCCCAAAGTCATGACTGATGCCAAAGACGCTTTCAACCAAAGCCACCATGCATTCCGCCTATTAGCCCAGGTTCCCAATGGTGATACGTAAGGCGAAGGCCCGACACCTATTTACTTTCGAACGACTCTGCCACGCAGCCGGAGTGAGAAAGCAAATAGGTGCCGGGCCTTCGCCGGTGGGACGCGTACCACTAATTAACCGCTTTTGAACGACTCTGCTTGCAGCCGGAGTGAAAAAGGTTATTAGTGGCCGGGCCCGCGACCGGTGGGACATGTACCCCCAATTAACTGTTCTTCATGACAATCGAATCCACGACATCGGCCACATTCTCGCAGCAGTCGGCGCAGTACTCCAGGAAGGCGTACACGTCACGCCAGGCGATGACCTCGAGCGGATCCTTGCCGTTGACGTGCAGGTTGCGCATGGCGTTGATGTAGAGCTCGTCGGCCTCGGACTCGATCGTGTTGATCTGGATGACGAGCTCGCGCAGGGTCTTGGACTTGCGGTAGTTGGGAAGCTCGACCATCAGGTCCTTCATGGCGCGGCAGGCATCGGTTACCTTGTGGGCGATGACGATGGCATCGGGGTGGATGCTCTGGATGTTGGTGAAGTAGACGCGCTGCACGACGCCTTCGATGCGGTCGAGCACGGTGTCGAGCGAGCAGCTCATCAGGTCTAGATCCTCGCGCTCAAGCGGGGTGATAAAGGCGGTGAGCAAGGCGTCTTCGAGCTCGTGGTGCTTCTTGTCTGCCGCATGCTCAATCGCATGCATCTTATCGAGCATGTCGTGGATCTGCGCAGGGTCAAAGTTCTCAAAAATCTTGGTGAGCAGCTCTGCGGCCTGGACGGCTAGGTCGGCGCAGGCGACGTAGTTGTCAAAGTAGAACGAATCGGGTTTCTTTGCCATGGGTGGTCCTTTCGAGGTGAAGATGGGCGGGCGAGGTAATGCAGTCCGGATGGACGTTCGGTTTGACTAGAGGAACATCATGAACAGCTTGGCCATGACAAAGCTGATGAGTCCGCAGGCGGGGAAGGTGAAGAACCAGGTGAACATCATGTCCTTGACGACACCGAAGTTGATGGCCGAAAGGCGCTTGACGGCACCGACGCCCATGATGGCGCAGGTCTTGATGTGGGTGGAGGACACGGGGATGCCGGTAAGGGTGGCAAGCAGCAGGTTTGCGGCGCCCGCCAGGTCGGCGGAGAAGCCCTGGTACTTTTCGAGCTTGACCATGCTCTGGCCGACGGACTTGATGATGCGCTCGCCGCCCACGCTGGTGCCGATACCCATAGTGGCCGAGCACAGCAGCATAATCCAGATGGGGATGTCTGCATCGCCGACGCTCGTCTGGCCGCTGGCAAAGGCCACGCCTAAAAAGAGCACGCCGATGAACTTCTGTCCATCCTGCGCGCCGTGCATAAAGCTCATGGCCGCGGCGCTCGCGATCTGAGCGTATTTAAAGAAGACATTGGCACGTCGCCTGTTGGCGGCGGCGAAAAGAATCGAGACGAGCTTGCACAGAACCCAGCCCATGACAAAGCCCAGGCCGATGGAGAGCGCCAGGCCGTAGATGACCTTCATCCACTCGTGGACGTTGACGCTGCTCGCGCCGCCGAGGGCGATAGCGGCACCGGTCAGGCCGGCGATAAGGCTGTGGCTTTGCGAGGTGGGGATGCCAAAACGCGACGCTGTGGCGCCGTAGACGACGATGGAGAACAGGGCCGCGCACAGGCAGGCGAGCGCCATGGTGCTGTTTCCGCCAAAGTCGACGATATGCGAGATGGTATTGGCGACGCTCGCATTAAAGTGCGTCATGATGAGCACGCCGAGGAAGTTGAATGCGGCGCTCATGAGAATGGCGGCGCGGGCGGGCATGCAACGCGTAGTGACACAGGTCGCGATGGCGTTGGGCGCGTCGGTCCATCCATTGACGAAGATGGCGCCCAACGCGAGGATCACGGTGACGGCAAGGACTGGGTTCGACACAATTTGGCCGAGGAAGGTTGAGAACGTTACGTCCATATATGGGCTTTCTCGAAGTTTGCAGACACGTTACAAAAACATGATAAATCGTATCACCTCCTGCGGGTTTCTTTGCCGAGTTCTGATGGGAGAAGTATTTTTTTGGCACTAAAATTGAATATTAGCCCTGTTGACCGTGGGTGTTCTTTTTGCTATCACGCCATGCGGACACGCGCGTTCGCTCCGACACTCCAAAACCACAGTCTGTTCGCTTTACAACATGCAAACATGCGTTCGATAATAGGAGACATGGAATATCGACAGACAGATGGCAAAACTCGGCGCGTGCACAAGCAGTATGTGGACGTCGTGGCTCGCATCCTCGCGGGCGGACAGGTCGTGCCGGTCACCGTCTGCTGGGTCGACGGTCGTTGCTTTACGATTGACGAGATTGTCTCGACCACTGGGTTTGGCCTGACGGTTCACGGCATCCGTACGGCAACCTATAAGGTGCGTTTTGGCGGGCACGCGACCGAGTTGTATCTGGAGGACCAGACGCGCGAGCGGGCAGACGGCTCGCAGGCACACGTGATGCGTTGGTGGGTCTGGGCCTTTGATCGTACGCTTGAGGGCGAGCGCCGTAGGTAAGGACGTGCGGCATTCGGGTACAATGGCAGGAATCTTGTCACCTACGGCGCTGTCGTGCGCTTTTTGAAAGGACGAAGTATGAACGATATCCAGGGCTATCAGAACGGCCCCATCGAGACCGGTGCAAGCCGTGTCAAGGAGATGTCGCCGCGCGCGTACAACCTCACCATGTCTGCCCTGATCTTTTTGGGCTTTTGCGCCATGGGCGCCGGCGCCTACTTTACGAGCACCATGTCGTTTGCGCGCATGATGATGAGCGGCGCAGCCTTGCCGCTGGTCTTTGGCTCGTTTATTTTGACCATCGTCGGCATGGTCATGATGTCGGCCGCCGCCAGCAAGCAGTCCGTGGGCCTGTCCCTTGTGGGCTACGTAATCTTTGCGAGCACCTTTGGCCTGACCGCGTCGTTTGGCCTTGCCAACTACGACCTGCCCACCATCAACACTGCCTTTATCGCCACGGCCGCCATCACCTTTGTCTTTGGCGCCTTGGGCGTGACGTTCCCCAAGTTTTTCCAGCGTGTGTATGGCATTGGTTTTGGCATCCTGCTTGCCACGATTCTGGTCGAGATCGTGCTGATGTTCATGGGCGTTTCGCAGTCCATCACCGACCTGATCGTGATCGTGGTGTTCGCCGGCTTTATTGGCTACGACACCTATGTTGCCACGACGGTGCCGCCTACGCTGCCCAACGCCGTGCTCATGGCGTCCAATCTGTTCGTGGACATTATCAACGTGTTCTTGCGCATCCTGAACATCCTTGGCCGTCGCGACTAGTGGCGAATTGCGGCGGTGCTTGCCGTGCGTGTAAATCGATGCGAAAGGCGGTCCTTCGGGGCCGTCTTTTTTGTACGCGGCGGGGTATCATGGATGGGAAAAGCCGATAGCGGCAGAGACCGAGAAAGGTGACCACTTATGGCAGACGTCGACAACAGGAACCGTAACCGCAGGTCCAACCGAGCGGGTCAGCCCAATCCCAAGCGCGAGGCCCGTGCCAAGGCCGCCGAGCGTCACGTGGCAACTGTGTCCGAAGCGTGCGCCAAGGATATCGAGCGTTCGCTTGCCGGTGTTCGCGAGTTTGACGGTATGCCTGCCGGCTTTGTCACGGCGATGAAGGCCAAGGTTCAGACTGCTGTGGCCGCCGAAGAACAGGTTGCCGAGGACGTCGAGGGCGCGGAGGCTGCCGAGGTCGAGGCAGCGCTCGAGCCCGTCGAGGAGCCTGCCGAGGAAATCGCTGAAGCTGAGTCCGCGCCTGCTGAGGAGCCCGCTCCGGCTCTGCCCGAGGTCACCGTGCTCGATGCCTCCGCCACGCAGGCCATCCTGGACAACGGTCGTGGCTATGCGCAGTTCTGCGACATGGCCGTGCTCGCCTTTGCCTCGTTCACCAACCCGGGCGGTGGCTATATTCAGGGTTATCTGGGCCAGGAGGCCACGCTGTGCGCCGATTCGTTTCTGTACAACGTTCTCGATAAGCAGCGTAAGTGGTACGGCGAGAACCGTCGCCGCAACATCAACTGCGAGCTCTATCGTAACCGCGCCCTAGTGGTGCCTGCGGTGCGCTTCGACCGCAACCACGTGCATGCATACGCCGACGTGATCGTGGCCGCCGCGCCCAACGTTAAGCGCGCCCGCCAGGAGTATCGCGTGAGCGACGATGCTCTGCTGGACGCCCTGCGCGACCGCATTCGCTTTGTGCTTGCCATCTGCGACGAGCTAGGTCGCGAGAAGCTCGTGCTGGGCGCTTGGGGCTGCGACAACAACGGCTTTGACGCAGAGGCCGTGGCCGAGCTCTTCCGCAAGGAGCTCGCGTCGGGCGACTTTAAGGTCAAGCAAGTCTTCTTTGCCGTGCCTTCTACGCGCTGGGATGAGGATTTTGCCAAGTTCGAGCACGTGCTGGCAAACTTCCCCGAGCGCAACGAGGAGTCCTATGCTCAGGTTGCCGCTCGCGCTGCGGCAGCTCGCGCCGCCGAGCAGGCCCAGGCTGCTACCGAGGATGATGAGGACGAGGACGATTGGCGCAAGTACCTGTAACCGGTACGTGTTGACAGATAGGTCGAGCCGGCGGGAGAGGCTGCTCCCGCCGGCTTTTTACTAAAAGGAAGGGCTTACGATGAAAAACGTTCTATGCTTTGGCGACAGCAACACCTATGGTTACGATCCGGCGGGCATGCGCGACGGCACCGCGGTGCGCTATGCGCGGGATGTGCGCTGGTGCGGCGTGGCCCAACGTGACTTAGGCGAGGGCTGGCATGTAATTGAAGAAGGCCTCAACGGCCGCACGACGGTACGCGACGACATGTGCCATCTGGACACCAATCTTAACGGCATTCGCGCGCTTCCGATGATGCTCGAGGCCCATAAGCCGCTGGACGCCATTGTGATCATGCTGGGCACCAACGACTGCAAGACGGTCTTTAACGTGACGGCTGCCGATATCGCTCGTGGCGCCATGGCGCTGATTCGCGCCGTCCGCGCGTTTCCGTGGACCGACGCTGCGCCTTGTCCGCGCATTCTGCTGATGGCGCCTATCAAGATTAAGCCGCAGATCGCCGACGTATATATGACCGATTTTGACGAGCATTCCGTAGAAGCCTCGGAACATTTTGGTGAGTACTACGCGCATGTGGCTGAGCAGTTTGGCTGCGACTTTTTGAATGCCGCCGACTTTGCCGAGCCGGGCGATATCGACTATCTGCATATGATGCCCGAAAGCCATGAGAGCCTGGGTCACGCCGTGGCAGCCAAGCTCCAAGAGATGCTCGGTGAGTAGCGCGACCCCAAACCACCGCAAAGGTGCCTGTCCCCTTTGCGGTGGTTCAAAGGGGACAGGCGCCTTTGCGGTGGCTTGGGCTGCGAATCTTAATACTGCCACATGTGGTTGACAGGGCCGGAGCCTTTGCCCATGTTCAGGCCGGCGGCCAGAGCGCCTGTCAGGTAGGCCTTGCCGGCGTTGACGGCATCGGCAAGATCCATGCCCTGGGCCAGCGCGCAGGCGATGGCGGACGAGAGCGTGCAGCCGGTGCCGTGCGTGTTGTCGGTCTCAATACGCTTGTGGCGGAACCACGTGGTGAGCGGATCGCCTAGGTGGTTGCCCTCATCATCGAGTGGTGCGGGTTCGGCCAGTACGTCGTTGGCCTCGTTGACAAGATGCCCGCCCTTAACGAGGGACGCGCAGCCAAAGCGGCGGGTGAGGAGCATGGCAGCATTTTGCTGCGTGCGCTCGGAGTCGACCTCATAGTCGAGCAGGGCCATGGCCTCGGGAATATTGGGCGTGATAACCGTCGCCAGTGGGAACAGGCGACGCGTGAGCGCCTCGGCGGCATCTTCGGCAATCAGCCGTGCGCCCGAGGTGGCTACCATGACGGGGTCGACTACCACGTTTGTCGCGTTCCAGGCGCTCAGGCGGTCGGCGATAACATCGATAATCTCGACAGAAGAAACCATGCCGATCTTGACGGCGCTCGGGCGGATATCGTCAAAAACGGCATCGATCTGCGCCGCGACAATATCCGGGGAGATGTTCTGCACGGCGGTGAGGCCCAGGGTGTTCTGTGCGGTGATGGCGGTGATGGCCGTCTCGGCATACAGGCGGTGCGCCGTGATGGTCTTGATGTCGGCCTGAATGCCGGCGCCACCGCTGGAATCGGATCCTGCGATGGATAGAACGGCAGGTACCTTACTGCGATCCATGTTCGCTCCCTTGTTCGGTCGGAATCAAATGGGTCTATAAGCCAGCATTATAAAGATGCCCGGGCCGACTCTATGTCGAACCCGGGCGGGCGATGCAATCTTTACGCAAATGCAAGCAAATGTTCACACGTCAACAATTGACAGGCACCGGCTCGCCGCCAGAAGCGGCCGCGGCGACAGGGCTAGTCCTCCATGCCAAGGTCGATCGTGGTGCCCTCGAAGATCTTGTTGACGGTTCGGACGGCGCACATCTTGCCGCACATGGTGCAGGTGCCCTCGGTGGCGGCGGGGGATTCTTCGTAGCGCTTCTTGCCCGTAACTGGGTCGAGCGCGCACTTCCACATGGCGTCCCAGTCGAGCTTGCGGCGTGCCTGGCCCATCTTGTCATCCATGTCGCGGGCGTGCGGCACCTTCTTGGCGATGTCGGCGGCGTGCGCGGCGATCTTGGTGGCCATGAGGCCATCGAGCACGTCCTGGGCGTTGGGCAGGCACAGATGCTCGGCCGGCGTCACATAGCACAGGAAGTCGGCACCGGAGCTGGCGGAGATGGCGCCGCCGATGGCAGCGGTGATGTGGTCGTAGCCCACGCCGATATCGGTCACCAGCGGCCCGAGCACATAGAACGGGGCGTTGTGGCACAGGCGCTTCTGCAGTTTCATGTTGGCGGCGATCTCGTCGAGCGCCATGTGACCCGGGCCTTCGACCATAACCTGGACGCCGGCGGCCCAAGCGCGCTTGCACAGCTTGCCCAGCTCGATCATCTCGGCGGTCTCGGTTGCGTCGTTAGAGTCGTAGAGGCAGCCCGGGCGGCAGGAGTCGCCGAGCGAGATCGTCACGTCGTATTCGTGACAGATCTCGAGCACCTCGTCGTAGAACTCGTAGAAGGGGTTCTCGTTACCGGTGACTTCCATCCAGCCAAACAGCAGCGAGCCGCCGCGACTGACGATGTTCATGAGGCGGCCGGTCTCCTTAAAGGTTTTGATGACCGACTTGTTGATGCCGCAGTGGATGGTCATAAAGTCCACGCCGTCCTCGGCATGAGCGCGCACGACCTCGAGCAGATCGTCCTTGGTGAGCTTGACCAGCGGCTTTTCCATGTAGCCGATGGCGTCATACATGGGGACGGTGCCCACCATAAGCGGCGTCTCGTCGATGAGCTGCTGGCGGAACTGGCGCGTCTTGCCCGAGTTGGAGAGGTCCATGATGGCGTCGGCGCCAAAGTCCTCGGCGATCTTGACCTTCTTCCACTCCTCGGCGGCATCGGCCTTGTCGCCCGAGATGCCCAGGTTGACGTTGACCTTGGTGGACAGGCCCTCGCCGACACCAAAGGCGCGCATGCCCTTTTTGATATGCACGATGTTGGCGGGAATGGCGATGCGGCCGTCGGCCACGCGCTCGCGGATGTACTCGGGGTCACGATGCTCGCGCTCGGCGACCTCCTTCATCTGCGGCGTGATTTGCCCGGCGCGGGCGAAGTCGATTTGCGTGACGAGCTTGGGCTCGGTCTGTGCGCTCATTGGCACGGCTCCCTTCGTTGGCATTACCCATATCAGGTTTGCGGGTCAGGGCGGGCGCACCCAATCTCAGCCTGCCGTCTTGTCCTGCAAGCTCCCCGTTTATGTGGTGGGCTCAAGTATAGCTCGAATGGGTACGATTGGCCTAACGAGCGTGCCTGTGGGGAGGCGAACATGGAAGACAAGCATTTGTATCGAGAGACACGATGGGATGTATCGGCCGAGGAGGGCCGTGCGCACCATGGCCTTGTCGCGATTGGTTTTGCGGTGCTTGCCGTGCTGGTGATTGCCTTTTGTATCTGGACGTTTGGTGGTCGCGGCGGCGCTGCATGGGAGTTCGAGGCTGATGATAGCCTACCGATTATGACGGTGAGGAGTACTGGCGGTAATGCCAATACGCTCGCCGTTCCGGGCGATTATTGGTACCCGTGCGATGAGTTTGTGCAGTTGCAGCTGAGTGGTGGGTCTATTCCTGGTGAGGAAATCGAACGCGTGACGTATGATGCGACGCTCAAAACGCTCACGGTGAAGCTCAAAGATCAAGGAGATGTGCCCACGACCATGGATATCGCCCTGACGGAATGGCGTCTTGAGCCTCCGTCGGGTGTTGCGGCGTCCGAGGTGGAGCACGTTAAGGTTACCTACCAAGATGGCTCGACAAGCAAGATCGCTAAGGCCGACGGTCTGGCGGAATAGCGGGGTGTTTGGAAACGGCGGGCCTATTGTGCCTGCGCGTTCATGAAAACCAGGGTGTTTTTGTCTGAAAGCTCGGGGATGTGTCGATAGCCGATGTTGAATGCGGTAAGTTCGCTTGCATCCTCGAGCTTGTTTTCTGCCATCCACCGCACCATGGAGCCGCGCGCCTTTTTGCTGGCGGTCGACCGTTGGATGGGCTTCCCGTTGCGGATACCCTCGCCAAAGAGGCACGTGACGGCTGTGGCGTCGCCCGCGAGGTGGGGCAGAACGGCTTTGGCATACTCTACGCTGGCGAGGTTGACGATCGTGGTGTTTGAACCTGCCGGGGCGATAGCCCGCGCGAGCTTATCGCTCCAAAATGCGTAGAGGTCTCGGGCACCGTCGACGACAAGCTTCGCGCCCATCTCCAGCCGATACGGTTCGACGGCATGAAAGGGGCGTACGCATCCGTAAAGGCCCGAGAGGATCCACAGATGGTCTTGCAGCCATGCGAGCTGTGCGGAATCCATCACCTCGGGTGCCATGCTCTGGTATTGAATGCCGTGATAGGACATGACGGCAGGGGAGAGGTGACGGGCGAGTGCGGGATTGTCGAGATCGCCGCTTTTCAGGATGGGCCCGAACTCATGCAGTGTGTTGAGGCAAGGTCCCAGCAGTTTGTCACTCACGTTCCACAGCGCCTGCAGGCCGCCGCTGCCTTCATTCCGCTCGATATCTAGCAGTGCGCGGTGGAGGCGAGTCGTCTCGCGCACAAAGGGTGGGATGCCCAGGACTTCAAAAGCATCTTGGGCCGCGCGCATCTGCTTGGCGGGCGAAATGATGACCTGCAGCATGAACTCTCCTCTGCCAAAAAAGAAATTGCGGTGGAATACGGTCTGTTTTGGCCGTTTATGGGCCAGTTTAGTCCGTATTTCACCGCAACTGATGAAGGGTTGGTTAGGCGCGCTCGAGGAAGGCCTTGTAACCGCGATATGCCTCGTAGATATCGGCCTTGTTGGCGACCTCCCACAGGGCGTGCATGGACAGGACGGCAACGCCGGAGTCGATGACGTTCATACCGTACTTGGCCATGATGTAGGCGATGGTGCCGCCGCCGCCCGCGTTGACGCGACCGAGCTCGCAGGTCTGGAAGTCCACGCCCGCCTCGTCCATGATGTCGCGGATGAGGGCCACGTACTCGGCATCGGCGTCGTTGGAGCCGCCCTTGCCGCGACTGCCCGTGTACTTGTTAAAGCACAGGCCGCGACCCATAAAGGCCGCGTTCTTGGTCTCGAACTTGCCGGCATAGCCCGGGTCGAAGCCGGCGGACACGTCAGAGGAGAGCATGCGGCTGCGGGCGAGTGCACGGCGCAGGGCCAGCGGGCTATTCTCGCCGGCGAGCGTCATGATCTCGGCGACGGTGTTCTCGAAGAAGCGGCTCGTCATACCGGTGGCACCCACGGAGCCGATCTCCTCCTTGTCGACGATGAGCGTGATGCTCGTGCGCTCCACGTTGGCGACGTCGATCTGGGCGAGCATGGAGGGGTAGGCACAGACGCGGTCATCGTGGCCATAGCCCAAGATCATGGAGCGGTCGAGGCCCATGTCGCGGGCGGGGCCGGCGGGCACGACCTCGATCTCGGCGGAGAGGAAGTCCTCCTCCTCGACGTCGTACTGCTCCTTGAGGATGTCCAGGAACATCTGCTTGACGGGCTCCTTGGGGGCGTCCTTATCGTCCTCATCGAACTTGACGGGACGACCGCCCACGATCACGTCGAGGATCTCGGCATCGACGGCGTCCTTGGCAGGCTTGGACATCTGCTCGCTCGAGAGGTGGATCAGCAGGTCGGAGATGGTAAAGACCGGGTCGTCCGCCTTGTCGCCGATATTGATGTCGACGGTGGTACCGTCCTTTTTGCAGATGACGCCCACGAGTGCGAGCGGGGAGGCTACCCAGTGGTAGCTCTTGACGCCGCCGTAATAGTGCGTGTCGAGGTAGGTCATGTCGCCGGCCTCGAAGGCGGGATTCTGCTTAAGGTCCAGGCGCGGCGAGTCCACGTGGGCGCCCAGGATGTTAAAGCCCTGCTCGAGCGGGGCGGTGCCCAGGTTGACGAGCATAAGGTCCTTGCCGTGGTTGGCGGCGTACACCTTGTCGCCTGCCTTGAGCTCGCGGCCTTCGGCGATCACGGTCTCCAGGTCGACGTATCCCGCCTCCTCGGCCATCTTGATGCCGGTCTTGACGCACAGGCGCTCGGTCTTGTTCTCGCTCAAAAACTGCTTATAGCCGCGGCAAAGCTCCTCGAGCTCCTCGACTTGCTGTGGCGTGTACTTTTTCCATGCGCAGGGACGCTCCATGACGCAGGCTCCTTTCGGATCGATCGTGCTGGTTGATGTACCGTGAGCCATCGTATCACGCGCGGGCTCGCGGCGGCAGGGGAGCTTGATGTGCGGTGGCCGCGGGGCGGGGAGCGTGTAAACTGGAGTAAGCAAACCGTGCCCAGCCCAAAGCGAGGTATTTAATATGTCTGACAAGCGCCGCACTTTTGCCGTTATCGACGGCAACTCGCTCATGCACCGCGCCTTCCACGCCGTGCCGCCGACCATGAACGCGCCGGACGGTCGCCCCACCAACGCGATCTTTGGCTTTTTGAATATGTTTCTCAAGATGATTGACGCCTTTAATCCCGACGGCGTTGTTGTGGCGTTTGACAAGGGCAAACCGCGCGTGCGCATGGAGATGCTGCCGCAGTATAAGGCGCAACGCCCGCCCATGGACCCCGATCTGCATGCGCAGTTTCCGATGATTAAGGAGCTGCTCACCGCGCTCAACGTGCCGATTCTGCAGTCCGAGGGCTGGGAAGGCGACGATATCCTGGGAACCATGGCGCGCCTGGGTGAAGAGGCCGGCTGCGACATGCTGCTGGTGACCGGCGACCGCGACATGTATCAACTCGTGACCGAGCACGTCAACGTGGTCTCGACCCGAAAGGGCCTGTCCGACGTGGCAATCATGACGCCCGAGAGCGTGGACGACCTGTATCACGGCATTACGCCGGCACTCGTGCCCGATTTTTACGGTTTAAAGGGCGATACGTCGGACAACATTCCCGGCGTACCGGGCATCGGCCCCAAAAAGGCGAGTGCGCTCATCGCACAGTACGGCAGCTTGGACGAAGTCATCGCACATGCCGACGAGGTCAAGGGCAAGATGGGCGAGAACCTGCGTGCACACATCGACGACGCACTGCTGAGCCGCAAGGTCGCAACCATTCGCACCGATGCGCCCGTCGAGCTCGACTTTGAGGCGACGTCCTTCCCGGCGTTTTCTTCCGACGAGGTCTCCGCGGCGCTGGGCACGCTTGGTATCACCGCCATGCAGAACCGTTTCTTGGCGCTGATCGGCGGCGAGGGCGGGGCTGCTGCTGCCTCCAGTGTGTTTGAGATACCTGCGATGGTTCGCGCAGCCGCCGGCGATGCTGACGCGCTTGGTGCCGTTGCGGCTGAGGTCTCCCGCGCGATTGATGCCGGCGAGTGGGTCGCCGCCGTGGTGGACGACGACAAGGAAGAGGGCGCGCTCTTTGGACTGACGCGCACGCTGTGGTTGGCGACGTCTAAGGGCCTGTTCGCGCTCGAGGAGGGCGACAGCTGTGCGGCGGCTGAGGTTGAGGGCTTCAACTTCGTCCACGGCGTGATTGCCGGCGTGCTCGCGCGTCTGTTTATGGAGGGCCGCGTGGCGAGCCCGGATACGAAGGCGCTGCTGCACGAGCTTTCGCCCATCGATTCTTCTGAGCCCGAGCTCATGGATCCGCTCGCTGCCGATTCCACGCGTATCTTCGATACCGTTGTCGCTGCCTATCTGCTGGATTCCGATCGCTCCGAGTTCGATGAGGCATATCTGGCCGATACGTATCTGCAGATGGCGCTGCCTGCGGCGCGCGGTGCAGGGGGTGCCGGTGAGGACGCTCCGGCGCCCGCCGCTCGCACGGCGGCCTTGACGCTGGCGCTGGTCGCACCGCTGCGCGACCGCATGGCCCGCGAGAACGCCGCCAACGTGTTCGATGGCATCGAGATGCCGCTCGTGCCGGTGCTTGCCAAGATGGAGCGCGCGGGCATGCTCGTGGACCCCGATCGCCTGCGCAGTCTGTCCGAGGGCCTGGCGACCCAGATTACCGAGGTTGAGCGCAGTATTCGCGACCTGGCGGGTGACGAGACCTTTAATATTGGCAGTCCCATGCAGCTGTCGCACGTGCTCTTTGATGTGATGGGGCTTCCGACCAAGGGCCTCAAGAAGACTAAGCGCGGCTATTATTCGACCAACGCCAAGGTGCTGAGCGACCTTGCGCGTGACCACGAAATCGTGCGTCTGATCTTGGACTGGCGTGAGAAGTCTAAGATCAAGTCCACCTATCTGGACACGCTGGGCCCGCTACGCCGTGGTGACGGTCGCGTACACACTACGTACAACCAGACCATCACGGCAACGGGGCGTCTGTCCTCGAGCGACCCGAACCTGCAGAACATCCCGACGCGCTCGGAGCTGGGTCGTACCGTCAAGACGGCGTTTTCGGCAGGCGAGGGAAGCGTCTTTTTGGCGGTGGACTACTCGCAGATCGAGCTGCGTCTGCTGGCACATCTCTCGGGTGACGAGCACCTGGTGCGCGCCTTTAACGAGGGCGAGGACTTCCATGCCGAGACGGCGGCGCGCGTGTTTGGTGTGCCGGTGTCCGAGGTAACGCCCGACTTGCGCAGTCGCGCCAAGGCCGTGAACTTTGGCATCGTGTATGGCCAGCAGGCCTACGGCCTGTCGCAGTCGCTGCATATCTCGATGGCCGAGGCACGCGACATGATCGACCGCTACTACGAGGCCTACCCGGGCGTGCGCACGTTCCTCGACAACGTGGTGGCACGCGCCAAGCAGACGGGCTACGCCGAGACCATGTACGGCCGCCGTCGTCATATTCCGGAGCTCAAGGCCAAAAACCCGCAACTCCGCGGCTTTGGCGAGCGCACGGCCATGAACCATCCCATGCAGGGAACCGCCGCCGACATCATCAAGATCGCGATGGCCCGCGTAAGCCGCCGCCTGGAAGAGGAAGGCTTTGCCGCCCACATGATCCTGCAAGTGCACGACGAACTGGACTTTGAGTGCCCCATCGACGAAGTCGAGCGCCTAACCACCATGGTCCGCGACGTCATGGAGCACGTAGTAGACCTCCGCGTACCCCTCATTGCCGAAGCCAGCACCGGCATAACCTGGGCCGATGCCAAGTAGGGGTACACCCACAACTCCAAAGTAGCCAAAACCAGAAGGGGGGCTCCTTGCCAACAAGGAGCCCCCTTCATTCAAAAAATCAGCCAAGTATCTAGACGCCAAGACGCCATCTAGGCGGCAAGCAAGTCACCGCAGGACCTGGCCGGGCGACGCGGGTAAGTTTTTCGTAGATTCCGCACGAGCCGAAGAGCACTAAATGTGCTCTTCGAGCGAGCCCAGGACCTGACCGAACGAAAAACTTACCCGCGTCGTCCGGCCAGGTCCGACAAGTTACGTTAACGAGCCGCCAAAATGGCGTCGATGAGCGTCAGTACGCCCCCGTCGTTGTTGCTCGGAATGCGCCACTTGGCGTGCGCGTTCATATGCTCCTCGGCGTTGTCCACGATAAAGCTGTGACCGACGCGCTCCAGCATGGGGATGTCGTTGTAGGTATCACCCACGGCGGCAGCATCGGCAATATCGATGCCCAGGTGCTCGCACAGGTGCGCGACGCCGGCGCCCTTGTCGACGCCCAGGTTCATAAAGTCGATCCACTCGCGCCCGGCGTTGGTGACGTAGAGCTTGTCCGAGAACTCGGGGCTATAGGTCTCGCGGAAAGCGGGCTCGGCGTCGTAGCCGGGGAAGAAGACCGAAATCTTGTTGGACTCGAAATCAATGCCCTCAAAGCTGTCGACGTAGTTGATTGTGTTGTAGTAGACGCTGATCTCGTCGTGGTATTGATGGTCGCGGGCAAGCACGTAGAACTCGTCGAAGCAGCACAGGACGGGGACAGCGCGAGGATCCTCCGAGGCACGGTTCAAGACCTGCTGATACAGCTCCACGTCAATATTGCTCTTATAGATATAGCTGCCGCGATAGATCACGCACGCTCCGTTGTCGGGACAAAAGGCGAGGCGGTTCTTGATGCCCTCGAACATCTCCTCGAGCTTGGGGGCGGGACGTCCGCTGGCGGGGCAGAATACGATGCCGGCGTCGGCGAGCTTGTCCAGGCGCTCATCAAGACCCTGGGGCAGCACACGTTCGTCGGTCAGCAGCGTCTTGTCCATATCGACGGCGAGAATCTTAATGTTGCCGATGTTGGCGTCCGATTCGTAAGTTTGCATAAAAAAGCGCCTTTCGTTTCGAGATTGTTTCAGACGTTATAACCATCAACTAGTAGTCGAGCGTATTTTCGCAGGAATGGTGCGTATTTGCACCACGCTTCACAAAGTAATGAAAAAACTTTTCAGAAATTTGAATTTGTCGCTTGTGCTGCGGGCACTTTAGCGTAATATAGCGACCATCGAAAACGGAGACGGAAAAACAACCGCTTACCGAGTAAAAGGTACCGTTTACGATATTTGAATTGCGCCCGGCGATACGTGAAAGGAGAGGCAGATGCAGTTCGTAAAGATCATCACCACTGCAGACAATGCCATCCGACGCCAGCGCGCAATTTCCCGACGACGATAACAATCGTCTCTGTCCGCATGGGGCGAATTGCCTCAACAGAGTCATTTTGAGGTCGTTGGGTTTTAGCACGACATTGCTGCATGTTTCTAGGGCATGTATGTGCTGATTTTTGCTATTTAACCTGATATTGCACGGTATATGACCTTGAAATGACTTGCAACTGACCGATGTTCTAACTAGCTACCAAGGGCGAAAGGAAACAGCCATGAGCAAGGAAAAAGTCGTTCTCGCATATTCCGGTGGTCTTGATACATCCGTATGTGTCAAGTGGCTCCAGGACGAGAAGAATCTCGATGTCGTTTGCGTCTGCGGCAACGTGGGCCAGGAAGAGACCGGACTGGATGCCAAGAAGCAGAAGGCGCTCGACCTGGGCGTTCTCGATTGCCAGGTGCTCGACCTGCGCGACGAGTTCTCCGATGAGTTCCTGACCAAAGCCATCGCCGCAAACTCCATGTACGAGAATAAGTATCCGCTGCTCTCCGCCCTGTCTCGCCCGCTGCTTGCCAAGAAGCTTGTTGAGGTCGCCCACGAGTTTGGCGCGACCTACGTCGCCCACGGCTGCACTGGCAAAGGTAACGATCAGGTCCGTTTTGAGGCCGCCGTCAAGGCCCTCGACCCCGAGCTCAAGGTTATCGCCCCGGTTCGCGAGTGGGACCTGAAGTGCCGTCCCGACGAGGTCGCCTATGCCCACGCCCACAACGTGCCGGTTCCCGAGGGTGCCAACGACAACCCCTACTCCATCGACGACAACCTGTGGGGTCGCGCCATCGAGTGCGGTCACCTGGAGGACCCTTGGAATGAGCCGCTCGATGACGCTTGGGTTATGACCAAGAACCCCGAGGACACGCCTGACACCCCGACCTATACCGAGATCGAGTTTGAGGCCGGCAAGCCTGTCGCCGTCGACGGCAAGAAGATGAAGCTCTCCGAGATCGTCATCGCCCTCAACAAGATTTCGGGCGACAACGGCTTTGGCCGTCTTGACCTGGTCGAGGATCGTCTGGTGGGCCTCAAGAGCCGCGAGTGCTATGAGGTTCCCGGCGCCCTGACGCTCATCACCGCCCACAAGGCGCTCGAGGACATCTGCGTCGAGGGCGACCTGCTCAAGACCAAGATCAAGCTCGAGCAGGATTGGGCCACCGCCGTGTACAACGGCCAGTGGTACAGCCCGCTCAAGAACGCGCTCGACGCCTTTATGGCCGATACCCAGAAGTTCGTGACCGGCACTGTCCGTCTGAAGTTCTTTAAGGGCAACTGCCATGTCGTCGGCCGCAAGAGTCCCTTCAGCCTCTACGACTACGGCCTGGCTACCTACGACCGCGACACCACGTTTGACGAGAAGGCCAGCGCCGGCTTTATCGAGATCGATACGCTGTCGCTCAAGACGTGGGCAAAGGTCCAGGGCCCCAGCTCTGCTGCCGCCCAGGCCTAGCGCCTCCTTCCCTTGGTATCCGCGCGGCCCATCCGCGTGATACATAACGGGCGCACGGGGTCCCTACCTTTCGTTATGCTTGCTGACACTTCTTAACATCGGTGGCCCCTACGTTCCGCCCGCATATATGATGCCGCGACTGTGGCTGAGTCCGAGCCCCGCCGGGGTTGTCCGGCGGGGCTCCTTCTATCAATTTGGCGGCTCTGCGCCTATATATGAGGAGTATCCATTATGTTCAATGCTATCGCGCATGCTTTACTTGCCCTCGCGCCCGAGTTCGATGCTGCAAGGGTCGAGGACGTCCCTATGAGCCTGAAGGCCTGGATCGATGGTTCGCAGGGCAACATCCGGAGGGAGACGTTGGGCGCCAAGTGCATGGCGCGTCACTTCTTTGCAAATTAGCTACATGGCACCGCACACGGTGGGGAATGTGTAAAACTAGCGGTTGAAAAATCGCTTTAGCGATATGGCGCATTGCTTTGGGCGCTTGTTTTGGTATTTGGAGAAAGGGGACGGTTCCATGGCTCTTTGGGGCGGTCGTTTTGAGGCAGGCGTGGCCGAGGTCACGCAGGAGTTTGGCGCGTCGCTGCCGGTCGACAAACATCTCTATAAGCAGGATATCGCCGGCTCTAAGGCGCATGCCAAAATGCTGGCGGCCCAGGGCATCATCAGTGCCGAGGACGAGCAGGCGATTGCCAAGGGCCTGACCGGAATCGAACAGGATATCGATGCCGGCAACTTTACCTTCGATATCAACGATGAGGACATTCATATGTCCATCGAGAGCGAGCTGACGCGCCGCATCGGCGAGGCCGGTAAACGCTTGCATACCGGGCGTTCGCGCAACGACCAGGTGGCGACCGATACGCGCCTGGGCGTCAAGGCGCTAGCCAAAGAGCTCATGGAGGCCAATCTTGGGCTGCGTCATGTGCTGGTTGATGCGGCCAAGAAGTACGACAAGGTGATTCTGCCGGGCTACACGCACATGCAGCATGCTCAGCCCGTGCTGCTGTCGCATCATCTGCTGGCGTATTCCTGGATGTTCGCGCGCGACTTTACACGCCTGAAGGTCGCCTTTGATGCCGCCGACAACTGCCCGCTGGGTGCTGCCGCGCTTGCCGGTACGAGCTATCCGCTCGATCGTCAGATGACGGCTGCCGAACTTGGCTTTGCGGGTGTGATTCCCAACTCGCTCGATGCGGTTTCCGACCGCGATTTCCTGCTCGATCTGCATTACGCCGGCTCCGTCATGGCCATGCATCTGTCGCGTCTTTCCGAGGAGATTGTGCTGTGGTCGAGCTCCGAATTTGGCTTTATCACGCTTTCCGACTCGTACTCCACCGGCTCGTCCATCATGCCGCAGAAGAAGAATCCCGACTTTGCCGAGCTTATTCGCGGCAAGAGCGGCCGTGTGTATGGCAACCTGGTGCAGCTGCTCGTGACCATGAAGGGCCTGCCGCTTGCTTATAACAAGGACTTGCAGGAGGACAAGGAGGGCGCGCTCGATACCGCCCATACGCTCATGCAGTGCCTGTCGGTTATGGTCGGTATGATTTCGACTTGGACCGTCAACGAGGATGCCATGGCGCGCGAGTGCGGCGTGGGGCACCTTGCCGCCACCGATGTTGCCGATTACCTGGCCAAGCGTGGCCTGCCGTTCCGCGAGGCACACGCCGTGGTGGGCCATTTGGTCCTGATGTGTGAGAAGCGTGACTGCAATCTTGAGGACCTGCCGTTTGAGGTGTTCCAGGAGGCAAGCCCGCTCTTTGAGCACGACATTACCGAGGCGCTCGACATCTCGTCGATTGTCGCCGCGCGCACGACCGAGGGCGGTACCGCCCCTGCCGCCGTTGCCGTGCAGCTGCAGCGTGCCGAGGCACAACTCGTTGCCGACGAAGGCGTGTTTGGATCGTTGACCAAGGTCGTCGAGATGGGTCACGGAGCAAAGTAGAGGTTTGGCTGAAGCCGTATTGTCCATTTATTGATAAATCGTTTTTGTTTTACGGGCGCCTGCTGATGTTGGCGTCCGTATTTTGTTGCTATGGGGGAGGGGCTTGTCGAGAAGTTCTGTAGGACCTTTGGGCAGGTTGTGAAGGGGGTACGTTCGCGGGCGGCAACCGACCGTCTGCTCTGCTCGATGCGGTTGATGGGCAGTCGGATGGTACTCTAATCGAGCTTCGAAACAGAAGTGACACATATGGAACGCTTCAATAAATTGCAACGTTTCAATTAACAGCTTTTTGTTTAACTGCAGCTAAAACTCTGTTACGATGCAGTCCAGGCGGGTGCCGGAATGGGACTTGGGCACGCGCGAACCTACTTGAAAGGCTACCTTATGGCTATCGAGAAGACCTTCATCATGATTAAGCCCGACGCGGTGCGCGATCGCAAAATCGGCGAGATTGTTGCTCGCATTGAGCGCAGCGGCCTTGTCATCGAGCGCATGGAGATGACCACGCTCGAGCGCGCTACCGTCGAGGAGCACTACGCCCATCTGGCCGACAAGCCCTTCTTTGGCGGTCTCTGTGATTTTATGACGAGCGGTCCGGTCGTCAAGATGGTTGTTTCCGGTCTCTCCGCTGTTGCTAAGATGCGCACCCTCATGGGCGCTACTAATCCGCTTGACGCTGCTCCTGGTACCATCCGCGGCGACTTTGCCGTCGATGTCAACGCCAACGTGATCCACGGCTCCGATTGCCTGGAGAACGCCGAGATCGAGATCAAGCGCTTCTTTGGCTAAACCAGCTTTGACTCCTTAAAGCTGTTAGCGTGTGGCTTTGGCGCCGCGGAATTCCATCCGCGGCGCCCTT
Organism: uncultured Collinsella sp.; assembly: GCA_900541015.1. GTDB lineage: Bacteria > Actinomycetota > Coriobacteriia > Coriobacteriales > Coriobacteriaceae > Collinsella. The sequence goes on along the minus strand of UQIB01000014.1, from coordinate 3,493 downwards.
TTTATTCCAAAATCTATGAAGGGGCCCGCTCGGACATGTGTTCCGAGCGGGCCCCTGCTGTTAGCTTGTGGCACTGAATAGTTTAGGCTTCGTCGACGATCTTAAGGCCGCGCGTGTGATCGATCTCGTTGAGGAGGTTAACGCGACGCTCGTGACGACCGCCCTCAAACTCGGCGTCGAGCCACTCGTCGACAATCATCTTGGCGAGCTCGGAGCCCACGACGCGGGCGCCAAAGGCGAGCACGTTGGTATTGTTGTGCATGCGGGAGAGCTTGGCGCTGAAGGGCTCGGAGCACACGACGGCGCGTACGCCCTCGACCTTGTTGGCAGCCAGGCTAATCCCGACGCCAGTGCCGCAGATGAGGATGCCCAGGTCGACGTCGCCGTTGGCAACGGCCTTACCCACCTTGTAGCCGGCGATGGGGTAGTCAAAGCTCTCGGAGGTGTCGGTGCCAAAGTTCACGACCTCGCAGCCGCGCTCCTTCAGGTGCTCGGAGATGATGTTCTTGAGCTCGACGGCGGCGTGGTCGTTACCGATACCGATCTTCATGGATGGTTCCTCTCTGGTCTGTGCGGCGCAAATGCTAAAGGTGTTTACCGCGTTCGACTGCATGATAGCGCGACTTTTGCGTAAACGCTCGAGCGTTTTTTGGTCAAACGCTTTAGCAGGCAACAAGACTGGCTTCTCGTGAATGAATGTCGTCAGTTTGCGCTTGAGCGCCGTCCGCCGGAACCATGGTTGCGGTTTTTGATGCATTGTTATCAAATAAAGGAGCTAACATTTTTTGAGAGCCCAGCCCGTTATGCAAGCAGGAGATACCTATGCCTACCGATTCCATCCGTGATGCCGCGTTTTGCGATGTTTTGAACCGCGAACTTGTCTGTGCACTCGGCTGCACCGAGCCCATTGCCGTTGCCTATGCAGCGGCGCTGGCGAGTCAGACGCTCGGTTGCGAACCCGATCATATGGATGTTGCATGCTCGGGCAATATCATCAAGAACGTTAAGAGCGTGACCGTGCCCAACTCGGGCGGTATGCGCGGTATTGAAGCGGCGGCCGTGCTGGGTGCCGTGGGCGGTGACGCCAAGAGCGCGCTCGAGGTGCTCGAGAGCGTTGACGATGAAGACCGTGCTCGCGTGACCGAGCTCCTCGCCGACGCCGGCTACTGCGATGTGTCGCTTGTCGAGGGTGTGCCCAACCTCTACATCAAGGTGACTGCGACGGCCGGGGGCCATACCGCGGTCGTCGAGATTACCGACCACCACACCAATGTCACGTGCCATACCCTCGACGGTATTCCGGTATGCGGCAAGTCGGCGGGGGAGTGCGCCGCCTGCGCCGAGCGCGTCGTGGCCGAGCGGGCGGCAGATAACGCCGATACGCCCATGTCGATCGAGACCATCATCGACTTTATCGAGGGCGGCGACATTGAGGGCGCCCGCGCTGCCGTTGAGCGTCAGATTGAGCTGAATGGCGCGATCAGTGCCGAGGGCCTTGCGCACGCTTGGGGCGCCGAGGTGGGTCGTACGCTGCTGGGCGCTCGTGCCGATGACGTCGCCTGCCGTGCCCGTGCCCGTGCGGCCGCCGGATCCGACGCTCGCATGAACGGCTGCGCGCTGCCGGTCGCCATTGTGTGCGGCTCGGGCAATCAGGGCATTACCTGCGCATTGCCCGTCATGGAGTATGCCGAGTACCTGCGTTGCGACCACGAGCGCCTGGTGCGCGCCGTGATGCTGTCCGATCTTATCGCCGTGCATATCAAGAGCTATATTGGTGCGCTTTCGGCGTTTTGCGGTGCTATTTGCGCTACGTGCGGCGCTGGCGCTGCGATTACCTGGCTGTGCGGTGGCACGCGCGAACAGATTGGCGCGACGGTCTCGAATACGCTTGGCAACGTGGGCGGCATCGTGTGCGACGGCGCCAAGGCGAGCTGTGCCGCCAAGATCTCGGCTGCCGTTGATGCGGCGATTCTGGGCCACGATATGGCTATGCAGGGTCGCGGCTTCCGCGCCGGCGAGGGCCTGATCCAGGATACCGTTGAGCAGACAATCGCCAGCATGGGCTACGTGGGCCGTGTGGGTATGAAAGATACCGACGTCGAGATCCTCAACATCATGATCGGCAAAACCCAGGTCTGTTAAGACAGTTCGTTGGCTATTTGGTGCTCGTAGAAGGCTTCTACTACGGCGTTAAAGTCGCGGGCGAAGTCTTCCATGGTTCCGCGCCAGGTGGCTCGGCCGGGTTTTCCCTGGCCAACATAGGCAGTTTGAATGCCGCAGGCGGGACTGGGGAAGTCGCGCTTGGGATCGTTGCCCACCATAAGGACCTCGTGCGGCTCGAGTCCCATCACCTGAAGCTGCTCTAGATAGTAGGTGGCATCGGGCTTGCAGCGGGTGGTGTTTCCCATGTGCGTGACGAGTTCAAAGGGGGCGTCGGCTAGGCCGCCCCAGCCCATGCGGCACTCGATGGCGCCTTGAGGAAAGCTGGGGTTGGTGAAGAGCGCGCAGCGCAGCCCTGCGTCCTGTACCGCCTGAAGCGCGGCGTGCGCACCCGGCATGGCTTTCGCATTGATCATGTCATCGTTCTTGTGCGGCAGGACTTCGCGGTCGTAGTAGGTAAACGCCTCGTAGATAAGCGGGTCCGAGAGGCAAATGCCGCACCGGCGCTCAACCTCTTCTTGGTAGAACTCCAGATTGGTGCGATTATCCGTGCCGCTTCGACGATTGGCGTTGAGATCGACCAGAATCGTGCCCAGGCGTGCCATCGTGCCACCGCGGCTGCGTCGCCCGATATCCGCGAGCATCGACGAGACATCCTTAAAATAGCGAAGGATGAATGCGTTGAGGTTGATGCTAAGAAGCGTCTCGTCCATATCGAAAACGACTGCTTTGAGCACGCGGGCACCTTTCTCGTAAATTTGATCTAGAGTCGTTGACTCCGGATACTTTACCCTAAAGCCAAATGCCTGGCTGGTTATCGTCAAGTTGTGGAGACGTGTGTTCATAAGATTACGAAAAAGTCTCCACACGAGTAAAAAATCGCAGTTCACGCTTGAAATCGAACTCATTTCCCCGTAACCTATACGAACGTGATTGCATAAGCGTCACATTAGTATCTGTCGGCTCCCGAGTGTTCCTAAACGTTGTGTGCTTGTCGCACCCTTCTGTAGGTCCTAGCAATCGGGGCCCCGTAGTTCGAAAGGGGTCCACCTTTGAGTGAGATTCAGAACTCGTCCATTTTCTCTCTTGACGATGTCAATGAGGAGGAGATGAACAACCTCATCGACGGTACGATTACCGACTTTGATGAGGGCGATCTCGTTAACGGCACTGTCGTTAAGATCGAGCATGACGAGGTGCTCGTTGACATCGGATTCAAGTCCGAGGGCGTTATCCCGGTCCGCGAGCTGTCCATCCGCAAGGACGCTAACCCTGCAGACATCGTTGCACTCGGTGATCCCATCGAGGCTCTGGTTCTCCAGAAGGAGGACAA